>CANGKZ010000026.1 GCA_947454705.1 Verrucomicrobiota bacterium
AATTCGATCAGGACAGCTTCGCTGCGAATGGTGAAGAGGGCTTGGAGAACCTTAGCCTTGAGCAACCGCTCGGGCGGGATCGAGGGGCGACCTTCGCTCGCGTACATCTCATCGAAGAGCGGGGACAAGTCCTTGAGGGCGGCGTCCACCAAGACCTTGATCCGGCGCAGCGGATGGTCCTTCAGGACCCGGCTTTCAGGAGAAATCAGGCAGAACATATCGGCCTGAGGATCAACAGCTCCACGCATTCAATTCAGACGAACAACGAAAACCACGATTCATTAGAATCTTCGGGTTTTTCAATGAACTGCTAGTACAGAGCCGAAAACAATAGTTATCACTCAACAACAACTATCTGATAGTACCGCGTTTGATCTCCGGTCTCGTTAGTGCGATCACGCTCGAAGTCACCGTTACTCCCAATTGGTTTCAACTGCAAAGTGTAATCAAACTCCTCCGATTCCGCAATGAACTCACTTAGGATCTCCCAGCTCTTTAAATCCGTAGACGTAATTACCCTATACACGCTTCCTTGCACAGTCGCAAAACTAATCCTCAACAAACCCTCCTGATCAAGGTAAGTCTGCGCAATAACCGGAACCTCCGTTCCAGCACCTTGCCCATTGGAGGCCGGCATCACATCGACCACCACCTTACCATCATACGAATCTAGACGTAGCTGCTTGACCATGCTACGTTGGGGGTAATAGTATTTTCCCGACCGAATTTTCATAACCCCACGATCAGCAAGCCTATTATATCCAAGTTCAAAACTAGGATATGGCTTGGAGATTGTCCCGTCGGGATTCGGGTTCTTATTTCTCCAATCAACATACACTTCCGAAAGATCTGGGGCACGAGTATCAAAGATCACTTGATCCAACCAACCTGAATCAAGCCCTCTCTTGTCAGATCGATTTTTTACATATTGCCACCAGATTTTGTGAACTCCCGGCCCGATTTGGTAGACACGCGGCTGCCAGTCAACCTCCCCTGTAATTCGCCCTACCTCCACCCCATCAACACCGTTACGGAGAAAATCCATATTATACTCTGATGACACTTTCCACCAAAAGCTAAGCGTCCCGGGGCCCGTGATTGTGGTCTCAATTCGAGATTCACCATTGTCCGGAGCCGGACCGCTTCGCGCAGAACCCAAACCGTCACGACTTGTTACTAAGTCCCCTACCCATCTATTCTCACCTCCAGAAACCCAACTAAGATTACTAGCATCCAACGCCACACTCAAATCAAGTTCTTTAGCAACCCCGACCGCAAACCATGCAGCCTCCACGCTTTCGACCCACAGAGGATTAAGGTCCTTCGCCGCAGCCAACCACCTTGAACGCGCAGCGTGATAGTCATCCGTCGCCCTAGAATAAACGGTAAGCGCCCTGAAGGCTAAGCGTGCAGCGTTCGTAATTCCAATGCCCTTAACTGAGTACGAGATTCCATCATTAATACCGGTTCCACCCTCGCACAAAAGATAGAACATGTGGTTTTGAACCCCAGAATTACTATGCACACCCCCGTGATCACGGTCTGACAATGGGTCAGACCAAAAAGTACCTCGAAAACGGCTCGGATCACCTCTCTCTAGCGGCGATTTAAGATCCCTTAGGCCAATCCCGCGACTAACCCGATCTTCTCCAATCAACCAATCTGCGGCGCCAGAAGCTTTCCCGGGGTAAAATCCTCGACCATCAGGCTGTGCAAAAAATTCCACAATGGTTCCAAAAACATCAGAGAACGATTCGTTGATCGCTCCAGCTTCTCCTAGGTAGACCAATCCTGCAGTATGCTGTGTGATTGCATGAGTAAACTCATGGGCACACACATCCAGAGTAACGAATGAGCCACCATCCGAAGAATCAGACATATAGAACTGCTTTTTACTCGGCTCCCAAAACGCATTGTCGACACTGTCATGAATATTGAACCGTGCGACAGCACCATTATTGTCAAAACTATTCCTTCCATGAACTTCTGAAAAGTATCTTTGCACAGTATCCACATTTTTTGCCATCGAGATTTCCACTGGATCGGTAGGGATCCAATCAGAAATGCTTCGATAGGCCTAGGTTGAACTATCAATGTACCCTCCTTCCGCCATGTTAAAGATCAACCAATGGCGCGCTGGGTTATAGAGATAGAACGTTCCATTACTTTCCCGCCAGCCAGCTATTTCAACGGATTGCCCGCCTTCGCCATCAATGACTCGCCCAGAAACACTCGCCAGCGAACCGTTTCCGCTTGGAGGATTGATTTCCTCAATATCGTTATAGCGACGTATTATTTCTCCTGATACTGCATCAATCCAGAAGCGCCAGTTATAAGGTTTTCCCGCTTCAACGTCATTAACAAGGGTTATGTCGTAAGCTAAACGAGGGATACTATTGAGGGCAAATACCACAAGCTCGCGAGCGCTCAGCGTGGGACTTCCGGTTTCACTTACTGAGTGAAGATACTGCTTTGCCAATTTAGTGGCGAGCTCTCCATTAATTTTCGGAACCAAACTAATTTCAATATCTGGTATGTATGTTCCTGATACTTGATAGGCTTTGAGTTCCTGATTAAAGTGCACCGTAACTCCCCCCCCGAATACAGAGAGACCACGGAAAGTTTGATCCAACCTAATATGTTGATATCCTAGCGAATCAGTGTCCTCGCTTTTTCCACGAAATTCATCGGCGGCGTTTTTCACGCCATATATTTTGGAGAGATTCTCCATGACCAAAACTGCCCTAGCCTCAACTGTATTTCTTCCCTGGACCAGGGATCGTTTTATTGTGCTATAGGGTCCGAATGCGGACAGATCGGCTCCTCTGACAGTCATAGGAAGCCCGCTGTCAGGATGCAGTTCTACCTCAATGCCAGCCTGGCGAGCATCCTTTATTGCGGATATCTGATTGGTTGCAGAGTAGCTGTTTGCGACTCCATATGAGTTAGTGAGTGTCCCCGCGGAGACGTTGGCACCGATTGCCTCCAAGGTGGATATTAGTTCAATCCCAACCGCTATTAATGCAGAAACAGTCCGAAGAAGACCCATAGAACTGAGATTCCGATGCCCTCGAAATCCACCTGCACGCGGTCTGTCGTTTATCGGTGGTACGTCCATAGTTTCTTAGTAGAATTGTTCTTTGCTACCGAGGTTGATCTGCGTTTCTGGCCGTGCGCAGCAAACAGGATTGTTCGTTCTCAATTGTTTTTGCTGGGCGCTGTTCCCCGGGAGACATTCTCTCTTCCAATTGCCTTTTCGATCACTGCGAGACGCTCAGCGAGCGATCTCTCCTGATCTGCAAGTCGCTTTTCAAGCGTGCGGAGCTGCGAGTCTTTTTCCACTACGAGTTCATGCAATCCTTTGATCGCAGCAAGAGCGACCCCGATCCCATCTCCGGCCGCTATGTGCTTTTCGTCCTCACCCAGATTGAATGCAGCTCTGAAATCTTGAGCCATTGGTCCGATGTGCTTAACTGTTGGTGAATTCGTAAAGACCCAACTGAAGGAAGGAAGTGCTGCGACTTTAACTAGAAGCTCGACCGCCGATACGGACTCGAGTTTCGTTTTCTGGTTTCTATCGCTAGTCAATTCAAGGGTCTGCGAAGTTACCTTTCCGTTGACCAAGAGATTTTTCCCAACACTGATGTCTCCACCTCCGTCGAATGGATTTAGCGCAATTGGTTGATTGTTCAGGGTTTGAAGGATGAGCCGTTGATTAGAGATTACCCTTGATCCAGAGGCGACGGAACCAGTCAGTTTTAGTTCACCATCCACTGTAGCATCACCAGCGACGTGGACTTTGGTTTGTGGCGAATCCGTTCCTACCCCCACCTTTCCGCGAATCAACAGATTTGATACCCTTGACTGGGGACCACCAATATAGACATCTCCCCCTCCATTGAACGGATTCAACATGATGGGTTGGTCGTTGGCAGATTGCAAAAACAGCTGCTTGGTGGACTGAATGCGCGGTGCGGTGGTTTCCGGCGAATCCATCCACAGCCAACCATTGACACGAGTGTCACCATTGACATCCAGCAGCTTGGTGGGCTGTGACGTGCCAATTCCGACAGATCCTTTGGTTGGGAAGAGGTTCTGCGCCAAGGCGGTTCCCATGGTGCAAAGTGAAAGCAGGACGGAGAGATTGGAGCGAAATTGTTTCATTTTTAATCTGTGCATTCGGTGTTTTCGGTTGTGCTTAGAGAATCGTGAGTCTATTGCGCAAAGAGGCGTTGAATTCAGTCGCTACAGCCCCGATTCTAAATTGCCTTTGGGGATTGGTCTTTTTTCGAGTTCCCAATGCGTTTTAGGTTTCCGAGTACGGTCAATTTTTGAGAGTTAAAGGTGGATTCCATCCACGCATTAGAACAACTAGCTACAATGAGCGCCCTCCGGCTAGTGACGGATGTCCCATCAATTGTCACGTCGTGTCGGGAGCAACCACACGAGACACTATGGGAGCGATTGAGTGTTCCATTTCTGGTACCCCGTTGGGTCGTCCCCCGCGAACGGATGGGTTCGTTGGTTCGGGATTCGATAGAACTGAATTCTCGCAGTGCAGATTGCATGGCCTGCACGGAAGAACGGCGGTGTTCTGCCCAATCTTTCAGAATTCTTTCGCGGACCGCGGATTTGGTGAAACTGGGTTCACTAGGCGTCGAGGCCCAAAACTGGGAGGGATTGGAAGGTGAGGTTTCTCCGGTATGTGCTAACCGGCGTGACAACCTTCACCAACTCCTATGACATTCAGCGGGAGGAAGGGCACTACCGGGGACGGGATGCTCCTCCAGTGTCACGGGGTGGACTTCACAGAATTCAATGCATGAGCAATTCGGACCCTCGGGAAATCACGTCCGCAATTCAGACAAGGGTAACCCGTCAGAAACGAAACCCACGCGTTCTGAACGGAAAGGTCAGCCCGATCTTATCTTTGTAGTCCAGTGAGGCTCCCTCGACCCCTCCAACCGCGCTGGCGCGCAGCCGTCTGGGCCTGCTGGATCGCACTCCTGCTTGCGTGGTTGGGGGCGATCCAATGGTTGTCCCATCCTCCGAAACACTGGCCCACTGATCCCGTAGCCTGGTGGAACGGAAAAACCAACTGGTGTGGATCTGATCAGTTCATGCGCCCGGCGTTTCACGGGCGGGCGGGAATCGGTCACGTTGGGGGCAAGCCGGTATTCGAAGTCGGGAATGCAGCCAGGATTAGCTTGGGGCGTTGGAACCGGCGGGTGGACAAGTGGAGCCTGGGGTTCCGCGTTTGGCTCGACGCCCATGACGGTCTGGACTCAGCCCAGGTTGCAACCGTTCTCGCCGAGATTGCGGAGCCAGGTTCCAAAATGCAGTGGATCTGGAACCGGGATCATCTGGCAATCCGTTGGGCCGGGATCCCCGGCGACGGACCACGGTGGAGCGAGGAATGGAGGACCACGACCACCTTCATACAAGGCCGCCTCAAGCACTGGAGCCACGTGGCCTTGGTTTCCGATTCCACTTCGCTTCGTTTCTACATTGATGGAATCGCCGTGGGGATGCAGGAATCTCGCTCCAAGGATGGAATCGAGAATGCGATGATTTCGCTTGGGCCAGGGTCAGCCCCTCAGGTGTTGGCGCGGTATGAAGACGTAACGCTATTCGACCGGGATTTGTCGGAGGATGAAATCCGCACGCTCGCAGAATTCCGACGAGGCGACTATGCGGCCCTCTTTTTTCGTCCAACGACTGCAGCTCGGCTCTGGAGCTATGGCCTTCCGGTCTTCCTGACCACGGGCTTGGTTCTGATTGCCGTTTCCGTCCGCCGCGCATTCGCAGCATCGCTGGCAATGTTTCTCAGGCAGGCGGCCGCTCCGCAATTTCGATGGATCTGGATAATGCTGCTCACTGAACTCCTGGTGACAGGATGGATCAGTTGGATGATTGAATGCGAAGGAGAGCGATTGGATTCTCAGCAGTTTCACCAGGAGGCGCAGCGGTTCGCGGGCAAGCTGGACGCGGATCTTCGAAGGATCGGCGATCTCACCCAGGCGACGCGGGATTGGGTGTCGACGCAAACCAATCTGAACCAGAACTCCTGGCAGCTCTGGGCGGCTTCACGAAGTGTGGAATCGGATTATCCAGGGTTCCTTGGCATTGGCTTCGCGCTTCCGGTGACCTCGCAATGGTTGGGTGCATTTGAAGCGGTCCTGAGCGAGCGGCATGGGTTTCCCTTCCGGGTCTGGTCCGAGACCAACGGCCCAAACACAGTTCATCCCGAACGGCTGGGCGGAGACACTGGCCTTGCGGTGGCCGTGTATCAACCGTGGCGCCTCGCTCCGCAACTGTGGCTGAGCAATCACACCATCCTCGGAAGGGATCTTCTCGCCATGTCTGAATCCGCAGCCCGCCGGGCGATTCAACCGGAGCCGCTTCGAATTGAGTCGGCGATCGGAAACGGAAGATTGGTCTCTTCGGGAGTCGTGGAGATCGCGCCAGCCTCGTGGTATGGACATCGCATTCGAGGAATCCGGATTTACGCGCCCCGCATTCAGACTGCAGTGGGAGATTCGGGACCAATTCCGAATTACGTGTGGGGATCCGGCCCGTCGATTTTTGGCGTCGCATTCACGAGTATTGACCTGAGCCGTTGGTTGATCGAGGCCCTGAAGGCAGCCCCGCCCCATCTGGGCGTGCGAGTCTGGACCGGGGATTCCCACGAGGATCGACACGATCTCGCCTTCGACAGTTCGGTGCCCCTACCGGAAACGCACTTTCGATCGAGCGCCCGGTTCACCACAACCGAGGAGCTTCCATGCTTCCAACACGTCCTGTGGCTTGATTTCTGGAGTACGGAACGGTTTGAAGCGGGCTCTCGTTGGATGTGGCCGTGGATCAGCGCAGCGGTCGGCGGAGTGTTCGCGTTGCTGGGCACCTCAATTCTTTGGGTTCAAGTTCGCGCCCGCGCGAGGGAGACACGGATTTCCGAACGGCTTCGTGCAGCGAACGCGGAGCTGTTAGCCCTTCAACGAGAGCGGGAACAGTTGTCACGCAATCTGCACGACGGAACGATCCAGAGTCTCTACGCGGTGGGGTTGCATCTCCAGTACGCCCACCGTCATCTGGGCGATCCGGATCCCAGGTCCTCCCACGGCATTGCGGAAGGACAACGACTGGTCCAGGAGGCCATTGTGGAACTCCGGGAATCACTGCTCTCGTTGAAAGACGAACAACTACGCCGGAGAACCTTTTCCCAGACCGCCAAGGAACTGCTGGAGCGGTTTCGAAAGGGAATGCCGATCTCCACGGAGCTTTCGGTGGAGACGGCGGCAGAGTCCCTGCCGCCCCCTGTTGTGATCCAATTGATCAACGTGACCCGGGAAGCCCTGTCGAACGCCGTTCGACACGGAGGACCTCAACGCATCCAGATTTCGCTCAAAAGGAACACTGAACCAACTGCCAATCCAGATCTCCCAGGAGAATGTTGGACGTTGGAAATCCGAGATGATGGACGAGGCTTTGATGCAAATAGTCGCTCTTACTCGGGCTTCGGTCTGCTGACGATGCGGGAGAGGGCAGCAGAGCTGGGTGGAAGCCTAGCCATCGAATCATCTCCCGGTCAGGGAACCCGTCTCCGAGTTAACTTCACCTTGCCCAAAGAGGGATTATCATCAACGAAACGATAATCTCGGCTGGATTCATACATTTCGGAATCAGATCCCGGAGAAATCCTATCCATGACGCTCCCTACAAAAACAGTTCGTATTCTTCTCGTGGATGATCATGCCGTCGTTCGCATCGGGCTAAAAACCATCTTGGCCGATGACCCGAGGCTCTCCATCGTTGGAGAAGCGGCCAATGGCACTGACTGCGTGCGCATTGCCACGGCACTTCGACCGGATCTTGTCCTGCTCGATTTAAGACTCCCCGACATGCCGGGATTCGAAGTCTGTAGGCTTCTGAAGGCAATTCCTGAACCGCCCGCCGTTCTGGTGCTCACCTCGTTTGCCGATGACCAACTGGTGCTCGAAGCCATCAGCGCGGGGGCGGACGGTTACCTGCTCAAGGATTTCGATCAGACCGAACTCGCAAATTCGATCGTTCGTGTGGCGTCGGGCGGGTCCATCCTGGATCCGATCATTGCGCGGAAGGTCATCGGCGCAGCCCGAAGCGATGGAATCACCAAGTCCGCAGCGCAGGCCAACGGGCGAGGCCGTACCGATCGACTCTCGCCACAGGAACAGCGGATTCTCACGCTTCTCGCCGAGGGACACACCAACAAGGAGATCGCATCCACACTTGGCCTCGGAGAGGGAACCGTTCGGAATTATCTCACGTCGGTCTTCACCAAAATGGGGGTAGAGAATCGCACCGAGGCCGTCGCCCTCTGGCTGCGTCGTTGATTCCAAAGCCTGGGCGCAGCGGTGCCGAGATAGAATTATTCGGTCAGCGTTCCTCCCTGGCGTCTTCAGACATCGAATCGGATCGATGCACCGATCGGCTAGTGTCAATCCTCCCGGACGAATGTCATTTCACCTTCACGATTTTTGGGGTTCGTGGTCGCCAAAGGGACGAGGCGGATCAGACGGGCGTCGAAGATCATCCGAACGGACATTGGAGTTGCCCGACCGCAACGCGGATTATCCGCCCAACGTTGGAGTGCAGCGGGAAGCACAGCGCAACGCCGCTTTGGTCAACGCCAATCTCGCAGCACGGCGAATGAACCGCAGAGGCGCGGAGACGGAGAGTGGATTCGGGGATGAGTTTTACGCTGATGCGATGTCACCGGTCGGTGTGATGCCACGGACGGTTTCGAAAGCGGTGTCGACGCTCCGCTTTGCCACCGCACTCCAAAGGCCGAGGCCACGGCCGCGGCCAAGTTTAAAGGTAAAAGGAAAAAGGCAAAACGCAGCGCCCATCCAGCATCGGTCCCACTCTCGCCCGATCTTCCATCTCCGATCTTCGAACTTCGATTCCTACTCTGCGTCTCTGCGGTTGGTTCCAGATTCCGGCAGGCGACTTCACGCCGGGTCCGCAGACCAATATGGGGCGTGGGTGGAACCACGCCCTCCACGGTGGAATGAAGGCCGCGTCGTGGACTCCTCGACGGAAGCCCACCCGGCAGTCGGTCAGCGGGTTTGTTTGTTGCTGTTGCCGAGGTGGGCGGCGATGAAGGCGAGTTTGTCGGCGGCTTCTTCAATGATCTTGGTGGTCGGCTTTCCGGCTCCGTGACCCGCCTGCGTTTCAATCCGGATCAGCGTCGGAGCCGCACCGCCCTGCACTTCTTGAAGCCGCGCCGCAAACTTGAAGCTGTGCGCCGGCACCACCCGGTCGTCGTGATCGCCCGTCGTCACCATCGTCGCCGGATACTTCACCCCGGGCTTCAAATTGTGGTACGGCGAATAGGCATACAACGCCTTGAACTGCTCCGCGTCATCGCTGGATCCATAATCACTGGTCCAGGCCCATCCGATCGTGAACTTCTGGAACCGCAGCATGTCCATCACGCCCACCGCCGGCAGCGCCGCCCCAAACAGCTCCGGACGCTGAGTCATGCACGCGCCCACCAACAACCCTCCGTTGGACCCGCCGGAAATCGCGAGACTCGACTGCTGCGTGTAGTGATTCGCGATCAGCCACTCCGCCGCGCCGATGAAGTCGTTGAAGACATTCTGCTTCTGCAGCTTCGTTCCGGCCTTGTGCCATTCCTCTCCGTATTCGCCGCCGCCGCGAAGGTTCGGCACGGCATAGACACCGCCGAGTTCCATCCACGCGAGATTCGCGACGCTGAAGGCCGGGGTGAGTGAGATGTTAAACCCACCGTAGCCGTAGAGCAGCGTGGGATTCGTCCCATCCAGCTTCAGGCCCTTTTTGTGGGTGATGAACATCGGCACACGCGTGCCGTCCTTGCTGGTGTAAAACACCTGCTTCACTTCGAACGCTTCCGGATCGAAGTCCACTTTGGGTTGTCGCCAGAGGGTGCTTGTACCGGTTTTGATATCGTATCGGTAGATCCGTCCCGGCGTGGTGAAGCTGGTGAAGCTGTAGAACGTTTCAAACTCGGAACGCTTTCCACCAAAGCCGGCGGCGCTGCCAATGCCGGGAAGCTGAACGTCGCGCTCCCATTTCCCTTCGAGCGTAAACACCTTCACTTCGCTGCGGGCATCACGCAGGTATTCGGCAATCAGCCGTTCGCCGACCAGACTCACCGTGGTCAGCGTGGCATCGGACTGCGGAATCAACTCGCGCCATTCGGAGCGGGCGGGTTTCCGCGTGTCGATCGCAATGAGCCGGCTGCGCGGGGCGTTGAGATCGGTCTGGAAAAAGAACGTGGGCCCCTCGTTGCCGATGAAATGATACCCGGCATCGAAGTCGTTCAGGAGTTCCACGGTTCCCAGACCCGCATTGGTCAGATCCTGATAGAATACGCGGTTCTTCGTATCGGTGCCCTGGCGGACGTTGATGATCAGGTACCGGCCGTCGTCGGTGACCGCCCCTCCGAATCCCCACTTGGGCTGATCCTTCCGCTCGTACACCAGGCGGTCCTCAGACTGCGGGGTGCCGAGTTTGTGGAAGTACAGTTTTTGGTACTCGTTCACCTTGGTCAGCACGGCCGACTCGGCGGGCTGATCGTAGCGCGAGTAGAAGATCCCGAATCCATCGCGCGTCCACGAAGCCCCGGAGAACTTCACCCATTTCAAATGATCGGCGGTGTCCTGCCCGGTGCTGACGTCGCGGATCTTCCATTCCTCCCAATCCGATCCGGCGCTGGAGAGTCCGTAGGCCAGGTATTTTCCATCCTCGGACACGACGGTTCCCTTGAGCGCGACCGTGCCGTTGGTGCTCAGGCGATTGGGGTCGAGCAACACCCGGGGCTCGGCATCGAGGCGATCGGCGACGTACAGAACCGATTGATTCTGGAGGCCGTCGTTGCGGGTGAAGAAGTATCGACCGCCCTGAAGCGACGGCACCGAGAAGCGTTCGAAATTATACAGTTTGGTGAGCCGCTCGCGGAGGGGTTTGCGCAGCGGCAGTGTTTCGAGATGCGCGAAGGTGTACCGATTCTGGGACTCCACCCAGGCCTTGGTCTCGGCGGCGTTGTCATCCTCGAGCCAGCGGTAGGGATCCGCGACCGGCGTGCCGTGGTAGTTTTCGACGAGGTTGGTTTTGCGCGTGGAGGGACGCGCAGAAGAGGTGGAGCCGGCGGTCACGGGATCGGAGTGAAGCATCGGGACAGAAATCAGGAGGCTGGCGAGGGAGCCGAGGCAAAGGGGTTGGAATCGGCGGAGCATTCCGGAATCGCGCATGCGTGAATTCTGGCTGCAGTAGGCGATCGCGCAACCTGCAACTCGCAACGGCCGCGGACTTGAATGCCAAGTTGGTCGATAACACCACGATGCCCTCCTGATCTGGACATCGACCGTAAGGAGTTGTGGAGTTCACCGACTGATCCTGAATCCGGCATTAACCCCGGTCACACGATGCCACTCACCTCCTCCAAACGTCTGCTTCTCCTAGTGAGCGCCGGAATCGCATTGTGCGGCGGCGTCCTCCTCGTGCGGCCGGGATGGGTGCACCGGCAGGCGTTTGAATCGGCCCTGCGGTCGGAATCGATCGATGAATCCGATCTTTCCGAAACGGCGCTCCGGTCTCTCACCTCGTCGGAATCGCAACGTCTTTGGGGTACCGGCCGCATGGGACATCGGCGCGCCTTGTTGTCGGATTGGATTGCGCGCAGGGACACACCGGAACGGTCCGCCCCGATCTGGACGGCCCGCGGGGACTCCTGGCTTCGAGAGGCGGCGTCGGATCCAGATTTGGAACTTCGCACGCGTGCACTGGGTGCCCTGAGGTCGATGGACTCCGCCGTGGCGTCGCAGTCGATTCGAGTTCAATTGGCGGACGCGGATCCGGAGGTGCGTCGCCTTGGGCTGGAGACCTTGCGTCGGATTGGAAGCGTTCGCGAAGTGGATTGGGTTCTGCCGCGATTGGAGGATTCGGATCCTTCGCTCGTACTTTTGGCAGATTCGCTTCTGCGCACCTGGACCGGGCGCGATTCCGGGTTGCGCCTTTCGCGGATTCTACCGGGTGGAACAGGGTTGGTTTCCAAAGAGATCTCGGAGGAGGACCGGCACGCATTGAAGACGGCTGCAACGGAGTGGCGGGCCCTGTTTCCCGGCCGTGGAGATTCGAATGCCTGGGATGCGACTCAACGTGCGATGCGCCCAGCAGTGTCGCTTCGAGCCGATGACTTCGAACTGGAGGATCTTCGGGGAAACCGTGTGAAGCTTTCGCAGTTCAAAGGGCGCCGGGTGTTGCTGAACTTCTGGGCTACTTGGTGCCCAGCGTGCCTCGTGGAGTTGCCGGTGTTGGCCGAGCTTCAGCGGCGGCATACGAACGATCTCACGGTGATCGGAATCAGCTTGGATTCACCGGCCGGAACGGAGGCAGCAGATCACGCACTCAGCCGCGGCGAGACGAAGGCACTGCAATCGGCGGTCGGATCGGTTGCCGCGCGTCACCGGGTTCCGTACCCGATCCTGCTGGATCCCGAACGTCGAATCGGACGCCGGTTCAACGGAGGCGAGTTACCGACCCAGGTTCTGATCGATCGCGACGGTCAGGTGCGCCGACGCTTTGTCGGGGGACGGTCGATGGAAGCCTGGGAGGCGTTACTCACGGATACCGACCGATAGACAAAGCGGAATCACGGCTTCCGATCGGCAAAGCCGGCGAAGCGATCGGGCGTCTTGGCAGAGCGCGTCGCAGCGAGGGTTTGCAGTTCCGAGGCGGTTGGAAGGTACGCGGCGGTCAGCGGTTCCCCAACGAGGTCGAGATACACCTTTTCCACCTGCCCGGTGAACATCCCGCCGACGTAGTTTGCGATCTTCGCGTTCTCCTGAATCGTGGCTTTGATGGATGGAATCGCTTCGCGGATTTCGGCGGGTTTTTTGCCGTCGTCGATGCGGCGTTTGACCTCATCGCGCAGGGTGGTGAAGAACTCGATCTGCTGGTCGAGCACTTCCGGGCCGCCCATGAGTCCGTGGCCGGGACAAACCTTGAGCGGCTTGAGGGCACGGGCCGCCTCCAACGTTTTGAGCCACTCGGTGGAGTTGCCGTCGCCCATGTAATTGTAGGGCCCGTTCACGCAGGCATCACCGGTGAACAGGATGCGTTCCTTGGGAAGCCACGCGAATCCATCACCCCGGGTGTGGGCAACGCCAAGGTGGCGCAACTCCACAAGATGGCTGCGATCCTCGAATCGCAGATCACGGGTGAAGATCAGCGTGGGCGGCGAGAGCTTGGATTTCGCGACATCGGGGCGATTCTTCGCGAGATCCTCCCAGCGTCCCGGTTTGTCGCCAAAGAATCCGGTTTCGAATTTCTTCATCTCCTCCAGCACTCCAGCGTGGGCGACAATGGTGGCACCGGCTTCCACGAACGTGCGATTGCCGTAGGCGTGGTCGCCGTGTGCGTGGGTATCGAAAGCGAACCGGATCGGCAGCGTGGTGATGGCGCGGATCTTGGGGAGAACATCCTCGGCTCCGCTGGGGAAGTTGGCGTCGATCACCAGCACGTAATCCTGAAACACGATCCAACCGTTGTTGCAGTGGCTGCGTCGGGCCAGATCTCCCTCATGGAACCACACACCCGGAGCAAGTTCCTGGGGCTTTCCTACCTCGGCCTGGAGGGTCGGCAGGAAGATCCCGCCGAGGAGGAGGGTCATGGCACCGGTGTAAACCAGGGAGGTGAGGGAGGAGTTTTTGGCCATGGGTGCAGTTTGCTGCGGGAACTCAATCAGGCAAGTCCTGGTCGGGCCCAGGCTGCGTTTCTCGCTCCGATGGAATTGGAGGACGGAAAAGAAGAACACCGGCCAAGGTGGCCGGTGTTTTCTGAGAGAATCTGGATCGATTCCCAACTGGAATCAGGACTTGCCTGCTTCCTTCTTCGCCGCGGCGCTGGCCGCGTTCGCCGCAGTGGCGGAGGCCGCCTGCGAGCTGCGATAGTGGGAGGAGTAGTACCGATTCTGGTAGTAGTGGTAGCTGTAGTAGTAGCTGTCCTTGCCTTCGAAATCGATGTCGTTGAGCACCAATCCGAGGAGGTGGATGCCGGCGTCCTGCACGCGCTGGACGGAGCGCAGGGCGTGTTCGCGACGGATCTTGTTGAACTTGGTCACGAACATGATGCCGTCGCTGATGGCACCGACCACGAGCGGATCGGCCACTGCAGAAACGGGAGGACAGTCGAGCACCACGCGGTCGTAGCGGGCACCCGCTTCCTCGAGGAACTGAAGCATGCGCTTGGAGCTGATCAGCTCGGAAGGATTGCCGGGGGTGACACCGCAGCAAACCACGTCGAGGTTCGGGACTTCGGTGGTGTGGACGATTTCGTCGATGCTGCGAACGCGTTCCGCGAGGTACGCGGAGAGACCGATCGGGCTCTGGAGCTGGAAGGCCTTGTGCACCGAGGGACGGCGAAGGTCGGCGTCGACGAGGAGCGTGCGAAGACCGGTCTGGGCGGTGACGATCGCGAAGTTCGATGCGACGAGCGATTTACCTTCGGAGGGAATCGTCGAGGTGATGGCGATGTTGCGGAGCTTGTCGGCATTGCGCGCCAGCGAGACCGCGGCGCGCAGTGTTCTGAAGCCTTCCGCTGCACTTGATGTGGGATGCAGGTGCGACTGGAGATCGCGTTCCACAACGCTCTGCGACTTGATGTTCGGGATGTAACCCAGGAACGGAAGCCGGAGGTAGTTTTCGACGTCTTCCTGGCTCTTGATCGAGTCGTCGAGGAAGTTGACGAAGATCGCGAGACCGAAGGCGATGGCCAGGCCGCCAAAGACGGAGCCGGAGATGACCAGCGGCTTGTTCGGCTTGACCGGCTTCAACGGGGTGTTGGCGCGGTCGATGATGGACATGTTCTGCTGATGATCCTTGGAGTTCATGTCGTACTCCTTGGTCTTCTGCAGGACGAGCTGGTAGATGACTTCCGCGCGCTCGCGTTTGCGGCTGAGGATGTCGAATTCGGTCTTAGCTTCGTAGAGCTTGCTGACCTGCTCTTCGGCCTGCTTGTAGCGGCGATTGGCCTGCTCTTCTTCCGCCTTCATCGTGCGGGCATTGGAAAGAATGGCCTCAAAAGCGCGATTGGCCTCGTTCTTCAGTTTGTTTTTGTCCGCTGAGAGCATTTCGTTCTGTTCGATCACCTTGGGATGGCGATCGCGGTACTTGGTCTTGAGGCCCTTGAGGATGGACTCTTCCTGGGCGATGCGGGCCTTGAGATCCATGACCAACCGGTCCTGGCTGATGACACCAAGGTCGGCGATTTCGTTGCCTTGAGTGACCCAGCGTTCGGCTTCCTTGGCCTGCTGCTCAGCAGAGGCAGATCGGTTGCGGGCCTGATCGTAATCGGCACGTGCCTGACGCAGCCCGTAGGAATCCACGTTGTCCTGCTGCTGGCGATCGTCCACCAGGGAAACCATACCCTTTCGAGCGCGGAACTTCTGGAGGTTTTCGATCGTGTTCTGGAGATCGGTTTCCTGGGATGCGGTCTCCTTCTTGAGGAGCGTATAGCCCTCGGCCGCCTTGAGCATCTTGCGGTCCTGATTCTGCTGGAGGAAGGTGTCGACGAGGGTGTTGGCAATTTCCTCGGCGCGTTTTGCGCTGGGGTGTTCGACTCGAACCTCCACGAGACGGGTCAAGCGGATAGGGACGATGGTGATGTCCTTCGAGATCGCGAGGGCCTGATCCACCTTCTTCTTGTACCGCTCGTCTTCGTCGAGCTTGAGCTTCTGCTTCACGAGCTCGATGAGGGTTCGGGAGAGCAGGTTGCGGTACTGGGTCTGGAGGTATTCGGTGTCCTTGCCGCTGTAGTTGACCATGTCGCGGACGCTCAGCACGCCGCTGGTTTCCGGGTCAATTTGGAGACGGACAACGGCCTCGTAAATCGGCGTCGCGCGCAGGGCGTACACCACGCCGAGAACGACGAACAGGGAGAACAACGCGACGATGAGCCAGCGGCGCTCAAGACAGACGTGCCAGTAATGGCGTAGCGCGTTGACGTCCCGGTTGGAACCGGCTGCTTCCTGAATGAGTTGCTTTTGTTCCATACTCCGGTCCTTAGAAAATCCGCTCGCCCACGGTCACCACGTCACCAGGCATCACCACCACTTTTTTCCCAGCCTGGCTGCTCTTTTGCAGCTGGTCGTAGGTGAATTTCAAAACCTCACCGGACTTGGCGCGCTGAAGTTTGATGTCCTTGCGGCTCGCGAGGCGGGTGAAATCCCCGGCCTGGGCGATGGCTTCAATGATGTCCACGGCGTGGTCGGGCGGCAGCATGACGCGTCCGGGACGGCCCACCTGGCCGGCGACGCTGACGTATTGCTCGTCGTAGCGCTCGATTTCCACCAGGACCTGCGGGTTCACGAGGTAGTCGCGATCGAGCAAGTCGCGGATTTCCTTCTCAACTTCGGTGGTGGTTTTGCCGACGACCTTGACGTCACCAATGAAGAAGTAATTGATCATGCCGCCTTCGGGCACGCGACGCGGGGCGTCCATGTCCTTCTCTCCGAGAACACGGATGACAAGCTGGTCGCCCACACCGATTTTGCGCCCGGTATCCGAGGCAAGGACCGATTGCAGCCCGGAGACGAGGAACACGCCCAAGAGCCAGGGCAGGAGGAGTAGTTTTTGTCGCTTGTTCATGTGTCAGAAGCCAATGCCAATTCGAAAAGTGGCGCGATTGTCGGCATAGTCAATAGAGGGATGAGAGTCATCGACGCGGGAATCGCGGAACCGCGGCGTGTATCGGGTGTAGTCGTACGCCAGGGATACCTGGAGCCACGGACGGGGCTGGTAGAGCAATTGCAATCCAGCAGACAGGGTGGTTTCGGACCGGCCGTAGTTCGCCATCACACTCTTGGAAATGGATCGTCCAAAAGAGTCGAACCGGATGTTTCCGGCGGCATCGGTGGCAAAGACGTTCACCGGAAGATCCACGTCGCTGTACTCTGCCAGGAATCCGGCGGCACGTCCGACCACAAACCAGAGTCCGGAGGAACCCACCGCCTGCTGGAGGTTCAGGCTGACGCTGTTGGCGATCAGGGTTTGTCCACTGTAGTAGCCGGAAATATCCGTGCGCCTCGAAAACGCCAAGGTCCCAAGGGTTTTCGGGGTCATGGTGTAGTTGAGCGACAAGTCGACCGCCGGAGAAATGACGGATGGACCGTTGACGAGGCCGGGCAGACTGCGCGTTTCTACGCCAAAACGGGCTGAGCCTTCGATTTTCGGAGTGAATGAGCCCCTGGCACCGATCGAGCCACCGATCAGTTCGGAGTGGGGGCCTTTTTCGAGAGCCGCAAGATTGGATCCGAGAGCGGACTGGCCGTAATAGCTCTCAAGGGTGAGAGCCAGGAGAGCCGCCGGGGAGTAGGCCCAACCCACGGTTCCGGTAAGGTTGTCGGAATCGTAAATGGGAAGCCCATACTGATAATCGAGGGCGGAATGGGCCACCCGGGTGTAAATGGCCGATTTCTCGGTGACATCGACCTGAAAGGTATAGGCATCGTCCCAGACACGACGGTCGATCACCACGCTAAGCAGGCTGATGTAGCTGCCGCCACCGAGGGGGGTGGAGAGGAGGCCGTAGGAGTCCTTGCCTTTGACGGAGAAGGCACCGGACTGGTAGTTGAAGCCTACAGTGAACCGGTGCTGCTCCGAATTCTCGGTGGGATGATTGAGATAGAACAACTCGTCCAGCTGGTAGCTGAAATTGAGTTTGTTCACCCCGGAGAGCCCGTACTCGAGGTTGAGACCGGGGGAGATGTAGCTGATGACGTCGCTTTCCTGGGAACGGAGAACGACGTGGTTGGTCGTGGCTGGACCCAACTTCAACGTTCCGGTGTTGGTGTCGAGAACAATGGGCCGGAAGACCACCGGTGAGGTCACGCCATTGTTGCCATAGAACACGTTGTCGGTGACCAACGATTGAACCGACAGCTGAGGGCGAAAAATGAAATTGTGCCAGGGGATCGCGAGGACATCCGCCGCTTCAAACGAGCCGCCCAGAACGCGCCCCATGGAGACAAGAGCCAACGCTCCGACCGAGGCGCGGGCTAGGGACCAACCCGTTCGCCCCGAGGGCCGGATCCTGTTGTTTTGATTAGCGATCAAAGGGTGCAAGCGATGTCTCTGGAACCTGAACCGAGCTGCCGGTCGGACACCCGGGAGGGAAACCTCGATTCTGGAAGCCGTGTTCAGTCAATGCTTGAGCTCCCGGACAAAATCCGGGTTCGAGCGTTCAAACACGTCCCGGCAGTCTCCAAAAGTTTTGCGATCAAGTAAATCCAAGAAACACGGCGAACGAAGGAAGCTGGATCCGCCCCGCTCATTTTTGTGTAGAGGCCTCGGATCCGTCCGCCCTATCCTCCCCCCTCGTTCCGCAGACGCCGTTTTGTCAACTCGTTGTTGTCAAATCGTTTGTGAAAAAGCGTCGGCTGGAGGGGATTTGACGGACTGCCGGTAAAATCGAGCGCGGGAGCGACGCAGGAGGCGCTTCCCACGATTTTGGCCGGCAGCGGAGTCCCGAGTTTGAGACTGTTTGAGGACACTTCAATGAAGCATGGTATAACGATTCAACCGCAGGGCGCGCTGGATTTTGTTTCGCTGGGTGCGCTGGTTCACCGCCTCGATCCGGGAATCATCCCGTTCCGCAAGGCGAACCAGTGCCAGATCCACGTCAGCGGCGGCGAGTTCAACGTCGCGGCCAACCTCTCCGACTGCTTCCGTCGCCCGACGGGCATCGTGTCTGCGATGGTCAACTACCCCATTGGCGAGCTGATCGCCGAGCGCGTTCGCGCCATGGGTGTGAAGCCGTTCTACAAGCGTTTTGAGCACGACGGCGTCACCGGCCCCAACATGGCCACGGTGTACAGCGACCAGGGCAAGGGCGTCCGCGCCCCGGTGGTGTTCTACAACCGCTGCAACGAAGCGGCCGGCCAGCTCAAGCCGGGCGACTTCAACTGGAATGAGATTTTCGCCGGCGGCGTGAAGTGGTTCCACAGCGGTGGCATTTTTGCCGCGCTGTCCCCCACCACTCCGGAGCTGATCATCGAAGGCATGAAGGCGGCGAAGGCTGCCGGTGCGGTCACCTCGTTCGACCTGAACTTCCGCGCCAAGCTGTGGAAGGTGTTCGGCGGACAGGACCGCGCGGTGTCCACGCTTCGCCGGATCATGGAGCACGTCGATGTCATCATCGGCAACGAGGAGGACCTGCAGAAGGGTCTCGGAGTGCCCGGACCCGAAGTGGCCTCCGAGTCGAAGCTCGATACCGCCACGTTCTTCGGAATGATCGAACGCGTGGTGAAGCAGCATCCCAATGTGAAGGCCGTGGCCACCACGCTTCGCGAGGTTCACACGACCAATCGCCACAGCTGGAGCGCTGTGGCCTGGATCAACGGCCAGAGCTTCACCGCTCCGACGGCCGAGCTCGACGTGCTCGATCGCGTCGGCGGCGGCGACGGATTTGCGGCGGGATTCATCCACGGCCTGCTGGCCGGTGAATCCGGTGAGGATGCCGTCCGCCTCGGCTGGGCCCACGGCGCATTGCTCACCACCTTCCCCGGTGACACCACCATGGCCACCGAAGAGGAAGTTCGCGCCTTCGCGAAGGGCGGATCCGCCCGCATTCAGCGCTGACGAAGACGCCGCTGCTGATTCACCATACTCACAAAAATCCCCGCCATCGGTTGATTCCGAGGCGGGGATTTTTTGTCTTCAATGCGAATCGGCCGGGGACGGGATTCGATCCTTTGGAACTACCGTTTTTCGGTCTGGCCGGATTCCACCAGCAACACCGGCATTCCCCTGAAGATGACCAGTAGGTCGTCCCCCCGAAGATCCGTAGAACTGCCCTCAAATCGGGGCTATGAGGGCACTTTGAGGGGATCCAGCGGCTCGGGAGTGACGTTGCCGCGGTGGGATCGGCATCTCGTTGAAACGAGAAACAATCGCCCGGGCCTAGGACGACGCCCCGTCGGGCATCTGATTGAAAAAAGTCTCCTCGGATGCGAGGAAACGTTCAGCGGACGCTGCACCCGACTCCGGAAACACCGCGAGGTCGAAGTAGAAAAAGTCCCGAATCCGCGCGTACCGGGTGAGGGAGTGGACCAGGCCTTCATCCGACAAATGCGCCCGCATGAGCAGAACTCCCTGATTGTCGTACACAACCACCGGTCCGTAACCGAGCTCTCTCAGCATGGGAAGCACGGTGTCAAACCGCTCATTCGCCTTGCGCCAAAGACTGGGGTGAAACTCAAACAGGATCACCGGATGGTCGCGTTTCAACGTGGCCTGCGCGCCCGAGAGGACGCGTCCGTCAAATCCATCCACGTCCACCTTGACCAGCCCCACAGGCCGAATCCGGGGATGCCCTTCAATGACCGCGTCGAGGGTCTTCATCTGAACCGTCCGACCATTGCCGACCACCAACCGGTTGGTGGCGTTGCTCTCAACTTCCGACACCTGCAGGTCTGCCGGACGATCCGACAGGTAGCATTCGGCAAGCTCCACCTGCGTGTGCTGGGTGAGATTGCGTTTCAGGATTGCGGCAAAAGCGGGAAATCCCTCCACGAGCAGCAGGGCGTCCTTGGGGCCAGGGTCTGCAAGCACCGCGCCATCGCCGATATTGGCACCCACGTCGACCATCCGAAGCGCGCCTTGATCATTACGGACAAAGCTGCAAAGCCGCTTGAGGTTCGAGTTGTAGGTGACGTGATCCGCGGTATGGATCGCGAGGTCGCTGTTGAACGGCACCTCCAGGGTCCGGCCGAAATACTCGATCCGGACCGTGGGGTTGGCCGCCTTGAGCAGGAGCTTGCGGAGCAGACGAAATCCCCGGCGTCGTATCGGGCCGCCCCGCAGGCAATGGTTGTAAATGAATTGAAACATGCAGTACCTGGTCAAGGGCCAGGAGTTCGTGGCTGATTTCAGCCGGTTGGAGATGGGTGACCCCGACTCAGTTGAGCGAGCTGTCGGGGAACGATCAGCAGACACGGAATCGCCACGACGAGCACATAGGATATGTTAGTCGCCCACACAATGCCTGTTAAGCCGAATCGTTGACCGAGCCACCATTTAGCGGGGACGGAAACCGACGCGAGAAGCGCGGACAACAAAAGCTGCGTGCGAAGCAGCGAGAGCGAGTTCCAGAAAACCGCAACCGCGGCGCCCATGGAGGCGAGCACGTTCCAGGTTGCGAGGGCCCAAAGCAGCGGGACCGAAACAGCCACGGGCTTTCCAACCCAAAGGGGGATGAGCCATCCTCCGGAGGGCAGCAACAGCGCCGCGGAAAGCATGCCCACGACACAGGAGATTCCGACGGACGAAACCAACAGGCGGCGCACCCACTGAAACTCTCCCAACGTGATGGCCTCCGCATACGCCGGCCACAGGGGCACGATGCAGAGCAGCTGAATCGATTGAATGATAGCGAAGGGCCGCTGGTGGTAGGAAAACTGGCTGACCGAGGACTGACCGAGCAGCTTGCCGATGATGAAGCTGTCGAGCTGGTAATTCGCCGTCTGCAGGAGATTCAACGCCAGGAATACCGACCCGGTCCTGAGCATCAGGCTGCCGTACTCCCAGCGAAATTCCTTCAACGCGGGTTTCAGCCAGGGGCGCTGTCGGCGCAGGAGAATCCAGCCATTGATCAGGGCGAAGAAAAACGGGGGCCCCTGAACCACGGCCAACAACACGGGCAGCGGGGCACGGTAGTGTGTGGCCACTGCGAGCAACGTCACGGAGATCAGGCCGGATCCGACCATGAACCAGGACGTGATGTGACTCTCCTGGAACGCGAGTCGGGCACGCTCCACCAACGACACCGGCACGGAGAGACAGAAAAGAATCACCGCAACCATCACCGCATCCCGTGCTTCGATCGAACCCACCTTCGATTTAAGCGACAGCAACCACCCCACATCCACGACGAACAGCATTCCCACCATCACCACAAGCGCCACCGCAGCAACGCCCATGAGGAGAAAAACTGCAGATGAAAACAGGTGTCGGCAGTCGCTGCGGTCATCCCGGGCCGCAGCCCGGGCGAGATGCGTGATGAGAGCGTTGCCAATTCCCAGATCGACCCAGGTGAGTCCAACGATGAGCGAGGTGATGGAGATCCAGGTTCCAAGCCGCTCCTCGTCGAGGTAGGGGAGGGCCCATCGGATGCTGACCAGCATCAGGACGGCGCTGGACGCCTTGGCCACGAGCTGGCTTCCCGCTGAAAGCGCCACGCGAACCAGCCGATCGCGGCCTCCCTTGGAAGACAGGGAGTGCATCCGGGATTGAAGAACGGATCGAAGCTTGAGGACTGCGTTTGAAATCATTGCCTTCAACCCCGTTCCACGCGGCGATCTCTCAAGGACTCCGAACCCGGCGTGCGCCCTTTGAACACGCACACGCCGGATGCCCCGTTGGCCGGGGCATCCGGCGTTGATACAACCTCAACGATCAGGCGTTGTAGGTGCTGGAGCTGACGCGGCCACCGGTGCCGGTCCAGTTGGTGTGGAAGAACTCGCCGCGGGGCTTGTCCACGCGCTCATAGGTGTGGGCGCCGAAGTAATCGCGCTGGGCCTGGAGCAGGTTCGCCGGGAGACGGGGATTACGGTAGCCGTCGAAGAAGGCGAGCGCCGTGCTGAACGCGGGAACGGGGATGCCCTTCTTGACCGCGAGCGACACCACATTGCGCCAGCCCTTCTGGCTGCGCTTGATCTCGCCGCGGAAGTAATCGTCGAGCAGCAGGTTGGTGAGCTTCGGGTTCTTGTCGAAGGCTTCCTTGATGCGACCGAGGAAGCGCGACCGGATGATGCAACCACCGCGCCACATGAGGGCAATGCCACCGTAGTTGAGATTCCAGCCGTACTCCTTCGCCGCGGCGCGCAGGAGCATGTAGCCCTGGGCGTAGCTGACGATCTTGGAGGCATAGAGGGCGCTCATGATGTCGGCGATCAACGCCTTCTTCTTGGCCGCGTCCTTGGCCTGCGACAACGCGGCGCGGGGTCCCTTGAGCTTGCGGGCCGCCTTCACGCGCTCGTCCTTCATGGCGCTCACGCACCGGGAGAACACGGCTTCCGCGATCAGCGTCACCGGCTGCGCTAGGTTCGCGGAATCGATGACCGTCCACTTGCCGGTGCCCTTCTGGCCTGCGGTGTCGAGGATCTTGTCCACCAGCGACGAACCATCCTCGTCCTTCTTGGCGAGAATGTTGGCAGTGATCTCAATCAGGAAACTGTCGAGCTCGCCGGCATTCCATTCCTTGAACACGGCGGCCATTTCGTCGGCGGTCATGCCGAGACCATCGCGCATGAGGCTGTAGGCTTCGCAGATAAGCTGCATGTCGCCGTACTCGATGCCGTTGTGGACCATCTTGACGTAGTGGCCCGATCCGCCGTTGCCCACCCAGTCGCAGCAGGCGGCGCCGCCGTCCACCTTGGCCGAGATGCCTTGGAAGATGTCCTTCACGTGGGGCCAGGCCGCAGTGCTTCCGCCGGGCATGATGCTGGGGCCGAAACGGGCGCCCTCTTCGCCACCGGACACACCGGTGCCGATGTACTGAAGCCCACGGGCTTCGAGTTCCTTCACACGACGGTCGGTGTCGTTGTAGAGGGAATTACCACCGTCGATAACGATATCGCCCGGCTCCAAATGCGGAATCAGCTGCGAAATGAACTCATCGACCGCAGCGCCGGCCTTGACCATGAGCATCACGCGACGGGGGCGCTTGAGCTTGGACACCATCTCGGCAATCGAGTGGGCGCCCTGAATGCGGGTGCCCTTCGCCTCGTTGGCGAGGAAATCGTCCACCTTGGAGGTGGTCCGATTGTACGCCACGACGGTGAAGCCGTGGTCGTTCATGTTGAGAATGAGGTTCTGGCCCATCACTGCGAGGCCGATCACTGCAATATCGCCGGTAGGATTCATGGATGAAACTCGGGGTTGAGGTCCGTCCCCGGGGGGCGGACGAGCGATCAGCTTAGTCCCGCGCCCGAATCGCAAGCCAGCGGGAATTTCAGGCGAATTGGTGTCTCTCCGCCGCTTCCCGGCTGGCAAAGCCCCGGACCCGGGCTAAACTCCGAAGTCATGACGCTTCGCCCCATGCTTCGATACGTCGCCTTCCTGCCCCTCGTGGCCACCCTGGCCACGGCCGAGCCGCCACCCGTTCCCCGGTTTTCGGTGGACAACATGGACCGCTCGGTCCGCCCCGGGGATGACTTCTTCCGCTATGCCGGCGGCGGTTGGGTAAAGCGAAACCCGGTCCCGGCTGACAAAGCCCGCTGGAGCGGCTTCGACGAACTCCAGGAGCGAAACTGGTACCTGATCCGGGAAATCTTGGAGTCGAGCGCGGCGGCAGGAAAAACGATTTCGGGTCCGCAGCGCCAGGTCGGCGACTTGTTCGCATCGGCGATGGACACCAATCGGATCGAGAAGCTCGGCTTCAAACCCATCGAGCCGGAACTGAAGGAAATCGCACGTCTTCACACCCTTCCTGATCTCTTCAAGCTCGCCGCACGACTCCACTTGCAGGGCAGCAATCCGATGTTCGGCGACGGCGTGGGCCCCGACGCCAAGAACAGCACGGTGTACGTGTACCAGGTCACCCAGGGCGGTCTGAGCCTGCCCGATCGCGACTACTACCTGGCCGACGGCTTTGCCCCGCAGCGGGAAGCCTACACGAAACATGTGGCCACGATGTTTCAGCTCCTCGGCGAGACGGAAGCCGACGCCACGAAGCATGCGGCGACGGTATTGAGCCTGGAAACTGAGCTCGCCAAGGCCAGCAAATCGCGCGTGGAATTGCGCGACCCCAATGCGAACTACACCAAACTGACGGTTCAGGAGTTCGAGCAACTCACTCCGAACCTGCCCTGGAAGCTCTACCTCCAAGCCTCAGGACTTGGAAAAATCCAGGAGCTGGTGGTGAAGCAGAAGGGCTTCGTGACGGCGCTGGGTTCGTTGTTGGAATCGCGTCCGCTGGACGATTGGAAGACGTACCTGCGCTGGCAGGTGGTGAGCACCTCCGCCCCGTTCCTGCATCGGGCCGCCGCAGAGGAACACTTCCGCTTTTTCGGGACCCAGCTTCGCGGCCAGCCCCAGCAAGAGCCCCGCTGGCAGCGCGCCGCCAAGGTGGTGGACGGATCGATTGGAGAAGCGCTGGGCCGGCTGTACGTCGAAAAACATTTCCCCCCTGCGGCCCGCGCACGCATGGAGGAAATGGTCGGCAACATCCGGTCGGTCTTTCAGGACCGGTTGAAGAAGCTCGACTGGATGAGCGAGCCGACGCGCGTGAAGGCACTCGCGAAGTTCGATCGGTTCACCCACAAGATCGGACACCCGGCGGTGTTCCGCGATTACTCATCCGTGGTGATTCGCCGCGACGACTACCTCGGCAATGTCCGTCGGGCCTCGGAGTTCGAAGCCAAGCGGGAGATTGCGCGGGTCGGCAAGAAGGTGGACCCGACCGAGTGGCACATGACTCCGCAGACGGTGAATGCGTATTTCAATCCGCTGCAGAACGAGATCGTGTTTCCGGCTGGAATCCTCGCTCCACCGTTCTTCGATGTGACCCTGGATGATGCGGTGAACTACGGTGCGATCGGCGTTGTGATCGGACACGAGATCACCCACGGCTACGACGATCAGGGGCGCAAATTCGACGCCAACGGCAATCTCAACGACTGGTGGAGCGCCGCCGACGCGGCGGAGTTTGATGCCCGCGCGCAGAAGGTCGTGGATCAATACGGCGCCTACGAGGCCCTGCCCGGCTTAAAGGTGAACGGAAGGTTGACCCTCGGGGAAAACATCGCGGATCTGGGCGGAACGAGCATCGCGTTTGAAGCGCTTCAACGCTCGCTCGCGAAGAATCCGGAGCGCCGCAAAGCGATCGATGGATTCAGCCCGGAGCAGCGGTTCTTCCTGTCCCTGGGACAACTCTGGCGCGTGACGTGGCGTGAGGCGGAATTGCGTCGACGCATCGTCACCGATCCCCACAGCCCGGGCCAATTCCGTGCGGTCGGACCCCACGTGAATTTCTCCGAATTCTTCCAGGCCTTCGGCATTCACGAAGGCGACCCGATGTGGCGGCCGGAATCCCAGCGCGCGAAGATCTGGTGACCGCACGGCGGATCGAACAATCCAAACGAGATACCGACTCCAGTTCGGTCTCGGTCGAAGGAACACCGACTTAAACGGTGTCCTTCCATCGGGGCCGAACCGGCACTGCTGGATTGCCACTACACACCATGGCCGCGGGAAGATCCCGGGTCACCACGGCGCCGGCGGTGACGACGGCGTCGGTCGCCACGGTCACCCCGGGACCAACGAACGCCTGCGCGGCGATCCACACGCCATCCATCAGGACGATCGGGGCATGGCGATACCGCATCGATTCCGACCGGTAGTCGTGACTCCCCGAGCAAAGGAATGCCCGTTGGGAAATGCAGCACTGCGCCCCGACGGAGATGGGGGCGAAATTCACAATCGAAGCTTCCTCACCCACCCAGGTGTGGTCTCCGAGGGAGAGATTCCACGGGAGGTGGATGTTGATCCTGGGCTTGAGGTAAACGCCGGTTCCGACCCTGGCTCCAAAAATCCGGAGCAGCGCGCATCGAAGCGACGAGGGCCAGGGAAGCGGCGACAGGAAAAACACGCACTTCACCAGGTACCAAATCAGAAACACCAGTTTGGACCGGCCCAACTCGAAGCCCTCCCGCGGCGAGAATCGATCGTTCCGAACCCGGCTGGATGCCGAATCTCTGCCGGCTTGGAGAGGAGGGGTCATTTCGATCAAATTCCGGACTGGGGGCGAAGACGGACCCAGCCCGGGGAGCCCGCCATTCTGGGTCAAGCCTCCTGGGTTCTAACCCATGCCCGGTTCAACTTGAACAAGCCAAAGCTCAGCTTGGGGGCTTCGAACAGGGAGTCAGGATCGTTGCACAGGGCGATTCCGAGGGCCATGCCGAGGAAGATCGCGGGCCGAACCTCGTTGTAGAAGGGAGGCGACGTCAGGAGGTTCGCGTAGAGGAAGAAGAAGGCAAGGCAGAGGCAAGGAATCAAGGACACTTGCGTTCCCATCTTTCGGAGCTGGTAGATGCGGAATCCCGGAATCCAGAGGAATACCAGGAGCCAAACCAGGATTCCGAAGATTCCCTGTCTCACCACCAACTCGAGAAGCCCGACGTGGAGAACGATCTCGCTGCCGACGCGGTCAAACTGCGCCATGGCGCCCATTTCCTCATCGCGACCGGAAATGCCGTACGCGGTGGAAAAGCCGATGCCGGCGATGGGATTGCGCTTGATGAGGTCAAAGGTGTAGTCGAAATCGCGTTCGTATGAGGCGTTGCTGGCCGACAAATCGCCCTCGTCGTGGATGGCGAAACTGCGAATGCGTTCCATCGCAACGTCAGGTCCGAAGGTGGCAAAAAACATTCCGACGCTGACCGCGGCAACGAGCACATTCACCGCGAGAATTGGCAGGATCCGGCGAAGCAGGATGCGATTCACAAACGAGTGGATGAGGAACCCGAGAATCAGGGAGCCAACCGTGATCACGATGGTGGCGCGGCGAAAACTTGCGATCGGGAGGAACAGAAGGATGACCGAGGCAACCATCCAGCCAAAGGCGGCCCGTTGCTTCCCTTCGGCAAACAATCTCAGTGTCTTGTTGACCCCAACGAAGAGGTAGAAAATACCGAAAATCATGAATCCCGCATCCAAGGCCACGCTTCGAACACCGCCGGTGATTTCAACGCCATCGCCGATGATGAAGTTGTAGGTGGAAAAGATGAATCGGAAGATATAGGCCGGAAGCGCACCGAGGAGAAGCGGTCGGACGCAATTGAAGTTTCTCGCCAGGGAGGTGGCCATGGCGACCAAGGCAAAACTCGCGATGTGACGGGATCCGGTGGCCAAAAGGTACAGGCCGTTCCGCATGTCCATGGCGCTTCGAATGGCCGTGATCAGGCAGAAGAAAAACAGGAATACGAAGATGAACCCGTGCCGGCGGAACCCGAGATTCTTTTCCTCCGACGCGCTCAAGACGACGGCGCTGAGGAGAAGCGCACCGCCGCACAATCCGTAACGAAGCCAGGTCAGCCAGAGCTCCTGGTCGGGAAGAAAGTTGCCCGCAAAGATGTTTTCCTGGGCCGACTGCAATTGGACGTCGCAAATGCACAGCATGAACCCGAAGAAGGTAAATGCATTCCGCAGAACCGGGGTCATGCCCCTGAAAGCGCTTGGATTCATACTACTTTTCCGCCCCGAAAAAACGTTACGGCCAGTCTGCCATCGCCCACAACTAGACGGTGCAAGTCTAGTGCGGACAAACGAGAGGGCTCAACCGGTTTCGAAGGGATTCGGGCCCGATAAAACGTCGGATGTCCCCGGGATCCCGACTCTTCTGCACAAAAAGCCCTCATCGGCGTGATCGGGAATGGAGCAGGTCCAACACCCGATGCGCCACGAATCGGCGCGCCGCACTCCAGGATCTCGCAAGCAAACCCAGCCCAAGAACATCCCGCTGAATCTCCCAAGCCTCCCGGAGGCTTTGGTAGGATTTCTGCATGGAGTTGCCGCCGACGGCAAAGTCAGCAACGGCCTGGTTCAAATAGCAGGCGGTGGCACCCTTGAGGAAGCACCGCGCCGAGATGAAATAGTCCGAACTGACGCGGTACTTGAGCTCGTAGGGAGGCACGTCGAGGGCCTCACGCCGATAGAAACTCGCCTGATGCACCGCGGGAATGCCGTGTCGGATCGCCTTGGCCAGGGGGCGGGGCGGCCGGAACCTTCGCGATCCGTCCTCAAACAGGAAATTGCAGCCGGCGTAGCACAGATCCGGACTTCCGGCGGATTCAATCGTCGCCTTCACCGCCGCGAGTGCTCCGGGATCGCAAAAGCAGTCGCCGGCATTCATGTAGATCACGTACCGGCCACCCGACATGGCCGTCCCCTTGTTCATTCCGTCGTAGATCCCCTTGTCCCGCTCGCTCACCCAGCGGGGTCGCGGCTCTTCGATTGCGCGAATGTAGTCCACGGTCTGGTCGGGCGATCCCCCATCCACAATCACCCATTCGAAATCGCGACAGGTTTGGGCGAGGACGGATCGATGGGTGAGCTCGATTCCCCTGCGGTCCTTGAAGACGACGGTGATGACCGAGAAAAAGGGCGCTGAAGTCGTGGGGGCGGTCATGGGTCGGGACAATCAGGCTTGGGTTGCCAGCACTTTGTCGGCGGCCTGCAGCACTTCCACCGTGGGAATGTCGGTGATGCACAAGGCGCGGGGATGGATGCACTGCCAGTTGCAGCCGTAGCACGGAAGGCGGTGATCCAGCCAGCGTTGACGATCGGAGCGGACCCACGGGGCAAAGATTCCATGGTGGGCCCCACCGATGAACGCGATCATGGGAGCGTCGGCTGCACCACCCAGGTGCGCCGTTCCGGTATCTGTCGAAACCAAAAGCCGCGTCCGGTGCACCGCCTGAACCAGGTCTGCCATGGTCGGCGTCAGCATCACCTCCACCTCCGGCACACCAAGGCCACGCAGGGTGGCGGCATCGGCCGTGAGACGTTCCAACTGGGACGGCGCAGAAAGCAATCGGAACGACAACTGATGTCGGGCGGCGAGGTGGCGGCCGAGTTCCGCGAGCATGGGCAGCGGCAAATCCTTCAATCCATGCGAGCCATACGGGGCGACGCCCGCCCACGGCTCCCGGGGCAATCCCGGGTTGACCGCCAATTTCGGAACGGCGGCCTCCGGGTTCGAAACAGCATCGGGCAAAATCTCCAAGAGTGCCTGATGACACTCCAAATCCAAACACCATCCGGGCCGCGCGGAATTGGGCCAATTTCGTTGACGATCGAAGACCAGTCGGGACCGAGCCCATTCCCGATCAAAGGCATTGGGCGGGTTTTGCAGACCAAAGGAACGGCGGCACGGGATCGACGCCAGAAGGAGATCCTGATGCAGGTACCGATGATGCCGAAGCGAGATCAAATCCTCCACCCCCTGCTGAAACAGCGGGGTTGCAGACAACTCGCGGAGGATTCCGCGGGTTTTCCACAAGCGTCCGGAGAAGGGTTTGACGACGGCGAGCTCCACGTCGGGGAACTCGAAGCGCGCAAATTCCCGGGCGATCGGTGAGGTGATCAGGATGCAGTTTTCAGCCCCGTGGCGGCGGACAATCTCGTGAATCGCCCCAACGGCGAGAATGAAATCGCCCAATCCATCGGCCTTGAAAATACCCACCCGACGCAGCGGGCGATCGGCATTCCGACGTTTGGGAAACTGGGCGTGGTAGAGGGGAACGTTGGCCCAGGCACCTGCGGTGCGCAAACCCCGTTGAAGCATGCCGGCCATGTCGGAGGATCTGCCGGGCATCAACGCCCGGCAACGGCCTCCAGGCGCGCGACGTAGTGGCGAACCGCCTCAGCCAGGGGCGTGGGCCGGTACTCAATTCCCGCCGCCGCCAATTTCCGCATGGTGGCCTGCGTGAAGTACTGGTAGCGCCCGCGAAGATCTTCAGGCATCGGAATGTATTCGATTCGCGGTTCCCTGCCGAGGGCTGCAAAGACGGCTTCGATCAACGCCTTGAAGGATTCCGCGCGACCGGTGCCGAGGTTGAACAGACCCGATACCTGGGGACGGCGTTCCAGGGCTTGGATCACGCTCACCACATCTTCGACAGAGATGAAATCGCGCAGCTGTCCACCGTCCGAGTAACCCTCCTTGTGGGACTGGAAGAGTTTGACGAGACCGGATTGCAGCACCTGGTGATAGCCGTGGAAGACCATGGAGGCCATGCGACCCTTGTGGCCTTCTCCGAATCCAAAGACGTTGAAGAACTTCAACCCGACCGACTGGAGCGGCACCGCGGCACCGGCCCGGATCTGCGCCTCGACCCAAAGGTCAAAGTCGTGTTTGGAACGACCGTAAAGGTTCAATGGTTGAAGCCGGGCGAGGTCCCCCTCGTCATCAAATCCCGCTTCTCCATCGCCATAGGTGGCGGCGCTCGACGCGTAGATCAGCCGGCGCTGGTGCTTCGCGCACCAGATCCAGAGCCGGCGGGAATAATTGAGATTGTTCTCCTCGAGGTAGGGCCAGCTGGTCTCGGTGGTCGAGCTGCAGGCTCCCATGTGAAGGATCACCTCGGGCTGAATCTCTCCGGATTCCAACTGGTTCAAAAACGCCTCGTGATCGAGGAAGGGCGTTCCAGGAACGAGCTCCTGCGGCGCCGGTCTTCCCGGCCGGAGCGGATGATCCACGGCCAGGACGCTTCCAGGGGTGGCTCCCTTGGAAAAGGCCTCCAAGAGGCGGCCGCCGATAAAGCCGGCGGCACCGGTTACTGCTACACGGGGGTTCAAACTCATGCTTCTGGGACGCTTCAGTTGGGTTCGTCAACGCGGATACCGCGGGACAGGGCGTCGAGTTCCGATGCGACCATCCAACGAATCAACTCGGGAAATTGGGTCGAAGGCTTCCATCCGATGCTGTTCGCCTTGGCTGGATTTCCCACGAGGGTGGCGGATTCCGGGGCCCGAACGAGGCGTTCGTCCCGACGGACGTGGTTTCGCCAGTCGAGTCCAACCTCCGCAAAAGCCACTTCAAGGACATCCTGAACCGAATGCAAAACTCCCGTGGCCAGGACAAAATCCTCAGCAATCGGCTGCTGAAGAATCATCCACATGCCCCGGACGTAATCCCGGGCATCGCCCCAGTCGCGCTGGGCTGAGGTGTCCCCCAACTTGAGCTCGGTCGCCTTGCCGAGTTTGATGGCGGCAGCCGTCCGACAAATCTTCCGCGTGACAAAATTCTCACCGCGTCGCGGGGATTCGTGGTTGTAGAGGATCCCGTTCGCAAGATAGAGGCCGAACTTCTCGCGGTAGATCCGCACCATCTGGGTCGCAAAGGCCTTGGCCGCCCCGTACGGGTTGACCGGGTTGACCGGCGTCAACTCATCCTGCGGGCTGGCCGAGGGCCGGCCAAAAATCTCACTCGACGTGGCATGGAACATCCGGATCGGAGCCCCGTGTTCTCGAATGATCTCAAGGATCCGAAGCGTACCCATGGCCACGCTGTCGGTGGTGGTTTCCGCCATGTCGAAGCTCAGTCCGACATGGCTTTGCCCCGCAAGGTGATACAACTCATCCGGATTCACCTTCTGGAGAATTCGCCAGAAGGTGATCGGTTGCTCGAGATCACCGTAGTGCAGGTGCAGGGTCTTCCCGTAGATCTCGGGATTGGCGTACAGATGCCGCAAACGGGAACGCTCCAGCGTGCTGGTTCGGCGAACCAAACCATGCACGGTGTAGCCGCGCTCCAGAAGGAATTCGGCCAGATACGAGCCGTCCTGACCTGTAATTCCGGTAATGAGCGCGGTCGGCATGAGGCGCAGAAAAATCGCCGGGCCTAGCCCTGACGATTAATACGGCCGGCGAGCTGATCGGAGAGCAGCTTCACGTCCGAATCGACCATCAACTCGATCAGTTCCTTGAACTTGGTCTTCGGCTCCCAGCCGAGCTTCTTCTTCGCCTTGGAATAATCGCCAATGAGCAACTCGACTTCGGCGGGGCGGTAATAGCGGGGATCGATCTCGACGTACTTGTTCCAGTCCAATCCCACACGGCCGAAGGCGACTTCGAGACACTCCCGAATGGTGTGGGTCTCGTTGGTGGCCACCACGTAGTCGTCCGGCTCGGGCTGCTGGAGCATGAGCCACATGGCTTCGACGTACTCCTTCGCGTACCCCCAGTCACGGCGGGCATCGAGGTTGCCGAGGAACAGCTTGTCCTGCAGGCCCGCCTTGATGAAGGCCACGGCGCGAGTGATTTTGCGGGTGACAAAGGTCTCACCGCGGCGGGGAGACTCGTGATTGAAAAGAATGCCGTTGCTGGCGTGCATTCCATAGGATTCGCGGTAATTCACCGTGACCCAGTACGAATACACCTTGGCGCATCCGTACGGACTGCGCGGATAGAACGGCGTGGTTTCCTTCTGCGGCACTTCCTGGACCAGTCCGTACATTTCGCTGGAGGAGGCCTGGTAGAACCGGGGTTTGATGCCCACTTCGCGAATCGCCTCCAACAGGCGAACCGTCCCAGTCGCTGTGATGTCGGTCGTGTACTCCGGGATATCAAAGCTCACGCGCACATGGCTCTGGGCGGCAAGGTTGTAAACCTCTTCGGGCTCAATCCGGCTGATCAGGCGGGCGAGATTGCTGGCGTCCGCAAGGTCACCGTAATGGAGGAAAAGCTGGTTCGCCGGATCCTTCAGGTTGCCGTTAACCACTGGCTTGCGAACTTCGTCGATGCGGCTAGTATTGAAGGTTGAAGCGCGGCGAATAATGCCATGGACCTCGTAACCCTTCGCGAGCAGGAGTTCAGCAAGGTAGGAGCCGTCTTGACCGGTAACTCCTGTGATAAGTGCTTTTTTGCGGGTCATGTTTGGTAAATGCGATCTCAACCTGGGTGCAGGCGCTGAAAATCGGCGTAAGCAAGCCGTAATCCGGTGGGAAGGTCAATTTCCGGCTTCCATCCCATCGACAAAAGCCGGGAGTTATCCATCAGTTTGCGCGGAGTTCCATCGGGTCGGGAAGAATCCCACACGATTTCCCCCTTAAACCCGACCGCATCCGCGACCTGACGGGCCAGGTCGCGGATGGGGATCTCGATGCTCGATCCCACGTTGATATGGGAAGCCTCGCTGTAGTGCTTCATCAGGAACACGAGCGCCCGGGCAAGATCGTCGCTGTAAAGGAACTCCCGCAACGGGCTGCCGGTGCCCCAGCAGGTCACGGTTTTGTCGCCTCGAACACGGGCAAGATGGAACCGGTGAATCATCGCCGGCAACACGTGCGAGGTCTCCAGATCGTAGTTGTCGCCCGGCCCGTACAGATTGGTGGGCATGGCGCTGATGAAGTCACACCCGTGCTGTTTCCTCAGCCCCTGACAGAGCTTGATGCCAGCGATTTTGGCGATGGCGTACGCCTCGTTGGTCGGCTCAAGCGGACCGGTCAGCAGCGCATCCTCCCGAATTGGCTGGGGAGCCATTCGGGGGTAGATGCACGAACTGCCCAGGAAGAGGAGCTTTCGGACCCCGGCCTTCCATGCGCTGTGGATCAAGTTGTTCTGAATCTGGAGATTCTCCCAGAGGAAGGTCGCAGGCTGGGAATTGTTGGCCGCGATGCCGCCGACCTTCGCCGCAGCCACGAACACATACTCGGGCTTTTCCTCGGCAAAGAGGCGTCGCACCGCCTCGGGATCGAGGAGGTCCGTCTCGGCCCGGGTGCGGGTGACGACCCGTTGGAAACCCTGGCGCCGGAGTTCGCGCGTGATGGCACTCCCGGCGAGACCACGATGGCCCGCCACGTACACGATCGATTCTGGATTCATTCGAAACGACTCAAAAGGGCATTCCGGATTAGGGCGTCTTCGCGGAAGTCGCGCCCCCCGGATGGGTGACGTTGAGACTCAACCAATTTCCGGCGAACTTCTGGAGTTCTTCGAGGGATTTATGCCAATCCCCTTCCACACCGGTCGAAAACCGAACGAACTGCTTGCTGCCGTCTCCGGCGATCCGTTCACGGACCACCCGGATGAACTGGCCACCGGAGCGCGTGCGGGAATTGGCAGCCTGGTTCAGAAGCGCGTCGTTGGCTCCGGCCCGTTCAGTGGAGGGTGCAGGGGGCTCAAAACGGTTTCCCTCATCAAACACCTGACCGCTAACCAAGGTGCACCAAACCGTCAGCTCCACCCGGGGATGATCCCCGGCGCGAAATGCCCGGACTTCAAATGGGATTGAGACCCCGTTGACCAGGATGTTGGTGGACCGCGGCTGACCCAAACTCACTGGAACCCAGCCGGCGCCGACCCAGCAGATATCCGGAGTATGCGCCACCACACCCATCTGCTTGGAATCCGCAGCATTCCAGGTCGCGAGAAAAGCAACGAACTTGGGTTCACCCTTCGATTTGAACACTCCGTTGAAAAGATTGGTGGTTGCCAAGGTTTCCCGGGTGGTGGCGTCCACTGCGAAGGCCTCGTACTCGAGGCCCGGAACCTGGGTTCGCGGCGTGAATTCATAGGCGGTATCGAACCGCTTCGGATTCACATTGTACCAGGCCCAGGCGCTTCCGACGGCACCCAGGAACAAGCCGGCCAGAATCACCGCCCGAAGAAGCAGGCGATTGGAGGAGGTGGTGGTGGAAGACATAGACGCTAGGGATGGAGACCAAACGATCCGGAGCTCACGCTCAGGCCTCCGCACTTTCCTCGGCCAACTCAATCGCCCGTCGCTCCAACCGGATCAGGATTTGAACCAGGACAATTACGCCAACGGCCGTGAATCCAAGCACGCTCCAACCGGCGGCGTCATGCACTGCTTGAAGGCCGGCCTCACCGCCGCGGTAGGCGGCCATCGACAGGAACAGCGACCGACAAAGATTACCCAGGATCGCCAGCAAAATCCCCCCGACCACCAGAGTCACACGCCATCCGTTGCGACGGAGCATCAAATCCCCGACGAACAATGCGGCCATGATGCTGGATTGAAGGCTCCGCACCCCGCTGCACGCCTCGTTCACTCCGACCTTGGTGTTCGGAAGCTGGATGACGTGCCCCGTCTGTTCGGCCGGAATCCCAATCAAACGCAGCGTCTCCACGTTCAAAGCGGCGACAAAGGTTTGGAGCGAGAACACGATCGGATTCCAAAGAATCTTGGGAATGGGCACCGCCACGAAAAAGAAAAGCAGCGGAAAGATAAAATGCCGAAGGGTTTTGGGCCCGCGAAGCGTGAGAATCAACGCCGCCACAAAGAGGGCGGAGCCCACGCTCAACACCATGGACGACGTGGGAGTCCGCGACATGCCGATCCGGTAAAGCTCCGCCAGCAAGACCAGGGGAAACCCAAGCAGAACCAGCGCAAGCCCACGAACCAGGGAAACCGGCTGGTCCTCCTTTGGAATCGTTGGCCAGCGCTCCATGATCAGGTAGCCGGCAAGCATCAGGACGATCCAGCCGAACTGGTAGTCCACCAGCGACCTCCACATGTATGAAAGATCGAGAGTCCACCACCCGATCACGGGAACCAACGCGGCCAGCAGCACGTAATCGCTCCGGGAAGCTCCGGGAGCAGACGCAGTTTGGGAGGTGGACGACATGATGGTCTGAGTCAGAAAGCCCGTATAGAATGCAGTGCTCGTGAGATTCGGGAAACAGCCAAATTTGAGGGGCCGATCGAGAGTCCGAATAGACGGCGGCACCGGAAGGGTGTCAAGCGGCCGGCAGCCTGGCCCCCCCATTAAACCGGCTCCAACTCGTCAGCCTCCACCTTCACGGCAGCCGCCTGTCCGATGAAATCCAGTCGGAGAATGACTTCGGTGATGCCCTGACGCCGGCACACCACCGCCTCGAGTCCTCGCAAGGGACCGCTCCGGATCTGTACCCTTTGTCCTTCCGTGATGTTCGGGGCCAGGCGAACCTCCCGCTCCGACTCCACCGCCAGACGGATGTCATTCAACTGAGCCGCGAACTCCGCCTGGTCCGCCGGTTCCAAGAGCTTCGCCACGTGGCGGTTCTGACGGATGGACACCAAGGAATCCTCCGCAAGCTGAAGGAACACATACCCCTGAAACAGCGGCTTTTGAAACACCACCTTCTTGGACGGATAGGATCTAACGCTGCGGTAGAGCGGCAAAAAATGGATCCAACCGAACTCCTTGCAGAAGTCGACGACCTTCTTTTCGCACCGAGGACGGGTATGGGCTACAAACCAACGCAGGCTCATTTCAGGGAAGTTCGACGGGCAACCGATCCAATATCAGCCGGCCCTCGGGATCCGCGAAAACCTCGCGAGACCCTCGCCCCCCCGCAAGGGGAATCCCCTCTCGGCGAAAACAACCGCATTTCCGTTGTTGTGATTCGCAAAAACTGCCTTTAGACACGGAGAGTCAACCACAACTTAGTGGGCGTCCTTGCGTCGGTTTTTGTAGGTGCATTCCCCACATGCATTGAACAAGGACTCCCACAACGATCCGGAATCGAGCGTCTCCCTTCCAGATCACTTAATCTAGTGCCAATGCTCCTGACGACTTTGGGTCGTACGGCTGGCCGTGTTCATCCGGACCCCACGTGGTCGGATGCGGCGGCCCGCCTGAAATACTGCGTTCGCGGGCTCCTCTCACCGGGGGCGACCGGAACGTGGTTTCGCATGCTGGGATCCCCCGCGCTTCGTGGAATCGCCACGGCGCACCCCCGTCTTCACAGCAAGCTTCAGCGGCCGTATCTGCATCGACGCACCACGATCCGAGATCGACTCGCCACGCTCACCGAGCATTACCATTTTCTCGTCGATGTCCTGCGCACTCCGGAGCGGGATCTCGTCTTCAAACCCGGCGGCCTCCCACTCACAGAACTTCCGGTGGAGCCCGCAGGCCGGTATTCGCTGCGACTCGTTTACGACGACCAATTCGAGAAGGAAGGCGACCTGATGGTGGTGCTGTGGGATCAAAACCAGGGCACGGCCATCTTCACCCTCTCCTTCACGATCACCCACTGGGATTGCCCCGCCAATTCCCGGGAGATCTTCATCGGCGGACTGCAGGGACGAAAGGGCGCCAATGATCGTGAAGACATCGTGGCACTCACCCGCGCCTTGCACGGGCTTCGACCGAAGGCGCTGCTCGTCTTCGCCATTCAACGCCTCGCCCAATGCTGGGGCATCGCCTCCCTGCGCGCCGTTGGGGACGATGAACACATCTACCGCCACTTCCGCAAGCGGCGCGAAATCAACTCCAGCTACGACACCTTTTGGACCGAGTCGCAGGGACGCAAGGACCCGGACGGCAACTTCACCCTGCCCAACCACCCCACCGTCCGTTGCATCGAGGAACTCGCGCCGAACAAGCGTTCGATGTACCGAAAAAGGTACGCCCTGTTGGAACGGCTTGGACTGGAGATGGCCGGCGCAGCGGCGTCGCCCTGCCAGCACAACGCAGCGCGGGAACGGCAGGAAGCCCTCCCGCTGAATTCGGGAGGGCTGGTGAAGGACGTCGCCCGGACTTTCTCAGGACCCCAACCAGCGCGCTAACGGCCCTGGGGAATCACTTCAATTCCCACCGTTCGCCAAAGAACCCGGCCGATTCAATCCCACCCGGGGTGCGTGGAGTAACGGACTTCGAGGTGTCGATGATCGCCCAGTCCGGCAGCTTCGGGGTCTGACGCGCGTTGTTCAGATAGTCGTATTCGCGGAAGGTAAATCCGCTGTTCAACACCACGTAGCGTGAGGGATTCAGAGGATTCGGGAAGATCAGCACCGGCACGTGATTCGCCGAGGTGTAGGTCTTGGCTCCCACCTGGATTCCGGCGGCGGTCCAGCGGATCGGCAGTTTGTCGGCGATCTTTGCCAGCAGTCGGTTGCTCGAGGGATCGCCCCAGAGCACGAGATTGTGGGCGGCAATGTCCGCATCCGTGACCTCGGAATCGGCCTTCTTGCGGGCATCGCCGCGGTAGTGACGACGCCAGTGCTCCAGCGCGTGTTCCGATTCCTTTTTCACCCACGCCCCGGTGTCGGCATTCATCGGTTCCCCGCTCGGGAGCACCATCAGGAAGGAATCCATGAAGGCGTCATCGATCGGCCCCTGAAGCCCATGACGCTTGCGCAGATCGTCGGTCGGCAACGGCTCAAACCGCCACGCAGGTCCGCGCAGCACGAGCGAAGCCGTCCAAGAACGGTCGGTGCCAGGCGCCTTGGTGGTCACCTTGTCGCCGTTGATGGAAACCGTCACCGGCACATTCGGTTCAAAGGGACTGAGGCCCGAGGGAATGGAAAACCGGAGCGCGGTGACATTGGTGGCGGTGACCGAGATTTCGTTGTCATCCACGCTCAACCGGGCTTCGACGCGCGCCGGTTCCCAGTGCTGACCCATGCCTTCCACGCTCACCCAGGCCTGGGTGTTGTAGCGCAGGCTGTGGGTGACCATGCGAACCGTGCGGGGAAGCGGATCGCGTCCCCGCGCCGCGAGCAGATCGAGACGGCGGTTGATCTCCGCCTTGGCGTTCTTCTCGTAGCTGTGGCCGGTCTTGGGTCCGATGATGTGGGTCAACTCCATGCCCTCGGCCTCCAGCGCCTTGGCCATGATGTCCGCCGCCTGCTTCTGTCGATCGTCCGCCCCGCTGTACGCCACCAAGGGGACCATCGCCACATTGAGCGCATTGGCCGTGGAATCGTAGAGACGCCACAAACGCTGCTCCCAATCGGCCGGCTTGAGCTCCTCGTTCTGGAACACCTTGAGGAAATCCGCCGTTTCACTGAACCCCGCGCCCGGTGCCGCCGCCGCCCACTGACTCGCGAAGTGCGTGGCGATGTGCCACGCCGAGGCGCCGCCCAGGGAGAATCCGCGAACAATCATTCGCGAGTCATCGATGGGATAGTGCTTCCGGACGTCTTCCAGCGCTTCCCAAAAATCCGTCTCACCGGCGAAGCGGGAGCCGTTGCAGTAACGGCCGTACAAATGCAGCACGAACGCGTTGGCCGGGGTGAATTCGCCGGGGTTGCGGGAACGATCGTTGATGAACGACAGCTCGCTCAGCTGCTCGCCGCGACCGTGGAACCAGAAATCGATGCGGAACGGATGCGATGCGTTGGTGGACCAGGAGGCCGGCACGACGAGACCGTAGGGCTGCACGGAGTCATCAATGCGCGACTTGTACCCGCGAACCACCAGGCCGGTCTGCGCCGTCCAGGGCGCGCTGCCCGCGCGGAGGGCGGCCACGCGTTCGGCCGCAACTTTCAACTGGAGCCGGGCGGAATCGAGTTCGTTGGTGCGGAAGAATTCATCGTACCGCAACGCCCAATCCACGGCCTTGTGATAGATCTGAACGTCCGGCAACCGCGCCAGCAACGCGGGCTTCTTGGCGAGATCTGTCTTCAACGCTTCCAGATCCGCACCCAGCCGCGCCACTTCTGCGCTCAACTCCGCACGCGTCGAATCGGGCACCGCAACCCCCGGGGGCGGGACTCGACGCACCTGGTCCGATCGATTGTCAGCCGGGCCATCGGCATAGGCGGTGGCCAGGCAGCCGCTGAGAAGGAGGGGAAGCGGAAGGAATTGGGTGAAGCGCATGGCGAAGGACGCCATGAAACGCCAGCCCGGGGACCGGAGCAAGTCCGCGACCTCACTGAGTTGGAAAGGTGCTGGTCCGCGGCGGTGCCGAAGCATCCGAAACCGTCGGGTCCGCAAACCCATTCCGCGTCACCCACCAAAACACCGCCCCCGCAACGCCGCAGCCCACGGCCGCCACTCCGAGGCATTGCGGACCAAACCGCGCATCGCCCATCGCCCCAAGCCACCCTCCAGCACCGAACGACAGAATCACCGTGGTCAGGAATCCGAGCTTCCATCGCTCGATCCGCCGGTGCCGGATCCAATGCCCCAGCATCACCCCGATGTCGGTCATGGTCCCGGTGACATGCGTGGTTCGAATCATCAGACCGCAATAACTGCTGGTCATGGCATTCTGCAATCCGCAGGCCATGGCCACGGCGGGGAGGCCGAATCGATGTCGGTTCATCAGCATCAACGTGGACGCTCCGAGCAGTGCGCCCTCAAACATCATGACCAGCCCGTACATGCGGTTGGGACTCAACTTGAGCGCGCCCACAAACACCCCCGCGGACACCGCACCCGCGAGGAATCCGAGCACAATGCTGAGCGACGCGGTGGCATCGGCCACGTGCCCGTTGGCCAGGTCGAGGGCCAGGTGCGAGACTGCCCCGGTCATGTGGCTGACCGGCGTGTGAAAGAATCCGAGCGCCACGGAATTCACATACCCGGCGAGCGCCGCAAGGGCCGCTGCGCCGGGCAGGAGATGCCGGACAAGCCGGAATGCCCGGGCTTTGTCCATGGATTGCGGATGCGAATACGGCATGAAGTTCCTTCGAACCGACCGCCCCACTTCACTCCTCGTTTCCAGCAGGCGCAAGCGTCTGCTGACGCGATCGCGATTCCGCCCATGCATACAGCACCGGCAACACCAGCAGGGTGAGCAGGGTGGAGCTCAGAATTCCGCCGATCACCACCGTGGCCAGCGGACGCTGCACCTCGGCACCCGCACCGGTCGCGAGCGCCATCGGGACAAACCCGAGCGATGCTACCAGCGCGGTCATCAACACCGGACGCAATCGCGTCAACGCTCCTTCGAGAACGGCGTCGAGGAGTTCGCGTCCCTCCTCGCGGAGATCGTTGAAATAGCTCACCAGCACCACGCCGTTGAGCACCGCCACGCCGCTGAGGGCGATGAATCCCACCGCCGCCGTAATGCTGAACGGCATGCCGCGAATCCCCAGCGCGAGGATGCCACCGGTCAGCGCCAGCGGGATTCCCGAATACACCACGAGGGCCTGACGCACGCTGCCGAACGCGAGGAACACCAGGGCGAAGATCAGCACCAACGCCGCCGGAACTACGATCATCAACCGGGCCCGCGCCTCCTGGAGTCGCTCGAATTGTCCGCCGAACTCCACCGTGTAGCCATCGGGCAGCGGCACCTTGGATTTCACCAGCTCCTGCGCCTTCCGCACCCAGCCCTCCACATCGCCGGTGTTCAAGTTGATCATCAGCGCGGCCCGGCGTCGGCCATCATCGCGCCGGATCGGCTCCACGGCATCGATCACCTTCACCTCGGCAAGATCCCCGAGGCGCATCAATCCCACCTCGCCCACGCGGACATCCAGCGCCCGAATTTGATCCAACTGATCGCGCAGCTCACCGCGGAGGCGAACCACGACGTCGTGCACATGTCCGTCGTGCGACAACGTGCCCACCGTCTGACCCGCCAGGGCCGATGCGATCGCCGCATTCACCGAGCCGGAGGGAATATTGCGTCGCGCGAGAACATCCTGCCGCGCCGTGATGGTGAGAATCGGCGAGCGACCCTCGGTTTCGAATTCGACCTCCCCTGCCCCGGGAAGGGTCTCCAGCTCCGTCTTGATCTTCGACGCCACCGATTCCAGCACGTCGAAGTCAGGGCCGAACACCTTCACCGACAGATCGGCGCGGATGCCCTCGAGCATTTCATTGAATCGCATCTCAATCGGCTGCGCCACCAGCGCCGTGGTGTTGGTCATCTGTTTTTGCAGCGCTGCGCCAATCTGCTGGGCGAGTTCCGTCTTGGTCGGAATGCGGCCATTCACGGGCCGCCATTCGGAGCGCGGGCGATACGACACATAGAAATCCGCCTCGTTGGGCGGCATCGGATCGGTGGCCACCTCGGCGGTGCCAATGCGCGAGAACACGTGCGAGATCTCCGGGAATTCCTTCCGAACCCACTCCTCAACGCGGAGCTGATCCTCGACCGAGCTGGCGATGTTCTGTCCGACGGGACGATACAACATCATGGTGGTCGATCCCTCATCCAGTTTGGGCACGAACTCAGCCCCAAGCCGGGTGAGCACCCAGACCGACACCACACAGAGCGCGAGGGCTGCGGTGACCACCACGGCGCGGGCCGACAATCCCACCTGCAGCAGATGCGCGTAAACCGACTTCAACTTCCGCATGACGATGTTCTCCGACTCGCTGATCGAGCCGCCGAGAAAGATCGAGGACAGCGCGGGCATGAGCGTGAGCGCGAGCACGAGCGCCGCGCCCAGGGCGAGCATCACGGTGAGTGCCATGGGTCGGAACATCTTCCCCTCGATTCCGGTGAGCGCGAGAATCGGCAGGTACACCACAGTGATGATCAGCACGCCAAAGAACATCGGGCTCGCCACCTGTCGGGACGCCGACAACACCACGCGGGACCGTTCCTCCGAGGTGAGCACGCGGCCGAGATGCGCCTGTCGATGCGCAAGCTGGCGAACGATGTTTTCCACGATCACCACCGCGCCATCGATGATCAGTCCGAAGTCCACCGCGCCAAGGCTCATGAGGTTTCCCGACACGCCAAAGTGCGTCATGCCGATGAGCGCGCAGAGGAAGGACAGTGGAATGGCCGCAGCCACGATCAACGCGGCGCGCCAGCTCCCTAGCAATCCGAGCAGCACCGCAATCACCAGCACTGCGCCCTCGAACAGGTTTTTCTTCACCGTGCCGATGGTGCGGTCCACCAATTCCGATCGGTCGTACTGCACGCGCACTTCGATCCCTGGCGGCAGGCGGTCCTGGAGCTGTTTCATCCGCTGCCCGACGTGATGTGCCACGATGCGGCTGTTCTGCCCGGAGAGCATCATCACGGTCCCGAGCACGGTTTCCTTTCCGTTCTCCGTCGCCGCGCCCGTGCGCGGGGAGGAATCGCTCGTCACCTTGGCCAGATCCCGGACCCGCAGCGGCTCCACGCCGGCCGCGTATTTCACGGGAAGATTCTCCAGGTCCTGAACCGACTGCGGTTTGCTCACCGCGCGGACGATGAGTTTGCGTCCGGCCTGGTTGATGATCCCGCCGCCCGAGTTCAGCGCGTTGCGTCCAATGATGTCGGCAAACTCCGACACGGTGAGGTTCGCCTCGTGCAGGCGTTTCGGATCCGGCTGGATCACGTACTGGCGCTCGTGCCCGCCGGTGGAGTTGACCTCGGCAACACCCGGAGTCGCGCGGAGAAACGGCTTCGCGACGTACTCCTGCGCCTCGAACAATTCCATCAGCTGGTCCACCTCCGACGCCGGCCGGTTCGCGGCCCCGGCACGCCAGGCCAGCGTGTAGTAGAAGATCTCGCCCAGGCCAGTGGTGATCGGAGCGAGACGCGGCTCCGTGCCCGCGGGCAGGCGCTCGCGCACGGCCTGGATCCGCTCGGTCACCAACTGGCGGCAACGGTAAATGTCCGCCGAGTCGTCAAACTGAAGCGTGATCTGCGAGAGACCAAATTTGGTCAGCGATCGCATCTCCGACACACCCGGCAGGCCCGCGAGCTCCTGTTCCAGGATGCGCGTGACCAGCTGCTCGGCCTCCTCCGGCGCCAGCGACGGCACCTCGGTGTTCACCTGCACTTGCGGCTGCGTGATGTCGGGAACAGCATCGATCGGCAGATCCCGCGCGGACCAGATGCCCACTCCGAGCAGCATCACCGCCGCGAGGAGCACTACCGTCCGCTGCCGAAGCGAAAATTCGAGAAGACGCTCGATCATCGGGGGGAGGGGTTGGAGTTCGGGTTGGTTTGAACGGTGACGGGTTTAACCCCCAGCACCGGGACTCCGGAGAGTTGTTCAATCTCCTGCGCCGATTCCAACGCCTCACGCCGCGTTTCCAGCAGCGCCTCGACGGCGTCGGTGTACTGCTTCTGCAACTCCACGTAGGTCGCGGCCGGAACGGCGCCGAGCCGGTAGTGCCGATCGGCAAGATCCGCAGCCGAACGGAATTGATCCACCGAGTCCGCACGCCAGCGCGCGAGTTCTGCGGTCTGCGATTCATAGCCGCCCACCGCGACCGTCAACCGGCGTTCCAAATCCCGCTGCGCCAATCCGAGAACCGTGGCCGCCTGCTGGCGACGCGACTCGGCGAGCTCGGTCTGCGCCTTGGTATTCTTCCACAGCGGAAGCGGCACGCTGATGGAGATTCCCACCAACTGATCCCGCGCATCCGATCGCTCCTCGGAGTAATGCGTCCCCACCGTGAACGCGGGCCAACGCTCGTTGCGCGTGAGCCGCACCCGGAAGCCCTGCTGCTCCAATTCCATCGCCCGCACCCGAAGCTCAAAATTGTTGGTCTGCGCCGAGGCCAGCACGTGTTCCAATTTTGGTACCGGCCCAAGGGAAGGTTCGACCCAGGTAACGGTGACCGGTGAATCTGCCGGAAGTCCGCGCAGGGGATTCAATTCGGCCTGAAGGTTGCGCAGGGCGAGGTCGGCCTGGTTGGCCTTGCGGCGCAGGCCGAGTTCGGTGGCTTCGAGAATGCGGATCTCGAGGGCCGGGGCAATGCCTGCGGGATCCCGCTGGACCAACACTTCGCGGAGGGCGCGGAATCGTTCGGCCACCTCCGTGGACACGCGGCTTCGTTCGGCCGCGGCGGAGATGCCATAGGCGAGCGATCGCACCCTGCCGGCGAGGGCATTGGTAAATCGGGCGCGTCCGAGCTCGGCGAGATTGAGATCATGATTCGCGATCGCCTTGCGCAGACCGATCCGTCCGGGCCATTCGATCGTCTGCGACACCCCGGCACTCCACGCCGTGCCTTCGCCGGCGAGGTTTCCCGCAAGGTCCGACGTGCGCTTGCGTCCGACACTTCCATTGAGTTCGGGGGGCGCGAGTTGGGTGGAGAGTTTCAACGAAGCGCGGGCGGCGGTGATCTCCGCATCGTAGAAGCGCACCTCGGGATTCTTCGCGAGCACCTCGGCCACCAGCCCCTCGGGCGAAGTGGCGGGATGCGGAGACGGGGCGGTGGAATCAGCAGCCCGCGAACCGATCGGGATCACGGCGACGGAAACAGCAAGAATCAGCGCAAAAAACGGGGGCACGGGGATTGAGTTCATGGCGTGCGGACAATCAAAACGGAGTGAAAACGAAATCTGGAAATGACAGTAAACTGGAAGAATTCCGAGACGGCACCCGCAGAGGCCAAAGGCTCCGGGAGCGGAGCCGCATCGGAATGAAGCGCGGATCAAGGAATCGATCCGCAAGCAGGGCCGAAAGCGGGCCCCGGGGAGGCGCACCTCAAATCGTCAACACCACGGTGCCCGAAAGCTCCACCGCGAGGGAGCGGGTGGAGGCGTGAAGCGACACCGGTGCTGGAAGTCCCAACGAACGGCCGGGATGAATTCCGGCCAGGAGCTGCATCGATTCCCGCAGACTCAACGCTGCGAGAGCTGCACGGGCGTGATCCTTTTGGAGACCTGCATCGGAACGTACCGTTCGTTGCACAAGGGAACGCGATTCGGAAACGGATCCGATGGTTGAAAAGGTAAGAACGTGATCCGCCTCTCCCGAATTCGACGGCTTGGAGAAGCACATCAGGCTTCGAACGAGGGGCGTATGCTGATGGACCATCTCCTGACCCGCCGCGCCGCGTTCATGCCGGAGTTCGACATGGGTTTCATCGCCCGAGGCGACGAATCGAATCGCGTGGCCGCCATCCATCCACGCAATCAGCGCGGTGGCGAGGGGAAGTAGCGGACTCCACACCGCCAGCTGAAGCACGAGGCACAGGCTCCCGAGCACGGCCAAGCCGCGCTGACGTTGGAGCGAACGAATGCCACGCATCTCAGCCATAAGCTGTTGCTCAGCCGAAGCCATGAGGCAAGGGAAAATCTGATCTCCCGTTCCCTAGGGGACACGGCAACAGAAGGAGTGGATCGCACGGTTTTTTCTCGGCATCGATTCGGAGGAGACCTAGTTTCACCTTTCAGCGGATCCAGTGATTGCGAGTCCTAGGAAACAGGATGCCATACGCATCTTCTGCCTCTCCGATGCACCGCAATTCCCCACGCTGTTTGCGTTCATGATCAGCAAGACCACCGGACTTTCCGCAGTCCTGACCGGTGCCAACGGCGGCCTCGGGCTCCCGTTGACCGCTGCGCTTGCAGCCGCCGGCATGGATCTGCTCTTGGTCGCGTATCCTGGTGTGGGCCTCGACGAGGCATGCGCCGTGGCTCGGCGTCATGGCGTGAAGGCCACTTCCCTCGTTGCAGATCTTCGGGAGGAGTCGGGTCGAAACCTCACCCTGCAAACTGCACGCGAGCGTCTGGGCCGAGTGGACATTCTCGTCAACAACGCCGGCGTCGAATACTCCGCCCCCTATCACGAGTTGTCGGTGACGCAGATCCGCGAAGTGATGAGCGTGAATTTGGAAGCTCCGATGATGCTCACGCGCGGCGTGCTACCCGAAATGGTGCAACGCGGACTGGGACACATCGTCAACATCTCATCCCTTGCTGGAAAAGCAGGGCCCGCCTGTCAAGAACCCTACGCGGCGTCGAAGGCGGCCTTGTGCGCGTTTACCTATTCCTTGCGCAACACGTATCGCGGCACCGGGGTGAGCGCCTCGGTGATCACGCCAGGATTCGTCGATGCTGGAATTTATTCCCGGATGAAGACCCGCACCGGGAGGTCCGCTCCTCCGCTGCTCGCGGCCTGCAGTCCGGATCGCGTGGCGGCGGCGGTGATCCGCGCCATCACGCGTGATCGCGCGGAAATCATCGTCAATCGCTACCCGATGCGCCCCCTGCTGGCCTGCATGGCGTTGTGGTCGGGCTTTGCCGAACGGGTGCCTCAATGGACCGGCGCCAATGACCTGTTCCGCGCCGCAGCCAAGGCGGAGACCCCATCCAAGGGATAGCCCAACGATTTACCACCCCTGAATCTCAACACACACCTCGAGATCCCCGCTCCCATGCACCAGAACCGAATCTCATCGCGATGGCTTGGTCTTGCCGCCACCGCCTGCGTCAGCAGCTTGATTCCCGCCCAGGCGACCGGATTCCGGCTGCCGGATCAGGACGCCGTGGCCACCGCGCGCGGCGAAGCGTTCGTCGCCACGGCCGATAATCCTTCGGCCGTGTTCTACAATCCCGCCGGAATCACCCAGCTCGAAGGACAACAAATCCGCGCCGGAATCTACGGGCTTTCGCTCGATGTCCGGTACCGCTCCCCGGCGGGGCAGACCTACGCGAATCAAAAGGATCTGCACGCCATCCCGCAGCTCTTCTACACGCTGACCCCAAAGGACAGCGCCTTTTCCTACGGCATGGGCGTGTATTCCCCCATGGGCCTGAGCAGCGAATGGCCGCAGGACACCGGGTTCCGCACCATCGGCACCCGCGGCAGCCTGACCATGATCACCCTGCATCCTGTCGCTGCGTGGAAGGTCGCACCGGGTCTCTCCATTTCCGCAGGCCCCACCTTCAACCTCGCCGAAGTCGATCTTCGACAGGGCTTCCTCACCCCGGCGGCGGGCGTGGGCGATGAGTTCCGATTCAAGGGCAATGGATGGGACCCCGGCTTCAACGCTGGCGTGATGTGGAATCCGGTGACCGAATGGCAGTTCGGCCTCACCTACAAGAGCGCGCCGACGCTCGATTTCTCCGGTTCCAGCACATTGACCGCGCCCGGACTGAACACGCGCGTCGATGCCTCCACCCGCTTCGTCATGCCCCAGAGCGTCGCAGCGGGCATTTCGTTCCGTCCCTCGCCCAAGTGGAATCTCGAATTCGACATCGATTGGACCGACTGGAGCCGGGTCAAAACCCTGACCATCCAGCAGTCCCCGCTGCCTCCCGCCGGACAGGAGCTCCACTGGCGCTCGAGCATGTACTACGAGTTCGGCGTCACCCGGTACCTCGACAACGGCTGGAGCGTGAGCGCGGGTTACATTTTCAACGAGAACTCGCTCCCCGATGATCACTACTCGCCGCTGGTCGGCGACCTCGACCGCCATTTCCTCAGCGCCGGTGCGGGCTGGAAACACGGCGGATTCTCGGTCGATTTTGCGTACCAATTTGGGTACGGACCCGAACGAACGGTCAGCGGCAGCGGCATCAATGCCTTTGGCCAATCGGCGGACGGGCGGTATCGGTTCCTGAGCCATGCGCTGCTGCTGTCGGTGGGATGGAAGTTCTAGCCGCCGTCCAGCGGATTGGATCGCCCGTGGTCTCTGAACCCTCGCGGAACGATCCACCGCTGGCGTCGGATGGAAGTCTTGAGCATGAGCAACAAGCTCCCAACCCCCCTGCTCGGCGAGCGGGAGACGATCATCAGCTGTCGCAACAGCCAGGGATCGGAGGTCCGCGCCACCCCGGTGCGGCTGACCCGTTTCACGGTCGTCTTTGAGGTCTATAATCCGTTCAGCATCGTCCAGTTGTCGGAGGTGCTGAGCGAGTTCCGCATCACGGTGAAGGACCGGCTGATGTACCGCGGACGCGCCGTGGTGAGCAGCCTGGTGAACACCGGGATCATGCTCATGGTCGAGGCCACGCTGGAAGAGGCGTGGCTCGATGTGGACCTGTTTCAGCCCGCCGGAAGCCGGGAGCAGCTGGTCGCCGAGTTTTCCGAATTCCTCCAGGAATGGCGGAAAATCCACTTCGTCACCCCCGAGTTCAAGGTAGTGGTGGCGGACATGCAGACACTCCTGGCCGACCTGCGGCGCTGGATGGAACAGGTGGAGCTGGGGATTCGCTCCGCGCCCGCGGGGGACCGGAGTCAGCTCGAGCGCAATGTGCTCGAGGAATTGGGACTGGGCGTGATGCCCACCATTCACGAACTGTTCCAGCGGTTCGAATCCATCGCCGGCGCGATCGATCCGCAGTTGCAGCCGATGCACCGGACCTACATCAAGCGACAGCTCCATCCGCTGGTGCTGTGCTCGCCGTTCGCCTTCCGCACCTACCAGAAGCCGCTGGGATACGCCGGCGACTACGAAATGGTGAACATGATCCTGCGCGATCCGCTGGAGGGAGGATCCCTGTTCGCCAAGACGGTGAACCTGTACTTCCTCAATTCCGCTCCGGCACTCGCGCACCGGAACCGAATCCGTTACCTCGTCGAAACCCTCACCGGCGAGGCGCGACGCGTGGCGGCCACCGGACGCTCGGTTCGCATCCTCAATCTCGGATGCGGCCCCGCGGGCGAGATCCAGGAGATGCTCCAGACCGATCCGATCTGCGACTCCATGGATTTCACGCTCATGGATTTCAACGACGAGACGCTGGAGTTCACGCAGACCCGGCTGGAGAAACTGCGCGCGCAGCACGGACGCCGGACCGCGATTCAGTTCGTGAAGAAATCGGTGCACCAGGTGCTCAAGGACGGATCGCGTCCGTCGTCCCCGAAAACACGGTACGAAATCGTCTACTGCGCCGGGCTGTTCGACTACCTGTCGGACCGCATCTGCCAGCGGTTGATGAACATTTTCTACGACCTGCTGGAACCCGGCGGTTTGTTGATCGCCACCAACGTTGACCCTTGCAATCCCACCCGGTGCGGCATGGAGTTCATTCTCGACTGGCACCTGATCTACCGGGACTCGAAGCAACTGCTGCAGCTCCATCCCCTCTCAGCCCCGCAGGGCAACGTGGTCACCAAGTCCGATGACACGGGCGTCAACATCTACATTGAAGTCCGGAAGCCCGCCGCCGCCTGATCCCCCGGATCCGGCGGAATTCCAGGCGGCGTTCCAGAAGGAGGACCTTCGGGAGCGGCTCCGCATCGGCAAGCTCGGCTGCGCGCTGGTCATCGTGCTCATGCCGGTGGGCTGGGTGCTCGACGTGATGGTGGACACTCCGTCGGCCCCCATGTTTCTGGGCCTGCGGTTGCTGTGCTCGGTGCTGACCGGCGGCATCCTCGCGCTTCACTACACCGACTGGGGAAAACGCCACGTGAAGTGGATCGGCCTGCTGATCGCGCTCCTGCCCGCGCTGTCGATTGCCGTGATGATCGCGTTTCAGAAGGGCGTTCATTCCAGCTACTACGCGGGCCTCAACCTGGTGTTGATCGCTGTAAACGTGGTGGCCCGTTGGACCATCCAGGAGTCCCTCGCCATCGTGGGATCCATCCTCGCGATGTACGCGGGCGCCTGTTTCGTGGGAACGCCGAAGGGTGAATTCACCACCTCGGTGATGGTGAACAACCTCTATTTCCTGGCCCTCACCGCAGTGATCGTGGTGGCGGGCAACGGCCTGTACAACCGGCTGCGCGAGCGCGAATTCACCTTCCGATTTGAACTCGATCGCAACCAGCGCCTGCTCGAGGAATCCAACCGGAAGCTCCGCGAACTCGACGAACTCAAAAGCCGCTTCTTCGCCAACATCAGCCACGAGCTCCGCACGCCGCTCACGCTCCTGCTCGCCCCGCTCGATTCCCTGCTGGCCCGCGGTGCGGCCGTGTCCCACGACGAACTCACCACCGAGCTGCACCGGATGCAGTCGAACGGCCTCCGGCTGCTCAAGCTGATCAACGACCTCCTCGATCTGGTTCGATTGGAATCCGGCGGAATGGCCATTCGACGCCAGCGCGTGGACATCGATTCCCTGGTTCGCGGCATTGTCTCGTCGGCCGCGTCGCTCGCCCAGGACCGTCGGCTCAATCTCCGCGCGGAGGTTTCGATTCACGACGATCCGGTGATGGTGGACCCCGACAAAATCGAGAAGGTCCTGCTCAACCTGCTGATCAACGCCATCAAATTCACCGGCGCCGGCGGTACGGTGGAATGCCGCGCGCGACGCGAGGGCGATCGACTGCTGCTTCAGGTGGTCGACACCGGCATGGGCATCCAGCCGGAGCAAATCCCCTTTGTGTTCGATCGCTTTTGGCAGGCGGACACCTCGGCACGACGCAAACATCAGGGCGCAGGCATCGGCCTCGCGCTGGTGAAGGAATTCGTCGAAGTGCAGGGCGGAAGCATCTCTGTGGAAAGCGTGGTCAACCAGGGCACGACCTTCACGGTGTCGCTTCCCTGGATCACCCCCGACACCAGCCCCGCGCCGGAACCCGCCAAAAACGAGCCTTCGAAGCAGGGTACTGAGGCCGACCCCAACGCCGAGCCGCAGGATCGCTGGCTGGTGGAGTTGTACCGCCGTGCGGATCTGTTCCCCGCGCTCGCGTCGCTGCGCGATTCCGTTCGAAGCGAGGAGGCCCCGATTGGCGATTCGCGTCCCGCGCTGCTCATCGCGGACGACGAACCCGACATGCTGCAATTCCTCCGCACGCAGCTCTCGCCGCATTTCCGCGTCATCGAGGCCGTCGATGGACAACAAGCAATTGATCGCGCCGTGCAATACCGGCCCGAGGCGGTGTTGTGCGACATGATGATGCCGGAGAAGGACGGCCTCCAGGTGTGTCGCGAGCTGCGCGAACGCATCACCACGCGGCACATTCCCATCGTGCTCCTCACCGCCCGGGCCGACGAAGCGACCAAGCTCGCGGGCCTGGAAGTCGGGGCAAACGACTTCCTCACCAAACCGTTTTCCGGCACCGAGCTTCATCTGCGCCTCGGCAACCTGGTGGAATCCCACAAGCTCCAGCGCCTCCTCGCGCGGCAAAAGCAGATCCTGGAATCCACGCTGGAGGAATTGAAGGACACCGAATTGCAGCTCGTGCAATCGGAGAAGCTCGCCTCCCTCGGTCGCTTCAGCGCGGGCATCATCCACGAGATCAACAACCCGCTGAACTACGCCAAGACCGGCATCTTCACCTTGAAGAAGATGGCGCGTCGCATGCCCGAGGCCGATCAGGCGGACTACACCGACATCCTGGCCGACATCGAGAACGGCCTGAATCGCGTCGCGGTCATCATTTCGGAGCTGCGCGGCTTCACCCATCCGGACCAGGAGCGGATCGACGACGTGGAGGTCGCCGCCGCCATCGAGACGGCGCTTCAGTTCCTATCGGCCGAGATTGGAGACCGTCTCCAGATCGTTCGATCCATCCCCGAAGGCCTCACCCTGCGCGCCAACCGGAACCGGCTGGTTCAAGTTTTCCTCAACCTTTTGGAGAACGCCGTCGATGCCACCAAGGAGAAGCAGTATCCGGAGGGAACAAACCCGGAGATCCGCATCACCGGTACCGCCGAGGGCGCCATGACCCGGGTCGTGATCCACGACAACGGACCGGGCATCCCGGAGGACATCCACGACAAGATCTTCGAACCCTTCTTCACCACCAAGGAAGTGGGTCAGGGCACGGGGTTGGGACTCAGCATCTGTCACCGGCTGGTTTCCGAAATGGAAGGGCGCATCCATGTGACAAGTGCGCACAGGGAATGGAGCGAATTTACATTGGAATTCCCCCGCAGCGTGTGACACACCAAGGCTCTAGGAAATGGATTCGCACTACGATTACCGCCGATACGGCATCCTCTACGTCGATGACGAGGGGCTGTCGCTCAAGAATTTTGAGCGGGCGTATCGCGATACCTTCCGCATTTTCACCGCCCCCACGGCGGATGAAGGGTTCCAACTGCTGGAGAAGCACGCCGACGAGATCGCCGTGGTCATGTCGGACCAGCGCATGCCCGGGACCAAGGGCGTGCAGTTCCTGGAACGCGTTCGCAAGTTTCGGCCACGCACCATCCGCATTCTCGCCACCGCGTTCTCCGATCTCGATGCCGCCATCTCCGCGGTGAACAGCGGAGCGATCTACAAGTACATCACCAAACCGTTCGACGGCGAAGTGCTCGAACACACGCTGAAGCGCAGCCTGGAGTTCTACATCGTCCAGCGGGAGCGCGACCAGTTGCTCGCGGAAAAGCTCTCCGCCCTGCACAAGATGGTGATCACCGACCGGGTGCTCGGCCTCGGGGTCCTCGCAGCGGGGCTCGGGCAGCACGTCCGCAACTCGATGGCCGCCATCCGCACCTTCGTGGATCTCGCTCCCGAAATGCTCAATCGCGAGAGCCTCGATCTCGGCAGCCTTCAGAATCCGGCCTTCTGGCATGACTTCCACGCCAAGGTGCAGGATCGGATGAAGACCCTCGTCGACCTGCTGAATCACCTTTCGGAAAACGCCCGCCCGGAGCCCTTCGTGTTCGACTCCGAAGTGGCGCTGCGGGATCTGGTCACCGGAGCCACGCAACAGCTCTCCGCGCCGCTCCTGCAAAATCGCATCCAGCTGGTCAACCTGATCCCGGACGACCTACCCAAGCTCCGCGTGGACCTGCCCAAGGCGCAGAAACTCTTCGAACTCATCCTGCGCGACGAACTGGCCAACCTTCAGGAAAACGCCACCGTCCGCTTCGAGGCGAGCCTCGCCCCTACCGGCGACCGCCTTCGCCTCCGCATCGAGGACAACGGCCCCGGGCTTCCCGAGGAATCCCTCAAGGCGCTTTTCGATCCCTTCGCCAGCCGCGGGGCGGTCAGCGACGAATTCGGGATCAACCTCATGGGATGCTACTTCATCGTGCATCACCACGGCGGCACCATTTCGGTGGAACCAGGCGCGGAAAGCGGACTCGTTTTCAACATCGAGCTCCCCCTGCGGCCGGACACCAGCCCCAGCGCCGTGGACAGCGAGGAATTCCTCGTCCGCGTCATGACCAACGAACGGCTGTGGGAACGCCTGCTGGCAACCGCCTGATCCGAACGCATGAACTCGCACACCATCCGGGTCGGTGACGGAAGCGGCGTTCGGCCGGCTCTGGCGGACGAATCCACGGACGCCCTGCGGCGGTCAAACCGTCGTCCCGTGGTGCTCGTGGTGGACGACGACGAACCGCTTCGCGAAGCCCTGCGCCTCATTTTTGATCCGCTGTTCGAAGTGCGCCTGGCCGGAACCGGACCCGAGGCGCTCTCCGGACTCCAACGCGGTGCGGTGGATGTCGCAGTGGTCGATCTCCGCATGCCCGGCATGTCCGGCATCGAGTTCATCGAGCGTCTCAAGTCGCTCGATCCCGAGATCCAGACCATCATCCTCAGCGGCCAGAACACCTTTGAGATGGCGCGCAAGGCGGTGCGCCTTGGGGTGTACGATTTTCTTCCCAAGCCCTTCGAGTTGCAGTTGCTCCGGACCGCCGTTCAGCAGGCGGCACGCCGGCGCGACTGGGTCCGGTTCGAACGCAAACGCGAGACCGCGCTGCGCCAGGCCGCGCTGAAGGGCGATGCCGCGATTCACGAGCGACACATGCTCGCGAGCGTCACGAGCGAGTTGTCGGACCTGCTCACCGCCATCAGCGGCGGTCTCGAATCGCTCCACGCCGATTTCGGCCGCACCCCCACGCCCCTCGAGCCGCAGCTCAAGGACTGGCAACGCCAGCTGGAAAACCTGCTCACCCAGGCAGAACTGAGCCGCAAGCTTGCCCGGCCTCCGCGGCCCACCCAGAGCTCGGCTTCGGCGCAATCCCCGGTGGATGCCGCCCCGATGTTCGAGGACTTGCGCCGCCTGCTCCGCGCGCACGAAGGCGGCCGACGCCACCCGCTGGTGGTCCGTCCCCCCTCCACGCCGGTTCGCTTGGAAGTCGATTCCGTGGCCGTCCTGCGCATCCTTTCCAACCTCGGCCGCAACGCCCTCGAAGCCACGCCCGACCTGCAGCCCATCACCGTGGAAAGCTGGGTTTCCCAACCAGGAACTCCGCTGCCGGAATCCCGGCCCGATGAAGGATGCGTGGTCCTGCGCGACAGCTTTGAACCCGACGCCTCACATCTGGTGGTCGAAATTCGCGACACCGGTCGCGGCATTTCCCCTGCCCTGTGGCGCCACCTGTTCGTCCACCCCGTGACCACCAAGCAGGGCCAGGGCGACGTCGGCTTGGGTCTCTCCGTCGTTCGCGAGCTGGTTACCACCAACCGATGCGCCCTCCACCTGACCACCAACCCGGGCGTCGGGACTTCGGTGTATCTCTGGATCCCAGCGGTCGAACTCCCCAAGCAACCCTGATCTCCGCCTAACTCGCCCCCGGTGTTGAATCCTTTCCACCGACATGCGCGTTACTGGGCGTGTTAGGCACATCGGTTACTCCTTTCCATGCGAAGCACCAAAATCATCGCCACACTAGGACCTGCCACCGACTCCCCGGAAATGCTCGGGAAGATGATCGACGCGGGCATGAACATCGCGCGACTCAACATGTCGCACGCCCCCGCCGACTGGGTTCGGCGCGTGGTTCGCGACATCCGCGAACACGCCAAGGCCCGCGGGATTTCCATCGGCATCCTCCTCGACACGCAGGGCCCTGCGATCCGCACCGGCGACGTGGCCGCCCGCATTCCCATCAAGGTCGGTGACCGGTTCTTTTTCCTCACGCGCGACGACAGCGGCACCGTGCCGCCCGGGGCGTTGTCCACCTCTGTGGGCTACGACCGCTTTGCCGACGACGTCGAGGTGGGCAAGACCATCATCGTGGACAACGGCGAGATCCGCATGAAGGTGCTCACCAAGACCTCCACGCGGGTGGAATGCGAATGCCTTACCGACGGCTCGATGGGCAGCCGCCGCCACATCAATTTGCCCGGCGTTCGGGTGTCGCTCCCGGCGCTCACCGACAAGGACCGCGCGGACATCGAGCTCGGTCTCGAAGTCGGGGTGGACTACATCGCATTGAGCTTCGTTCGCGACCCGGCCGACATGGAGCAACTCCGCTCCCTCGTCGCCCCGTCACCGCATCAGCCGCGCTTGATCGCCAAGATCGAGCATCAGTTCGCCGTCGATCACTTCGAAGCCATTGCCAAGGTGGCCGACGCCGTCATGGTGGCCCGCGGGGACCTCGGCATTGAATGTCCGTACGAGGAACTGCCCATCATCCAGCGGCGCATCGTGAAGAAGTGCCAGGAGCTGGGCCGGCCGGTGATCGTCGCCACGCATTTGCTGGAGAGCATGATCACGAATCCGATGCCCACGCGCGCGGAGATCACCGACGTGGCCAACGCCGCCTTCGAGCAGGCCGATGCCATCATGCTCAGCGGCGAAACCACGGTGGGAAAATACCCGCTCCAGTGCCTCGAAGTCTTCGACACCATCACCCGCCGAATCGAGCGCAGCGGTGGTGCGCGGTATCATGAACTGGCCGATCTCACCTCGCCGCGTCAGAAGCTGGCCAAGAGTGCGGTGCTGCTGGCGAATGAACTGCGCGCCGCGGCGTTGATCGTGTTCACCCGTCGCGGCCACATGGCCCGCTACGCGTCATGGCTGCGTCCGCAGTATTCGCCGATCTTCGCCTTCACCGATCGCTGGCCGGCGGCCGATGCGTTGACCATCTGCCGGGGCGTTCACCCCCGGGTCACGCCGTTCTTCCACGATCAGCCCGAGAAGACGGTCGATGCCGCCCTCGCACAGCTCGTGCAGGAAGGCGTACTCAAGCGCGGCGACACGGCGGTCATCCTCGGCAATGTCACCGCAGGAGATCAGGTCGTGGACGCGGTGAGTCCGCGGACCATCTGATCTGATCGGATCTACACCGTCGGAAAAAACAAAAACGCCGGAGGTTTTCAGCCTCCGGCGTTTTGCGTTTTAAGCGTTGAGATCGGGATTCCTGGCCTTAGGCCGGGATCACCGCGGCCTCGATCGAATCAATCCGCAGACGGCGCGTGACGCCTTCGTTGGTGAATTCGACTTCGGTGCCGGCGGGCTTGTTGACCAACGACTGGGCCAGCGGAGTCAAATAGCTCAGCAGGCTCTTGTCGGGATCACCATCCCAGGCGCCCACCAGGGTGAACGTCTCGGTCTTTTTGCTGTCGAGGTCGGTGATCGCGACGCGGGTCGCGGGTCCAACGACGTCGGTGCGGGGATTCGTGAAGTCGGTTCCACGGGCGCGGCTCATCTGGAGCTCGAGCTCGTGCTTGCGACGGTTGAGCACCTTCTGCGCTTCCTTCGCCGACTTGTATTCGTGGTTCTCGCGGAGATCGCCGTAGCTGCGGGCGAGCGCGATGTCCTTCACGTTGGCGGGAATCTGCTTCTGGACGAGATCCTCGTACTCCAGCTTGCGCCGTTCGAGGCTGCTCCAGCTCACCAGGAAGGTGTTGTCCTGCCGGGTGGCTTCGCCGGTGATCATGCTCTGGATCACCGGGTACTGCTTGACGATGCGCGCCAGCAGCGAGCGCTTGTCCATGTCGTCGAAACTCGGCGACAGCTGGAGGGCGCGGGTCATGTCACGAATGACGTCGATGTCCGCCGATTCAATGAGGTCGGGAATCAACTGCTGATCCTCGAGCACATAGTCGCGGAGGCGGTTGGTCTTCCGTTCGTTGAACTGGTCCCGCTCCATCGCAGTGAGCATGGCGCGGAAGACCTCGGGCGTGAGCAGGTCGGCGAAGAAATCGCTGCGTTCCTTGCCAAACCAGAGGAGCAATTCGCTGCTGGCCCCGTGCTGGCTGATGAGCCGGGCAAGGGTTTCCTTGAGCAGCGCCTCGCGGCCTTCCTGCAGCAGCAGCTTGGCGCATTCGCCGGCCAGCTTCGCAGGAACGTTGTTGAGCAACTGAACCACGTGGGTGGCCCATTCCTCGCTCGAGGCCTTGAAGGACTCCAGCACACGGCGGTGTTTGGCCGCCGGGATGGCTTCGAACAGCTCGCGCAGACGGGGGTTCTGGGTCCAGATCGCCGTCGCGGTGATCTCGCCCTCGACCGGCGGAAGGCCGGCGGCCTCGCGCAGTTCGTCGCGGATGAAAATGCCTTCCAACGCCAGCGACTGCATCGTGTTGATGTGGCTGGTGATGTCCGCGTTCAACGACACAATCGCGTCGTTGACCACGTTTTTGTCCTGGAGATCGGGCAGGCTCTTCAGGATCTCGGAGGCGACCGCAACGCGGGCCTTGAGTCCCTTGGCCGCCTTGAACTCGGCGGACAGACGCGAATCGAGCGATTGCTCGAGCGCCTGATAAATGATCGGCTCGGTCTTCTTGAGGGGGACCTGGAAATGGCCGTCCTTCTTGAGTTCCTTGCGCGCCGCTTCCCACCACTTCTTCCAGTCAGACTGGATGACGTCGGGAACCAGCACGGCCTGGATCTGATCCGCCGTCGCGCGCCCGCCCAGGCTCTGAAGCACCAGCTTGACCATATCAAGGTGGTGCAGGGCGGCCATCTGCTGGAGCCCCTTCAGATCACTGTGTTTGCGCGCGAGGATGTGGTCCTTCGGGATCGCCCGAAGGCTCTCCGCGGAGAACTGTAGATCCATCGTGTGGCCCGACTTCGTGATGAAATCAATCACCAGGCGTCCGGCCACTCCGTCCACGGCTTTGATTCGACCGAACCCCCAGCTTTTATGCTGGCAGTAACCGGCCTCGACCAGCGCCACCAAAGGCGCCACATGCCGCTGCTGAATTTTGCCAGCGGCTACCATCTGCTCCATCTCCTCTTTCATATACTCGCCATTATGCTCGCTCGGATGTGAGTGGCGGGCAGTATGCCTCCCCAATGGTTTCCGCACCAAGACAAATTGCCGCCCACCTTCTTTCAGGAGCCGATGGGTCGTCCGAATTCCTGGAGTCCCGACTCGACTCCGAACCCTCGGTTCAGAACCTCAAACCCGAGGATCGCCGACTGCTCCGGGAACTCGTATTTGGGGTCATTCGCTGGCGAATGACGCTGGATTGGCTCATCGCCCGCAAGACCGACGGACGCCCCCAGCACCCCACCGTCCAGCTGCTTCTCCGGCTCGGTTTGTACCAGATTCATTTTCTCGACCGAATTCCTGGATTTGCCGCGGTGAACGAAACCGTGGAGCTCGCCAAACAGCTCGGATTGTTCCGCCGGACCGGTTTCATCAACGCCGTTCTCCGCTCCCATCTGCGCGAACAGGCCGCCCTCCGCGACGAACTCCGCGCCCTCCGCCGCACCGACCCGGCCACCGCCTGGTCCCACCCCCATTGGCTGGTGGAACGCTGGATGCGCCAAAATGACCCAGAATCGGTACAGCGCCTCCTGGAGTGGAACAACACGCCCCCATCCACCTTCGCCCGCATCAACTTCCTTGCACCCGATGCCGACCGGGTGGTCGAGGAATGGCGCGAGGAAGGCGTGGAGGCCGAACCGGTGGACCATCCCTGGATCCCCCCCGGACTCGCCTACGCCCTGCGCAGCCACCCCTCGCTGGCCGACTTGAAGAGTTTCCAGCGCGGCGGGTTTTACGTTCAGGACCCCAGCACGCTTCTCTCGGTGCACGAACTCGACGCGCAACCCGGGGAGCGGATCCTCGATGCCTGCGCCGCCCCGGGCGGAAAAACGACCCTCATCGCCCAGGCCATGGAGAACCAGGGAACCATCGTGGCCCGCGACCTGTCTGGTGACCGACTCGACCGGTTGCGCGAAAACTGCACCCGGCTCGGGGTCCGATGCGTGGAGCCCACCGATGTCTCGGTTCCGCTCGCCGAGGCGTCGTTCGACCGCATTCTCGTCGATGCTCCCTGCTCCAACACCGGCGTGCTGCGTCGACGCATCGAGCTGCGGTGGCGTCTTCGGGAGTCCGAGCTCGCCCGCCTGGTGGCGGAACAGAGATCGATTTTGGAACAGGTGGCGCCCGCACTAAAGCCCGGGGGAACGCTGGTGTACTCCACGTGCAGCCTGGAACCGGAGGAAAACCTCGACCAGGCCACCGCGTTTGAAGCCGCGCATCCGGAATTCCAACTCCTCGGCTCGCGCCAGCTCCATCCGGTCACTGACGGGACCGATGGCGCGTTTGTGGCCGTGTTCCGACGGGTTTGATCCGATCAGGGCGCGTCGGCCGCGCGGACGCGTTCCATCCGGTCGCCTTCGCGCCACCAGATCTCGGCCAGACCGTGGGAAAACCGCGTCTCCCACGGCAGGTGATACGCCCCGGCCTCAAACCAGATCAGCCGGTCGCCGATACGAATCGAGCGCGGCAACTGGCGACGCACCATCTGGTCGAACGCCATGCACGTGGGCCCGTACACTGCCGTGCGGCACGTCACTCCCGTGCGGCGTTCCAGCGGATGCAGCGCGTGCTGTTCCCAAATGGAGACCAGCGCGTTCATCGTCCGCCCGCCGTCGCAGATCAATTGGCGCAGTCCGCGCCGTTCCTTCACGTCCTGCACCGCCACCACGAGCACACCCGAGGCCGCGGTCACGTGGCGTCCATTCTCCAGCCATACCTGTTCCACGGTGGGAAATCGCTTCAAAGCCTGACGCACCACCAGCGCAAACGGCTCGGCAGCAAAACCGGCATCGAGACGCTTCCCGCCCCGGCTCAACGTGCCTTGCGCGGGCCAGCCACCGCCGACATCGAGAAACCGTGGAGACAACCGCGCCGTCGACGCCACCTGGGCCACCTCCGCGAGGGCGCGCGCGTAGCAATCGGCCGAGCCCACCTGCGTGCGCAGATGAAAGTGGAGCGATTCCACCTCGATGCCCGCGCGTTTCAATCGGCGGGCCGCCGACACCGCTTCATCCGGCGTGAATCCAAACTGCGTGGGCAGCTCCGGCACCTCACCGTCGTACTCCTCGCTGGTGCAAATGCGCAGGCCCGCACGCCAACGGTCCTTCTTCGCCAGCGGGATCAATTGATCGAGCTCGTGGATCGAATCGAAGTGAACGCGCATCGAGGGCTGCGACAGCGCGGGGAGCCAGCGGTGCTTGGCCGGCCCGTTGATCAACGTGTTCTCCACGTCGTATCCCACCTCGCGCACCAGACGCAGTTCGCGCTCGCTCACCACTTCGGCCGGACGCCCCTGCCGTCGCCACCAGTCGAGCGACGCGGCCAGCGGCTGCGTCTTGGTGGAATACCAGTGCACCGCGGGACGCCCCAGATTCAGCGCCTCCATGCGGGCCATCACCGCGGCCATGGGCTGCGGATCGAAGAGGTAGAACGGCGTCGTTGCGCCGCGATCGAGTGCCTCGCGCACTCCGGATCGCCAAAACGCGAGCGTCTCCGCCGGGTGGCAGAAGGCCGGGGATTCCGGCGTGGATTCAGAAGGAAGCTTGCCCGGGGAACGCGCCATGACGGGCCCGTCAGTCGAAGGTCTTTACGGTCAACCCCGTGGTCCGACGGACCTCCGAAGCGATCGTCTCCAATTCCGCAGTGGTAAGCTTCGTCGCCCACGGCTCGGGGGTCGGACGCGCCACGGTGTACGCGTGCACTTCACGGATCTGCGCGCCTCCCGCCACGAGGTCCTTCAGCCGACCGCAGTACGCGGCCAGTTCATCGGCCTGCATCGGGGTTCCATCAATTTTGAGGAACAACGTTTGGATGATGATCGGACGCGCGCGACCGGTTTCCAGGAGGTTGGCGAGGATGCGTTCGAACTTCACGTAGGAACGATTGACCCGCTTGTAGTAGGACTCCGTGCCGGCATCGAGCTTGCACCAGAACTCCCCGCCGTTGGCGTCCATCAGTTCGAGTCCGCGTTTGACCGATCCCTTGTCGAGACCGGCGGAATCGCTGATCAGCACCAGCTTGGTGTCCGACAGATGAAACTCGCGCTTCACCTCCACGGCCACGCGCACGCATTCATCAAAATTGGGCACCATGGTCGGCTCGCCGTCGCCGCTGAAGGCGATGTCGCGCACCAGGCGGGTCAGCTCGGGCACCTCGTTGAACTTGGGCTGGGTGGCGAGCCCGCCCTCGAGGGCGTAGCGAATGAGCCACGCGAGTTCATCGCGCAGCTGGGTCAGGTCCACCGTCTCGGCGCGGCCCGGCGTGCGACGATCCACCTCGCAGTACACGCAGTCGAAATTGCAGCGCTTGTCCGGATTGAGGTTGATGCCGATGGACAATCCGCGCGACCGGCGGGAGATCACCGGATAGACGTAGATCAGGTCCTGAAAGACCCGTGTGTGATCCTGGACGGCGGCCAGTGTATTCGGAATGGAGATCGGCTCAGACACCAGGCGTCCACCATAGTCCGCAGGAGTCCGAACGCCAAGACCGAGACCGATTTTGGGGGAGCTTAGTCCGCGGGCGCGGGATGGAGCTTCATCGAATGGCGCTCCAGGAATTGACGAAGTTCCTCGGCGAAATCGCGAACGCGATGATGTTCCTCCTGCGACTCAATGTAGCGTCGTGTGGCCTCCACGCCCGAAACTCCGAGGCTGAAGGCACCATATCCCTCCTGCCATCCAAAGCGGCATTGCTCGAGTTGCGGAAAGGTTTCGCGAAGCCACTTCGAGGAGTTGCCCTTGAGCAGTTGCATCGCCTTGGACACGGACTGAGTGGAGGGAAGGCTGAGGAGCGCATGCACGTGATCAGCCACACCGCCCACCGCGAGAGCCGTCATCCCATGGGCTCGCGCAACGCCCCCGAGGTAGGGCCAAAGCCGCTGGCGAATCTCCGGTATGAGCCACGGTTGACGTCGATGCGTGCACCACACGCAGTGCACCAAGCAGCTGTGATAAATGTGCAATGGGGGGAGATTAGACCCCGCATTGAACCGGGTTTTTGCAGGGCACGTCACCGTGTATCTGGCGCACACCCTCGCGATCTCTGTCGTCCCCTCCGGGACTCGGGCACAGGTCACAACGGAGAAACCCAGGCCTGAAGGCCTGGGCTATTATCACGAAACAATGTTGTAAGATGTTGTGGGGAAGTGATTATCGAAAATAGCCCAGGCCTTCAGGCCTGGGTCTACCGACGCGCTTGCGATCCGAGTCCCGGAGGGACGACAGAGGTTCACCCCCTCCTACCGGCTCGGCACAAACGGTTTGTCCGGTTCGTTCACCGTCATCCACATCTGGCTTCGCATGGGGCGGCCCCCGGCGGTGTCGAGGTTCCACTTCACTTCCATCTGCATCACCGGCATGACCCGGCCGAGATCCAGGAACACCGTCCGACCATCCGGCTCCAATCGTGCCGCCCGCACCTTCACTTCGTCGCGGCCTTCCTTGTCGGGATTCTGCACCGACCAATCCTTCGATCCATACGCCGCCGCATACCGGTAATTCCACTCCTTCACCGCGTAGCTTCCCGCGTCCTCGGCGGTATCTTTTTTGAGCGGCTGACTGAAGGTAATGCTCAGGCCGTTCTGATGCGCGTGCCAGGCCACCGGCAGCGCTGCCTGTTTCCCGGTCCAGCGAACCCGTTGCAGGCACCCGTCCTTGATCGCACTGGTCTGCCATCCGGTGCTGCCCGCGATGAAGAGCGATCCGTCCTGCGGATGAAATGTCGCGCGGTTCGGTCCGCTGAGGAACTTCACCGGAAGCGGAATCACCGCGCCCTGCGCCGTCCCACCCACCTCGTCGCGCAGCACGGCCATCAGGGTCGCGCGTCCCCACAACAGATGCAGCGCATGCCCGCCGAGCGGACCCCACTGCCCCGCCGGAAGCCACACCTGGCCTCCGCTGGAGTTGTCCACCGAGTGCGGAATCCAGCACAGCACCGGATCATACCCGAGCGGACGCTCCGCGCTCACCCGCGGTCCGCCGTAGCCGTAGTAGCCGCCCTGCCGCACTTCGTGGATCACCGACGACGGAGTCCACGTGCCCTGCTGCGGGGCCACGGTGACGATCGATCCATCCGCGTTCACCCCCATGCCGTTCGGATTTCGGAAGCCGGTGGCAATCACCTCGCGCGACTTTCCGTCCGCCGCGACGCGATGCACGCCGGTGGGATCGACATAATAAAACCGGCCCGCCGAATCCACTTCCAGCGAGGTCACGTAGTCGTGTCCGCCCGTGGAGGTGAAGATGCCATCGTAGAAACTCTCGTACGCATCCGCTTCGCCGTCCCCGTTGAGGTCGCGCAGGCGCGTGATGCGATCGCGCCCGAGCACGTACACCTCGCCGCCGCGCACCTTCAATCCAAGCGGCTGATACAACCCGGTGGCAAACCGCTTCCAGTGCAGCGACGCGAGGGAATCGTCCACTCCGGTCACCCGCCACACATCGCCATGGATCGTGGACAAATACACCGCACCGTCCGGACCGAAATCGACGCCCGATCCGAACATCAGCGCATGCCACGGATTGTCGTACGGCAGCGTGAGCGTATCGACGGCGAGCAGATCGTTGTCCGATCCACGAACCCCACGCGTAGTCAGCTCCGGCGTCCATCGCGCGGGCCCGGGCTCGGCGAGTTCCGCCACGCTCGGACCGGCCGGCGGCGCCTCTTCCCATTTTTGGAACGCGGCGAGATCCGACGGAGCGCCCTGCCAGTGAACGATGCGCCATTGGGTCACGGTTTTCGACGCAGGAGCCTCGACGCGGTTGCCATCGTTGAAATCACTTCCATCCAGAACCCCAAGCGCTCCCCGCAGCGCGGTCACGTGCACCACCCCGGCGTTGGTCCATGCGGTCCAGTAGCGGGAAGCCGCCGGAGCGGCGGTGTTGCTGCGATGCGAGGTCACCTCACTCGATCCGGCCACGGAAACGCGGAAAATCAGGACGTTCGCATGCGGTGCGATCTCCAGGGAGCGGGTGAGGGCCACGCCGCCCGCGACCCGTTCAGCCCAGGGCGATTCGAGCACGCGGGTTCCGTCCACCTCGGTCTCCAGCACCACGCGTTCCCCATGACGATGGAATCCCAGCCACCGCACCGGCACGCCGACCCATCCGAGCCCGGGCTTGGAGGAAAGGACCGTCGTTCCGGCGGGCTGCGGGGGCCGCAACAAGCCGAAGCGGGCGGAATCGAGCTTCAGGAACTCGCCGGTCCAGGCCACGTGAAGGCTGCCCGACGCCATGTCGTAGCCCATGCCTCCGAGCGCACCGTCACCGACCCGGATGCTCATTCCCTTGGAAATCGTTCCCCCCGGGAAGGGCAATGCACCGGCGAGGAAAGAACCCACGTCCGTCTGCTGCCAGCGATTGTCCACCCAATCTCCCTCACCTTGAACGCCGGGCTCACGACCCGAAACCAGCGGCTCGCCCGCAGCGCGTCCGGTGGAACTCGAGGAAGTCGGTGGAGTCTTGGCATCGAATTGCGGACGGAGCCGGTCCAATCCCGCCAATTCCTTCTTCAACTTTACCTCCGCATCCTCATCCACGTGACCGAGGATTCCGATGGGGCCCTTCCATCCGCTGTTGCGGACCGCACGGATCATTGGCAGTTCCGAATCCCCGGTTCCCAGCGGCAGGATCAATTTCCCGTTCTTGTCGCCGTTGGGGACCATGCCGTTGAGGTTCAGCGCGATCAGGTGCGGCTGCATGCGCTTCAACATCTCGGGGAAGTCCGCGATGTGGTCGTGCGCGTGATGAAAGTTGTAAACGATGCCCACGTTGGTGTGGCCCGCCGCCTTCAACCGGCGGATCAACTCCACCTGGTTCACCGGCTCGCCGAACCAGCCGTTGTGATTGTACAACGCCACCTCGCTTCCCAACCGGCGTGCGGCAGTGCAGATCGGCGCCAGGGTTTTGACGGCCTCGTTCATTGCCGCATCGAGCTTTGCCGGATCGGTCTCGGGCCCGGGGAACATCGACACCCAGAGCTGCGGACTCAGCCGGTGGCGTTCGAGGCAGTCGAGGATGGCCTTCGACTCCGCATTCATCGGCGCGGGGAACCACCACGCGGTGAGCTCGATGTGGTGCCGCTGCAGCGCCTCGATCTCTGCATCAAAACTGGGCACATGCTCCGAGCGCCAGTCGTAGGCCAGCCGCCGGATGCCGAGGCGTTCGAGCATCTGCGCCCGCTCCTCGGGTCCGCGTTTTTTGGAATCGAACGGCACGATGCACCAGGCCACCAGGTTGGTGCGGTCGAAGATGTCGGCCGCCAGCCGGAGCGACGGAGCGAACAACAGGGCCGTGAGAAGACACAGGATGCCGATGCGGGGCCCGCGATGCGTGGGAGTCACGGGGAGATGACGCGGGAACCGGGCGCCGCGTTCAACTCGGAAACGCGCACCGCATCGCGGGAAGGCAAAAGGCATCAGCCGAAAACTCGTTCTTCCCCTGCGACCGCTGATCACTCACTCCAAGAAAACCGGCGCTATTTTGGAGTGCGGTGGCAGAGCGCAGCGTCGACACCGCTTTCGAAACCGGGTGCAAAAGAAGAAACCGACCGGTCCCATCGCCCACCCGTGCGGTTCCTCCAACCCAATTCTTGTCACCACCGTTGACCAAAGCGGCGTGGCGCTCCGCTTCCCGCCGCACTCCAAAATCGCCGTCCTCTTCTTATGGAGTGCGGTGGCAGAGCGCAGCGTCGACACCGCTTTCGAAACCGTGGGCAAAACACGAAACCGACCGGTCCCATCGCCCACCCGTGCAGTTCCTCCAACCGCATTCATGTCACCACCGTTGACCAAAGCGGCGTGGCGCTCCGCTTCCCACCGCACTCCGAAGGAATAGCTGAGTGGTCTTGCAGTAAGGCAACCCCACTACGGGGACCGGAAAGCGACTCCCATAGGCGGCTAAGTTAAAGTAGCAACCCTAGGTTCGCTAAATCGGCTCCCAGAATCGGGCTGTGCCCTGAAGACACAGTGTACAAGAGGTGGGAGTTATGATGGAGAATCGTCGAAAGTCTCCTTCCGATGGCCATCCATTCCACAATCGTCGGAGTTGCGACAGGGGTGTTGCTCGCAATCGTTGTTCAGCGTTTTGCTATCCACGTTTCAAACCCAAGCCGCGGTTTTACGATCGAGTCTTCCTTGCCAGCGATACCGGTCGTGAAAGATCGCAGCCAGCCCTCGGACCAGCCCCTTTCAGCGTCTGAGGGGGGCGGACCGGCAACGGCATCCGAAGCCCCCAAACCTCCTGACTCCTTGCCGGCTGCAATCGCCGCGAAAGCTGCCGAACAGAAGCGCTTCATCGAAGCGGCGAATCCGCTGCAGGGACATGGGCGCCAGCTGGCGTATGCTGTCATTGGCCTCCTGCGGGAAAAGGATGTGGAACGGTGGATTCAGTCTGGCATCCACCGAAGCCGTCAGGATCTGAACGCGGAAATCGATGCCGCCGCGCCGATTCCGGTAATCCAACTTGGTCCTCGCCTGGGACTCGTCCCAAACCAATGAATCCATCCTCCGAGTTTCCAATCACCTTGCCGACGAAGAAGGGCCGCAGCTCGCAAAAGCGGTTCTGGGCTGCGCTCGTGATATCCTTCGTTGTCACTGAACTCCTAATATTCCGGCCATCCGGAGCTACGCGAACGGCGGCAGGCTTATCCTATCTTCAAAAAGATCGCTCCTCCACCAATCAGAATTCGGCTAGATCCGAGGTATCCGAATCTTGGCTCTGGCAGCGCACAGGATCCACCGACACTCCGATGGTCCGCCGCAACCGCGAGCTGATGGAGACTCCTATATCGGCTATTCCCAACGTCGTTGCGCTGGTGGAGCGCTTCGGCCAATCCGGATGGCTAAAGACCGGCCTTCTCGAGGATGCCGCGTTGCTGGCATGCGTTTCTACGCAGCTGAATCACTGGCGAAGCGACGCAAAACGGGAGCACGAGCGAATGACCCGACGGATCCTTCACGAGCATCCGGACTTCCCGCTGGATCCGAATAAAACCTTCAACCCGGAGAATGACTGGCGCGGAGTCGATGAGTTCTATTTCAGCGTGTTTACGGACCGGTTCCGCAATCGATACGGCATCGATGATCCGGAATTCACGCGGGAATTGATGCGTGTGGACTTCGGGCATCTCTTTCCCGATTTCCGCACTTTTGATCCGCCTAAGCATCCCTCGCAACGTTAGGCGTCGGTACGGTTTAATTCCGCGCGTTTGGAACCGGGTGCAAAAGAAGAAACCGACCGGTCCCCTCGCCCACCCGTGCAGTTCCTCCAACCGCATTCATGTCACCACCTTTGACCAAAGCGGCGTGGCGCTCCGCTTCCCGCCGCACTCCAAAATCGCCGTCCTTCTTTTGGAGTGCGGTGGCAAAGCGCGGCGTCGACACCGCTTTCGGAACCGGGTGCAAAAATGAAACCGACCGGTGACGCCGCAGCGCCACCTTTTCAACCCTTCATCTTTTCAACCCTTCAACCTCAGCCCCGCCGACGGGGCTCCTACTTCTTGGCCGGGCCTTCGACGCTGGTGGCGAGATACGCCAGCACCGCGGCGAGATCCGCCTCGCCCATCGATTCGAGACCCACGGGCATGATCGATTGGTTCGACGATTCCAGGCTCGCGATGTCCCGGCGCTGGACCACGTGCTTCTGTCCACCGAGATCGAGCAACTCCACGCTGGTCTGCGTTTCCGCATCGAGACGACCCGCAAAGGTGTCGCCCGATTTGGTGGTCAGGTTCCACAGCCGGTAGTTCGCTTCCACCGAGCGGTTCGGATCGAGGATCTCCATCAGGATATCGTCCTTCGGGCGGGCACCGATTCCGGTCAGCTCGGGTCCGATCGAGGCTCCGTTGCCGTTGAACCGATGGCAGACGGCACAGTTCTTGGTGAACACCTCGCGTCCGTGTTCCGCGTCGCCCGCGCGCTTGGCGGCGGGGAGGAATTTCTTCACCACTTCCTGGCGATCGGCCGAGATGGGTCCGCCGCCAGTGGCCAATTCGCGGGCGCGACCCGCCACCTGCGCGTTACCGCTGGAGCGCAACTGCTGCCAGTGCTCGGGTCCGAGATCATTGCGCAACACGGTGCCGGCAGCGACCGCATCGAGCAGCGATCCGGCCCAGTCGCCACGACGCACCAGCAGTGCGAGGGCGGACCGTTTTTGGTTCGGCGTGAGCTTCACCCAGAGGCCCAGCAATTCGCCGGCGGTCGCCGGATTGCGGCTCTCGGCCAGGGAATCGATCCAGCCGATGGCCAGGCCCGGCGAGATCTGCGGAGTGATCTGCGAAAGGATCGCCTTCACCGATGCCGGCTCATCCGCGAGCCGCAGCAGGCTGCGCGCGGCGGTGATGCGGGCGGGGTTTTCAAGCGTGTCGGTGGCCACCTGCGTCTTGAGGCTGGCAACAGCGGCGGTGAGCTGCGTGGCAAACCGCGGGAGCACGCCCCATTTTTGGGCCAGCACCAGGAAGCGGTCCCGGGCCGTCGGAGCAAAGGCGGCGAGCGCGGTGTTGAGCTTCTCCTGCGCGTCGGCATCGGGCTCGAAGCGGCGTCCCTCGGGCCAACCGGCCGATAGCCCTTCCAGCACCGCGGAGGTCAGCCCCGCGGGCGCGGGAATGAGGGCGGCGATCACGAGGACCACATCCTCGGGAGCGCTCGAAGCAAAGTGTCGCGCGACCACGCGCACGGCATCGTACGCAGGAGGCGGAACAGAGCTCGGTTCGGCGAAGAGCGTTTGTCCGAACGACGACATGTGGTGCGCCGCCGCCGCCGTGAGGGCTTCGCGCAACCAGCGGTCGCTGGCATTCGCGGGCTCGCGCAGGGCGGTGGCAATCGCAGAGCCCACGGCATCGTTTTCCTCCAACTCAGCGAAGGCGAGATAGGCCGCGAGACGCACCTGCGCGTCGCGATCCTGGGCCACGCCCGATTCCAGCAGCGTTGCCGCGGCATCGGAATCCCGGGGCAGCACGCCAATCGCAGCGCGACGCACGGCGGCGCTCGGATGACGCAGCGCGGCCGCTGCGGAATTCCCGACCGACTTCAATCCATGCAGCGTCCACAACGCGTGTTCCGCGCCGACGTTGAGGCCGAGCGAATCGACCGACGTGTCCTTCAACAAGGCACGCAGCGCGGGAACAGCGTCATAGCCGCCCTTTTGAATCAACAGGCGCTGCGCGTGCAGACGCCAGAGCTGGTTGTCGGACTTCAACGCCGCCACCAGGGCCTGGGCGTCCGCGGTGTCGAGACGCTTCGGACTCGCCGCGGCGGAATCGGTGGCGGCTGCGCTGGCCGTGACCCGATAGATGCGGCCGTGGTGCTTGTCGCGCAGCTTGGTCTCGTAGGCATTGCCTTGACCATTTTTGAAACCCGCGGGAACCGGATTGTGCTGGACGATGTAGTTGTACCAGTCGATCACCCACAGCGCGCCGTCCGGTCCCACTTCGGCCACGATCGGCGCGGTCCATTCGTCATCGCTGGCGAGGAAGCTGCCGAGGTTCACCGCCTTGTAATCGGCTCCGTTCGATTCAATGCGGAACCAGCCCACCAGGTGTCCGGTGGGTTCGGTCACGAAGGCGACCTTGTTCCAGAATTCCTTGGGAAATGCGCGGGCCGTGTACAAGGCATGACCCGCACCCGCGGTGTACATGCCGTGTTGATCGACCTGACGGACCTTTTCCGTGATCGGATAAATCGCCTGCGAATCCGCGATGGTCTCCATGCGCGACGCGCTCCAGCCGGACACGCCTTCGTAGAACCGGTTGGGAATGGGCATGTACCAGCTCGCGTTGCGATTCGCGGTGGATCCCAGCACCACGCCCTCTTCGGTCAGGCCGAGTCCCCAGGTGTTGTTGTTGCTGGAGCGGAGGAATTCCATGGCCGATCCGTCGGCCTTGAAGCGGTACACCCCCATGCCGAATTTGTGGCTCTTGCCCCCGACCGTGCCTTCAAACCCGCTGTAGCCCACGGTGCCGTAGATCCAGTTGTCCAAGCCGTAGCGGAGGTTGCTCGCGGTGGCGTGGGTGTCGCCCATGCCCCAGCCGCTGAACAGCACCTTGCGAACGTCCGCCTTGTCGTCGCCGTTGGTGTCCTGGAGGAAGAGCGTGTGACCACCCTCGATCACAATCAGCCCGCCGTTGGCGAAGCAGAGCGAGGTCGGAATGGTCAGCTTGTCGGCGAAAATGGTAAACTTGTCGGCGCGTCCGTCGCCGTCGGTGTCTTCGCAAATCTTGATGCGATCGCGGCCCTGCCCCTGGGGCTTCTGTTCGTTGGGATAATCCACCGTTTCAGCAATCCACAGGCGGCCCCGCTCGTCCCACGCGAGGGCGATGGGCTTGGTGATCTCGGGATCCGCGGCCCAAAGCTTCGATTCAAACCCGGGCTGCACCACGATGTGCTTCGCCGATTCCTCGGGCGAGAGCGGCGTCTGCATCGTGCGGATCGGATCTGTCTGCGTGCCCCAGCGTGCGCCGGCGACGTAGTTGGGCAGCGGATCGGCGGAGTTGGTGTAGCCGAAGGCGGGCAGACCGGTGCGCGCCTTGAGAGGTCGGATGTCCCCGCCATCGGCCAGTGCCGACACGGCGGATGAAGTGGACAAGGCCAGGACAACGGCCAGGACGGAACGGGAAAGGACTGGTGTGCTCATGAAATCGGAAACGGGGCGATTCGGGGTCAGCGTAGGGATTTCAATCGGTTTGGGAATGAGGGATCGCGCATCTGTCTTGAGGATTTTATCCCGCGGACTCCCAGGGCGCACGCGATGGATCCACGGACGCGCCGACTTCCCACAGAGCCAGCACGCGCTGCGCACTTCGGGGATCATTCAGGCACACGATGCCTGCCTCCATTTTGGGAATCGGTTCCCCGGCCAGCCGGACCGGATGCGTGGCGCGCAGGCGCTCGGCAAGCGCATCGAACGTCTCAAATCCCGCGCGTGCCGCCGTCTTGATCGACATCAGCCGGTAAACCCCGCGGCTTCCCGGAGCCACCCGGGTCATGAGCTCGAGTGTCAGCCGCCCCATGGTGAACCGCGGATTCAACTCCACCACCGGCTTCAAGCGGATCGCACCCGCGGCATCGCGATACACCAGGGCATCCAGTCCCAGCGGCCCCACATATCCACGCCGCTGCAGCTCGGGCTCCAGATCGCGGATCAACCGTTGAAACAGCCCGGCCACCGCGCTGCCCGGGGGGATGGCTCCGGGAGCGCCCTGCTTCCAGGCATCGATAACCCAATTCGGTACACGCCGGTTCCAGTCCGGGTCGGCCCAGTTGGCCTGGAACTGTCCACGCAGGTCGTTCACCAGCCCGGTGAATCCGAGCAATCGAAGCATGCCCGGGGCGGAATCCGAGGCGGCGGCTTGCTCGAGCTGCACCGAAAAATCGCGCACCCGGTCGAGCCAAGGCTCAATCACCAGCGTGGCTCCGCGATCGAAGGCCGACTCCATCCAGCGCCGTTGCGTGGGCAACAGCTCGGGCTCCCAGAGACGGATCTGTCCCCCGCCGGCGAAACCAAACTCCTCCTTCACCACCAGCCGATGCATCGGGCTGGCGGCGGTTCGCAGGCTTCGGATGAGTTCAAGTGCCTCAGAAATGGTCCGCACGGCGATTCCGGCGTCCTCCTTCCGACACAGCGGAACACGGCGCTCGGTCGTGTCGGAGGGTTCAACGGTGGAGCCGTGGCGTTCCAGCCACGAGCGCAGAAACGCGGCGCTCCACGATTTGGAATGCAGTTCGGCGATGCCCGGATGAAAACGCGACTCCAGCGGCGGACCTCCGCCGGTGACCTGGGGGGCGATGGATTCGAGCAGTTCCACGCTGTCGGGCCCCCAGCACCACGGGCGAAGCGCGCCGAGTTTTCGATCGCGAAGGTCGGAGTGCGGCAGAATTTTCCCATCCTGCAACGCGATGAATTCGATCACCGGGAATCCGGCGCGCTGGAGCTCGGCCTGATGCGCAGGCGAGGGCAACGACGGCACCAGGGCCACGTCGTCGCGTCGTCCCAGAAACTGACACACCCCCGCGAGGTCCGCGGTGAAGACCTCCTGATCGCGGGTCGGCTGGAAGCGTCCGGCCAATGGATTCACCGACGACTCGATGGAAGCGCCGGAAAACGGATTGAAGACAAACACCCCCGGCGTGCGGCCGCGCGAGCGGGCGTACACTTCGAGCGACCCGATGAACTCGGCATCGAGCCCGGCGGCCCGGCGGCCCTCGGCGTTGAACACCGGCCCCTTGGCCCGCTGGGGCGAGAGGGGAAAATGAAGCTGACGGCAGAAGGCCTCCCAATCGGATTCCGCGGGATTCTTCCATCGACGAAACCACTTCAATCCGTGCGCCACGTGCGCGATCTCGTCGCGATAAATGCCTTCGAGCAATCCCGCCGTGGCCTGGTCGCCCACGGCGGCGAATCGGCGTCCGAACTCGCGGCAGTGGTCCAGATTCGCCTGCTCAAACGTGAGGCTGAGACGCGAGACGAAATCGATGGGGTTCTCCATCGGCGACACCGCGCGCCAGAAGTAGCCGCTCACCGGCAGGTCCCCGAACTCGATGCCGCAGGCCCGCATGCGATCGACGTACAGCCGGGTGTGTTCCTGTTCGTCGCGCAGCGTGCGGAGGACACCCTGACGGAAGGCCGGTGGCGCGTCGGGAAACCGAAGGAGCACCAGCGCCATGAGCTCGGTGGCGAGAAGCTCGTGATTGGCGAAGAAGTGGAGCAGGCGTCCGCGGGTCTCCTCCTGATCGAGTTGACCCAATTTTGGGGCATCCCCGCCGCCGTCGCGCGAATCCTTGAACAGCAGCCGTGCGGGTCGGCCAGGTTCCGCGGGCGCGAGTCGCACGGGACCGGGATGGTCGTCGGTGAGCGTTCCCGGACACGCCAGTTTCTCCTCCAGCGTGCGGGCAAACACCACCTGTTCGGCGAATTCGCGCAGTTCCATCGGTCCAAGCCCTGACTAGCAGGATCGCCCCCGGGGCGCAGGCGTTTTTGGGCGGAAGGGGGGGAAACGGGGTTGAAGGGTTAAAAAGTTGAAGCGTTGAAGGGGAACCCGACGCCACCGCGAAGGTTTTCTCACTCGTTTGGAGTCCCGTCTTCAGCCGTATCTATGCAGTTGTCTAAAGGCCACTGATTGGGGAGTGCTGGTGTAGATAATGAAAAAAAGCACCTGGCACCCTGACGAATCAGTTCCCCAATCAGTGACCGGAAAAACTAGTGGGCACAATGGGCGGGAATCCATCCAAATT
>CANGKZ010000027.1 GCA_947454705.1 Verrucomicrobiota bacterium
GACCGCCGTCACGGTCTACCTTCTGGTCGTGCTCATTCGAAAGGAACTCAAAACCACGATCAGCCTCCAAGCCATGCTGCAGATTTTCAGCCTCACTCTCTTCGAGAAAACTCCCCTGTTATCGGCCATTTCCAAGAATTTCGCTTCCGAAGGCGACCCCAATATTAACAATGAGCCCGGTTTGCCCGGTTTCTAAACCGGACAGTACTGATTTAAAATTTATAATTCCGCCAGGGCCCTGCTCAGTCCTTCCAAAACCACGACTCGCCGGACACCGAATACCGCACTTCCATCTCCGGCGTTTCCACCGGGGCATTGCGATAGTGCGACTCCACACCCGCCAAGGTCATGCCCGAGGTCAGCAGCGTCCGCTCGATCGGATACGGCTGCACCCGCTCGTTCACCATGCGCTCGATGTGACGAATCTGCGGACTGAAGAAATCCGCCGTCGTTGAACCGTGCGTCGGCATTGGGAGATACATCTGGCAGGAATGAATCCGTCCCGATCCCTTTTCCATGCCCGCGTAATTGAAATCCCGGATGTCAACCATGAGCAGCGAGGTGTGAAACCCATCGCCGTGCTCGTAGAAATTCGCCCACGCCGTCGGAAACACCCGACGCGCCCAGTCGAGCGACACCGCATCGGTCGGGTACCCATTCTTCACCGGCAAATTGTGACTTCGTGTCAGTGCCGCCACTGCCAGGGCCGCGGTCGCATCCCTGCGCGCCACGTAGTCCCACATCTTCTGCCCCTGCAGCGACGTGGCCCGGCGGATTCCCACCTCACCACCGGCCCGTCGTTCCGACATGCACTGCGCGGTCTCGATTCCGTGGAAGTCGTAACTGTCACGCCCGCCGTACCCCACACACACGCTCTCGGCGAGCGGCGTGCCGGCCGGCAGATCAATCGCGGGAAATCGCCGTGTCACCGGAAGCGAGGACCCCGCCTGGAACGGAAACCCGAGCCGACGCGCATCGGCCACCATCTCCACGCACTCCTCCCAGCGTGTGGAGAGATGCTTGTCGTTGAACACCGGAACGCTGCGTCCGCTGGATTCAAACACCTTCACCACCTCCTTGAAGAACCGGTAGCGCGGATAGAGCGTCTGCCCCTTTTCGTTCCGCGGATACTTGCCGTGCTCTCCGATGATCACCACGCCGTCCACCGCGAGCTTGCCTGTGCCCAGCGTGAGAGCCTCGGCAATCGTTGGGAAAATCGGCACCTGATGACGCTTCGCGGTATCGACCGACAAATCACCCTTGGGATGCTGGTCCACGTACAGCGCGACCAGATCCAGGTCCGACTTGTGCCACGCGCCCTGCCAGCCGTAACCCACCAGGAAGCGGTCGATGAAATGCTGCGCGTGCGAATGGGTGCGGACCTCGGTGCAGATCAGGGCGATTCGTTTTCTCGGTGCATCGGCACCGCGAACGGAGAATCGGGGCGCGGCGGCCAGCGCGGCAGCCGCGGTGACACCGGTGGAGAGGAAGGACCGGCGGGTGATTCCGGGAGTGACCATGGGCAAACCCTACGGCAGACCGAATCCTGCGCGCCATGTCGAATCCGCGATCCGATGCAGAATCGTCTCAACGCCCGCCACGCGGAGTCACCGGACGCCAGCAAACGATCAAGAGCAGAAGCGCAAACGTCGGAAGAAACCCGGCAAGAATCAGCCCGAGATCAAACGATCCGGTGCGGTCGGCCAACACCCCGAACGCATGTTGCGCCTGCGCCGGTGCAAGCCAGCCCGCGACCCCGGCCATGCCGGTGATCCGCCCCTGAAACCGTTCGGGCAGGTCCTGAGTGAGCGCGTGATAAATCGGGAACACTCCCAGCGAACCCGCTGCGGACAGCCCCAGTACGGCCAACAACACCGGTCCGCGCCCGAGCCACGGCAGCAATCCCATCAGGGCGCACAACATCGCGCATCCGCCAAACACCCACACTCGCGCGCGATGCACCGGCACCCCGCGCAATGCGAGTCGCATCACCACCGCCCCCGCGAGAATGCATCCCACATCGGCCGCGGCAAACCACGCCGAGTTCAACAGCAGCGCATCATTCTCACCGAACCCGCGTCCCTCCTGGAGAAACTTCATCAACCACGCCCGCGACACCTGCCAGGTGGTGTTGATGCACGCGATCAGACCAAAAACGATCCACAGGTGTCGGCTGCCCAACAAATCCCACAGCGACGGTCCTCCGGCATTCGAGTTCCCGGACGCTGCGGCCGGCGTAGCCTCATCGCGATGCCGCAAATCCCGGTCGCGAACCAGCAGCAGCCACGGGATGAGCCATCCCAGGCCCGCGACGCCAACGACCAAAAATGGAACCCTCCACCCGCCCTCGCCGGGTCCCATCAGGCCGCGCAACACCAACGGCGTGAGAATGGCCCCGAGCGATGCGCCGCTTTGCAGCAGTCCATTGCCGAAGGAGCGTCGTGACGGATCGAGCAGGAGCCGCGTGGTGCGAATGGCGCAGGGCCAGTGCCCGGCCTCGAAGAAACCGAGCAGTGCCCGGCACACCAGCAGTTGATGGGGCGTGTGAACGAATCCGGTGGCAATGCCCGCCACCGACCACAGAAGCAACACCACCGCGTACAAGGCGCGAACCCCGAAGCGGTCGGCCATCCAGCCAAAGACCAACGAACCTGCCGCGAAGGCGTATCCGAACACGGCCTCAATCTCGCCGTACCCCGCCTGATTCAGATGAAACTCACGCGTGATGCGAACCGACGCGCCGGCAAGCGTCTGCCGGTCCATGTAGTTGATGGCCGAGGCCAGCAGCAGCAGACCACAAATGGTCCACATGCGAACCGGCGACAGCGGATCGACGGGCGAAGCCGGGGCGTGCGATCCAGAAAATGGAGTGGAATCACGCACGCGGGTGGATCCTCAGGCTTCCCAGGATTTACCGTCCCAGCGCACCACCCGTTCAAGCAGTGCGGTGACGTCCGCGGCGAAGGTTCGAAAAAGATGCTCGCCCTTTTCGGCCGAGGCGAGATTCGGCCAGCCGATGTGACCGGGTTGACTCCGATCCCCCGTGGTCCAGCCCCGAGCCGCGGGACCGAACGCGTTGCCTGGCTCCACCGGCGCCGCCGCGGCGTAGTCCCCCACGAGCTGCGGCGCGATGCGGAGAATCATCGAGGTCTCCCATTCGCAGGCGTGTCCCATTTCGCGCTGATGCAGCGACGGGAGCGTCTCCCACGGCTTGGCCCCCAGGCTCCAGTAGGTACCGATGAGGAACAACAGATCGGACCGCTGGCGGTACTTCTGTCGGAGTTCAAACACCACCTGACGTCCCGGCACATCGTTACCGCCGTGGCCGTTGATGAACACGATGCGGCGGAATCCGTGGTGAACCAGATTGTCCGCCACCCCGGCGAGCAGATCGAGATACGTCCGCGGCGGGGCCGACAGCGTTCCCTTGAAATCGAGGTGATGATCCGAATTACCAATCCAGATCAGGGGCGTGAACAACACGCGGTCGTTGAGGTCCGCCTTCACCCGTCGGATCACCTCCCCCAGCAACATGCTGTCGGTGAACACCGGCAGATGATGCCCGTGCTGTTCCAGAGCGGCGATGGGGACGACCACCGGGAGGTCCCTCGACAGCGAGGCGACGGCCGGCCAGTTGAGATTCGCGAGATCCATGCGAGTCCGAGAAGAATGTCGGATCCGGGTCCGGGCCACCAGCCCGGATCCGGCCGATTCTTGGCCAGCAATCCCGACGCGCTCAAGGGGTCGCCAGCACGCGGAAATACCCCTGCCCGGCCGCCAATGCACCGCCCAACGAAATCGACACCGTGCCGGCGCCATTCACCGGGACACCAAAATTAATCCATGGCCCGTCGACCGTCGGCGCCGACTGAACCTGATAGGATCGGGTGGAATCCACGCTCCAGCTAAGGGTCTTTGCCTTGAGGGAGAGCGTCACCTCCGGGGAGATGGCCGGCTGAATTTCGACCACGCCCGAGACGAGATCGAACACGGGGTACATCGCATTGGGGCTGTCCAAGTTGTTCCAGAACCCTGCGGCGCGCCCTTTGGAATCCCCGGTCTTGACCATGTGAACGTTCAACTCGCCGGTGGAGGTGCTGCTCGGCTGATTGGTCAGCCAGTGCGAGTACGCGGGGCGTTCCCCGTTCACCCAATACAGCGGCCCACCAGCAGCCGCCCGCCGGAGGCCGAGCCAGAGGTGTCGCGGCACTCCGCCAAAGGATCCAAACTGGGAGAAAACCCAATCCTGTTCCGCCGCATCGTTGATCGTCACCAAATGTCCCCCGAGGGCGATGGCAGCATTTTCGGATGCCTCCCAGGTATCGTCCTGAAGCAGGTAGTAGACATGCCCATTGACCGAGTTCGTGACCGGCCCGGCAAGGATCATCGATGCCTTCGCTGGAGCCTGATCGATTCCAAAAAGACGCCAGCTGATCCCTTCATCTTGAGTCGACCAAAAGACACCCTTCGTTTGATTGGTCGGCGTGGGATTCGACTCCGAGACAATCCATCCTCCGGTTTTTTGAACTCCGATCCCCTGCATCTGAAGCGTCACCGTCACCTGGCTCGGCAAAAAATTTGTCGCACCGAATGGAAACCTTATCGAAAGGTGCACTAAATTGCCCACGGGGGTTCCTGAGAGCCCCGAGGTAGCATCGGCCAGCAAGGTACCCGGGCTTTTCAAACCATTTATTCGAGGACCATCGTTGGCATAAATTCGGACGGTCAGGCCATCTGCGAGTGTGTAAGTCGAGTAATAGTCGAAACTGACGTTGCGGAGAACGCGTCCGGAGTTGGTACTAATCGTCACCGCGACACCCGCTTCCTCTCCATTGTGGAGCGGGAGGACGCCGTCGTTGAGGCGCGGCTTGTCGTAGGCCACAAAGCCATTCTTTCCATCTGTGGTGGTGAGCAGCTGAAGGGCAAACGACGAATCCACCGCCTGCCCGCGCGCCATGAGCCCCCAAGAGGCGCAACTTGCCAGCAGCAGCAGGCAGGCACGCCCGAAGCGCCCAACTCCGCAGAAAACGTGGCTGGAGAATCGGACGAACGAGTCCGATCGCTGCAAAACGGAATGGAAAATCATAGCAACGGCATCCGGACCGCGCGCCAGTGCGCCAGGAGCGGGATCAAAAACCGTAAGAACACAGTGCCGCCAAACCGTGAAAAAGTCCACGAGTGCCGCCTGCTGGTAGGGGAGAACCCTTGGTGCGGATGGTGGGACTCGAACCCACACGACCTTGCGGCCAGGGGATTTTAAGTCCCCTGCGTCTGCCATTTCGCCACATCCGCGACAAGAAGCCTTTGGCCAGTGCACGGTCAATCCGGCGGGGCGGGCATTCATGCATTTTTGAAATGCTACCGGCTCATTTCAGCGCCCGAACGCCAAGCACCATCCCCTGTCGACCGCTAGAGGGTACGAGCACGGCTTCCTTGACCGCAAGCCGCACCTCGCGTGGGTTTGAACACCTGACCCTCCCCAAAACCGACTTCGGATCGCCCGCCGCTCTCCGAACGCTCCGTCCTTCCGCTTGCCCGTCGAGTCAGTAGACTGCCACCGGATGGGCGACGCATACGACCATGAGCTCCGGTTGGCTCTCGAAGAGGGATTCTTAACTCCCGAGGAAGCCGCCGAACTTATGTCGAAGGCGGGTCAGCGACGGTGTGCCCCGCTCGACCTCCTGGTTGAAGTCGGACGTATTTCCCAAGAAAAAGCCAACGCACTTCGCGAGCGCGCCCTCACGATTTCGTCCGCACCCACCGCCCCTTCCGCGACGGTCTCCAGTTTGGAAGCCAACGCGACCGTTCCAAGCGACGCGGGCCGTCCCACCCCGGGCGCGTCCTCCGAAGTTCCGGAATTCCCCATTCGCAACTGGGATCGTTACACCCCCATTCGCCTGCTGGGCAAGGGAGGCATGGGAGCGGTGTTCCTCGCGACCGACAAACGACTCGGGCGTCAGGTGGCGTTGAAGTTTGTCCGCACCGAGAACGCCCGTCAGGCCGAGCAACTCGTCATCGAAGCCCGCGCGCAGGCCCGCGTGAACCACGATCGCGTGTGCAAGGTCTTCGAAGTCGGTGAAGTGAACGGACAGGTTTACATCGCCATGCAGTACATCGAGGGCGAGCCCCTCAATGTCGCGGCAACCCACCTTTCTTTTGAGCAGCGCGCGATGGTCATCCGCGACGCAGCCGAGGGCGTGCACGAGGCTCATCGAGCCGGAATCATACACCGCGACCTGAAGCCGGGGAACATCCTGATCCAGCACGACGTCGATGGCCGGATGAAGACCTTCGTCCTCGATTTCGGCATTGCCCACGACCGGGTGGCGGGCACCGAGGATTCCGGCATGATCGCCGGTACGCCGCATTTCATGTCCCCGGAGCAGGCGCACGGCGAGGCGAACTCGATCGATCGCCGGGCCGATGTCTACTCGCTCGGCGCGACGCTGTATCAGATCCTTTGCTGGCGACCTCCTGTGCCGGGTGCAACACCGTTGGAGGTGCTGGAAAACATTGGCACGATCCCGCCGCGCCCTCCTCGCGAGATCAATCGGGATGTTCCTCCTGATCTAGAGGCGATCGCCCTCAAATGCCTCGAATGGGATCGTTCGGACCGATACGACTCGGCCCGGGCGTTGTCCGAGGATCTGGAACGATTCCTCAATGGGGATCCAGTCCAGGCCAGCCGGGCAGGATTCTGGTATCGCCTGAAAAAGCGGGCGCGCAAGCATCGGCGAGTCGTGACGATGGGTGCGCTGGCGTTCGTGCTCATCGGCCTGAGCCTGGCCTGGGGAATGCGCATTCGCATGCAGGCCTCGACCCGCGAACGCCTCGCCCGCGCCTACACTTCACAAGTGGAACAGATCGAGGCGATGGCGAGGTACGCCGATCTTTCCCGGTTGCACGACATCCGCCGGGATCGGGCGGCGATCCTCGATCGCATGGCGCAGATCCGGAAGCGGGTGGACGAATCCGGCCCGCTGGCTGCCGCACCGGGAGCCTATGCCCTCGGCCGGGGTTACCTGGCGCTGGGCGACGACACCCTCGCGCTTCCGGCGTTGCAGGAGGCCTGGGATCGTGGATTCCGCGAACCGAGGGCCGCATACGCCCTCGCCCTGGTGCTGGGGCGCCACTACCAACGCGCACACGCCGAGGTCGAGCGAATCAAAAACGATACGCTTCGCGCCCGCCGCCAGGCCTCGATCGAGTCCACGTATCGCGATCCCGCACTCGCATACCTGCGACAAAGTTCCGGGGCCGACATCCCGTCGCACGACTACCTCGCCGCCCTGATTGCCTTCTACGAGGGGCGCTTCGACGAAGCGTTGGTCAAGGTGGGACAGATCCAGGCGGTTCTGCCCTGGTTTTACGAGGCGCCTCAATTGCGCGGGGATATTCTGCTCGCACGGGGCACTCAGGCGTTTCGTCGGGGCGACCGAAATGGAGCCAAGTTGGATTTCGATGCGGCCCGCGCCGCCTACGCCACCGCCTGCGCCATTGGCGACAGTGTTCCCGCGCTGTGGACCGCCGCTGGCACGGTCGAGGCGACCGTCCTCGTCATGCAGTTGTACGGCGAGGGCGATATCACCGAAATCGCCGAACGCGGTCTCCGCGCTGCCGCGCATGCTCTGACTGCCGATCCTTCCAGCACCGACGCCCGATTGTTGTCGGCACGACTTCATCGTCGCATTGCCGAAGATATCAGTCTGCACGGGGGCGATGCCGGCGCGCATTTGAATCAGGCTCTGGCCGATGCGCGGAGTGTGGTCGAAGGCAGAACTTCCTCCCCGGCCGAGCGATTGGAATTGGTGCGGGTGCATCTTCAATTCGGAGAATCGGTTCTCGAACGAGGCAAGGATCCCACGCCCCATCTCAAAGCGGCAGCCGGGCTGCTGGATCAATTCACCGAGGCCGAACAGGACTACGAGACGCTGATGCAGTCCGGATTGATTGCCCACACCTGGGCCGATTTTCAGGATCAGGTGGGGGAGGATTCCGCCACGCAACGATCCCGCGCCATCACGTCCTACCAGGCGGCCACGGTGGCGGACGGCAATCAGGTTCCGGCATGGATCAATCTTGGTACATGCCTTCTGGCCGACGCCAAGCGCCCGGGTGTGGCGGATCCCGCGGGGCGGCTGGAGAAGGCCCGCGAGTCGCTCGACCGGGCGCGCGCTCTCGATCCCAAACACATTGTCCCTTACCTGTTCAGCGGACAGGTGCTCGCCGAGCTTGCCGAACGAACCCGGCGACACGGGGGCGATCCCCGCCCGGAAATGGAACGGGCGCTGCAGTTCTATTTGTCCGGAATTGAAACCAAGCGCGATCAACCCCAGTTGCACAACGCGGCGGGGTTCCAGCGACTGTCGCTCGCCGCAGAAGCATGGGATCGCGGTGAATCTCCCTGGAAACTTCTGGATGCAGCCCGCCGCGATTTCACCAACGCGATCCAGGTGGCGCCCAAACAGGGGTGGGCCTACATGAATCTGTGCGAATCCTGGACGGCCGAAGCATCCTACCGAAGCCAGACCGGTGGGGATCCTTCGTCGTGGGTGCACCAGGCACTCGTGCAGGGCACCGAGGCGAGCCACCGCATGGGCAACGAGGCGACCCTCTGGTCCGACATCGCGGATGCGCACCTTGTGCTGGCGGAGTCTCAGGTCACCAAGGGACGCGACCCTTCCAGCGCAATTCTGCAGGCCATGTCCGCAATCACCAATGCGTGGCAACGGAACAAAAAAGAACCGACGGCAGCGCGATCCATGGCCACTGCTTTGGCCCTCCGAGCCCGCTGGGAGTCCAGCCAGGGACGCGACGCGAAGGATGCGTTTGCCCGGGCTTCAGCGGCCTACGATCGGGCCGGTGCGTTGGCTCCAAACGATCAGAACACCCAGCTTGCCTTCGCCCGGTGCTGCCGCGACTGGACCCAGTTTCTTCACTCGCGCAACCAGGATCCCGCCCCCGCCCTGTCCCGGGCCGAACGGATTGCCGATGCACTTCTGCAGACGCGACCCCAATGGGCGGAAGCGCTGGTCCTGCGCGGATCGATTTGCCTCGAGCTCGCGTCCATCGACACCCAAGCGGAATCCCGGGCCCAGCATGCGAAACGCGCCGTGCAGCTCATCCAAAACGGACTCAGCCTCAATCCCCATCTCGAAGTCCGATGGAGATCTTCCGCCAATGCTGCCAAGGCGCTGGTGGACGGCACGGCCCGTCCATGAGTTCGGGTGCGAGACCCGGAGCGGACCCGTGCGGGCGGCTAGGTGTTAACCCGGATTGTGCCGCTTCCGCCTTCCGACGGCGCGCCGATCACCACGATGGAGTACTCCTGATTTTTGGTCGCGGCATCACTCACCGTGAAGCTGACACCCACCTTGCCCGCGGGAACCGGAAATGGATTCGATGCCGGTGCGGGCGAGAAGAACGACGGGCTGGCCGGGGTGATGGAAACGCGGCAACCCGAAGCGGACTTGAAGCGGATGGTATCAAGTTTTTTCACCTTGAGGCTGCTTGGTGAAAATGAGCCATCGGGTTTGCAGGTAATCGTATGAGTGGCCATGACGTTCGATGAGGTAAGTTGACAGTTGCAGCACGCACCCGATGCCCCGGAAGTGCGTGACCCGTTCGGAGACTCGCTCAACCGAGGAGCCATCCCGAGGGGATTGGTAAACGGCGGACATCGCGAAATCGGGTGGCGCAAGCACTGCACCAGAAACCGCGGGAGAGTCAATCCGGTTGCCCGTCGGATCCAGGATTGGTACATGCCAGACGAACCTCGACTTTCAACCCACTGGATCCATTGTCGGATTCAGGGCACGCACCGCGAACCCGATCCACCGCGATGCTGCGCCGGTGTCTGCAGCCAGTCCTCGGAAGTCGTTTTGCACGTCAGTTCGGCATCCCTTTTCCCAGGTGAAAAAAGTTCCGGTCATTCTCCGAGTGCCCACCAATCGCGCGGTGAAGGAATCCGCCAGGGCGGTGCTCCGTCGCGCCGCCGCCAGGTTGGCCGCGGCACACTCCCTCGAAGCAGGTGGGGATTCCGCTTCCGCCTCCGTTGCCGAGGCGGCTTTCCCCACCGCGCCAATTCGCAGACTCGATGTCGATGCCATGCCCACCTACCCGGGCATGATGCTCGATCACGGCTATGCAGCAGTTCCCGATCGGATGACACATGCGCATTCGCATCGGGACGCCGAGGAAATCGTGGAGGCTTCGGAGCATTTTACGGTTCGCGCCTACCTGCATGCCGAGGACTCACAAACTCCTCCGCACCGGGCCGGCGACGCCGAAGTGTTCGTCGAAATGCGGTTGCACCCCTTCGTCAATTGCATGGTGGAACCCGCTGTGGGAACGGCACGGGAGGTTGCGGAGCAACTCAACCTTTCGCGGTTGAAGGCCCTGAATCTAACCGGCGAACAGGTCGCCATCGCCATTCTCGACACCGGCATTCACCTGCAAAGTCTGACCCGGAGTCTCGGCCGCGCCCCGCGATTTGATCCGCGGGCGTGCTGGAATCCCCAGCGCAAGCATCGCGAACCGGGCACCTGGCCCGTCGGCCACGGAACCATGTGCGCCTTCGATGCCCTCCTCGCCGCGCCCGATGCCACGCTGGTGGATTTCCCAATTCTGGAAGTGGAGTCGCCTTCGCCCGACGGGATGATGTTTCCCTATGTGAGCAGTGCGATGAGAGCCTACGGCGCACTGCTGGCCAGCCGGGCCCACGGTCCTCTGAAGAAGTACCAAGCCCTCGTGGTCTCCAACAGCTGGGGCATTTATCACCCCGACGATGACTACCCCGCTGGGCATCCGGGGCGTTTCAGCGACAACCCGGGGCATCCGTTCAACGTTCAACTCGCCGCCGCCACCCGGGCCGGAATCGATGTGGTCTTCGCCGCCGGGAACTGCGGCAAGGGTTGTCCGAGTCCCAACTGCCGCAACAGCCACGGCAACGCGATCATGGGCTGCGCCGGGCTCCGCGAAATCCTGACCGTCGGCGGATGCGATATCCACGGCGCGCGCGCCGGTTTCTCCAGTCAGGGTCCATCCATCCCTGGAATGGAGCCCCACAAACCCGACCTCATGGCGTACACCCATTTTCTCGGCTCGAAAGTGACATCCGCCTCCAAGCCGGACACCGGGACCTCCACCGCGTGTCCGGTGGCCGCGGGCTGTGTGGCCGCGCTGCGCTCCTCTCCCAAGGCCACTCCCGCAATTTTGCCTCCGGCCAAACTCTTTGAAATTCTGCGTCACACAACGACCCCTGCTCACGGCAAGACCTCCGCAGGATGGGATGCCGACAACGGCTGGGGAATTGTGTCGCCGGTGAATGCGGCAACCCGATTGAACCTATGACCCCCAGAAAGAAACCCAAAGCTTCGGTCGCTCCAGCCTCGGCCAAGCCGGATCCTTCCACCTTTGTGCCGATGACCTTCACGGCCAAGTCCGATCACCCCACTCTCGCCCAAGCGGCTAAGGCGCTGGGAGTGAAGATCGAAGATTGCGATGCCAACTTCGGCGTCGTGGTCATTGATCCCGGCAAACGCCTGTTCTCCGTGATGTCCCGCAGTTGCAACACCACCAATCCCGACGGCACCCCGTTCACCGGCCCGTGGTCCGATCCCCGCATTCACTCGTACTAATTCGTCCGCCTTTTCTGGGGAGGAAGGCCAGTTCGCGGTCCTTGGCCGATTGAATGAATCTCCCGCGCGTTTCCGTCCGCCTGCGCCCGCCCCCACAGCACGCGTCAGAGGCGGAGCACGAGAATTTCAGCAAATACCGCCGGGATGATATTCCCATCCTCAGCATGAGCGGTGGTGAAGGGGACGATCACCGACCGATGTCTATCGGGCAATTCCACTCGGGCCGCGTCGGAGTGTGGTGGGTTTCGACGCTGGCATCGTTCAGATCAACCGGCTGAAGTGGAGCCCTTTCACGCCGATGTTCCCGAGGTGCGATTGAAGGCCGAAGTGCTCCACCGAAACACGCCCCTCAGCAACCGCCACCCATAGACGCTGGAAGAACGGGGAAATCGCCTTCTCGCCATTCATCAAATACCGGCTCCAAGACCCGCCCACCCGATTCCAGCGTTGAATCCCCCTCGGTCGGTCGAAACGTTTGCCGACGAATTGAGTGACCACCAAGGAGTTGGAGATTCCAACCCGTCAATCAGCGTTGGGAAAAGCGGTGGGGCCTTTCCGCCTCAGGACGAAAAAGGCAGCCAAACAACCGCCCATCACCCAAGTAGAGGCCGGCTCAGGCACCGCTGTAATCGAAACCGTACCGATTAACAGAGACGAATTCCCGGCGCCTCTCGGCAGATTGCCGAAATCAGTATCGACCAATGAGCCATTCGTCCAATAGCTCTGGTAGTTGGCCCCTCCCTGTGTCACAGCATAGAGATTCCATGTTCCGGAGGCGTTTGCCGATGAACTAAAACTTAGGGTTCCGAGATTGTAGTCCGTATTGCTTAGCAGAGTCCCGAGCGCGACCGTGGTTTGAATTCCGATCTGATAAAAATTCACCGAACCGTTAATGGATGCAGAATTCGCCAGGGTGAGAAGTGTAGGCTGAATGGTGTCGGGGCCGGCTCCGATCGGCATTGGATTCGAAACCGGCTGACTCAGAGTGCCCAAGGTCAGCGAACCCGTAGTCGTTCCAGCAGGGCGCAACTGGATTCCAAGAGTCCAGGCCAGGAAGTCGGTCGAGATGTCGCCGGCATTGTTCAGCCCGGAAATCGTGATCGAGCCGGAAGAAGACGGCGCGAGGGAGAGGCTCTTCCCTGTGTCCAAAATGATGACGGCCGCATCAGACCTCAACACCGCGCAGCCCAGAAGTGCTGCGGCCAATGGGAAAAGCTGTCCTTTCATGATCTGACTTCAACAGAGAAGTTGCTTCGGTCAAGACAAACCTTGTTGTCATAGCTAACTCGGCTGCGACTGCGAAAACACGGCCGAGACCGCAGTGGCGCTCATCAACATGGTTTTCTCACGAATTCAAATCCGCAGTCCCTGACTCCTGACTCGTTTCGATCTTTCGGACCGCTCTTATTGATTCGCAGAAACACGCATCACTGCCCTTCAAGCAAACCCTGAACCACCGACGGAATCAGGTTCCTATCTTCTGAATGACCGGTGGTGAAGGTGACGATTACCCAACGGTGTCCATCGGGCATCTCCACCAGGGCCGCGTCGTGACGCGTCTGGCTGGTGAGTCCGCACTTGGACCACAGTTTCATTCCCGGCTTCAGCGCGATGCCGCTGTAGCCGTGCGCCTGATCCTCGGGATCCTTTGTCGGTCCGGTAAAGTCGCGCGACATCAGCTCCAACATCTGACGCGACCGCTCCCGGGACACCATTCGGCCGAGCGCGATCTCCGTGACAATCCGGGCGGTCGCTTCCGTGGTAAGTTGATTGCTCTTGGGCTTGAATGCGCGAATGGCCTGGGTCTCGCGGCCGTACGGCCCTTCCCCCCAGGGCTTCTTGCTCGCATTCACTGAGGCCGGATATCCCAGACCGGCAATCCATCGATTCACCGCATTGCGACGCTCCCACCACGTTTTCAACTCCGAATCGGACAACTCGGGTCCGCTGGTGGTGTCGGTGAGGACATCGATGACGTAATGGGTCGCCTCGTTGTACGACTCCACGATCATGTCACGCATCGCGCGCCGGAGTTCGGGAGTGTCCTGAATCTTGCCGTCCTGCATCCAGCGATGGGCGGCGGCGAGGTAGAACAGCTTGATGACGCTCGCGGGATAGATCACTTCGCGCCCCCGGTACGAGGCAAACTCCGGAGCCTCAGGACGACCAAGATCGACCACCGTGACCGCGAGTTGATTGGTCGTAAGAGCAGGCTTCCAGTCGCGCGCCAGCGTTGCGGCGACCGCCCGGTCCAACCGTTGCTGGAGCGCCGGCGAATGAACCGCCCCTTCCAACCCGGCAAGGGAATCCGCAGCCCACGCAGCACCCATTCCCAACAGGAAGGCCCCGAACGCCGCAGCCGCGCGGATTCGATGCAGAGGGAATTTCACGAGCTTTGGACCGGAGGGAGGTTCTTAGTTTGCGATTGTGGTGCGATCCGCAAGCCACTGGATGTCCCGGTTGTTGGGCTGCGCCACATTCAACGCGAGATTGCTGTTGTAGCGAACCGGAGCCTTGGTTCGCGGATCCACCCACTTGCGGATTTCCGCGTGGCCGTCGGCAAAGGAGATGCCCGCGGCGCCGTTGTGGTAGCTGGCCGGGTAATCGATCATGCGCGCCGCCGCCGGACTCTCGACCATCATGTTGGCATAGCCGCCGGCGTTGATGCCATCGGGATGCTCATCCAGCAGCACGTACACATTGGACGGCCCCGGGGCGCCGAGATCGCCCTCCTTGATGAACACCTTGTACTTTTTTTGGGCCTCGTTGTAGCTCGACGGCATGAGCCATCCGCCCGGACCGCCGATCGCCTGGCTCATGCTCATCGAGCGGACGCGCGGATAACGGACGCCCTTGATCGTCACCGAGCTTTGGTCGGCCGGGCACTTGTACGCCCCGGCGCTGGGCATGTAGGGGGCAAAGGCGGCCTTGGTCTTGTCGAGGAGCTGAAGCTGGTTGGTGTTGTCGGAATTCGACGGATTGAAATCCAGCCACCCCTGCACCCACGAGTACGGCTCGGTGCCGCTGTTGCCCGGCTTCACCAGATAATCGCGGTTGTCGGTCGGGTACATCTGAAACGCCAGCTGCAGCTGCTTCAGATTGTTCACGCATGCGATGCCCTGGGCCTTCGTCTTGGCCTTGCCCAGCGCGGGCAGCAGCATTCCGGCGAGAATCGCGATGATTGCGATGACGACAAGAAGTTCGATCAGGGTGAACCCGCGACTCCGGGAAGCGTGTTGGATGCGCATGATGGGAGAAATTGGATGGAATGATCCTGTTCCGATTAGGGCGGGATCGCGGGACGATCGCAAGCCTGCAAACCAATCCAACACCAGGTACCGCCTGGACCGCCAACGCGAGGCCGCCGCGTTGACTCCCCCGCCCGCGCCTGCGAGAACAACGTCCGTGAATCCTCGCCTCCCCCGGCTCCTCGTACCACTTCTGGGAACCTTCTCGTTGCTGGCCGCCGACCGCGAACTCCACTCGTTCAAGAAGCTGCATCTCGACGGATACTACTGGAGCGAAGGAGCCACCTTTGGCGATCTCAACCGCGACGGCAAACCGGACGCCATCTCGGGTCCGTACTGGTGGGAGGGTCCCGACTTCGTGAAGCGCCACGAGTTCTATCCGGCGACCACCACCTTCACCGTGAAACATCCCGACGGGAGCGAAGTGCGCTACCCCGGATTTGAAGGCGGGCTCGGAAAACGGAATGCGTATTCGAACGACAACTTCTTCTCCTTCGTTCACGACTTCAACGGCGACGGCTGGAACGACATCCTGACCTACGGCCTGCCCGGCACCCCGGCTTATCTCTATATCAATCCGGCGGGTCGCGACGGGGCCTGGGAACGCCACACCGTGTTCGATGCGGTGGACAATGAATCCCCCACCCTCGCCGATCTGTTCGGCAACGGGCATCCGCTCATTCTTTGCAATTCCAACGGCACGTTTGGTTATGCCGGCCCGGACGCATCGGGTTGGAAATCCAAGTGGCCCTTCACCTCAATCTCCGGCAAGGGACCGTGGGGCAATTTCAACCACGGCCTGGGATTCGGCGATGTGAATGGCGATGGGCGACTCGACATCCTGGAGCGCGGCGCGTGGTGGGAGCAGCCCAAGCCCGGCGCGGCGGCGCAGCTCTGGACGCGTCATCCGGCCGAGTTCAGCCCCGGCGGCGGCGCGCAAATGTACGCGTACGACGTCAATGGCGACGGACTCAACGACGTCATCACCAGTGTGGCCGCGCACGGCTACGGACTCGGCTGGTACGAGCAACTCAAGACGCGCGACGCCGACGGACATCCGCAATTCAAGGCACACGTGTTCATGAACAAGGAGAAGACCGAAAACCGGTATGGCGTGGCCTTCTCCCAGCTTCACGCGGTGGAGCTGGTGGACATCGATGGCGACGGCTTGAAGGACATCGTCACGGGCAAGTGCTTCTGGGCCCACGGTCCGGGCGGTGATCCGGATCCCAGCGCACCCTCGGTGCTGTACTGGTTCCAGCTGGTTCGGGGTACGGATGGATCCGTCGATTGGATTCCGCACCTGATCGATTCGGACTCCGGGGTGGGACGTCAAATCGGTGTCGCAGACGTGAACGGCGATGGGCGTCCGGACCTGATCATCGGCAACAAGAAGGGCACTTTTGTGTTCCTGCACCAGGTTCGATCCGTCCCCGAGGCGGAGTGGCAGGCCAAGCAGCCCAAGGTGCTGTTCCCACAAGCGGGAGACCAACAACTCCGCGCGCAGGATGTCATTCAGCGCACCGGAAAATGAGCCGCGCGAAGAAGGGCGGCGCCCGTTCCTTCCCAAGCAGGGAGTACCGCGTTTACGCGGCTTTGCTGTTGGACGCGGGACCATCGAACGGTTGAAAATCAACCCGCTGCATCCATCGATACACGCCTCCCAGAACCGTCTGAAGACGGGACTCCAAGCGAATGAGGAAAACCACGCGCCAGCGTCGGATTTCCCTTCAACGTTTCAACTTTTCACCCCTTCAACCGCGTTCCCGTCCACTCGCACTCAAGTCTGGCTGAGGCGCTTGACCGGGGCGTCATGGAACAGTTCGTGGGCTTCGCGGAGAATCTCCGGAATTCGATCGGCAAACGGGCTCTTGCGAATCACGGAAGCCAGGCCGGACCAGTCGAGTTTGCCCACATGCTCGCCCGGGAACCAGTGGTCTGCGTTGCCCAGCATGTTGTAGCGGAACTTCGCCCAATCGGTCAGCCCGAGCGGCTTCGCGTAGGTCCAGATGCGCAGGATCTCCAGCAGGTTCACCTCACCCGGAACTTCGTTGAACTCAGGCAACCGGGTGAACCATTTCCGACACCAATCCGCACCCAGCTCGCGGTCCATCTCAGCGCGAATTCGGCGGTCGATCGGCTCGATGACCGCAGCGGCGCGATCGTAATGCTCCAGGGCCGCAATGTGTTCGTCGAAGTCGGAAGGGCGCGCCGCACCGAGGGACAGCGTGTGAATCTCGGGACGCGCGAGGCAGTAGAGGTCGTTGAACTGCATCGGGGTCAGCGGCGCGCAGAGGGCGCGGAGCTTGGGCAGTTCTAGATAGAGTTTTCCGCCCTTGTCGTTGGGGCTGATGATGAACACGCCCATGTCCCGCTGGGCCGCCTCGGCCACGCAGGCGCGGTTGAGGTCGTTGACGAAATACCAGTGCAGGTTGACGTAGTCGAACTCGTCGCTGCGGATCGCGGCGGAGATCACCTCCGGCGTGGCGTGGGAACTGAAGCCTACGTGACGCACACGGCCGCTGCGCTGGAGTTCGCGGCAGACCTCCATGCAGCCACCAGGACGAAGGGTTTCATCGAGGTGGCCCATGTGGTTGATGCCATGAATCGACAGCAACTCCACGTGATCCAGCCCGAGATAGCGCATCGAGGTCTCGAAGGTCTCGCGGAACTCCGCGGCGGTTGGCTTCGGCATGACCTTGGTCTGAACAATCAGCTTCTCGCGGGGAAGCGCACGCAGAACGGGGCCAAGCTGCATCTCGGAGGAACCGTAGCCGCGCGCGGTCTCGATGTGATTGATCCCGACTTCGAGCGAACGATGGATCGTGGCTTCGAGATTCTTTTGCCCGGCCTGGTCCACCTGGTCCCAGGGAACATCGGACCACGACTGCTGGTACCGCATGCCTCCGCAGGAAAACACGGGCATCTGCAAACCGGTGCGGCCAAATCGACGATAGCGCATGGGCGAAAGCGTGGACCGAATCGGCGAACCGGGCAACCCCCGGGACCGGATTGACCGCAATTGATTCGCCGGCGCGTTGCCTGGACGAGAAGACCCGGGAAAACGGCTCCAAGCTCTGACAATTTGCCTATGGCCAAGGAGGGGCCGGGATTGGCAGGGTCCGGGCGTGTCGCTTCGCGTACTGGTTGTCCCCGACAAATTCAAAGGAACGTTGACCGCTCAGGAAGCGGCGGGTGCCATCGTGAATGGATGGTGGTCCGCCCGTCCCCAGGACGAGATGGAAATGCTGCCCATGAGCGACGGCGGCGACGGGTTCGGCGAAATCGTGGCGACGATGATGGAAGCCGAGGTCCGCGAGGTGGACACCGTCGATGCCGCACACAAACCCATCAAGGCACGCTGGTGGTATCACGAAAAAACCTCCTGCGCGGTAATCGAGTCGGCCCTCGTGGTGGGCCTCGCGATGCTGCCCCCGGGGAAGCATCACCCGTTTGAACTCGACACGTTCGGTCTCGGCGCCGTGATTCGCGACGCCCTCGCGGCGGGTGCACAGCAGATCATTATCGGCATCGGGGGCAGCGCCACCAATGACGGTGGATTCGGCGTGGCCCGCGGACTCGGTTGGAAATTCTTCGATGACCGCGATCAGGAAATCACCAGTTGGGTGAAGCTCGCCCGGCTTTCGCGCTGGGAACCGCCGGCCGATCCCCTGCCCGGCGTGGAATTCATCGTGGCGGTCGATGTGGACAATCCCCTGCTCGGACTCAACGGCTGCACCCGCGTTTACGGTCCGCAGAAGGGCCTGCTGATGCAACAGGCGCCGGTGGCCGAATCCGCGCTGGAACGCCTCGCCGCCCGGGTGCAGGCGGAGACCGGTGTGGACGTCGCCGCAGAGCCCGGAACCGGCGCGGCCGGTGGCCTCGGATTTGGACTGCGTACCTTTATTGGGGCATACCTCGAATCTGGTTTCGAACTCTTCGCCCAGGCGGCTCGGCTTGATGACCGAATCAAGGCCGTGGACCTCGTTCTCACCGGTGAAGGCGCGATCGATCGTCAAAGCCTCATGGGCAAGGGCACCGGGCGTCTGGCACAGCGCTGCCGGGCGTTGGAGCGACGCTGCATTGCGCTGGCAGGAATGGTGGAAGGCGCAGCAAAATCCCAAACTGCAGACCGCCTGTTTTACGCCGCGCACGGCATCACGCCCACCATGACCAGTCCGGCCGAAGCCCGGAAAGATGCTGCTTTGTGGCTCCAACGACTGGCAAACCGGGTCGGAACCGATTACTTTGACACATGAAGTTTGGTCTTTTCCCCGGTGTATCGGGGTTGGTGGCGAAACCTGCGCGCCGCGCCGCTGTATTTCTGACCGCCGCAGGTCTGTTGTTCACAATCAATTCCGCCCGGGGAATTGTGGTCGTCGGCTCGGGGGATCCGACCTACAACACGACCGCACCCACCGGCAACCTTGCGAACAGTGGCTGGCAGTGGGAAGGCGGTTGGGGGGATGTCACCGCCACGGCAATCGGACCGCACCACATCGTCTCCGCCAGCCACGTGGGCGGCGGGGCGGGAGCCACCTTTGATTACCGAGGTAAACGTTACCTGGGAGTTGCGTCCTATCTCGCTCCGGAGGCGGATCTCCGCGTCACGATGATCGCGGGAACACTTCCCGACTACGCTCCGCTCTACACCGACAAAAACGAAACCGGCAAAGGGCTTGTGCTCATCGGTGCCGGTGGGCCCCGAGGTACCGCAGTCTCTCTTTCCGTCGGCGCCGGGAAGAAGCTGAAGGGATGGCTCTGGAACGGACGAGACGGTCAATTCCGCTGGGGAACCAACACCGTGGCTGCCGTTGTTGGAAACGGAGACCCGACACTCCGGGCTCCCCTGCCCGCCGACCAGATTGCGTGCACGTTTGATGCCTCCGCCGGAAATGATGAGGCCACTTTGACGGTGGGAGATTCCGGTGGCGGGGCATTTCTATTCGACGGGGGCAAGTGGAAGCTGGCCGGAATCCTGCGCGCCGTGGAAAGCACCTTTCGCTTCTCGGCGACCGACTCGGACTTCTCCGCAGCCATCTTCGACAAGGGCGGTTTGTACGAGTACGACGGCAGCTCGTTCAAACTTGTCCCGGCGCTGGCGGTGAATCGTCCGACTGTATTTTACGCGGTTCGAATTTCGGGAAGCGCCAGTTGGATCTCCCAGGTCATGGCGGGAACGGCGACTCCGGAATACACCATGTTTGTGGAATCCTCGGCTTCCCCCGAGGGACCGTTCACCGCCGACAGTTCGGTGGTCCTGGACACTCCCAACGCAAGGTTTGTGGCGCCCATTACCGATACCCTCCGCTACTACCGCGTGGCCGACGGGCGCTTCAACATCACCGGGGTGAAAGTGAACGGCGACAAATTGTATCTGAGCCTGGAGCTGTGAAGCACTGCGGTTTCGACTGCCGCTTTCAGATCCAACGTGACGTCGTGCAAGTGACCGTGGTTTAGCGTCCCGGATTTGATCCAAACGACAACACCAGCTGCGCCGGGCCGGTTTCGTTGAGACCGCTGACTCCGACGCCGAGCAACCGGAGGGGACGCCGCACCAACTGGTGGTGTCCAAGCAGCCAGCACGCGATTCGATAAATCTCACGTGAATCCGAGAGTGGCTCCTCGACCGAGAGTTGCCTCGTGAGCGTGCTGAAATCGCCGTAGCGAACCTTCACCTGCACGGTGCGGGCGGAAAGACGCCGTCGAACAAGCTTCGTCGAGATGTCGTCGGCATGCTCCTTCAACACCGCGCGCAATGTGGGACGATCCGCCGTGTCACGCTCGAAGGTGGTTTCGCTGCTGATGCTCTTGACCTCATCGCCGAGCTCGAGCGGTCGATCGTCCTCCCCGCGCGCGTAGCGTTTCAGCACCGGTCCGAACGACCCCAGCAGGGCCCGCAAATCGCCCGGATGATCCTGCAGATCCGCGATCGTTTGAATCCCCGCCTTGGACAACACCTCGGCCGTCACACTCCCCACACCGTGCAACACCCGGCACGCAAGCGGTCGCAGGAACTGAACGCGTTCCCGGTCGGAAATGAGCATCAAGCCATCGGGCTTTTTATAATCGCTGGCCAGCTTGGCCATGAGCTTGTTGGACGCAATCCCCACGCTCGCCGTGAGTCCGCGCTCCTGCCGGATCTCGCGCTTGAGCCGTTCGGCCAGCGGACGCGCCGCTTCAAGTCGGGCATCCGGCTCGGTGATGGCCGGATCGATCAGATGGGTGGCCTCGAGATACGCCTCATCCACCGACACCTGCTCCACCCGGACCCCGGTGGAACGCACCAAATCAAAAATGAAACGCGACTCCGTCCGGTAGAGTTCCATGCGCGGAGGGAGAAATACTCCCGTCGGGCAGAGTCGGGCTGCGGTCCGGCTGGGCATGGCGGACCGGACACCGAATTTACGTGCCTCGTAGCTGGCGGCACACACCACGCCGCGGCGCTCGGGCGGTGCGCCGACGATCACCGGCTTGCCCCGCAACTCCGGCGCGTCGCGCTGCTCGACCGACGCGTAGAACGCATCCATGTCGAGGTGCAGCATCACGCGGGGCACCAGATCCAGACTCACGGCCAAAAGGTTGAACGGATTCGAATGCGCCGTCGATCCCCTGGGGAGTGCGCTGGATGGGGGGTTAATCAACATGTGAGCAGCGCGATGGGGCGCGCCTTGATTTATTTCAGGTGGGAAGCGGCCGAAAATAGCCCCGGCCTTGAGGCCGGGGATCGGGCCTAAAAACAGATCGAGTCCCGGCGGGACGACAGAAGGACTCCTCTGTCTTCCCTCCGGGACTCGACGTAACCCATCTCATCTAAACCCAGGCCTGAAGGCCTGGGCTATTCTCATTCCCAGTAAGCAAAGGGTGGGTGGGACGCAAACGCCCCCTCTTCAACCCTTCAACCTGAAAACGGCAGTTCAAGAAGAGTTCAACCACAGATGGACACGGATAAACACAGATGGAAACGCGCGAAACGGACGGATTCATGGATCACCCAGAAGGTGAAACCGTTTGAGACATCTTGATTCACGCATCTCCCTCTCTATCTGTGTGAATCTGTGTCCATCTGTGGTTTCAACTGCCGTTTCTAGGTTCAACCCTTCAACCGCCGCCCCCATCACTTCGCCGCAGGCAGATTCACCTGCCCCGGGCGGCTCAGATAGTAGAGCAAATCCCGCATCTCGCCGTCCTTCAGCTGCGCGATCAATCCCTCGGGCATCAACGACTGGTCGCTGGTGCTCTGCGATTTGATCTCACCTCGGGGAACCGTAAGTAATTCGTTCGCGGTCTGAATCACCACCGCAGTCGCGTTCTGTTCCTTCACGATTCCCGTGATGGTGCGGTCATCCTTGGTCTCGATCGTCGTGGCCCGGTATTCATTGGGCACCACCGCATTCGGATAGAGAATGTTCTGCAGCAGATAATCGAGGTCCGACCGGTTGGCCCCGGTGATGTCCGGTCCAACGTGACCGCCGGAATCAAACAGCGTGTGGCACTGCGCACAGATCTTGTTGAATACCACGCGGCCGCGGGGTCCATCGCCCGGGGTCGAACCACCGGCCCAGTACACGCGCTTCACCCGCTCGACCTCGGCCTGCATGTCGGGGCTGGTTTCTTTCATCACGCCCCAGAGCTCGGTCAATTGCTTGCGCAGGGCTTCGTCCTTGTGGTTGCGGAGTTGGCGGACGAGATCGGCCGTCAGATCGGTCCGCGGAATCGCGCCCGAGGCGACGGCGGCGAGCAGTTGACGCGCATTGCCGGCGCGCCCCGCGAGGGTGTTCAGCGCATCGCGCTTGGTGGACGCCGTGAGCGCGCTGTATCGCGCCAGCAGCGTCGAGGCCGCCGCCGGATCATCGTAGGAAGCCAAACCACGGATCGCGCCCTCGGCCACCCGGGGTTCCGGATCCGACACGAGCTTCAGCAGCGTCGGCGCCAGCTGCGCATCACGAACCGCGAGCAACGCGTCGAGTGCAGCCCGACGCGCACCGGCCTCGGACTTGGTGTCGGCCGCGATCCGACGCAACTCGGCCAGCGCGCGCTGACTGCCAAAGGTGAGCGACAGCGCCTGCGTCAGCGTGCGGATCTCGCCGTTTGCACTCGTGGACAACCGTTCCTCCACCTTCTCCCATCCCGCCGGCATCGGAGCCGTGCGGCGTCCGCGGAGCGCGGCGGACAGACCGCGGAGGATGTCGGTCTGAAGCTGCGGGTCATTGGTCTCGGCCAGAATCTCAGCGAGACGCGGGAGGGAATCCACCGCGCGGGCCGGGGCGAGAAGCGCCAGGCAGGTGGTGCCCAGAAGGAGCAATCGTTTCATGGGAAATGGAAAAGGGGCGACGAAGACGACGGGTTGGAACGGGGCTTGGATTCGGTTCACTGCGCAGAGGTCAGGCTCGCGGTGGCCACACGGCGGGTGATGAATTCACGCAGCTTGGGAATCTTGCAGGAACGCAGGAGATCCAGCGCACGGTTGGAATCGGTCGCGACCGCTCCTTCCGCGGCGTACCAATAAAGGAGCGGCAGATTGTGATCCTTCGCGTCCTCGGCATGACCGGCGAGGGCTTCGAGGATTCCCCATCGACGCTCGACCGGCAGTCGCTGCGCGGCACTGGCCACAAAACGGCGGACCACCGGAGAAGGATCCACGCGGGCCAGTTCCACCAGCGCGTTCGCCGAACCGTCGGCCAGCTCGGCGAGTTGCTCGTGGGTGAAGATCAGGTCGGAGCGCTCGAAGTACAGCTGCACCGTCCAGGCGCGAACCCAGGGATCCTGATCCTGCGCCCAGCGGGTGGCGTTCTCCACCCCGAGGCCGCCCGTGACGTGAAGCGCCCACAGTCCGCGCAACCGGGCGGCGGTGCCCGCGTTCGAATCCACCAAGGCGCGCAGTGCAGCCCGCGCTTCCATGGTTTCACCCGCCTCGTGGAAGCGGACGATTTCATCCAATCCGGTCGGCTTCTGACCTCCGCTGGCAGTTTCGACGACCTTGGCAATCCGCTCCTGCAGCAGGCGACGCGCGTGGCGGCTCATCCACTCGTTCTTCGATCCCACCAGCGCGGCGAGTTCGGCATCGGACTTGGCGGCCAGGTTTGGACGGGTCGCAGGTTGATTGTTGTAAACGATCTTGTAGATGCGGCCGTTGCTGCGGTCGTGGCCGTCTTCACGCGTGTGATGGCACTGGTTCTTGTCGTACCAGTCGATCACGTACATGGAGCCATCGGCGTCGTAACGCTGATTCAGGGTCTGGCTCCAGGTGTCGTTGAAGTTCAGGAAGTCCGCACCGTGGTGTCCCACGTAACCGGAACCCGAGGCCTCGGGGACGTCCATGTTGATGCGCTGGCCGTGGATGTTTCCCAGGAAGAGCTTGCCGCGGTATTCCGCCGGCCAGCTCGTGCCGAGGTACACCATCATGCCCGCGTGGGCGTGGCCGCCACCGACCGCGTCCGAGCGTCCATTGGCCGCATGCGGACCCTGGTTGCCAGCGTAGTGCAGGTGATCCGCGATGGTGGTGATGTCCTCGTACACGTACGGGAACACCGGCTTGCGTCCGCGCGTGTCGCGGTGCTTCTCGTTGCGCTGAATCTCCCCTGCCCCCACCGCGAAATGGTCGCCGCCCTGGCGGAAGTAACGTCCGCCCTGGATCATGTGATACAGGTGCGGAATCACGCAGGCTTCGATCCAGCACTGGCCGTTTTCATCAAAGTCCACACCCCACGGATTGCTAGTGCCTTCGGCGAACACTTCGAATTGATGCCGCGTGGGATGAAAGCGCCACACGCCGGCGTCCATCCATTGGCGCTCCGATTCCTTTGCGCCGGGTTTGCCGACATTCGAAGGACAGAACACGCCGTGACATCCGTAGAGCCAGCCGTCCGGCCCCCAGGTGAAGGTGTTCAGCGTTTCGTGGGTATCGGCGGTGTAGTTCCATCCATCGAGCAACACCTGCGGGGATCCTGCGGGCTTCGGAGCATCACCGTCGGCAATGGGAATGAACATCAGGTACGGAGCCGCACCCACCCACAGACCGCCGAATCCGTATTCAATTCCGGAGACGAGGTTCAACCCCTCCATGAACACGGTGCGCTTATCGAACTTCCCGTCGCCGTCGGTGTCTTCGAACACGAGGATCCGATCCTTGCCGCCCAGGATGTCCTTGAGTCGCTCCTCCTCGGTGCCGCCCTTGGGAGGATTCCCCACGCGTCGCGGATAGGTGAAGCCCTCCACCACCCAGAGTCGTCCGCGGTCATCGTCGCAGAACGCGATGGGTTGCTTGATGTCCGGCTCGCCCGCGAAGAGCTTAATACTGAATCCGGGAGGCAGCGTGGCGGCCTTCACCGCGGCTTCGGCCGTCAATCCAGCAAAGAGAACACTGTCCGCCGGGGGCGGTTCGTTTTTCTTCGCTTCGGCAAGGGTGAATTCGTTCTCCAGCACCGGCCGCGCGGCATGCAGCTGGAAGTCATCGAAGTTCAAATGGCCCCAATGCCCTGAGCGATCGTCCACCAGGCGGATCTGAATTTCCTTCCCCACGCGCTCCTTCAAATCCACCACCATCGGCCGCAACGTTTCGGATTCAAGCCCGCTACTCTTGTAGAACACGGTGCCGCTCGCGGCGTCGACGAGTTCGATCCGGGTCTCGGGCCAGCGTCCGGCGGCGAATCGGAAACTGCCCCAGGGTTGGGTCACCTTGAACGGCGCCGAGGTCAGCGTGCCCTTCGCGTCGTCGCCCGAGATCTCATATCCGCCGATCCAGAATTCGCCGGTATGGGCGGAGGTCATGTCGGAGCGACGCGCCTTCACGCGATCGCCCTTCACCGGCTGCCCGTTGAATGCTGTGCCAGTCGCGGTCCAATCCGTCAGGTCGCCTGTTTCAAAATTGAGGTTCAGCACGTGGCCGTCGCGGCCTGCGGGACGAATGCCCGCGGCGTCGGCGCAAACCGGCGAGACGGCAGTGGCCCAGAGCGCGCCGAGCGAGGCGGCCCAGACGGCGGGAGCGGAAACAAATCGAGGAGACCGGAGGTGCATAGGCAACAGGTGAATCAAATCAACACGGCGCGTGCGGTGGCAGATTGAAGCCCTGAGCGCAGGACGGATTCAAACGGAATTGCCCGAATTCATGGATTCCGGTTGCCCGAACCCTGCCAACCCGGTTGCTTCAGCCGGTTCATGCACCGGATTCCAATGACCTGCCACAACCCATCCAGCCCGCCTGGCTTCGTCTGGGCCGTGATTTTGCTGGCGCTGTTAGCGGCCGGCTGCAGCCCCGGATTGATCATCGCCCGACAACTCCGCGTCGCCCCCAACCAGCAGCCCGAATGGCTCACCAAACCCGGACGCTGGATGCCCGAGGCCAAGGTGACACTCACTTACGAGGTTCCCGATCCCGGACGCTGGATCACCCATCAGTGGGCATCGGTCGGAACCCCGCCAGTGGCGCTGCGGCTCGGGATCATCGAACCCGGACACTACGGATTCGAACCTTCGGGTCGCTGGGAAACCAACAAGTCCCGCTCCGTGTTCCGATTCGAAATGCGGGTGAGCCCCGATGCCGGAAAAGCCCGCTCCACAAACGCTCCACGCGGCACCCTGTTCCTGCTCCACGGGTACGGATTGCAGCACGATGTTTTGGTCCCCTGGGGCATCGCCCTCGCCGAAGCGGGATGGCGCTGCGTGCTCGTCGATCTCCGCGGCCACGGCGATTCCGGCGGAAAGACCATCAGCTTCGGCATCCAGGAGACCGACGAAATGATCGCGCTCGTATCAGAATTGGAACGCCGGAATACCATCGCGGGTCCGGTGGGTGTGCTTGGCGATTCCTACGGCGCAGCGATCGGCATTCGCTGGGCGCTGCGCGATCCGCGAATTGGAACCGTGGTGGCGATGGCTCCGTATGACAAACTGGGCGATGCCATGGAGGGATTGCGCGCCAGCTATTCCCGCTGGGTGCCCGCGGCGTGGGTGCGGCAGGCCGCACGGGAATTGCCGCGACAACTCGGGGTGCCGTCCGATGCCCTCGACACCACATCGGCCCCGGCATTGAGGCCGGTGCCGACTTTCCTCATCGCGGGCGATGCAGACCCGGTGACGTCGATCGATGCGGTCCGCCGCGTGGCCGCCCGCCTGGGCCCGGACACGCGGGTGCAGGTGTTACCAAAATCGGGACACGAGGAGATCCCGTACGAATTCGACGCCCTGCTGAGCCCGGTGCGGGAGTGGTTCGCGGAGCACCTAAGGTGAGGCCGGGGGCCGGTTGAAGGGTTGAAAAGTTGAAGCGTTGAAGGGGTGAAAGCGGGCTCTTCACACGTTGGGAGTCCCGCGTTTAAGCGGCTCTGCTGTTGGACGCAGGGCCATCGAACGGTTGAAAATTAACCGGCAGCATCCCTCGAGACACGCCTCCCTGAACCGTCTGAAGACGGGACTCCAAACGAATGAGAAAACCCTCGCGGCAGCGTCGGATTCCCCTTCAACGCTGCAACTTTTCAACCCTTCAACCACTCTCACCTTCTGCCCTCACGCGGCGCCGCCGCGTGGATGCCACACCATGGCGATCACGTCGCACTTAACGCCGTCCAGGTCCCGCGCGCCACGTTTGATTCCTTCGACAGCAAATCCGACGCTCCGGTAGAGCGCGATCGCCGCAGGGTTGTCCGAAAACACATCGAGCTCCACCCGACGAAAGCCCGCGGCGACCGCCGCCTTCAGGGCCGTGGCCACCAGGGCGCGTCCGATCCCGCGTCCCCGATGCGAGGCCACGATTCCCATACCCAGCCGACCTGAATGGCCAAATCCGGGAAACGGATTCGCAGGCACCACATCGCACCACCCCACGAGCGTGTCCCCATCCATCGCGACAAACTGCGGGTGGCCGCGTCTCACATTGCCCAGGACAAAATACCGCGTGGCGTCCAGCGGGAAGGCTTCCACCACCATCAGATACTTGCGCTCGCGGGCCACCGAATCCACGGCGGCGTGAAAGCGTTCGATGTGCTCCTCCTCGATCGGCACCACACGGATTCCTTCCGGCAGGGCTGCAACGGAAAGGTCTTCGCGACGCTCCGCGGGACGACGCCCCCCGAACACGGCGAACTCGAACTGACGAAAGAAGCAGTCCACCTGCACAAACCCGATCGACCGCAGCCAGGCACACTGCGCCGCAACGGAGGACAGCTTGTTGGCTGCCTTGTCCGGACGGTGATGAAACTCGGCGGCGATCGCTTCGCGGCTCCGCGAATCCCCGCCCGCGCGGGCATGGGCGTGGAGATGGTCGATCATCTGCGTCTCCGCCGCCGCGGCATCCCACGTAGATCCCGGCGACACATGCTCGAGATTGAGAAACACGCCGCCGGGAACCAGGAGATCAAAACAGTCGCCGTAAATGCGGCGTTTGATGGCATCGACCTGGTGGTGAATGGAAAAACCCGACACCACCACGTCGAACGGCCCGGAGCTCACGACGGCCTTCGTCCAATCGTCTTGTCCGTAATCCGCAAGAATCCATTGAACAGACTCCGGCCGGCTCGCAAATCGGGCGCGTCCAGCCGCGAGCATGGATTCCGAGAAATCGACTCCCACCGCAGTCGCGCCGGGAAAACGATCCAATACAGCGGCGGCCAGCACGCCGTCACCGCATCCCAAATCGAGCACGCGTCGAACCGGAATCCCGGCCGCAGCGATGAGGCGGAGCAGGGTTTCAATCTGCTCCGCCGCCAGCGGGATCGCGCCGCGCACGCCGGTCAGGTACCGATGCGCAAGATCGGCGGATTTCCAAACGGCAGCATCCATTTCGATGCCCATGGCGCTCAGGGGCCGGGGTTCAGCCCAGTCGGTTCAACCCGCTGAGCACGGCCTTCATCGAGGCCAGTTCAATGTTGGTATCCACCCCCGCGCCCCAGCGGATGCGTCCATCGGAGGCACGCAGCTGGATGTAGGCGATGGCCGATGCGCACGAGCCCGAACCGAGGGAATGCTCGCGGTAATTGGTAACTTCGAAGGCCGGAGCCCCGGCGCCGGCGAGCGCATTCACGAAGGCGGCGATCGGACCGTTGCCTTCGCCCGACACATTCAAATCGGCCCCGGCGCGGCGGACCGACGCGCGGCAACGGAACTTCCCATCCACACCGTCGGCATGGAAGTGCACCAATTCCCACGGGGAGGTTCGCTCCACGTATTCGCGCCAGAACATCGCCTTGAGCTCCTCGCCGCGCACTTCGCGGCCCAGGGCATCGACGAGATCATTGGCAATCGGACCAAACTCGCGCTGCATGTCCTTCGGCAATTCCACGCCGAATTCGCTCTCGAGCAAATAAGCCACGCCGCCCTTGCCCGACTGGCTGTTCACGCGGATGACCTCGCGGTATTCGCGTCCGATGTCGGCCGGGTCGATGGTCAAATACGGGACGTCCCAGAATTCGCGTCCGCCCGCTTCCCATTCGGCGAGGCCCTTCTTGATGGCGTCCTGATGCGATCCGCTGAACGCAGTGAACACCAACTCGCCCGCGTAGGGCTGGCGCGGCGGAACGGTCAATCCAGTGCAGCGCTCGTACACCTCGCGCATGGCGCTCAGGTCCGAGAAATCGAGCTTCGGATCGATGCCGTGCATGTAGAGGTTCAACGCCACGGTGATGACGTCGAGATTTCCGGTCCGCTCGCCGTTGCCGAACAACGTGCCCTCGACGCGGTCCGCGCCTGCGAGCAATCCGAGCTCGGTCGCCGCGACACCGGTGCACCGGTCATTGTGCGTGTGGAGGCTCACGATCAGCGAGTCGCGGTTGCGGATGTTGCGGCAAATCCATTCGATCTGGTCCGCATACACATTGGGCATCGCCACTTCAACGGTGTCGGGAAGATTCAGGATCATCTTCCGCTCCGGCGTGGGCTGCCACACGTCCATCACGGCCTCGGAGATTTCCTTCGCGAACTCCACCTCGGTGGCACTGAAGCTCTCGGGAGAGTATTGCAGGCGCACATCGGTCCCCGCCAGGCGGTGCAACCGATCTTTAATCCAGCGCGCGCCCTGAACGGCGATGGCCTTGATCTCGTCCTTGGTCTTGCCGAACACCACACGCCGCTGCGCAGGCGAAGTGGAGTTGTAGAGGTGGATGATCACCTTCTTGGCGCCCATCAACGACTGGACGGTGCGCTCGATCAGGTCCTCGCGCGCCTGCACGAGCACCTGGATGGTGACGTCGTCGGGAATGCGGTTTTCCTCAATCAGGCGGCGGTTGAAGGCAAACTCCGTGTTCGAGGCCGAGGGGAATCCGACTTCAATCTCCTTGAAGCCGCACTTCACCAGCGCCTGGAAGAGCTCGAGCTTCTGCGCGACGTTCATCGGCACGGCAAGGGCCTGATTTCCATCCCGGAGATCCACGCTGCACCACTGCGGAGCCTGCGTGAGCACGTTGCCGGGCCAGCGACGGTCGGTCAGTGGCACCTGGGGGAACGGGCGGTACTTGGATGCGGGATTCTTCAACATGACGTGTTTGTGTTCGGGGTCCGGATGACTCCCCCCGACGACGACAGCGGCGGTTTTAAACAGGGCCCTGAAAAAACAAAAACCCACCGCCGGTCGCGGCGGTGGGGAATAAAGCTCTGTGTCTGCTCAATCAACCCCGACCACCGCGCCGCTAAGCAGCGCGATCATGGAAAGTCGGAGAAGTGCTGGGCAAATCACGCAAGAGTTGTAAGGTGCGCGACCGCGTGGAGCAAGCGGGAATTCCCCGCCCGGAGGGGTGGTCCGACCTCGGATTCCCATCGAAACAAAAAACAGGGCTTGCACCCGGACCTGCAACCCGGCACCTTTTCCGCTCCTTTGACGCGCCCGGGAAGGCTGGGCCGCATGGAGTCGATAGCATTTTTATGGTCAAGATTCGTTTGAAGCGCACGGGTGCGAAGAACAGTCCGGTGTACCGGGTCGTGGTGACTGACAGCCGCAGCCCTCGTGACGGCAAGTTCATCGAAGAACTCGGCACCTACCACCCGAGCCAGAAGGCTGAGATCAACTTCACCCTCGATTTGGACCGCGCCAAGTATTGGATGAGCGTTGGCGCCCAGGCGAGCGAGACGGTTGCCAGCATGATCAAGAAGGCCGGCAAGGCTGCCGCCTGAGCTTGATCTGGTTCCCGATCACGCCGCGTTCCCTGCACCGAAAACCGCCCGCATTCGCCCACTCATTCTCATGAAGGAGTTTCTCGAATTCGTGGTGAAGGGTTTGGTGGACCACCCCGAGGAGGTCACCATCACCCCGGTGGAACGCAATGGCATGACCGTGTATGAACTTACCGTCGGGGAAGGCGACGCCGGCAAAGTGATTGGCCGGCGTGGCTCCACGATCCAGACCATCCGGTCCCTGTTGCAGGTCGGCGCCCAGAAAAAGGGCCAACGCTGCACGCTCGACCTGGTGGAGGATTGATTCCCGGCGGGTTTGGATCGGCGGAGTCGCTGCCATCGAAACAATTTCCCTGGAACACCAGAGCGACCCGGGGCGGAGCAGGGCCCTGCGGTTGCGAGACAGATGATGAAGATTGATGTCCTGACCCTGTTCCCCGGGATGTTCGCAGGTCCGTTGGATGCGAGCATTGTCGGCCGGGCTCGGACTGCTGGAATCCTGCAGCTTGGGATTCATGATTTGCGGGGGTGGACGCACGACCGTCATCGGACGGTGGACGACACTCCCTACGGTGGTGGACCAGGAATGGTCCTGAAGCCGGAACCGCTCTTTGAAGCCATTGAGGCCCTCCGGGGCGAACGCGGAGCCGGGACGAAGGTGATCCTCACCTCGCCCAGCGGCCGAGTGTTCAACCAGGAGATTGCCCGCGAATTGTCCCGCGAATCCGGACTGCTGCTCGTTTGCGGCAGTTATGAAGGGTTTGACGATCGAGTTCGCGAGCATTTGGCAGATGATGAACTCAGCATCGGCGATTACGTCCTGACGAACGGGGCGTTGCCGGCGATGGTAATCATCGATGCCGTGACCCGCCTCCTGCCGGGCGCGCTGGGCGACGATGCCAGCAGCGAGGATGAATCCTTCAGCCACGGGCTGCTGGAGTATCCGCAATACACCCGGCCGGCGGAGTTTCGCGGATGGCCGGTGCCTGAGATTTTGCAGTCCGGAAACCATGCGGCCATCGAGAAGTGGCGCAGGGCGCAGGCGGCACGTCGCACGGCGGAGAGGCGGCCGGACCTTTGGGAAAAGTTGCGCTGGAACAAACCGGCAAAGACGAAGAAGTAGGAAAAGATTTTAGAGTCGGAAACGACGTCGATTTAAGTTTTTATTGAGGATTGAGCCATGAATAAAGCTGCACTGTTTGACAAGATTGAGACCGAGCAGTTCCGCAAGGAACCGGAGACGACCGCGAAGTTCAACGTGGGCGACAGCGTCCGCGTCCACACCAAGGTTGTTGAAGGCGACAAGGAACGCGTTCAGGTGTTCGCCGGCGTCGTGATCGGCATCCGCGGCCGCGGTTTGAACCGGACTTTCACCGTCCGCCGCATCAGCTACGGCGAAGGCGTCGAGCGTATCTTCCCGCTGCACTCCCCGCGCGTTGAGAAGGTCGAAGTCGAGCGCGAAGGCAGTGTCCGCCGCGCGAAGCTGACCTACCTCCGCAAGCGTATCGGCAAGGGCGCGACCTTCGTCAAGGAAGCGGCCAACGAGAACACCAAGTAAGCTGTTCTCTCAGCGACACGGGCGGGGCTCCGGCCCCGCCCGTTCGTTTGTCCCAGCGGCTCCCCGACCCGATCCGCGCCCGAATCCCCCGGTTTCATGCACTGCATCGTCACCGCCGGCGCCACGTGGGAACCGATCGATCAGGTCCGGCGCCTCACCAATTTCTCCACCGGCAGCCTGGGCACTTCGCTCGCCCGGCACTTCGCCTCGGCCGGCCATTCGGTGGAGCTTCTTCTGTCCGACGCCGCCCCGGCCCCCTCGGATCTTCCCGGAGCCTCGCTCACCGTCACCCGCTTCAGCACCACCTCCTCGCTCGAAGCACTGTTCCAATCCCGGTGCACCTCGAACCCGGTGGCCCTCTTTCACGCCGCCGCGGTGAGTGATTTTCAGGTCGCCGGATCCCACGAACGCCGGTCCGACGGCTCGTTCGTCCCGCTTTCCGCCGGCAAGCTTTCCACCCGCGACGGCCGACTCTGGATCGAACTCAGCCCCACGCCGAAGATTCTCCCGAAGCTGCGCGGATGGTATCCGGCTGCGCGGATCATCGGATGGAAGTACGAGACCGACGGCACCCGGGCCGATGTCCTCGCGCGCGTGGCGCGGCAGTTTTCAGAATCCCGGAACGACGCCTGCGTGGCCAACGGGCCCGCGTATGGCGACGGATTCGGACTCGTTCGACCCGATGGCTCCGTGCTCGATCTCGCGGATCGCCCCGCGTTGCTCGACGCACTGCTCCACGATCTAAACCGATTCGCCGCGAGTTCCCCCTCGTCACCACCGCGATCCGGCCACTAAGGTCTCCCCGCCTATGTTTGAAGTCACCCGCGCCGGCATCGACGCGACCTCCGCCAAGCTCGCCCAGCTCAGGAAGTTCCTGGATCTTCCCCAGCTCCAGAAGCGTCTGGCGGAGCTCGAAGCCCAGATGGCGGGCGACACCTTCTGGGGCAATCAGGACGCCGCCCGCAAGGTCATCGAGGAAGCCAACGGCCTGAAGAAAAAGGTCGAGCCGATGCTCACCTACGCCAAGCGCGTGGAAGACATCCAGGTGCTGCTCGAACTCGGCGAGGCCGAACCCGCCGCCAGCCAGGATGCGATCCAGCGCGAGGCCGATGCCGATCTCGCCGGGCTCACCAAACTCGTCGACCGCTTCGAACTCGAAGTGCTGCTCACCGGTCCGCACGACCACCGCAATGCCATCTTCAGCATCAACGCCGGCGCCGGCGGCACCGAAGCCCAGGACTGGGCGGAAATGCTTTCGCGCATGTACGGCCGCTGGTTCGAAAGCCGCGGCTGGAAGGCCGAGGTCACCGATGCGCTCCCGGGCGATTCCGCCGGATTGAAGAGCGTCACGTACCGCGTGGAAGGCGAAAACGCCTACGGCTTCTGCAAGGCCGAACGCGGCGTGCACCGCCTGGTGCGCATCTCGCCCTTCGATTCCAACAAGCGCCGCCACACCAGCTTTTCGAGCGTCGATGTCATCGCGGAAATCAGCGACATCACCGAGGCCGACATCGTCATTCCGAAGAGCGAGATCCTGCGCGACACCTTCCGCTCCGGCGGCAAGGGCGGGCAGAACGTGAACAAGGTGGAAACCGCGGTGCGACTCACGCACATCCCGTCCGGACTCGTCGCCGCCTCCCAGGCCCAGCGAAGCCAGGCGCAGAACGAAGCGACCGCCATGGCCATGCTCGTGTCGAAACTCTTCGCGCTGAAACTCGATCAGGCCAAGGGCGAGATGGAACGCTTCTACGGCGACAAGGGCAGCGTCTCCTGGGGCAACCAGATTCGCAGCTACGTCTTCCAACCCTACCGCATGGTGAAGGATCTGCGCACCGGCGTTCAGACCAGCGATGTGCAGGGCGTGATGGATGGCGACCTCGATGCCTACGTGAACGGCTGGCTCCGCGCCGGATGCCCGTTGAAGCGCATTCCCGGCATCAAGGACGACGACGAATAGCCCCGCTCGAATCCCGGACCCCTCCCGCCGTGGCGAACATCCTCGACACCATCGTGGCGCAGAAGCGTGTGGAAATCGCATCGCTCCCGCCCGGACCGATCTCCACCCGTCAATTGCGCGACGCCGTGCAGGCCCGCAACAGCGGCGTGCGCGACTTCTTCGGCGCACTGAAATCCCCGCGCAGCGGCGACGTCGGCCTCATCGCCGAAATCAAGAAGGCGTCCCCGAGCCTAGGCGTCATCTGTCCCGATTTTGATGCAGTCCGCATCGCCCGCGAATACCAGGCCGCCGGGGCCTCGTGCCTTTCGGTGCTGACCGATGTGAACTTCTTCCAGGGTTCGCTCGAGTACCTCAAGGCGGTCCGCGCCGCCGTGGACCTTCCCCTGCTCCGCAAGGATTTCATCATCGACGAACGGCAGATCCTCGAAGCGGTCGAGTGGGGTGCCGATGCGATCCTGCTCATCGTGGCCATTCTGTCGGACGATGCCCTCAGCCATTTCCACGCCCTGGCCGATGCCGCCGGGCTGACCGCGCTGGTGGAAGTTCACGACGAGGCGGAACTCGACCGCGCCCTGCGCTGCGGCGCTCGTCTCGTGGGCGTGAACAACCGGGATCTGAAGACCTTCAAGGTGGACCTCGGCACCACCGAACGGCTCGCGAAACGCCTTCAGGCCGCCGGTGACGGCGTCCAGCGCCTGCTCGTCGCCGAGAGCGGCATCCACACCCGGGCCGATGTGGACCGCGTCCGAGCCGCCGGATCCGGAGCCATCCTCGTGGGCGAATCGCTCATGAAAACGGGCAACATCCGCGCCAAGGCGTCGGAATTGCTCGGCACCAATTCTGGTACGGCTGCGGCCCGATTCTGATCCGGCCGACCTGCTACCGGGTGGATCGACGCGCGCTGTTGGGCGTCATCGTTCCCAAGCTGCTGTTGGTGTAGCTGCCCGATCCCGTGGTCTGCAGCGCGAGGGCCTTGATCATGTAGCTGCTTTCCCCGCGCGAGGTGACGTCCTTCCACCGGGTGCTGCCGGCCGGAACTTCGGCGACCGCCACCCAGTCGAGCTTCTCGTCCTTGTTGCCGGCATCGCGTCGATAGATCCGGAAGCCATCACGCGCCGCAGGTTGTGCGGGCCAGGTCAGTGTGAGTTCGCCGCCCTTGGCGGAAATCGAGAGCGAGCCCACCGGCGGGAGCGGATGCTCGCGAAGAAACGGATCGCCCAGAATTGCCGTGGTCCGGCTCGAGGTCCCGCGGTTGGCCGCAAAGGTGTCCTGCAACACCACAGCGTACGGGGCGCCCAGATGAAAGCGATCCGTCCGCCACACCGTGCCCTGCCAGACGTTGAGCCAGGTGGCGGTCAGGACCGAATCCGGTGCCGCCAGGAAGGTGCGCATGAGGTCGTCCTTCCAATGAAACCACTCTCCGAAATACGACCCGAAATAAGTGGTGAACATCGCCTGCGGCCACGCGCCCTGCCCTCCCTGGGCAGCGGTTTTCGACGAATGGAAATTGCGTCCACCGAGGCCGATGGAATCGAACCCGCCGAAGTCGCCGTGAACGCCCCAAAGCGTCGGCTTCGGAGCTTGGAACACATCTTCGAGAAATTGATCGGACTCGAGTTCACTCGTTCCCCAGAGACGTGACTGCAATCGTTGAACCGATGGAATGAGTTGGAAGAACCGGGCGTCGGTGGTGGTCCAGGCGCGGAACCGATCCTCGGCGGGAAGCTGCCCGCGACGCCACCGGGCGACTTTCTCAAAGTACTTCCGCAACAGGCGCACCTCGGTGGCCTCGAGCGAGGCCCCGTTGGCGAGGGCTTCCATGTAGCTGAAATCAATCCGCCCCACGCCCACTTCCAAGCGACCCGGTGAGCCATCCGGTTCCGCCGGCAGGTAGTCCTGATCCAGTCGGCCATCTCCCGCGATGTTCCGGTTGATGACATTCGGGGCATCGCGCGTGGTGCGGTCGGTGTAGAGACCGGTCATGTCGCCGTACCAACTGTCCGCGGGAAATGCCCCGACATGTTCGGCGTGTCCGTCCACGTTGTTCTCGAATCCCGAGTACGGAATCGGCACGTGCCCGATCAGGTACACCACCTGTGCCATGCCCGGGTCCTGCTGATACTGGGACTTGATGAAGGCCTTGATCCGCTGGGTTCGGATCGCGTTCAACGGGATCGAGCGGTTGATGTAGTCCGCAGCGTTGGGGAACGGATACGAGAGGTCGGCGTGCCGCGGCACGTTCGTGCTCACCACCGTCCAGCCGTCCGCCCGCAAGTCGCGCCGAAAATCCGCCAGCTCCCGGGCGAGCGGACCCGCGACGGTTTCATCCACCACCAGGATTGCGCGTCCCCGGGAATCCACCACGGCACCGCGTCGTGCGGCAACCAACGTGGGGACAGCCGAGGCCGCCACAGCGGGATTCCGGCCAATGCGGTACTCGTAGTACACGCCCGGAACCGCGCTGGTGTCGGTCCAGGTACGCTCCTGAACGTCGTCCACCACCTGCGTCCAGGTAGTCGATCCCAGTTCGCGGCGGCTGATCCCGTACAGCGTGGCATTGGTTCGGGAGTCCCCTTCCCACCCGCGTTCCCAGGTGAGTTGGATTCCTTCGGGAGTTTCCTTCGATCCCAGCCAGTGAACGCGACGCGTCCCCGGATCCCGCAGGCGGGCAAAATGACTGTCTGAAAATGGCTTGGAATCAGTCGCCCCGCTGAAGGTTTCCAGATCCCGGATCTGTCCCTGCGCCGGATACGTTCCGCCCGCGCCCGAACCAATCGAAACCCCGCGCTCGCGAATCGCTGTCGACGGGATCGCCTGAACTCCCGTGTTGGAATATCCGGCGAAGGTTTCGCCAATCTGCACCCAGGCCCGCGACGGCGTGTACGACACGGCGATCTCCCACGCCACGAGCACGTCGGTCCCGATGGGATACGCGGGGAAATCGGCCACCACATTGGTCACCACCGATCCGTCGGTCGCGGGCGATTGAAACACCACCTTGCGTCCTGAAGGATCCACGGACACGGCCCAACCACCGCATTCCACCAACCGACACCAGTCGCCGGGTCGATCCTCCCGATCCCCGTGGTACCAATCGGGAGAGTAAGTGAAACGGATCGTGCCGTTGGAAAAGTTGAAGTTGGTCCGGGAACGACCATTGGAAGTCCAAACCGTCGGGTAGCGAAGCTCGGCGGAACGACCGGCTTTGGCGGAAAAAGTGACAGAATGTCCCTGACGCGTTCGCGCACGCGGGGCGGATTTCACCGTCGGCGGGCAGCCCGCGTCATTGGTGAGCGAGTCGGTTTGAAAGTTCCACCCGGCAAGACGCTCGGGCTTGAAGGTGGACCGATCCACCGGATCCACAGCCTGTGCCTGGCCCTCGATGGCGACCCCCAAAAGCACCAGAAGCCACACCATGACGCGAGCTTCACCCACGGCCCGGGTCAGCCGGCCTTGAGCCACTTCCCACCGACGAATCAATGCATTCATGCCGACAAGCCTCCGATTCCATCAAGTCCCGCGAAACCAACCGCCCCCGGGTGGTACCAAATCTGGAAATCGTCTGCGCGCAACCCCGCACTGCGGAAATCGCTTCGGCAAACGGGTCACTTCAATCGCGAAGCAGATCCCGCTGCCACGGCAGCAGCTGGCCCCATTCATCGCTGTCCTTGCGGGCGAGCGAAAAGAGGGTGCCACGGGCGGCGATGATGGTGGGATCGATCGCCAATTCCTTCGCCCGCTTGTCGCGGCGCTCCTTGAGCACGTCGGCATCGTCGAGCTCCTGACGGGTCATGCGACGCGACCGCACGCGGATGTGGCGGGGACGTTCGTTCTCGGGAACCGCGAGGCCGCGCTCCACGGCATCCAGCACGCCCTCGCGGCGGGTCGGAGTGAGGAAGTGCGGAAGCTTCACGGCACGGATTCCGCCAGCAGCCGCCGCGGTGGCGATGGCGCTGAGGGTCTCGTGCTTGAGGATGAAAAACGGAGGACGCCCGGTGCGAAGCGCATCCTTCTCGCGCCAGTGCCAGAGCTCGCGCAACACGGCCAGGCCGGTTTCGTCAAGCAGGTCATGTCCCTTGGTGCGCCAGACCGTCTGAGGATCGGCGGGTTCGTGACGCGACCCTTCCTCGATCAACTTGGCGCAGGTCTGCTGATGCCATTCGAGCCGTCCGAGTTCCTTCAATCGCGCGGTCAGTTTTTCACGCAGTTCGAAGAGGTACCGGACATCGTTCAACGCGTACTCGATCATCCGCGGCGTGAGCGGACGCTTGCCCCAATCGGCCTTCTGCGCGCCCTTTTCGAGGGTGAGCCCGAGGTACTTGGTCAGCACGTCGTTCAGGCCGAATTTTTCGTCCCCCACCAGGCGGGCGGCCCACATGGTGTCGAAGATCGCGGTGGGACGGAAATTGTGGCCCTTCGACAACAGGTGCAGGTCGTAGTCGGCGGCGTGGAAGATGAGCTCGTGGCGGTCGAACGCCTCCCAGACGGGTTCCAGATGGACGTCAGCCAGCGGATCCACGAGGTACGCGCCATCGGGGATCGCGATCTGGAGCAGGCAGAGCTTCTCCGGGTACGCGTGGAGGCTGTCGGCTTCGGTATCGACCGAAACCCAGGGAGCCCCCTGGATACGCGCCGAAAGCTCGGCCAGATCAGCAGCAGTTTGAATCACTGCGGAGGAGTCTCCCAAAAACCCGCGCGCGAGCCAAGACGTCAAATCGCTCTCCGTGCAAGGCCATCAAATCCGCGCTTCCGCGGCAAAACGCTTGCCCGACGCGCCGCTTTCCGGCAGTTACACAGCGCATCTCCTTTTCATCATGAGCACTCCCGCCGCCAACAATTTCCCCAAGCTTCACAACGCCATGTGGCCCGGCCTCGTCGGCAAGGGAAGCCCTGGGGCTGAACCCTTCATCGACCTCGACACCATGCTCGATCTCACCGCCAAGGCGGAGGTCAACGGCGTGAAGTTCGACGGCGTGGATTTGTTCCTCTACGACCCGCACATCTCGATCGACATCTCCGACTCCGACCTCAAGCGGCTCGCCGACAAGATCCGCGGCAAGGGCTTCGATGTGGGCTCCGTGGTCGCTCCGGTCTGGTTCGATGGCTCGGCCATGGGCAATGAAACCCAGCGCAAGAATTGGGTCACCGCCGTCACCAAGGCCTGCCGCATTGCCTCCAAGCTCCGCGAACTCGGCGTGCGTCCGTACGGCGTGGTGCGCATCGACTCCGCGGCCTCGGTCACCGACTGGGACAAGGATCCGAAGGGCAACACCAAGCTCATCGCACAAACCTTCCGCGAAGGCGGCAAGGTCGCCCGCGACCACGGCGAACGCCTCGCGGCCGAAGGCGAAATCTGCTGGGGCGGCATGCAGTCCTGGAAGTACATGATCCAGACCCTCGAAGCCGTCGGCATGCCGAAGCACGTCGGATTCCAGGCCGACATGGCCCACACCCTTCTCTACACCCTCGGCTACAACGCCCCGGCCGCACACCGGATCGTTCCCGCCAAGTTCCACTGGGAACCCGAAGTGTTCCACAAGGCCATGAAGAAGATGACCGCGGCGCTGCGCCCTTGGACCATCGACTTCCACGTGGCCCAGAACGACGCCACGGTGAAGGGCTCCGGCGACCACGAAAAGACCGGCAAGCACTGCCCCGTCACCGACCCGAACGGCAAGCTCAACGTCGCCCGCGACGCCGGCTACTGGCTGCGCGACGATGCCGGCAAGGTCACCAAGAAGACCCGCCACATCTGCTGGGACGGCTGCATGTTCCCCAACGAAATGCTCAAGAAGCAGGAGACCTGGAACAACATCCTCGCCTCCATGATCCAGGTCCGCGAGAACCACGGCTGGCGCGCCTGAGCAGAACGGCATTCGCCTCCTCCATTTCACTCTCACACGCAGGAACCCAGGCCGGGGAACTCACTTCCCCGGCCCTTTTGTTTTTTGAACTGCGCATTCCCGCGTTCCAAATTCCCATTCGCACGATTTCCAATTCGCAGTAGGTTCCGCCCGACATGTCCGTGTCCCCGTACGTGAATCCAGCCGTTCAAGCCTTCGTGGAACTCGTCCTCTCCCGCGCCACTGCGGGACTCGAGTACATCGAGGTTCGAATCGTGTCGCTCGGCGGCTCCCGCTTCGAACTGCGCCATCGCCACGATGCCTCGGCGGACTCCACCACACTGGAAACTCACGACCTCGCCGGACTCCGCCGCCTCGCCCGAACCAACGCCGCAGGCGCCTTCCGTCCGAACAAGGCCGCCCCCGGTCTTCGCCGGGGATGGATCTTCACCGCGACCTCGGTATCAGAATTGGAACGCGCCCTGGACCACCTCTACCCGGGCACCCTGCCCGACTGGTTTGCCGGACGCTCCGCCACCCCGCCGGTGACGCCATTCAAGGAATTCACGGCACGGCAGACCGGGCTGTACCGCATCACCCAGATTCTTCCCCCCGCCCTGGCCGCACGCACCGCGACCGCCTGCTGCACGGAGCGGTTCTGCCTGCGTCAGCGCCTCTGGACCACCGAAGGCCTGGCGCCTGATTCCGTGGAGGCCAAGTCGGTGGTTCCGTGCCTTGAGCCTTGTTCGCTGATGCTCGATCTCGCACGTCGTGCGATGAAACTGGAGCAGGAGGAAAAAGTGTCGCTCGCAGTGGCGCACGGCGATCTTCCCGTGCTTGCCGCCGCATTGGAACGTGCCCTGGCCAATCCCGACGCCGGGGTCCGCGAAGGCAACACGATGGATGCCGGGAATCCGCGTCGGATGCAGTTGCTGTTGGAAGCCATTCGCCCGCTGCTTCCGTCCAAGGAACCCGCCGGCGCCACCGAATAGACCGGCCTGAAGGCGCCGTTCAGCGCGTCAGGATCCGCGAACCACCGAGGCCGACTGCTTGGCCGCAGCTTCGGCGCGCTCCTTGAGTTTCTCGGTGTAGGTGATGATCGCCGCACCGATCAGGATGAACACGATCCCGGTCCATCGAAGACCCGAGACGTGCTCGCCCAGAAACCAGATCGCCGCGAGGGTTGAGAACACGAAGCTCAACGCGGTTAGGGGCCAGATGAAGCTCACGTCCGCGCGGGACATCAGGAACATCAGGCAACCGAAGAAGCCCGCCTCGAGTGCGACGCCCAGCAGGATGTTCCGATTGGTCACGCCACGGCCGAATAGACGGAGCATTTCCGGGACGGTGACCGACGCGAGCTCCCCGATTTCCTTGAGGCCCTTGCTCAGCAGCACCACACCCACGGCCTCCATCAGCAGGCCAAACAACAGCACGGGAAGAAGACGGAACATGGCAACAACCCTCAGAGATCCTGGTAACGGATCAACTCAATGTTCCGTTGGCGGATGATTTCGCGAACCTTCGGACTGAGCAGCGCCTCGAGCTCGTGAGCGTGCTCGTCCTCGTCCGGGTGGAAATAGATTTCGAAGGTCCCCGGAAACAGGTTCTCCAGCAACCGCACCAGGTACTTCTCGTTCATCCGGCTGTTCTGCAACAGGCCGAAGGTGTAGTCGGCATGCTTGATCCCGCGCCGTTGAAACGCCGGCTGCGCGTCGAGGGCCAGACGATCAAAGATGAAATCGTGGCTGAGCCGGTAGAAGTAGTGGCCCCAGGCAATCCGCAGGTTCAACAGCAGCGGCTCGCGCGTCAGGCGCATCGCCTTGATGCCCCAGGTTTGGTAATGCCGTTTGATGTGGTTGAAGATCGTCGGATGCAGGTGGAAGTGGAGGTGTCCGTTGACGTGGTCCAGCTCCAGCCCCGCGGTCCGAAACTCACGGAATTGCGCATCGATCTCCTGCTTGAGGTAGGTGTCGAGATCGCCGTTGAAATAATACCGCATCCCGGCGCGGACCGGACTCTCGTCAAACTCGAAGCGCTGGTTGACCACGCCGATGATCTCGCTCGGCTTCAGCGTCGATTTGCCGTTCACCAGCGTGATGTGCAGACCGACCGCGAGGGTGGGATTCTGCTGCGCCAGCATCACCGCATTGTTCGCGGCGTCTCCGTTCACCATGAGGCTTGCCGAGCGCAGGATCCCCTCCTTGTGCGCGCGGACGATCGCGCGGTTCGCACCGTGCGAGATGCCAAAGTCATCGGCATTGATGATCAGCCGAATGCGGGAATCGAAGGGCTGGTCATCCATAGCTCGCAAAAGGAATGCCGGTCTTCACCCGAAGCCAGGCGCGCAGGATCAGGCTGATTTTTTGGAAGCGACTCAATCGGATTGGGTCCTTGGTCAGCACGGCATACCCGTTTTCTTCAATCTTGCGCAAGAGTCGCCAGTAAACGGTTCCCATCAGTTCTGCCGCCACCATGGATCGACGATCCCCGGCCGGAAGGCAGTTCCGCGCCTTGATAAAGTAATCCCGCGCCCGCTTTCCGACTGCCGCAGCCAACCGCCGAAACCGGTCCGAATCCTTCAAGGCGAGGATTTCCTCGGGCGTCACCCCAAATTCCCGCAGCTCCGCTTCGGACACATACACACGCCCGCGGCCGGCGTCGTTGCCGATGTCGCGAAGAATGTTGGTCCACTGAAGCGCCTTACCCAATGCCTCCGCATACACCCGGCATTGCGGATCGGAATAGCCGAAAATCTCGATGCTCAACAAGCCCACCACCGAGGCAACCCGGTAGCAGTAGCGATCCACCGACTCGGTGTCGGGATAGCGCGTCTGGTCCAGGTCCATTTCCACGCCGCGAATCAGTTCATCGAACAGGTCAAACGGAAGGCGATACTTGACGATAAACGGCTGAAGTTCCCGGTTTACCACGAACTGTGGCTGCCCGCCGTCACAGGCGCGCCGGACGTCCTCCCGCCACGCCGACAGACGCTCACGACGCTCCGCCTGCGGTACCGTCTCCTCGTCTGCGACGTCATCCACCTCACGGCAGAACGCATACAGCGCCGTCATGGCGGTGCGTTTCTCCGGGGGAAGAACGACAAACGCGAGCGCAAGGTTGGAACCGCTGCGCTGCGTGATCTGTTCACTGGCCGCGGTGCTCTCGGCGGCGGTAGTCACAGATGCGGAGGTTTCGAATCGCCTGCACCCAGGGGAGGAAGGCCCCCGGTGTCGGCCAGGGTCGGATTGCGATGCCGACTGCGGCTCCGACGACGACGGCGGCGACGGGGCGATCCATCCCCATCCTCTTCGTCATCCTCATCCTTGTCTTTTTCCTCCCGAGCCTTGGGCTTGGAGGTCACAAGACGACCGCGCTCGCGACGACGCGGGGATTTGCGGATGAAAACGGCCCAAACGACCAGGGCCGCCACGATCAGAAAAATTGCGATCAGCACCGGCATCATCCCACCCAAGGCACTGCGGGCAGGGGTGTCGAGACTGGTGGGAATTTGAAGCTCGATCCCCCCAGCCGCCAGAATTGCAAACGCGCCAAACGAAAGCATGTCGGCGAAGCTTGCCGGTCAAATGGATCCGCCGTCAACGGCTCCGTCCAAGGGGAGATCCAGTCGGCTCATCTTGTACTTCAGGTTGCTGACCGGCAGCCCGAGCTCCCCGGCCGCATTTTCCAGGTTTCCGCCGGTCTTGTTCAGGGCCGATTGAATCATTTCCCGCTCAAAACGAACCAACGCATCGCTGAGCGAAAGCCCAGGCTCCCCGGGCGAAAGCGGACGACGCAAATCCCCTGCTCCGCGGCCCTCGCGGAGACGCGATTCCACCTCGAAATCAGGCAGGCTGGCCGGCGTGATTTCATCGCCCGACTCCAGGATCACCGCCCGCTCCAGCACATTCCGCAATTCGCGGACATTCCCAGGCCAGGAATGCGCCACCAACGCCGCCTGCGCGGGCTCGGATATCTTGGTGATCGTCTTGCCCAGGCGGATGGAGAATTGACGCAGGAAATGCCCCGCCAAGATCAGAATATCGGCCGACCGTTCCCGCAACGGAGGCGGACGGAACTGCATCACGTTCAACCGATGGAACAAATCCTCACGAAAATCCCCCTTCCGAATCGCCTCCACAATGTTCCGGTTCGTCGCGGCGATCAGTCGCACGTTCACCCGCAATTCCTGAGTCCCACCCACCCGCGTGAACGAACCATCTTCCAGGAACCGAAGCAGCTTGGCCTGCAGCGGACGGCTCATGTCGCCAATTTCATCGAGGAAAATCGTGCCGCCATCCGCCTCTTCCACGTATCCGCGCTTGGTCCGGTGCGCGCCCGTGAAGGCCCCACGCTCGTATCCGAACAGCTCGCTCTCCAGCAGGGTTTCGGGGATCGCCGCGCAGTTCAAACGGATGTAGGTTTGCCCCGTCCGACGGCTCAACGTGTGAATGGCCCCTGCGATCAGCTCTTTGCCGGTGCCGCTTTCTCCCAGGATAAGCACCGTGGCATCGGTCGGCGCCACGGTTTGGATTAATTGCCGCAACTCCCGGATCTTCGGTGCATCACCAATGATGTGCTGGAGCCCGTACGACTCGCCCGCGCGGGCCTTCAATGCCGCATTCTCCGCCAGCAGTTGGTGACGCTCCGCGCAACGCGCCACGGCGTGCAGGAGTTCGTCGGGATCGAAGGGCTTGGCGAGGTAGTCGATCGCCCCATTTTTGATCGCCTCCACCGCCAGCTTCGGCGTGGCGTAGGCAGTCATCATCAGAATGGGTAGCCCCGGCTTTTTGCGGGCCGCCTCCTTGAGAAATTCGTATCCACTCATGCCGCCCAGACGCGCATCGGTGATCACCATGAACACCTCCTCTTCGTCGAGACGCTTGATCGCCGCCTCGGCGGAATCGGCGAGGCGGACGTCGTAATCCTCGGCGCGCAGCACCGTTTCGAGCGACAGCCTCATGTTCTTCTCGTCATCCACGACGAGCAGCGGGGGAAGTTTCATGATCTACGTTCTACTCTCTACTTTCTGAGACGCATCAGTGACCGGGCGGGCAACCGCACGTGAAAGGTCGTGCCCTGGCCCGGTTCGGACTCTACGGAGACCGATCCTCCGTACAGTTCGGTGTTGTGTTTGACGATCGCCAGGCCCAGGCCGGTGCCCTTCTCCTTGGTCGTAAAATAGGGTTCGAACAGATTCGCCAGCAGGTCCTGCGGAATCCCCGGACCGGTGTCCCGAATGGACACCAGCACCGACAAATCCGGCTCCGCTTTGGCCGTAAGGAAAATCTCCCCGCGTCCGTTCATCGCCTCACGCGCGTTGGTGAGCAGGTTCACGAACACCTCGGAAAAATGACCCGATTGCCCCAGCAGAAGCGGAAGCCCCAGTGCGTAATCGCGATGGATCCGGATGTCGAACTTCGCCGCTTCGGGAAGCGTCTGCGAAATCGCCCGCTCCAGCTCGTCCGTGATCCGCACCCGCTCCACCTTGCCCTCAGCCAGTTTAGCATATCCCATCAGCTCCGTGATGATGCGGTCGGACTTCTCCACTTCCTCGCGGATGATGGCAATCTGCTGGGTGATAGTTTTTCCCTCGCGAACACTCTTGTGCAGCGTGTAGGCGGCGTTGTTGATGATCCCCAGCGGGTTCTTCAACTGGTGCGCAATCTCCGCCGCGATCCGCCCCGCCGCCTCCAACTGCTGCTGCTTGAGGGCGAATTCCCGGGCCTCCTCCTCCTTCAAACGCTGACGATCGCCCAGCATCTGAATGCCGTAGCAACAGGCCGTGAGCAGCAGGAGGATCAACACCCGCAGCAACAACGGCTCGGCATGAATCGAGGGAAGCTCGCCTCCTTCTCCGCCGATTTCACCCCGACCCACGCTGCGAACCACCTCCAGCTCGAGTTGCTCCAGGGCCACATCCAGCCAGCCGGCGACGACATAACACGCGCTGACCGTCAGGTTCACCACGATCTGCACTTCGGCGTGCGCAATGATCGCCGCATTGCGGATGATCAATCCGAAGAACGCGTAATACAGAATGCTGTCGAACCCGCCCGTCACCAGGGTCAACGCCGCCACCACCGCGCCGTCGAGAATGGCCGTGCTGTACACCGCCCGCTCCAGCACGCGGGGGGAGATTTCGTCCATGCCCCACACCATGATCCCCGTGCCCACGTTCAGGCAGAGGTAGATCAGGAAGAAATTCCGCAACCCGTTCAGCGCGTCCTCACGGGTCGAGGTCGGGTTCACAAACCAATGCGCGTAGAACAGGAAATAGAGCAGCAGGAGCAGCATCACCGCCTTCACCGGCAGCATCACGCCGCGCTCCACGAAGCGCACCCGGCGCAAGAACACCGCCTCATCGGGCGGCGGCGCATCCGCCAGCCGCCACCAGCGGGCGAATGACTGACGCGCGTCGATCCAGGCCTCGGACAATGACATCGCGCGCACCATGCAGGTTCCGTGCCGCGTTTAGCCCGCCAGCGCGAGGGCGCGGGCTGCGATCTGATCGATCGGCCAGAGGCGTCCAATGCCCTCGTATCCGCAGGAAAGCAGCCCTTCTTCCGGCCCGATGAACTCCACACCGCGCGATTTCAGCGTCGCCACATGCCCCTGGGTGGCCGGGTGCAGCCACATTTTCCCATTCATCGCCGGCGCCACCAGGATCCGGGCCTCGCGACGCAGCGCCAGGTGGATGCAGGTCAGCGCATCGTCCGCCAGGCCGAGCGCCATGCGGGCCAGCGTATTCGCGGTCGCCGGGGCAATCAGGAGGAGATCCGCCTCGTCCGCCAATCGGATATGCGCCGGCTTCCAGCCCTCTTCCTCGTCGTAGAGGCTCGTGATGACCGGATTTCGGGAAAGCGTCTTGAACGGAAGCGGCGTGACAAAGCGCTGGGCGTCGTCGGTCAGCACCACATTCACCACCGCGCCCGACTTGGTCAGCAGGCTGGCCAGATCGATCGCGCGATGGGCCGCGATGGATCCAGTCACGCCGAGAACGATGCGACGGGGTTCAGCCATGGTCAGGATTCCTTCCACTCAAAATCGGAACGCGTTCGGCGGAGCCGCTCCGCATCGTAAATCGCCTGCATGCGGGAGGAATCCTCCGATCGGGTGCCACTCACCACCAGATAGTCGAATTCCTTCCATCGCGCCACCTCGATACTCGCCTCCTGCATCCGGCGCGCCACCACTTCCTCGGAATCCGCCCCGCGCCCGCGCAGGCGCTGCTCCAATTCCCCGCGGGTTCGGGGCGTCAGGAACACGGTCACCAACGCGGTTGAGAGCACCGGATCCGAAGCCACCACGCGACGCACCGAAGCCGCGCCCTGAACGTCGATGTTCAGCAGCACGTCGTGTCCGCCATTCAACAGCTCGAGCACGGTTTCCTTCCGCGTTCCGTAGGACTTTCCGTACACGTGCGCATGCTCCAGGAATTCGCCCGCCGCCACGCGTCGATCGAACTCCTCGGGCGAGTAGAAATGATAATCGACTCCGTTCACCTCGCCCGGCCGGGGCGGACGCGTGGTGCACGTGACCACGCGGCGAAGCCCGGCGTTGGCCGCCAGCAAGGCATTGCAAACCGTGGTCTTCCCGCCGCCCGAAGGCGCCGAAATCAAAAATAATACAGCTCGATTCATGAAACGAAAAACGTCGATCCACTCGCATACTTACCTACTCGCCCACTCACACACTCGCCAACGCGCTACTCCACATTCTGCGCCTGCTCCCGAAACCTCTCCAATTCCGTCTTCAGAAGCACCACGTCGCTCGAGATCAGCGCGTCATTCGCCTTCGACCCGATGGTGTTCACCTCGCGATTCATCTCCTGCGCGAGGAAGTCGAGTTTGCGTCCCACCGGATCCGCCGCGCGGGCGCAGTCTTCGAACTGAACGAAATGACTGTCGAGGCGTGCGAGTTCCTCCGAGATATCCGATCGATCCGCGAAGAACACCACTTCCTTGATCACGCGTTCGTCGTCGGCCGATACGGTTTCGAGTCCGGCCGACCGAATCCGCTGCAGCAACAGATCGCGAAAACGGCGTTGAACCTCGGGGGCCTGCGTGCGGATGCGTCCCACGCCCGCCTTCAGTCCGGCGATGCGCCCGGCCAAGTCGGCAGACAGGGCCGCGCCCTCGCGATCGCGCATGGCGTTGAACGCCGTCACGGCGCGACGGAATGCGGGCTCCACCCAAGTCCAGGTGGTGTCGGGATCGAGGGTTGTGTCGCGCGTGTCCAGCACGCCGGGGCAACGAAGGATCGACTCGAGCGAAACGCCGCCCGTGAGGCCGAGCTCCTGAACGAGCGACTTGAGCTCCGCGGCGTAGGCGGCGGCGACCGTGCGATCAATGGCCGTGCCGGTGTTGGTCCCGGGATGTTCGAGCACCACCTGACACTCCACGCGACCGCGCGACACCGTGCGGGTCAGCTCATCGCGCATGCGGGTTTCGAGGGACTCCAACTCGCGCGGCAGCCGGACAAGAATTTCGGCCTGCTTTCGGTTCACCGAACGCAGTTCCACCGTCACCCGAATCCCATCCTGGGCCTGTTCACCCCGGCCGTAGCCGGTCATTGATCGCATGGGGCAACCATGTCCAATCGCCCGCCCCGCAGCGACCCTTTTTCAACAACTCACTTTCAGCAATGGGAGTCCCTTCACCGCAGAGGCGCAGAGGCGCGGAGTGTCTGAAAACATCGCCGCGCTGCTTCCCATTTTTCATTTTGAATTTTTAACTTCTCCCCGGCTCCGCTGCCCCTGGGAAGAAGTCGGATCACCAAGACTCACTCAGAACCCGGTGCCCCCTCACCGTCTCAATGCAGTTCCGCGACACCGCGTGGAAGGCGGTAAAGCTGGTGCACTTCGTTGGCGGTGAGAGCACGACGGAAGAACGCCACATCATCGATCAATCCCGCGTAGGCGATTCCCAGCATCGCGATCGTTTTTGAAGGATCCCAGGTGAAGGTCTGAACCCGCGGGGAAACAATTCCGATCGGCTGGCTGTTGAGATACAGCGTCGCCTGCCCCTCGGCCTTGCCCGTGTTGAATCCCTCAAAGGTCAACACCACCTGCGTCCAGCTCTCTCGCGTGAACGGAGGACGCGTCACGGTCACCATCGGCCGCTCCGCCATCGGAGTCGCCTCCAGATCCCGATTCTTCGGATCCCACACCGCCCGATCCGCAAACGCGCCAAACCGAAAATGCCGGGGCTTGTCGTCCTTGCTGAAATCCACCCACATCGCGGCGTCATTCCACTGACGCGACGTGATCTGGAACGGGTCGCAAAATCCCGGAGCCAAATCCGTATCGGGATCAAGCTTCAGCCAGAACGACACCGTCCCTCCCCAGTTCGAAGTCGAGTAAGGCATGTTCTTCTCCGCCTGGAAGAACACGACGTTGGTATTGCTTCGATCGAAGCTCAACGCATCGCCAAACTTGCCCGCCCCACGTGCGATACGAATCGCGCCCTGGGCCGGGAGACCCGGCTTTCCGATGCGGGGATGATTCAACGAGGACAGATTGAACATCCGCCGATCCCCCGCGCCGAAGTCAGCATCCGCGCCGTGATCAAACGACGCGTGAAACGAAAGTGCCGAACGGAGATTCTCCGTTCCCGCGGCCAGACCCGCGACAATCGCGAGCCCCAATCCTGATACCGCGATCCCTCGCCGGAACCACCGCATCGAACGGGACGACACACCAGAGGTTTTGGGGGAGCGAAGCATGAAGTTCATGATGGGATGAAGCGCACGCAAGTAAACCGAGGTCACGCCCCCGAAGCACGGAGAAATCCGCCCTCGCAAAATCCCCAGCATCGAGCATCCAGCATCGAGCATCGAGCATCGAGCATCGAGCATCGAGCATCGAGCATCGAGCATCGAGCATCGAGCATCGAGCATCGAGCATCGAGCATCCAGCATCCAGCATCCAGCCTCTCGCCCTGAGCCACGGGCCTGCCGCTTGCAAGTCCGGGTCCGGCACACCAACCTCGGAGATCCATGCACCGCTTCCTCGCGTTGTTTCTCGCGCTTTCCGGCACGCTCCCGCTGCTCGCGCAACGTACGCCCTACGACGTCTTCCCGGCCGCCGAGCCGCCTTATCACCGAATTCGGTACGATGCCTCCACCGAACCCGGCCGACTCACCTTCGCCGCGAACTTCACCCTCTGGATTCCCCCCGGGGTTCGCACGGTGCGGGGCGTGATTGTGCATCAGCACGGATGCGGCGAGGGCTCCTGCAAATCCGGTCTCACCGGAGCCTACGACCTCCACTGGCAGGCGCTCGCCCGCAAGCACCAGTGCGCCCTGCTCTCGCCCTCGTATGAACAGCCGGAAAGCGCCGAGTGCCAACTTTGGTGCGATCCGCGGAACGGTTCCGACGAAGCCTTCCAACGCGCCCTCTCCGATCTCGGCGCCCAAAGTGGCCATCCCGAACTGGCCCGCGTTCCCTGGGCGCTCTGGGGACACAGCGGTGGAGGCTTCTGGGCCGGCGGCATGGTGTTGCTCCATCCCGATCGCATCGTGGCCGCCTGGCTCCGGTCCGGCGTGCCGCCCATTCAACAGACGGACGGACGCCCCGCGCCGTATTCCATTTCCGAGGCCTCATGCCAGGTGCCCGTCATGTGCAACCTGGGCGTGAAGGAGGGCGTGAGCGATCGCACCAACCGCTTCGCCGGCGTGTGGCCCGGAGTGGAACGCTATTTCAAAACCCTCCGATCCCGCGGCGCACTCATCGGGGTCTCCATCGATCCCCTCACCAGCCACGAATGCGGGAATCAACGGTATCTTGCGATCCTGTGGCTCGACGCCTGCCTCACCGCACGTCTCCCTCAGCGCGCCGGAGCTGCACTCAAACCCATGCCGGCGGCAGCCGCCTACCTCGTACCCATCAATGCCAATGGCACCGCGGTTCTCTCCCCGGTTCCCGCCGCGAAGTACGCAGGAAAGCGAGAAGAAGCCGTGTGGCTCCCGAACCGCGAAATCGCCCACGCTTGGGAGGACTACTCCCGCAACACGATGGTGCAGGATCGCACGCCTCCACCCGCGCCGAAAAATCTTCGCGTGAAGGGCAACCAACTCACCTGGGAGGCCGACGCTGATCTCGAAAGTGGACTGGCCCAATTCCTCATCGAGCGCGACGGACAAGTCGTGGCCCGCGTCCCCGAATCCCCGAAGAATCCGTTCGGCCGTCCGCTCTTTCAAAACCTGCAGTACAGCGACACACCGCCACAGCCATTGGCGGCGATGAAATACACCGACACCACTGCGGTTCCGGGCACCCGACATCAGTACCGCGTCATCGCAATCAACACCGCCGGTTTGCAATCTGCCAGCAAACCAAGGCGATGAGGTGGAATGCGATGGTTGCAAGGGCTGCAGTTGAAGGGTTGAAGAGGAACCGAGCGCTTTGTTCCCGGGTATGGAGTACCGCGTTTAGGCGGCTCTGCTGTTGGACGAGGGAAATCGAAGATTGGGGATTAACCGACTGCCTGCCTCGAGAAGCGTTTCCCTGAACCATCTGAGGACGGGACTCGTAACCAATGAGAAAACCCTTACGGCAATGCCGAACTCCCCTTCAACGCTTCAACTTTTTTAACCCTTCAACTGCCGTTTCTAGGCTTAACCCTTCAACCACCATCTCCAGTGCCAATCTCGCCGGAGGTCCTCAATACGCGGGCTTCGCCCCCGGGTCCGAGGTGGGGGGAGGCGTGACTCCGGCGGCACGCATCACGCTCCGAACTGCCTCCACAGTCTCGATCGACGGCTTAAAATTTCCCGGACGATACCCCTCGGCGATCGCAAGCGGGGTCCAGCCGTATTTGTTCTTCCGATTCCAGACCTCCACCTTCGCCCCATGATCGGCGAGGTACTTCACCACCCCGGTCATGTTCCGATACGCCGCGCCGTGCATCGCCGTCTCGCCATTCGCGTCCACCGCGTTGATGTCCACGGCCCACTTCAACAGCAGCTCCGCCGCCTCGATCACCTCGGGCTCCTCCCCGGCCACTTCATTCGCAGCCGCGCCTCCGATTCCAACCCCACAGGCCACGATCAGCGGAGTGCATCCATCCACATTCGTGCGCTTCGGATCCGCCCCGAGTTCCACGAGCAGGCGCATGTAGGGCGCATCCGCCGTGGCCGATGCCATGAGAAACGGCGTCGCGCCCTGCTTGTTGTACAGACCCGCCCCCTCGCGACCCGACTTCAACGCCCCGTTCACATCGGCCCCGAGTTCCACCAGCTTGCGCACGAATTGAAGGCTGCTCAAACCACCGGATCCGGCAGGAGGCGGCGTTCCATCATCCTCACCCCGATTGGGCTTTCGCACCCAGCTCATCACGTGGAGCGGGGTGTGGCCCGACCGTTGATCGTTCGGATCCGCCCCGGCACGAACCAACTCCAGCGCGAGTTCGAAATGCCCATTCTCTACCGCGAGAATCAACGCGCTGGTTCCCTTGGCGGGCCCCTTGCCTCCCAGCTTGCGACCCATCATCACTGCGTTCACATCCACGCCGGCCTTCAACAGCGCGCGAACCACCTCCGCGCGTCCCGCACGCACGGCGAAAAACATCGCGTTGAACCCCGAGTCCGGAAGCGTGGCATTCAATTCCGAGCCCGATTCAATCAGGCACTGCACCACCTCCGTATTTCCCTCGGCCGCCGCCCACATCAGGGCGGTCTGACCCCGACGCTCGCGCGCGTTCACCTTCGCCCCGCGCGCGATCAACGCCCTCACCGGCCCCACCCGCCCCGTGCGCGCGGCGGTCATCAGAACCGTTTCCCCGCCACGCAGCGTCGTGTTCGGATCCGCGCCGCGTTCCAATAGAAGCGCCACCATTCCCTCGCTCCCGCGCTGACAGGCAAGGGTCAACGGCGTGACCCCAAATCGATTCGTCGCTCCCACCCGCGCGAGCGACAGCAACCTCGCCGTCTCGACATCATCATGCAGCGCCGCCCAATGCAGCGCGGTCATTCCGTCAGGTTGCGCTGCGTTCACATCGGCACGCTGTCGGATCAAGGAACGCACCGCGGCCCGATCCAACTTCTCCGCCGCATCCGCCACCGGCGCCGCAGCTCGGGCGACCGAAAGGCAAATCACCGAGAACAGCAACGCCACCACCGCACCGAATTCCGAACGGATCCGACGGTTCCCTGCAATCGCGATGAAGCGGATGGCCATGCCTCAAATCCCGAGCGGTTCGAACAACGAATCCATCCGCCCCTGGCTGTCGCCAAACGAATCGAGATGCACCCCCACCTTGTCGAGCAGGGTCAGGTGCAGATTCGCCAGCGGGGTCGGCTTGGCGTGACGAATGTGGCGTCCGCCCTTCATCCCGCCCGCAGCACCTCCGGCCACCAGGATGGGCAGATTCGAATGATCGTGGATGTTCGGGTTTCCGATGCCGCTTCCGTACAGGTACAGCGAATGATCCAGCAGCGTCCCATTGCCCTCCGGAGTCGCCTTCAGCTTGGCCAGGAATTCGGCGAAGAGCGACACGTGGAACTGGTTGATCTTCGCCATGCGTTCGATCTTCGCGGGATCGTTCCCGTGATGCGACAGCGGATGGTGCGGGTCCGGAACGCCGATCTCCGGGTACGTGCGATTGCTCGTCTCCCGCGCCAACTGAAAGGTGATCACCCGCGTGACATCGCCCTGGAAGGCCAGCACCTGCAGATCAAACATCAGACGCGCATGGTCCGCATACGCCGCCGGTACGCCCACCGGTCGATCCAGATCTGGCAACGGATTGTCCTTCGTGTCCGCTTCCGCCTTTTGAATGCGGCGCTCCACCTCGCGAACCGTTTCCAAATACTGCCCAAGCCGCGCCCGATCCCCGGGGCCAAGCTCGCGTTTCAACCGGGAAAGGTCCGAGGTGAATGCATCCAGCAGACTCGCCCGCTTCTTCAATTCCGCCCGCCGCTCCCCCACCGTGCCGCCCTCGCCGAAAAGGTTCTCAAAGACGATCCGCGGATGTGCCTCCGCCGGCAGCGGCGTGGTGGGCGAAGACCACGAGAGGTTGTTCTGGTACACACAGGCGTAGCCATTGTCGCACTGCCCCACCACCTGCAGGTGATCCATGGCCAGCTCCAGGGAAGGCAGCTGTGTCTCGCGCCCCAACTGCTTCGCCGCCACCTGATCCACGGTGGTGCCGAGGTAGTAATCCGTGCTTTCAGTAAGACGCGCCCGCGCCGCGCTCAGAAATGCGGAATTCGAGGTCGCATGGCTTCCCGGATAGGCCGGCTGAAGCTCCAGATTTGATACGCACGTCACCTGGTCCCGCACCGGCGCGAGGCTGCTGAGGATGGGCGACAGGCGGTCCATCGTGGCCCCGGCAGGCGTCCATCGGCTGATGTCGCATCCCATCGGCATGAACACGAATCCAAGCCGCCGCACCGGATTCCCCGCGGTGCGCGCAAGGGGTGTGGCGGCGGGCACCATCGACTCCAGCAGCGGCAGCGCCAGCGTGGCCCCCACTCCGCGCAAAAACGTGCGGCGCGGAATGAACTTCCTCGTGATGAAATTCATGGTGATTTCCTCTGGGTAAACGGAGTGCTCGTGACAATGCCCACAATGATCGATGAAAATCGGTTTCCGTCCGCCCGCGCCTCGCGGACGATTCTTCGAACCGCCGGCGCATCCGCCTCCACCACCCCGCGCCCCAGCGCAAAGGTGAGCAGCTTCTCCGTCAGCGTGCCGACGAACAGCTCCGGATGCTTCAGTAGCCCCGCCTCCAGGCCCGCCACCCCGGTGAACTGACTGCCGTCCGGGAACCCGCCCCCGGCATCCACCGGCACGCCATCCTCCGTGGTCCGCCAGCGTCCGATCGCATCGAAGTTCTCCAGCGAGAATCCCACCGGGTCCATCAGGTTGTGACACCCGGCACAGGCGGCATCGGCCCGGTGCGCCGCCAGTCGCTGACGCATGGGGAGTGTTTCAGAAATGGTATTCTCCCGCAGCGCCGGGACCTTGGCCGGCGGCGGGGGCGGCGGCGTTCCCATCAGGTTTCCCAGGATCCAGTTTCCCCGGATCACCGGCGACGTGCGCGTGGCATACGAGGTCACCGTCAGGATGCTTCCCTGCCGCAGCAGGCCGCCGCGGTGGCTGTCCTCCTTCAACGCCACGCGGCGAAACTCACTCCCGTACACATTCGGAATTCCGTAATGCCGCGCCAGACGCTCGTTCAAGAACGTGTAGTCCGCGCGAATCAGGTCCAGCACGCTGCGGTCCTCGCGCAGCACGGTCTCAAAGTGAAGCTCCGTCTCGCGTCGAAAGGCCTCGCGCAGGTTGTCGTCAAAATCCGGGAACAACCGCAGGTCCGGCGTGAAGGAATCCAGGTTTCGCAGATACAACCATTGCGCCGCAAAGGTCTGAACCAGGCGGCTCGACCTTGGATCCGACAGCATCCGGCGCACCTGCCGCTCGAGCACCTTGGGGCGATGCAGCTCCCCGCGCTCTGCGACCCGCAACAGCTCATCGTCCGGAATGCTGCTCCACAGGAAAAACGACAACCGCGATGCCAGCGCGATGTCGGAAACCGGGTACGAGGAACCGCTGGGAAGTCCCGCCGGATCGGCCTCAATCCGGAACAGGAATTCCGGACTCACCAGCACCGAGCTCAGCGCCGATTCAATGCCCGACTCGAATCCCTGCTCCGCACTGGCGCGTCGATAAAACTCCATCGGCCGCACCAGATCGGCGCGTCCCACCGGACGCCGATACGCGCGCCGCAGCAGATTCGAAAGCACCCGCTCGGCACAGGCCTCAGCCTCTGCTTTCCCCGCGGACTTCGGATAACTCACGAACAGGCGCCTCCGACTTTCGGTGCTGCCCGGCCCCGTTGATTCATACGGACCATTGATCGACACCTGATAAATCGCCGGCGTCAGCCGCGGATGCCGGTGCATGTTGTACCGGGCCAGATACGGCTCGCGCAGCGTTTCCAAGAGCGATGAAGGATTCTTATGGAACGCGATCCCCACCGCGTGCGTTCCCGCCGTCACGCGAATGCGCACCTTGAGGTGGGCATCCACCTTCTCGTGATTTCGATCCTCCTTTGGCGGCGACACCGTGAACTGTGCCACCGGCTGCCGATCCACCAGCACCTCGAGCTGATGCGGCTCGCGTAATCCCTCCACCTCCTCGTTGCGATCGCGCGTCAGTCGAATCTGCACCTCGTATTCCCCGTCCCGCGGAAACCCGTGCGAAATCAGCATCCCGCCCCGCGTGCCTGCGGGAAGACCCTCCACATGTTCCTCCTGCGTGCGGTCCGGACGCGGACGATAGGTGTCTCCATTCGGACGCGACATCGGGGCCCCGACCGCAAGGCGACTGATCTTCTCCGCCGCCGAGATGTATCGATTCAACAGCGTGGGAGAGAGATCCCCCACCGTAACGTTGTCGAACCCGTGGCTCGCATCGTCCTTCGGCAAGAGCGCGGCGGCATCGATCTGAAGCCCGAGCAAATCACGGATCGCGTTCTGATACTCCGCACGATTCAACCGCCGGAACGTTTCAGTGCGGCCCGGGTTCGGATGCTTCGCAGCCTCCGCATCCAGCGCCCCGCCCAATTGCGCCGTCAGGCGATCAAATTCGGCATCCACCGGACGCTTCTTCCCGATCGGAGGCATCTGGCGCGCGGCCAGTTTTCGAACCACCCGTTCCCAGGTGTCGGAATGCTTCGCCAACTCGGCGCCGAACAGCGGTGTGAGATCGAGATTCCCCTTTTTGGATTCGGCGTCGTGGCAATCCAGGCAGTACGACTCCATCGCGCCTTTTACCGATGCTGGAGGCGGAGCGGCCACGCCCGTGACCAGGAATGATACAAGCATTCCCGCCAGCCAGGTTGCGGCTGCAGGAAGCCAGTTCCGACCATTGGGAATGGGTCGCGTCACGGTGGATTGAACCATCCCCGGAGCCGTGCGAGGGAACAAGACCCAATCGACACAAAGGCGGAATTCCAGCTCACTCGGTCTGGCCAACGGGAACCGTTCCATTCACGCTCCTGCCGCGTTCGCCCCATTCATCGTTTCGAGCTCCCTCACATGCAGCCCTTCAAGCCACGGCAGACCTTGCTCCGGTTCCTGATTCCGATCCTCGCCGGAACTGCGTCGATCCTCCGTGCGGCAGATCCCGCCCCCACGCCGCCCGCCGATCCGGCGAAGCAGATGCGCGCCTACCGTGATTTCGCCATGGGACGCGACGGTTCGCCGGAACGCGGCCGAGCGCTGTTCAACGACCCGGCCCGCGCCGCCTGCGTGAAGTGCCACTCCGTCGATGGCACCAGCAGCAAGGCCGGTCCCGACCTTCGCGCCGTGGGCGACAAATTCCCGCGCCGGGAATTGATCCAGGCCATTCTCGAACCCTCCTCCACCATCGCCGTTGGCTACGGAACCACCGTCGTGGAACTCAAGAACGGCGATCAGTTCGAGGGCATTCTCAAGTCGGCCACGGACACCGAGCTGGATCTGGTCGGCTCCGACGGCAAGCACGTGAAGCTCGCCACCCGCGACATCAAGGAACAGCGCGGAGCCACGGTCTCCCTCATGCCCGAGGGGTTGCATCTCACGATGTCCCAGCCCGAGTTTACCGACCTGATCGAGTATCTGGTCTCACTCAAGGATCCCGACTCCGCGCTCAGCGGATCCCGCGGCATGCCGTCCTTCATCGGCGAGATCGCGAAGCCGGTTCCGGTCCGTCCCTTCATCAGCGAACAACTCCGCTTTCCCCACGCCACCGTCCAGAAGCCTGGCGACGTCCGCTTCGGACTCGTCTGGTTCGGTCCCCTGCCCGGCGTGGCCAATGCCTTCGTGGCCGGACACCAAACCGGACGCATCTGGCTCATCGAGAAGTCCGGCGAACAGGAAACCAAGACCCTCTTTGCCGACGTTTCAAAGGACGTCTTCAACGAGCGCGGCCCGAATGGATTGCTCAGCGTCGCGTTTCATCCGAAGTACCGCGAGAACCGCCGTTACTTCCTGAAGCACCAAGTGTTCGAAGGCGGAAAGATCATTACCACGGTCGCAGAACGCCTCGCCGCTCCCGATGGTCGATCCGACTCCGGTCAGCCCGAGCGACGCATCTGGTCGGTCCCCAGCACCACGCAGGATCACAGCGGCGGATACATCGCGTTCGGTCCCGACGGCTACCTGTACATCGGCATGGGCGACACCGGTCCCCAGCAGGATCCGCAGGGCCACGGCCAGGACATGACCCTTCACCTCGCCAAGCTCCTTCGCATCGACATCGACCACAAGGACCCCGGCCTCGAGTACGCCATCCCGGCCGACAATCCCTACGCCGGTCGCAAGGACATCCGACCCGAGATCTGGGCCGCCGGGTTCCGCGAACCCTGGCGTTTCAGTTTTGATAAACTCACCGGCGACCTCTGGGTGGGCGACGTCGGACAGGACCGCGTGGAGGAAGTCTCCATTGTTCGACGCGGGGAAAATCTCGGATGGAACGTCCACGAAGGCTTCGAGCCCTTCTCCAACAAATATCGGCGCGAAGGCGTTCAATACACCCCGCCCGTCTTCGCCTACCGACGCAAGTTCGGCAACTCCATCACCGGCGGCTACGTGTACCGGGGCGACAAGAACTCCTCCTTCTACGGCGTGTACATTTGCGGCGACTACACCTCGCGCCGCATCTGGGGCATCCGACAGGAGGGCCGCCAGTTGAAGTCCGTCCTGCAAATCGGCACCTCCCCCCAGGGCATCGCCTCCTTCGCCGAAGATGAACAGGGCAACCTGTACGTCGTGGGGTACGAAGGCATGGTGTACCGCCTCGAACTCTCGGAAACCGAATACTCCCTCCCGGCAAACCGGACTCCGCTGTAACTCACGATCCCATGAGCGCGTTTCAATTCTGGTCTACCGCAATTCCACTCGCCGTTGTCGGGACCGTTTCCATCGGTGCCGAGGCGCCGAAACCGGCGGGGAGCGCGGATCCAGTCCGCTGGGTTCGCACCTCCGTTCCGCTGCCGGAATCCATCTGGAGTGTCGAAGCCATCGATGCGAATCACGACGGCCGGCGCGACCTCATCGCGATGGGCGAAACCCGCGTTTACGCACTCACCGCGCCCGATTGGAAGCCGCACGTGATCTTCGATTCCAAGGAACCCAAGATGCTTTATTGCGTCGCCTTCGATGCCAATGGCGACGGGGATCTCGATCTCGCGGTGGGGCGGTACCGCGTTCCCTGGATCGAATACCGCAAGGCCAAGGCCGCCGGGAAACCGGTGACCGAACCGATCGGTCCGGAGTTCAGCATCGCGTGGATCGAGAATACGCATCGCGTCGATCAGCCGTGGCCGCTCCGCGTGCTTGATCGGGAATTCAACGGCACGCACGGACTCTGGACCGGCGATATCAATGGCGACGGCCGACCCGACCTCGTCCTCGACAGCATTGAGGGCCCCACCTTTCCCAAGAGCCTCGCCTGGTTCGAAACCCCGAAGCGCGGCAGCAAGTCGTTCGCCCGGCACATCATCACCCAAGGCGGCGCCGATGGCCGTCCGCACTACCTCGACGTTGCCGATCTCAACCGCGACGGTCGACCTGATCTCCTCGTTGGCGACTCCGGGGGTGGGACCTTCACGTGGTGGGAACAGGGCGCGAAGGCGGATCATCCCTGGACGCGACATCTTATCGCCTCCGATCCAGGTGCCACCAACCTTCGCGCTGCGGACATCAATCGCGACGGCATTCCTGACGTCGTGGGCAGCTGTGGACACGGCCGCGGAGTCTTCTGGTTTGAAGGTCCGAACTGGACGCGCCACGTGATCGATGCCGATTTGCGGGATCCGCACGCGCTTGCGGTCGGCGACTTTGATGGCGACGGCATTCCTGACGTGGCGGTGGCCTCGTTTGGCGCAAAGCTCGCGCGGTGGTATCGCAACGACGGACGCGGCGCATTCAGCGCCCATGATTTCGACACTGGCAATCAGCAGGAAGCCTACGATCTGAAAGCCGTGGATCTGGACGGCGACGGCCGACTCGACCTCATCCTCGCCGGCCGCGAAACCCGCAACGCCGTCTGGTACCGCAACACCCGCTGACGCTTGTTGCGGGATCTCTGATGTAGCCGCCGCCGGAAGAAGGCGGATCACTCGAGCGGATCAAGTCATCCGCCCTTCCATTGGCGTTGCCCAATTTCGAAAGCACCCAGTTCCGAATTCTTAATTTCTCATTCTTAATTTCGCCTTGGATCCGGTGCCGCTTCGCGATTCACCGGTCGGTTCAATTTCCCGTCCGGCTTCAAAAGCGGTGTCGACGCTTCGCTCTGCCACCGCACTCCAAAATCACACCGCGCCGCTCCTCATTTTTAATTTTTCATTCCGAATTTTTAATTCTCCCTCCCCCTCCTCTCCACTCAAAACAACTGCTTCGCCTTCAGCGCGTCCTCAATCGCCGCGTGCACCTTCTTCAACAAATCCGGCTTGGCGAACGTCCAGCCGAGCCCCAGGTACCGACGCACTAACCAGCTCTGATCCGCCACCAGGTGCTCGTACAACACATCGATCCGCTTCTCCAGCAGCGCGTAAATCTGCTCTCGCACCAGGATGAATTCCTGCCGTGACGGCCAAGTGGGTTCCGGCTCGGTTTCCGTCACCGCACCCACCAGCGGGATGATTGGGATGCAGGCCAACTTCGTCACCGGATCCGTAGTGGCACACCGATACTTTCCCTGCATCTCCGCCTTGTCTCGCCAGCTGTTGAACAGCGGATTGCTCTCCGGCAGCGCGAAATGTTCCTGCAGAAACCGCTGACAATTCCGCCGCCCCAGCCGGAAATCATGCTCCCGGTAAGCCTCGCTGAGAAACCCGCCGAAGGCTCCCAACACGCTTCCACAGATTGCGTCCTCCCCCGACGCGGTGCCCTTGGATGGTGCGAGGAGATAACGACTGTAAATGTCCTCCGCCATGGCGCTCGTCCACTCACGGAGATGCGTCCTGCTTTGGTCCACGAAGCTCCGCATCACCAACCCGCTGATCAACCGCATCACCGTATCGCTGTCGCGCAGCCGTTCAAAATCATCCCCCGGGGCCACCACCAGAGGATCCACCATCACCACCGCGCGTTTGGCATCGACACCCGTTCGCTTGTTCGAACCCAACAAACCGCACAGCGCCGTTCGCGCCACCTCAAAGGGTTCGTTGTTGAATGTCCCTCCATCCACGCAAAGGCAGGAGTACTCCTTCGTCGGAGCCCCCGCATGCAACGCCGGCAGCAGAGCAACCGTTCCACCCGTCCCCAATTCCATCGGGAGAATCCGCGGTTCGCAACGGGTCCAATCCCGCACCACATCCCGCGGAAGCAACCCCACCGGGAACGCCCCGGTGGCCATCGCCGCCTGCCCCACCAACTGCCAAGGACGCAGCCACTGGGAAAGCGGACCTCCGATCGGACGTGCGGACAGATCCACAGGATCCGCCATCGGATTCACCGGCATGCCCACATTCAGTGGCGACGGATACTCAAACGAAAACCTGACCACATCCTCGTGCACCCGCGCGCTGTACCCGTACGCGGTCGGCCCCTTGAGCGCGAACTCGTGTTCGAACCCGTTCAAATTCCCGATCGTCACCCCGACGTGCAACGGGTTGGCCACGTAGGAACGCGTCACGACTTCCGACGAGCCCGTCAGTGCTTCCTGCGCGAGCGTGGAGATCCGTCCCGAATCCAGCAGCGACTGGACCTTGGCCTTTTCGTCGGCCAGATCGCCCACCCCAAGCAGCTGGGTGATGTCGATCCCCTTGACCCACGTCGCGTACAACGGGTTCTCCGCCGACTTGAGCGACGACGATTTCCCCGCCCGCGCCGGCGTGATCTTGCGGCCGAGCGCGCTCGCGAGGATCAGCGACGTCATCCCGCCTCCCGATGTGCCGGACATGGCATTGAGTCGAACCGTGTGGGTGGGGATGCCGGGCGTTCCCGCCTTTTTGGCCGCCTCCCAGCAATCCAGGGCCTCGATGAGGAAATCGGCCACTCCTGCGAGATAGGCCCCGGCGCTGACCGATCCGGCAAAACACAGCGCAAACTCGAACGTGCCATCGGGCGTTGCCGACTCCGGACGGAAGAAAAACTCCGACGGAAAATCGAGCCCGTAGGTCGTCTTCAGATAGCTGCGGGCATCATCAACTTTGAGGTTGGGTTGAATCGTGGGGCGTTCCATGGCGGTGGAGAGATTTCAGCGGGCGATACGAGCCGTCATCCCAAATAACGATTGCCACTGAGAAATCCTTACCAAAAAAAGATGCACCTCCTGCCCATCACTCTCCCGCTCGGCAGTGAAGGTCCATTCGAGGCCCAGGCTCGGACAATTTTCAACCTGGGAAGGAATGACCCCCGGCTTGCATTCCCGCTTCCGAGTCGCCGAGGCTGGAGACACACGTGACGCCGCTCACCATCATGATCGTTGCGGGGGAACCCAGCGGGGACCAACTGGCCGCCGAGCTGGTTGCGGCCCTGCGCCGGGCGTCCGGAAATCGATCGATCCGATTCATCGGCGCGGGCGGAGAAAAGATGGCTGCGGCCGGGGTGGAGCTGTTGGTGGATCTTACCCGGCACTCGGTCATTGGCATTCCATCGTTCCGTGAGGTTCGACGCTTCCAGGCGCTCCGCGACTCTCTCGTTGCCCTGGCACGAAGCGAAACACCCGATGTGTTCATCGGCGTGGATTTCTTTGGCTTCAACGGAAGTCTCGCCCGGCACATTCGCGACGCGGCGTCCCAGGGGCCGTTCCGGAATTGGAAGCCGAAGTTGGTTCAGTACGTGTCCCCGCAGGTGTGGGCCTCACGTCCCGGACGCGCTCAGCGCATCGCATCCACCCACGACCTGCTGCTTTCAATCCTTCCGTTCGAGAAGGAATGGTACGCCAAGCGAACCCCCGCCCTGCGGGTAGAATTTGTCGGCCATCCGCTCGTGGACCGGCATCAGCCTGCGGCGGTCAACCCATCGCCGGTCTCCTCGCCTTCAACCAAGTCGCCGGAACTTCTCCTCCTGCCCGGAAGCCGGATGGGGGAAATCGTCCGCCATGTCCCCGTGATGGTGGAATCGGCGCGGCGTCTGCACGCGTCTTACGGCGTCCATTGTCGCATGGTGCTGCCGTCGGAATCCCTGGCCTCGGTGGTCCGCCCGATGTTGGGAACGGAGGCTCCAATTTTGGTACAACTCGGTGGACTCTCCCAAGCGCTTCTTGAATCGACTGCCGCGCTGGCCTGCACCGGAACGGTCACCTTGGAATGCGCGTGGTTTGGGGTGCCCACGGTCACGCTCTACAAAACCAACTGGCTCACGTACACGATTGGCAAACGGATCGTTACCGTTCCGTATCTCTCCATGCCCAACCTGCTGGCCGGCGGCGCGGTGATGCCGGAATTCGTGCAGGATACCGCGACTCCCGAAGCGCTGAGTGCGGCGTTGGTGCCGTTTCTCACCGATCCAGCTGCGCGCTCCCGGGCAAAGGAGCAGCTCGCGCAGGTGCGGAATCAACTCGGCACTCCAGGGGCCAGCCATCGCGCGGCTGCGGCGATCCTCTCGCTTCTTCCGGCCATCGCGAACCGCTGAGAAGCTGCGCGTGGCGGTCTAGGCCGCAGCGGTAGCGGCCGCGCGGGCTTTGAGCACCTTTTCCGAAGGCACGTAGTTGGCAATGAACTCGCGTCGGTACTCAGCAAACGTCCCCGCGGCGAGGTGAGACCGGATCTCGCGCATCACTTCGAGGTAGAAGTGGCTGTTGTGAATGCTCACCAGGCGCAGGCCGAGGATTTCATTCACGTTCATGAGATGCCGGATGTAGGCGCGGGTGTGGTTCTGACAGGCAAAGCAGGTGCAACCGGCTTCAATTGGCCCGAAGTCCGCCTTCACCGCCCCGCCCTTCACCGCGAAGGTTCCCTTGCGCGTGAATGCGGTGCCGTTACGGGCGATGCGAGTGGGCAGCACGCAATCGAACATGTCCACGCCGCGCGCGACCAGCTCCACCATCTGAGCCGGCGTGCCGAGTCCCATGGCGTAGCGGGCCTTGTTCTCGGGCAGATGCGGCTCGGAGATTTCCACGGCCTTCATCATTTCCGGTTCGGGCTCTCCGACACTGACGCCGCCGATGGCGTATCCGTCGAAATCCATCGCCACGAGCTCCTCCGCGCACTTCTTCCGGAGATCCGCATGATGCGTCCCCTGCACGATGCCGAACACGAACTGACCGGGAGCGCGGGGCTGCACGCGGCATTCCGCAGCCCAGCGGATCGTGCGCTTCACGGCCTTGAGCACTTCGTCCTTGGTTGCCGTGTGGGGCGGGCACTCGTCGAAGACCATGGCGATGTCCGATCCCAGCCAGCGCTGGATTTCCATGCTCTCCTTCGGCCCGAGGAAAATCAGCGACCCATCGAGGTGGCTGCGGAATTCGACGCCGTGTTCCTTCACCTTGCGGATCTTGCCGAGGCTGAATACCTGGAAGCCGCCGGAATCGGTGAGGATCGGCCCGTTCCAGTTCATGAACCGGTGGAGGCCGCCGGCTTTCTCGATGATCTCGCGTCCGGGCCGGATGTTGAGGTGGTAGGTGTTACCGAGAAGGATCTGGGTTCCCATCTCCTTGAGCTCGCGACCATCGAGCGCCTTCACGCTCGCCTGCGTGCCCACGGGCATGAACACGGGCGTCTCGATCACGCCGCGTGTCGTCGTGAGCCGGCCCAGTCGCGCCCTCGAGGAGGGATCTTTCTTCAGCAATTCGAACATCTCGGGAAATCCTCCCACAGAAACCGAACCGGGAGCAATGGGCTCGGTGAAACCGATTCGAGCTCCGAATCCCGACAACAAAAAACCGCCGCCCGGATCGGGCGGCGGTTTTGAATCAAATCTGGTACAGATCCCGAACGCTTACTTGGCGACGATCACGGTGCCGTCCTTGTAGGCCGAGGTGCGCTGGGCGAGCCACAGCCAGTCCTGGCTGCCGGAGACCGACAGACGGGCCGGGTTGTGGTTCTTGACCTTGGTGCGGGGATCCACCCACTTGTGAATCTCGGAGTGACCGTCGGCGAAGGCGAAGCCACCGGCGTTGTTGTGGTAGGTGGCGGGCCAGTCGATCCACTCGGCCTTGGTGATGCCGACCGCGAAACCACCGTCGTTCAAGCTGTCGGGATCCTCGTCGAGGAACACGAAGGTCTGGGTGGGTCCAGGGGTGACGAAGTCGCTGAGCTTGCCGTACACGAAGAATTTGCCGTTCCAGGTGTTGCCGTGGTTGTTGTCCAACCAGGGACCGTCGACCGGCTGACGGGAACCCGGGGTGTTCGGGTTGGTTCCGACTGCCTGGCTCATCGAGAAGCTGCGTGCCGGGTTGCCCTTCTGTCCTTTGTTGGCCACCGGGCTGACCTGCTTCACACGGCCGCGGCGATAGTCCGACGGGCAGCTGAAGATGGCGACACTGTTGCCGATATACGGAGCCAGGAGCGACTTTTTCGGATCGCGAAGGATCTCAGGGTCCCCCTCGTTTGCTCCACCAGGACCGGCCTGACCGGGGCACCAATTCTTGCCGTCGATGGTGTTGCCGTCGTCCGGATTGGGAGGGAGATAATCCTGATAATCACCAGCATACAGCTGCCAAGCGAGGCCGAGCTGCTTGCCGTTGTTCATGCAGAGGATGCCGTTGGCCTTCATCTTGGCCTTGGACAGCGCCGGAAGGAGCATGCCGGCGAGAATCGCGATGATCGCGATCACGACGAGCAGTTCGATCAGCGTAAATCCGGAACGCCGCGAACCAGTAATTCGTTTAGGGGTGTTCATGTGTTGCTACAATGTTTCGGAACGAGAAACGGTGAATGTGTGTGAGACTAGCCAAACAGCTGACAGTGGTCAACCCAAAGGTCAAAAACGAACGGCAGAAGATCGCTTTTCGCCCCAACCCTCAGAATGAGGACATGGTTCCGCCGCGTGGATGACACTCTAAAACGGGTTCGGGAGTGGGTATCGGATCGTTGGATTTGCGTCAAATGAATCATTGGAATCGAACGGAGAGATCCATCAACCGAAGCCGCATTCAGGAGCGGGAGTTCGGGGACGTGGGGTTGAGGCGTTTGGCCGTAAAACGGCGGTTGAAGGGTTGAAGGCATTGGTGTCCGGACCTGAGGTGAGTTCAATCGGAACCGAATGGGTCGCAGAGGCGACAGGGGGGCGCGTCCGCGTTGTGCGATGCATTGGGTTTGCGGATGACCTTTTGCACGTTTGGATGCGGTAGAATGGCGTGTAGGAATGGC
>CANGKZ010000028.1 GCA_947454705.1 Verrucomicrobiota bacterium
CGCCAACTGCCCGGCGGGCCGGGCCCCGCTGCGGCCTCGCTTCGCTCGTCCTTCGCTGCGCCCATCCCGCCGGAATCCACCTCCACAATCAGTTCTGCCGACCTACTACCCCTGTCACCTGAGTGACCAACTCTCCCTGTCACTTGTCTGCTGAAGGGTTAAAAAGTTGAAGGGTTGAAGGGGAATCCGACGCTGCCGCGAGGGGTTTCTCAGTCGTTTGGAGTCCCGCCTTCAGCCGGTTCGGGGAAGCGCGTCTTGAGGCACGCAGCCGGTTGATTTCCAACCGTTCGATGGCCCCTCGTCCAACAGCAGAGCCGCGTAAACGCGGTACTCCAAACGTGCCAGGAACTCCGCCGCCAGAATCCGGCAGCTGCGAGAGAAAACAACCGCCGGCAGGGGCCATTGCGATTCACCCTGCAGGTGAATGAAGCGGAAGCGACTGAAGCGATTCATCTCCCTATCCATCAGCGTTCATCTGCGTCCATTGCGGTTTGGACTGTCGTCTCTAGGTTGGAGGGTTGAAGGGGCGTAAGAGGCGCGTTGGCGCGCGAACGCCGGCCGCATCAACCCAAGGTGGGGGAGCGCTTCGACTCTCTCTAAATTCGAAATTCCGACAGGATTTCGCTCGCTGACTTTCGCGGCCGGGAAATTTTTTTCGCTGTGCGCTTCCGACGCACAATTCCCGACCGCGCCGCTTCGCGATTGAATCGGAGGCATGTCCCGACCGCTACTCGGTCCATGCCTTGGAATCGTTGCTGGAATCAGCCTTGGGGCCGCGTGCGATCTCGATCCCGTTCAGGTGGGCGGACTGATTTGCGCTTGGGTCCCGCTCCATTTTCTCGCGGCGCGAAGGTTTTCCTCGGCACTCGTCTGGAGTCCATCGATCGGATGTTTGTTCCTCGGGTGGCTCCTCTGGATGCGTTCGCAGATACCGCTTCGCACCGATGACCTCAGGGCGCACTCGGATACGCTCCCGCGAATCGTTTCCGTGCGGGGAGAGTTGTTGGAATCCCCGGTGCTGAAGCTTTCCGGATCCGTAGAGGCGCCACGACCGAAGAGCCGCGTCCTGTTGCGCGTCTCGGATTTGCGGTCGCGGGATCGGTGGGAGCCAGCCTCCGGGGATGTCATCGCGTCGCTGCCAGGGGTGTTCCCGCCGGAGTTTTTTCGCACCCGCACGGTGGAGGCTCGGGGAGTGTTGAAGGAGCTTCCGGTGGCGCGGGCCCCCGGGCTTTTCGATGCACGATTCTTTTACGGGATCCAGGGCGTGTGGCGGATGCTCGAGACCGACGATCTGCGCGACTGGAAGCTCGATCCATCCGGCGCGCCGCCGCCTCAGATCCCGTGGAGTGAACGCTTCCTGGATTGGGCGCAGCACCGTCTCGCGGCCGGAATCCCGGACGATGAAGCCGCGCGTCTCCTCGCCGCCATGGCCCTCGGTTGGAAGACTCCACTCACTGGGGAAGTGGACGATGCTTTCATGCAGTCCGGCACTCTGCACGTGTTCGCCATCAGCGGACTCCACATCGCGCTGGTGGCCGGATTGCTGGTGAAACTATTTCAATTTGTCCGGCTCTCCCGGGAGCAGGCGGGACTGGGAGCGATTCCCTGCGTCTGGCTCTACGTCGCCGCGACCGGGTGGCAGGCCTCCGCGATTCGCTCCGGAATCATGACCACGGTGATCGTCCTCGGTTGGACCCTCGTGCGTCCCTCAGATCTGCTCAACTCGCTCGCCGGAGCGGCTCTGGCGATCCTCCTCTTCGATCCCGGTCAGTTGTTTCAGGCGGGATTTCAATTGTCATTTGTGGCCGTTGCCGGACTCGCGGTCCTGGCGCCGCCGATTCAAGAGGCCCTCCTTTTGCGCCTGATTCCGCAGGGCGATCCTTTTCTTCCAGTGTCGTTGCGACCGCGGTGGCACCGCTGGGTGGAGGTGCCAATCCGCGCGTTTGTCCTCGCGCTGGCCACTGGAATCGCCGCCGGTCTGAGCACGCTTCCGCTGGTGTGGCACTTTTTTCACCTCGTGAGCCCTGTTGGCCTGATTGCAAATCTGGTGGTGGTTCCGCTTTCCAGCCTCGCTCTTTCCGCCGAGTTCGGGTCACTGGTCTGCAGCCCGGTTTTTCCCTGGCTCGGAGAGGTGTTCAATGCCAGCGCGTGGGTCTGGATGAAGCTCATGATCCTGGCAGGACGTTGGAGTGCGTCCGTTCCCGGGGGACATCTGTGGGTGGCGTCTCCGGATTGGTACTGGTGGATTCCGTGGTACCTGGGGCTCGTTGGTGCCGCTTTTGGCGCGTTCCGGGTTGCCGTTGGACGGTGGCTAGGAATCACCGGGCTCACTGTCTGGATTGCATCCGCAGGGTGGCGCTGGTGGGAGGTTCGATCGGAATTGCAGGTGACCGTTTTTGATCAAGGCGAGGCGTTGGGGATTTCGGCGGCACGCGGCAGTTCGGTCATGCTCATCGATGCCGGCAGTCGGACGGATGCGCTGCGCACTTTGATTCCCTGGGCCCATTCGCAGGGCGTCGGCAGACTGCCCTGGATGGTCATGAGTCGAAGTGATCGTCGCCACACCGCGGGGCTTCCGGAAATCCTGCGGGAGCTGGATCCATCCGTGTGGGTCGCGTTCGACGGATGGCGACGCCCGGTCGAACTTTCCGGTTGGGAGCCACCCGCGGGGACACAGGCGCGAACCGTGTCCGCGGGAGATCTGGTAAACGGGTGGCGTGTGGGGAATTCAGGTCGGGGGAATACCCGCATGCTTCCGACGGAATCGAACCTCCCTCTCTTCCTGGAACGAAACGGAATTCATCTGCTCTGGCTGCCGGGGCTTGGTCCGCGGGGGCAGGAGACTCTCGCCTCGGAATCAAGGGCTCCGGTGGACCTTCTCATCGCCACCGTTCCATCGCGCGGAGAAGTGCTTTCCGACACCCTTCTGGAACGCCTGCGGCCGCGCGTTCTCGTTTTTGCTTCCGAAAGTCGTCCCTCGCCCCGGCGCGTTTCAGCAAACGAGGTTCAACGGTTTCGAAAACGCGGAGTCATCGTCTGGCGTACTGATCGAGTGGGGGCTGTAACGATTCGATTGAAAACGGATCGGTTGGAGCTGCATTCGATGTCGGGATTCGATCTGTCCCTTCCGCGGTCGGATCCGAGTGCCGACATGAGTGACCTACGCGCCAGAGTCCCCTGAATCAAGGTCCGAGACGCGGCCGGAGAGCCCGATTGGTGTTCGAGAGGAAGGAGTTCGTTCTCGAGTACAAATTGGTTCGTCCAGGGGTGCGGTTGGGACGGCTGAGTCGGAGCGGGGAAACCACCTGGGTAACCGCATCTTCCGGCTGCACCATGCTGCTCTCGCGTCCGAGCCAGAACAGCAGGAGATAATCGACGCCTGGGTGCACGATTGGCGCGTCCTCGCCGCCGCGAATCAGGTAGGACGATTGAGCCCATTGGAATGGAGCCACCGGCCGCAGGTCGTAGGGCAGGGCATACCGCGACCAGACTTCCCCGTTGACCTTGATGGTGGGGCGATTGGTTGAGGCGGATCCCTCCTGTCGTGAAACCCACCGGGGAGGATCCGGAAATTGGGCAACCGCTCCCTGAACCACCGCCAGCGCGGTGGGTTCGTTCGGGGGACGGTCAAAGCAGCTCACAAACGAGATGGCCAGCAGCGGATTGAGGTGCGAACTGCTTTCACGCCACATTTGGGAGAGCCGGTCCTGGTACTGGATCTTTCGGGTGACGTTGGTGTCGAAATGCCAGAGGGAAAACAGATTCAGCATGTTGAACACCCCGGCGCGGTTTTCGCCGTAACGAACCACCCCTGGCGCCGGCTGGGCCAGCAGGTCTGGAATCTTTGATTCGAAGAGCCTGCCGTACAAATCCGGTCGGATCGTCGCACCGCTCCGAAGAAGCGCCGCCGTCAGAGACGGAGTGAGAAAGGTGACATGTCCCTGTCCGTCGTTGAGCTGCCAGCCATCGTCGGAGATCCGTTTTAGAATTCGACACACGATGTTGGAGGCGCGGTTTCGAATCGAGGCATCCCGGACCTGCTGCCAGGTGGATGCCAGACCCAGGTTGATCGCAGCGTACGCTTCACGCGAGGGCTCCCCCAGCCAGACAACCGGAGTCGCGCCGTTGGTTCCCCGATAGGCCAGTTGACCGAACCCCGGTCGTTTCGGATCCGGTCCGCCGAAGCGTTCGTAGGTCGGCTTGTAGGCTGGATCGTCCACCCTTCCCACAAAACGCGCCAGATAACCATCACGCCCGCTCGCGCGAATGAGGCTTTCCACTCCCGTTAGAAGCTGCCGAATCGCGGGAAGACTTGGGTTGCCGTGGACCGAGTCCCGGTCATCCCGGGTGGTGGAGAAGCGAATGGCATGGGTCTCCAACAGCAGACCTGTCACCAGCGCGCTGTCGGCAAGGTTCTCGTACCGGTCCACCTGCGTCCGGGTACGGTCGGTGTAGCGAACACTCACCACCAGTCCATCGACCAGATGATGATCACGAATTCCGTCCAAATACCCCTCCGCCCGGCGGCGAGCCGATGCCAGCTCGTTCGTGCTGAGTTCAATCCAGCGAGTGGTGAACTTGTCCCGGCTGATGCCATCCAGCGTCCGCAACTGCAGATCGTTCAGTCCCGCCAGCGCCGGCACGAGCCAGAGACCCGGGAGGCTCCAGATCAGGAACAGGTGCCTGAGCAGGGAGAAATTTCCCAAAATCGATACACCCCGTTTGCAGGGGTTCCATCGTGCTCGGGATCGGACGCTCATGGGGAGAGCCTGTCGCTCAGGCGGGATTCGTGCAAGGGGTGGCGGTTTGAACCTTGCGATAGGTGGCCACCTGGGAGGGGATGCCCCTTGCGTTGAAATCGCGTTCAAAATCCGTGCGGATGGCCAGCAGGGACGCCGGAGCCTCGACGGCTTCGAATCCCTGGGCTCGGGACATCACGCGTTTCATCTGGTCGAAGTAATCGGTGTGATCGGTTCGAAGATACAGGACCCCCTCCGCTGCCAGGGCTCGATGGACCAGGGGGGCGAATGCATCCTGAATCAGTCGATGCTTCCAGTGCCGGCGTTTGGGCCAGGGGTCGGGAAAATAGACATGAACGGCGCTGAGCGACGCGGGAGCGATCATCCGTTCCATCAGGTAGCCGGCTTCGATTCGCATTCCGCGCAGATTGGTGATGCCGGCGATCCGTGCCTTTCGATCGATCTTTCGAAGACGGCCGTACAGGCGTTCCACCGCGAAGAAGTTTCGATCGGGATTCTGACTGGCGTACTGGAGGATGAAGGACCCGTCCCCGGCCCCAATTTCCAATTCCACCGGCCGATCGTTTCCAAACATCGAAGAAAAGCTCAAATGCTGGAGAATCTCGGGCCGAACCAGCCAGCGCGGTTGGTCGGGTGCGGTACGCCGCGCCGACCCTGGATGGGATGAAGCTGGCCGGCCCTCGGACTGGATCGCCGAGGAAGGGGAGGGGGACTCACTCATGTCGTTCAAAGCAAGGAAAGCGCATCTGCCTCGGGGCATTCAATCCAATGCCGCCCGCATCGCTGCAAACCAATCGCCTCCCGATTCGCTCGCCACGGGCTTGCTTGAGGCGGCATCCGCATCCTCGACGCAATCTGGAGGCAACTCCTTGAGGAACGGCGAGGGATGGCAGGGCAGGAGCTGGCCGTATTTCTTTCGGGCGGCGCAGTGGGAAAGTCGAAGGGTCTCCTGCGCGCGGGTGATTCCCACGTAAAACAGACGGCGCTCTTCATCCATGGTCCCCTCCACCTTAGATCGGGAGTGGGGAAGGAGACCATCTTCCAGTCCCACGATTTGGACGTGCGGAAACTCGAGTCCTTTGGCGGCGTGGAGCGTGATCAGGGTCACCCCGTCGGTTTTCTCATCCTCCTCCCCGCGATCGTTGTCGAGGGTCACCTTTTCCAGATATTCCGTGAGACGGTCCAGCGGGGTGCCTCCGCGGGCGTCCTCCAGTTCGGCATCCAGATTCGAAATGATTTCCCGCAGGTTTCGAATGCGGTTCTCGGCCGCCTCGGCGTTTTTTTCCTGACGGGTCAACTCGGCCACGTAGCCGGTCGCCTCCAGCCACGCCTCGGCCCAGGAGCCAAGTTTCAAGGTCTCGTTCGATTCCAGCGGCTGCCGCGTTTCCTCGATGAATCGCAGAAAGGTTCGGATGGCCTCCCCGGTGCGGGCCTGAAAGCCTGACTGCACGTCTGTGTGGCGCATGACCGCGAACACGCTGCAGTTGCGCTCCTGGCTCGCACCCAGAATTCGCTCCATGGTGACGTCGCTCAATCCGCGGGCCGGCGTGTTGGCGATCCGGAGCAGGCTGACGTCGTCGTGAGGGTTGATGAACACCCGCATGTACGCGAAGAAATCGCGGATTTCACGCCGATCAAAGAAGCTCTGTCCGCCAATGAGGCGGTATCGGACCTTGGCTTTGCGCAGGGCGGTTTCGATCGGACGCGCCTGAAGGTTGGTTCGAAACAGGATGGCCTGCTGCGTCCAGGGAATGCGCCGGGCAATCCGGTCGTATTCCAGATTCTCCACCACCACCCGGGCTTCCTCTTCATCGTTGGTGAAGCACTGGAGCTGGATTTTCGCCCCGTCCCCCTTCGACGACCAGAGCTGCTTGCCGCGACGGCGCGTGTTGTTGGCGATGACCTTGTTGGCCGCCCGCAGGATGATGTTGGTGGAGCGATAATTCTGCTCCAGTTTCACCACCTTGACCTCCGGGAAATGCTTTTCGAGGTCCAGAAGGTTGGCGATTTCCGCACCGCGCCAACCGTAGATCGATTGATCGTCGTCACCCACCACACAGAGGTTTCGCGACACCTGGGTGAGGCGGTTTACCAGCTCGAACTGCGCGGCGTTGGTATCCTGATACTCGTCCACCATGACGTATCGATACCGCGCCCGGCACGCCTCCAATGCGTCTTCATGTTCCCGAAACAGCCGGAGCGTCAGCAGGATCAAATCATCGAAATCGACCGCATTACAGGCTCGTAAGGCCGATTCGTATCGAATGGAAACATGTTCCGCGAGGGCCCTGACATTTGGGTCCTGGAAAGCCGCCGCCCGCGATCCGCCGTTCCGGAACTGGCTTAGCAGGGAAAGCACCGCGGCGGGATCCGAGTTCGGCCCCTTTCCGGAAATCGCGGAAAGAATCTTTCGCACTGCTCCCAGCTGGTCGGACTCGTCGAAGATGACGAAGTTCTTCTTGTACCCCAGTTTCTCGATGTGCATGCGCAGGATGCGAACGCAGAGCGAGTGAAAGGTGCAGATGGTGGGGCGATCCGAGCCCTTCTCGATCTTTTCTCCGGAGTCCTGACGGGATTTTGGCTTCGGAAGAAGTTCCCGGACACGGCTTTGCATCTCCTTCGCCGCCTTGTTGGTGAAGGTCACCGCCAGAATGTTTCCCGGCGGAATCCCTTTCTGGACCATGGAGGCGATCCGGTGGGTGATGACCCGGGTTTTGCCAGTTCCGGCGCCCGCAAGGATCAAAACAGGCCCGGAATGCGTGACAACAGCGGTTCTCTGCTCAGGGTTGAGGCCGGTCGGATTCACAGATTCTTCTTGCGTCGAGCCCGGAAGAATCCGCTAAAGTCCGACCGCAGCAAGCCTTGTATGGAAAAAACCTACAAAGCCCCCCCGACGGTCCTGAGTTTCCCGGTTAAAATAATCTCCGGTCAAGTCCAGAGGTGGTTTTATTTTGGGAAAAATTGTACCAGATTTGGTGCAGTTAATTCACTGGGTGGCCCCAGGGTCGAAGCGAAGTTTTCGGTAGCAGTATCGGATGGCGCGGATGATTAGCGAATAGGGTGAATCCCTATCGCGGTTAGGGTTGGTGGGAGTGCGTGTCTGATGTATCAAATTTGAAACGGAAGCGGGCGCTAAGATTTTATCGGAAAATTCCATATGAACTTGAAATCGATTTTTGTCACGGCGGCAGCAGCGGCTGCTCTCTCTGTCCCGGCGATGGCGCAGATTTACACCGTTGGCAGTGCCGGTGCTAATGCCAATTCCCCGGCGGGTACTTACGGTATCACGTTTGTGGTCAATGCCGGGGCGGACCTCTCGCTCACGAGTGTCGGTCTGTTCGACTACGGTACCTATGGTGTCGGAATTGGTACGATCAACCTCTGGAAGGATGGAGATGTGACTCCGACCTTCTCGACCACCATCGACCTCGAAACCCAGGGCTCCAACGCTTTTGATTACATCATGAAGAGCATCACCCCTGTCGCTCTTCAGGCAGGATTTGAATACGCCTTGGTCTGGCAGAACAACACCGGTTCCACCACCCAGCCGTACGCCAACGGCGGTGTGACTCAGGATTCGACCGGGGCTTACAGCAAAATCACTCCGACCCACATCTTTAATCTGACGGGCACTCCGTTCGATACGAACCCGTTGAACACAATCGCGTCGCTCTCGACCTACAGTGTTCCCTACGCCAGCGTGAACATGATCTTGACCGACAATTCGGCGGTTCCTGAACCTTCCGAATACGCTGCGGTTGCCGGTCTCGGATTGGTGGCCTTCGCTGCCTTCCGCAAGTTTCGCCGCTAATTTTTAGCCGCCCTCTTCAAGGCGCGTCCCTCACGGGGCGCGCCTTTTTTGCGTTTTCAGCCGAATTTGGCATCCCCCTGTGCGCGTAGTGCACTTTGCCAAAATGTTGGAAAGTTTGATAGGAGTCCTGGCGAGACTCCAATATGAACAAAAAACGACTCTTCATCGCCCTCGCTGCTTCCATCTCAATACGCGGCGCCGCACAGGTTTATACTCTTTCAGGCGCTGCCGGTACCGGGGATTCAAACCCCAACACCTACGGCGTAACCTTCACTCCCAGCGTTCCGGTCACGATTTCGGACCTCGGTGCTTTTGTGTACGGCACCTACACCTCCGGCGATATCGCGATCTCCATCTGGAAGCAGGGGGACACGGTCGCCCTTTCGACCACGACGCTGCACATCAACCAGGCCCAGAACTACAACGGGTTTAACTTCGTCTTCGATAATGCCGATCTCGGGGGATCATTTGCTCCCGTCAATCTCGATGCAGGTATTCGTTACGCGGTGGTCCTGACTCCGAGCGGCGGGACTTTCTACCGGGCGCCTGGCACCTACATTACCCAGACCCCGGCAGCTTCTGGAATCAATCTGGACGGCATTTTCAATCCCGGCAGCGTGTTCACCACCAACCCCTTGGCCACGACTATCTCGACCTATTCCACGCCGCCCGGAGGGGTGAATTTCATCGTGGCTCCCACACCGGTCCCGGAACCCTCGGGCTTGGCCGCAGGAGCGGCACTCGGACTCACCGCCTTCGCGGCGTGGCGCAAGGTCCGTCGCTGATTCGACTTCTCTTTTACAGGGCGCGGCCGAAACTGGCCGCGCCTTTTCGTTTCTATTCTGGAACGAGGCGCACACTTGCAGCGGTTTGACACTCACTGAGGACATGGGCGACTGGATGCCGAGAGTTTTGATTTTGCCCTCCTCCCTGTACTCCCGTCATCGGACGATCGGAGGAGGGGAGCGTTACGCGCTGGAGTATGCCAGGGCTCTCGCGCGGCATGTTCCGACGACGCTCGGATTGTTTGACCTGACCGATTCGGTTGCCCGCGATGGTTCGCTCGAAATTCGGAATTTCCCGCTGCGGAATTTTTCCGATCAGTGGGGCTTTCCCGCGACTCCTGCGGCTTTTCGAGCGATGGGGGCGTTCGACGTTGTTCACGTCATGTGTTTCCCGACGTCGTTGTCCGAAGCTGCCGTACTGCTGGCGCGGTGGCGGAAGCAGATCTCGGTGCTCACCGATGTCGGGGGCGGGGGGAGATCACTGAGCGGTTACCTCGGGCGAATCTCCTCCCGGATCGATCTTCATCGATGTGCCGACGGGCTTGCCCATTTGTCTGGATACGCCGGCACATTCTTCGGTTCCTGGAAGCATCCGCAGACGGTGCTCTATGGGGGGGCCGACTGTGACAGTGTTGTGGCTCCCTTTACCGGGGGGCACGCCCTGTTCGTGGGGCGTCTGCTGCCGCACAAGGGGATTTTGAATGTCATCCGATCGTTGGATGCCTCCACACCGCTTCGCGTGGTGGGACGGCCGTACGACATGGGATATTTCGATCAGCTGCGGGCGGAGGCTTCGGGAAAGCAGATCACCTTTATTACCGACGCCTCCGATGCGGACATCCGCCGTGAATACGCGGAGGCGAGTGTGGTGTTGCAGCCTTCCATTCCCCGGCCGTCGGAGGCGGGTGACAAATCTGAGTTGCTTGGGTTGGTGGCGTTGGAAGGCATGGCAGCCGGGCGTCCAGTGGTGGTGACGCGCACAACCAGTCTTCCCGAGCTGGTGGTGGACGGAGAGACCGGCTTCGTTGTGCCTCCGAATGATCTTGAGGCTTTGGGATCGAGGATCCGGCAATTGGTGGGCAATCCGATCCTGGCGGAGCGGATGGGCCGGAAGGCGCGCGAACATGTTCGAACCAATTTCTCCTGGGACACCGTGGCCCTGCGCGGTTTGACCTTCTACCGCTCCCTTCAGGCGTCGGGACGCGGACGGGCGAGCCTGACTCCGCGATGAGCCCAAGGCTGCAAGTTGCCCTGATTTCCAGTGGCCTCGGCAGGGAGCTTCGGGGAATCGAGACCTGGATGGCGGATCTCGCCGCGCATCTTCCGGATTCGGTGTCGGCAAAACTCTGGGGCGGGGGATCTTTCGTTTCGCCGCGCCCGGACCGGCCTTCGCAACGAATCTGGGGAATCAGTCGAAACCATCGACTGCTCCGATCCAAATCCTGGAGCGACCGCTACTACGCCGAGCAGCACTCGGCTCTCCCGGGAGCCTTGCTTCGGCTAATACTTCAGCGACCCGACGTGGCCTACTGCGGTGATCCCGCATTGTCGTGGAATCTGAAGCGATTTCGGAAGTGGCATCGATCTTCGGTGGTGTTCCTCAATGGGATGCGGCTCACGCCTGTTTGGTGCGCATCGTTTGATGGGGTTCATGTGCTGGCGCCTCCCTACATTGAGGAGGCGGCACGGCTGCTCCCCGGGCAGTCGATTGACCAATTCTTTTCCGTCCCCCATTTCACCGATGTGGAGCGGTTTCATCCAGCCTCGATCGAGGAGCGTCGTGCGGCACGGCGTCAGTTTGGAATCGCCGAGGACGCGTTCGTGGTTCTTTGCATCGGTCCGCTGGGAACGGCGAGCGGAAAGCGCGTGGATCATGTCGCGGAAGAGCTCGCACGCGGATCGTCCCGTGCGCTGCTGGTGTCCGCCGGGGCGGACGAACAGGGGGCGAGCGAGGTGCGGGGGCGGATCACCCAGGCGCTTGGCCCGCGAGCGCTTCTGCTCGGGCGGGTCGAACGATCCCGCATGGCCGACCTGCACCGGGCGGCCGACGTCTTCGCCCTCGGCACGCTGGGGGAACCGTTTTCCATCGCCATTGCCGAGGCTCTGGCGAGCGGTGTTCCGGTGGTGCATCATCAGGATCCGATCACCAACTGGGTGGCCGGTGTTGGCGGAGCTGCTGTGTCGATGTCTACGCAGGGAGAAGCGGCGGATGCGTTCCGACGCCTGGAGACGGATGCCGCGTGGCGTTCGTCGCTTGGGGCCGCTGGACGAAAGCTGGCCGTGGAGCGGTATGCACCGGGGCCGGTCTGCGCGGCCCTGGAGCGCGAGTGGCGGCGGATCGCGCTGAGGACTTCCTCCCGATGATCGTCGCGTTCCTCAATGAGAACACGCTCGGCCACACGAGTTACCTTCCGCGCTTTGCGTCGGAACTTCGACGAAGGCCCGAGCTAGGCATTGAGCCGCGTCTGCTCGACGCGTTGCCACTCCCGCAGGATTTGGTGCGTCTGGGAGACACTTCGATCCGCGGCTTGAGGAAGTTCGGGTTGGATTTTCACAGCACCCGATGGCGCATCGCCACCAGCCGGCATTTGCGACGTCAGCTGGATGCGCTTCGACAACGCGAGAAGGTGGATGCGGTGGTGCTGAACACCCAGAGCATGGGGCTCGAGCTTGAGGGGCTTGATCGATCCGTGCCGGTGTTTGTGGGGTTGGATGCGACATTCCAACAACTCGCGGCTTCGCCCTGGTTCGCGCCGAACCTGATGTCGCGATGCCTCCAGCCTCTCACATTGGCCCGGCTGCTGCGGCTCGAACGCGTTTTGTTCTCCCGGACCCATCGATTCCTCCCGTGGTCCGTACCGGTTAAGGAGGCGCTGATTCGAGACTATGGAATCCCGACTTCCCGCATCTCGGTGCTGCCGCCGTCGATGACGGCTCCGCCCCGTCGTGCGACCGGAGGGAAGGGGGGCTCGAAGCGTCCGCGACTGTTGTTTGTGGGGGGCGACTTCTTGAGGAAGGGTGGTGATTTGCTCCAGCAGTGCCATCGACGCTACCTCGCGGATCGCTGCGATCTGGTGATGGTGACGCAGGCAACGATTGAGGCCGGTCCCCATCAGTCGGTGCGCCGCGGTTTGATCGCCGGCAGTGCGGAATGGCGTGAATGTTGGGAAACGGCGGATGTGTTTGCATTTCCGTCCCGTCTGGAAACGTTTGGAATCGTGCTTCTGGAAGCGCTCGCGTTCGAGGTTCCGATTGTCTCCTCTCGAACCGGGGCTGCGGTGAGTTTGCTGGGGGACGGCCGGTTTGGAACCCTTTTGGATTCGGTCAGCGTCGAGTCGCTGAGGGATTCGATTCTGGCGATTCTCGAATCGCCGGATCTTTCCGAAAAACGATCCCGCCAGGGCCGGGAATGGTTTGAGCGTGAGTTTGAACTCGGCCTGAACACCGAGCGCCTTGCCGGATGGCTGCATGACGCCGCGGGGATGCGACGCTAGGCGTTGCCCGGGCTAGGTCGGCTCTTCGCCGAGTTCGACGTTCCAGTAGGCGAGGTCGAGGAAATGCCGCCAGCTGTCGTGCATCTGCACTCCGAAATTCACCTGCACGAACGGACGCCACTTGGGTCGCTTCGGCTTGCGGATGAGCCGCATACGGGCTTCATGCGGCGTCTTGTTTGCCTTGTGTGTGTTGCAGGGAATGCAGGAGCAGACGATGTTTTCCCACGTGGTCGGACCGCCGCGATCGCGCGGAACCACGTGGTCCAGATTGAGGTCCTTCCGATCCAGCACCTGGCCGCAATACTGGCAGGTGTTTTTATCCCGTTCGAAGATGTTGTGGCGGGTGAACTTAACCTCTTTCTTGGGAAGCCGGTCGAAGGCGAGCAGCAGGATGACACGCGGAACGCGGATGCGGTAGGAGACGGTTCCAACGGTGTCGTCCTCGGGCTGGCGATCCGAAAAGTCGCGCCATTCCCCGAAGCCATAGGTTTTGAAATCCCCGTCTCCATTGCCGAAGACGACCTGTGCGTGGCCCTCGAAAAGCAACGTCAGTGCCCGACGCACCGAGCAGACATTGACGGCCTGCCACAGGCGGTTAAGCACGAGAACGGGCTGATTGAGTGCTAGACTCACAGGGATCTCCACGCCGGGCGCACGAGTTACCCGAGAGACCGTGTGAAGTCAACGGTGTGACCTATCTACGCTCAAGAATTCCTTCGAGAAGCAGGCGTTCCTCGGCTTTGAGACGTTCGATCGGGATTTTGGAGGCGGTCCGTCGTGCCGCGGGCATTTGTCCTCCGGCGTGAAGCGTGGCCGCATAAACGGCCCGCCAGCGTGGCTCCTGCGCGTTCCAGTCGATGTCGCCTGTTTCGCATAGGGTAAGGGCTTCGGCGCCTTTCCCGAGTCGAATCTTCACCAGGGCCAACGCGGCGCGGTATCGAACGCTGGAGAGATCGTGGGTGAGAAGCGCGGTGAGTTGTGATTCCGCATCGGCCAGCCGTTCGTTGAACAACCCATTGAGGTACGCGTGTTGGAATCGAACTTCGGGCTGCTGTCCAAGGGGGGCGATGAGTTGTCGATACACCTTCCGCTCGAGTTCGAGGTTGTCCTGGGTGCGGGCCTGTCGAAGGAGGATTGCTGCGGTGGGGACGACGGTTCCCGGGTTGTTGAGAAGTCCGTCCCAAAGCTCCGAGGCCAGGGCGGGTTGTCCCATTTGTGAGGCAAACACGGCGACCTGTTGGACGAAATCCGGGTTTCCGGCCGCGAATTTTCCAGCTTCGCGGAGCAGCGCGGACGCCTCGTCCCGCTTGCCGGTTCCGAAGGCGTGCACGGCGCGCAGGCAGTGCAGGGCGACCCGGTTCACGGGAAGTTTGGGCTGGTTGACCAGTGCCTCGAGCTCGCTCCATCGGTGAAGATCGGCGAGCAATTCTCCACGAGCCAGGGTCAGGCCCGCCGCCGTGCGGGCCCGCTCCGCAGGGACCAACTGGAGGGCCGATTCATAGAGCTTTCGTGCCCGCAGCCACTCGACGACGGCCACCACATCTTCGGCCGAAGCCTCCTTGGGCATCTGGTCAACCAACTTCCCGGCCAGGTCCAACCGGCGTTTTGGGTCCAGAAATTCGCGCGTTTCCGCGGCAAGGAGCCGGTCCGCGATGGATGGAACCGATTGCCCTTCAAGAACCGCAAGAGCCGAGCGGGTCTCCTCCGGGGTTACCCCGCGAACCATCAGAAGTGTCCGAACCGCCGCCATGCGTACTGAGGAGTTGCCGGCGATCAGTTTCCGCAGAAGCTCAACAGCTTTGGCCCCATTTGCGGGTATCCCGGTTCCGAGGTAGGCCCGGGCGAGCATGAACTGCAGCTCAGTGTCCTGAGGAAATGCCTTCAGTAGCGCCTCGGTGCCGGTGACGACCCTGGGCCACTCGCCGAGTCGCACCAATTGATCGAGCACCAGCACTTGATTAGTGCGATTTTGGGCGTCCTCGGAAATCAGCTCCTGGATCAACTGTCCCGAGAGGTCGAGGCGTTCCAGATTCTGGCAAAACCGGGCAAACTCCTGCCGGTCCGCCTGCGTGGCCTGGCCGGACTTCATCAGCAGCTCCCAGTAAGACACCCCCTCCGGCTGGCGTGTTCGGGCGCAGTATTGTCCGGCGAGCCGCTGAACCTCGGGAACCCCTGGCGCGAGCTCCACCGCTGCGCGGACGGCACGCGAAACCGCCGGCATATTGTTGGTAGCCAACGCCGCCTGCGCCTCGCTGACAATTCGCTTAGCCCTCCAGACCTTTACCTTTCGATAGGCCGGCCCGGCGGACATCCAAAGGCCCACCGAAATCATGGCCAAAAGTGCGATCCCAATCATGAACGGACGCGACTTGTCCTCGAAAATGGGAACCCGGTCTGAAGCGGGTGATTGAGAAGTTTTCGGCATAAAACAATGAGAACCTATCGGTAAAATGGGGGGCTTTTGAACCCCCAAAATTCCCCTAGGGTGCCGGTGTAAGAACCTTTCTGTAAATTGCTTTCCGACTGCTCCTCCCCCCTGAGGGTGAGGTGGAGCGAAGGCGAGCGTAGCGAGCCGAGCGGAACCGAACCCTCAGGGGGGAGGCCGCGAATCGGTTGTCGTAGGTGGGCCAAGAGGGGCCTGTGTTGGGGTGTTCAACAAAAACATCCTTCACCCAAGTCCCCATGACCCACCCGGAAAACGCTGACATCCTCTCCACCGTCGTGCAACTGCTCACCGAACAAGGCTCCGCCGGCTTCGCCGAGGGCATCCGCCTGCTCGTCAACGAAGCCATGGTCCGCGAGCGTTCAGCGGCGTTGCGCGCCGAGCCCTACCAGCGTTCAGAGTCCCGGCTGGGCCATTCCAACGGGTTCAAGGACAAGACCCTCTCCACCCGCGTGGGGAAGATCACCTTCGACGTGCCGCAGGTCCGCGGTGACCTCGGCTTCTATCCCTCCGCCCTGGAGAAGGGCATCCGCAGCGAACAGGCCCTCAAGGTCGCTCTCGCCGAGATGTACGTCCAGGGCGTGTCCACCCGCAAGGTCTCCGCCATCGTCGAGCAGCTCTGCGGCACCTCCGTCAGCTCCTCCCAGGTCAGCGCCTGCGCCGCCAAGCTCGACGCCGAACTTTCCCTCTGGCGTGACCGGCCCCTGGGACCCACGCCCTATGTCTTCGTCGATGCCCGCTACGAGAAAGTCCGCCATAACGGCCATTTCATCGAATGCGCCGTCCTCATTGCCCTGGGCATCGGCGTCGATGGCAGACGTTCCATCCTCGGGGTCAGCGTCGCCCTCAGCGAGGCCGAGGTCCACTGGCGGCAGTTCCTCGCCACCCTCCAACGCCGTGGCCTCACCGGCGTCACCTTGATCGTCAGCGACGACCACGCCGGACTCAGGGCGGCCCGTGCCGCGGTCTTCCCCTCCATCCCCTGGCAACGCTGCCAGTTCCATCTCCAACAGAACGCCTAGGCCTACGTCCCGCGCCTCGACCAGCGGGCCGCTGTCGCCGAAGCCGTGCGCGGCATCTTCCTCAGCTCGGATCTCCCCGCCGCACAACGCCGCCTCAAAGAGGTCGTCGCCGGCTACGCCGGCACCCACCCGAAGCTCGCCTCGTGGATCGAGGAGAACATCCCCCAGGGCCTCACCGTCTTCGCCTTCCCGGTCGCGCACCAAAAGCGCCTCCGCACCACCAACGCCCTCGAACGGATCAACCAGGAACTCAAACGCCGCACCCGCGTCGCCCGCGTCTTCCCCAACGAATCCTCTCTCCTCCGCCTCGTCTCCGCTCTCCTCGCCGAGATCTCCGAAGATTGGGAAACCGGAAAAATCTACCTCAGCATAGTCTCCTCATACCCGCCTACGACCTGATGCCCGCAGAAATTACAGAAAGAAAATTGCGCGGCCCCCTAGGGTCGTTAGGGTTGTCTCATTATTGGTACATTGGAGTACAAAATCAGGGTCGGTTGAACCTGCCCGTTGGACACCCCATGAAACGCCGCCAAAGCACCCTGATTTTTCTCGCTGCCTCTGCTGTCACCTTGACCCCGGCCTGGGCGACGTACATGAACGTCACCGACTGCCCCTACTGCCAGACCTTTGACACCCTGGCTCAGTCGGCCACGGCCACTTGGCGAAATGACATGACCGGTGCCATTGGATGGTTCATTCAGTCGGCTGCCTCCAACCTCAGCGGCAACGGAAGCGGCCTGACCTACACGGCGAGCACCGGAACCAGCAGCGCTGTGGGGATCTATTCCTTCGGTAATTCGTCGGACCGAACCCTCGGTGCCATCACCGGAGCCAACGCCGTCGCCTTCGGCAACCTGCTTCGCAACAACACCGCTTCCGCGATCACCTCGCTCACTATCAGCTACACCGGCGAGCAGTGGCGTTCGGCAAGCACCTCGCCCCAGTCGATTCTCTTCAGCTACGCGGTGGCTGCCGGCACCGTTGGCACCTTCTACGACGTGGATGGCATCGGCGCGAAGGCCTACCTGTCTCCGACCGTGACCTCTGGGTCCGATGCCTCGGGCGACAACAAGGGATTGACCTGGAACTCGGTCTCCGCCGGTACCTTCACCTCTCCGAACCTCACGGGTGGTGGTGTCGCGGTGACTGCCTCCACTTCGATCAGCTTCACTCTGACCGGTTTGAATGTCCCGGCCGGTGGCGCGATCATGCTCCGCTGGCTCGACGCGGCTAACAACACCGACGGTCTCGGCATCGACAACGTCTGCGTGTCGATCCCGGCTGCTGCTCCGGTTCCCGAAGCGAGCACCTACGCTGCGATCGCTGCGGTCGTGGGCATGGCTGGCGCTTCGGCGATCCGCCGCAAGAAGAAGTCGGCCAACGCCTGATTCGCTCGACTCGAAAGTTCAAAAAGGCGCCTCCGGGCGCCTTTTTTGTTTTCACGTGCGTCTCAACTCCGGGTTGCGCCCCGGGGGGATGCACCGCTAAGCTTTCCCCCTGTCGTATGACGCTGACTGAGAAGATTCTTGCACGTGCCGCCGGGAAATCGCAGGTCCAAGCCGGGGACAACATCTGGGTCAATGCCGATGTGCTCATGACCCATGACGTCTGCGGTCCCGGGACCATCGGTGTGTTCCGTCGTGAATTCGGCCAAAACGCCAAGGTCTGGGACCGGAAGCGCGTGGTCATCATTCCGGATCACTACATTTTCACGGCCGATTCCCTGTCCAACCGCAATGTGGACATCCTCCGTTCCTTCGCCCAGGAGCAGGATTTGCCGTATTTCTATGACGTGATTGATGATCCAAAGGGCCAGTGGAAATTCGATGCCTCGAAGGGGCTCCTCGCGCGCCAGTACGGATCGAACTACGCCGGCGTGTGCCACGCGGCGCTTCCGCAGAAGGGTCACACCCGTCCGGGCGAAATTCTTTTCGGCACCGATTCCCACACCTGCATGGCGGGTGCCTTCAATCAGTTCGCCACGGGCATCGGCAACACCGACGCCGGCTTCGTGATGGGCACCGGCAAGCTGCTGATCAAGGTTCCAGAAACGATGCACTTCCGCATCGAAGGCGCCCTGCAGCCGGGCGTGATGGCGAAGGACGTCATCCTGCACTGCATCGGTGAAATCGGCTTCGACGGCGCGACCTATCGTGCCATGCAGTTCGATGGACCCGGTGTGGCGAGCCTGTCGATGGATGACCGCATGACCATCGCCAACATGGCCATCGAGGCCGGTGGCAAGAATGGCATTTTTGAATTCGACGCCCGCACCCGCGAGTTCGTCGAAAACCGCACCCGTTTGAACGGCACCAAGACTGCGTTTGAACCCGTCTTTGCCGATGCGGACCAGAAGTTCGTGTACGAGACGGTGATCAATCTCGATCGCCTCGAACCGACGGTTGCATGCCACCCCGATCCGGGTCAGCGCAAGAAGGCCAAGGAGCTTGGTCACGTGAAGCTGGATCGTGCGTATGTCGGATCCTGCACCGGCGGCAAGACCAGCGACTTCGTCGAATTCGCCCGCATTCTCCAGGGACGCAAGGTCACCATCGACACCTTCGGCGTTCCGGCGACTCCGGAGATCGTTGCCGACCTTCAGCGCACGCGCTGGGGACATCAGACGATCTGGGAAATCCTCGTGGATGCCGGAGTGCGCATGACCGAAAACGCCGGATGCGCCGCCTGCCTCGGTGGACCGGTGGACACGTTCGGCCGCATGAACCAGGCCGGATTGAAGTGCATCAGCGCCACGAACCGGAACTTCCCCGGCCGCATGGGCCACAAGGAATCCCAGGTGTTCCTGGCCTCGCCGGCGACGGTGGCCGCGAGCGCGATTGCCGGAAAGATCACCGATCCGCGCGAGTACGTCGCCAACTGAGCCTGACTCGCGGTTCGCCGCTTACAGTTTCCATCAACCCCGCCCACCGGCGGGGTTTTTTGCTTTTGATCTCCAGCGGGACTAGCGGCCCGGCTTGGCGTGTTCGCTCAGGATGGCGATTTTCTGCCAGATCTTGCGCGACAGGCCCGTGGTCAGATCCTCGGCGCCGTCGACCGCTTCCAGCACGACGGGATCGTCAATGCGCTGCGCGTAGATGGCGGCGATTTTGCCGAGCACGGACAGCATCTCGCTGCTGTAGTCGAGGTATCTACCGAGTTCAAAGGGCGTCATCGTGCGCTTCGGGGACGACTCTGTTCGCGGAGCATCGCCGGACACGGTTTCGGGATCCTTGGTCAGTTGATGCATGTCCACGACGTGCGCCAGCGCCTTGATTTCGTGGACGAGTTCCAGCGCCTTTTTGCGGCGCAGGCTCGTTTCGAGTTTGGTGACGGACAAAATCGCCGCGCCCAGAAGCAGGACCAGATTGACCGCCGCATCGGCGCCTTGAAGGAGTTCCGCGAGGTTGCCGATCGAACCGACGATGCGGACTTTCATGAATGCCGCAGCGAGGCCGACAATGAGGATCACCCCAAGCGTCCAGGCCGACACGCGGAGGAGCATGTAGGGTTTGGCGATTTCGGAACTGCGCGCGTCGGCTTCGCGCGCGATCTCCAGGACCGAGTGAGCGACTCGAGACAGTCCGGAGTCGGGGAAGCGCTCCGTGACCCGCAGTTTCAGGCGCTCGGCGGTCTCGACAATCAAAGTAGGCTGGAGGTCGATTTTCACCCGTCACAGCAAGTCTTTGGGATTCGTTCCCCCGTTGTCGAGGACGTCGTCCGGAGTCCGTCACACCGGTACGGAATTCTGGCGGCCGATGTTTTTTCCGGCGAGGGTTGGATCATGAGCGAATCGAATCCGGTGTCCGAAATGCGGGATCATTACGATCGGCACCTCGCGCCGTTGTACACGTGGATGGTGGGGGATGTGGATGAAGCGTTGAACCGGTCGCGTGCTGCACTGCTGGATCTTGGATTGAAATCCGAAGCGGGAGCCACGGCGATCGATCTGGGATGCGGATTCGGTCTGCAATCCATCCCGCTCGCGGATTTGGGTTACGACGTGGTGGGAATCGATTTCTCGGAAGAACTGCTCGCCGAACTGGAGCGTCGCCGGGGCGGGCGTCGAATCCGTGGCGTACGGGCGGATCTCCGCGAGTTCGCATCGCTGGTTGCGGCATCGGTGGAGTTGGTGGTCTGCATGGGGGACACGTTGACTCACCTTCCTGATCTGGAGTCGGTGGACCGCTTGGTGGTGGCCATTGCCTCGATCCTTCGGCCTGGCGGGCGGTTGCTGTTGAGCTTTCGCGACTACTGCAGCGTGGAACTGCAGGGGACCCAGCGCTTCATTCCGGTGCGAAGTGATGCGGACCGGATTTTCACCTGCGTGTTGGAGTATGGGCCGGGGCGGATGACGGTCACCGATTTGGTGCACGAGCGGACGGAGACTGGATGGCGTCAGCGTGCCAGCAGTTATCCGAAACTGCGGCTGGCCCCGGATTGGCTGGTGCAGCGTTTGGAGACGTCGGGGCTTTCGATGGTGTCGCGGAAATCGGAACGCGGCCTGGTCACGCTGCTGGCCCAGAAGCCCGCTTGAGTTTCGCGCCAGGCTTCGGAGGATGGTTCATCATGGCTCTGGAATTTCGTCCCAATTGCGAGTGCTGCGACCGGGATTTACCCGCGTCATCGACCGAAGCCTTCATCTGCTCCTTCGAGTGCACGTTCTGCAGTCGGTGCGCCACGGACACGCTGGAATACCGCTGTCCCAATTGCGGCGGTGAACTCGTGCGTCGTCCGGTTCGGCCGGAGGCGAAACTCGCGCGCAATCCCGCCTCCACCACACGGGTTCGCCGCAGCGAGCCGTGCGTGGCTCCGTGATCGAGCGGGGGCGGAGGGCTAGAGCTTGCGTCCGGTCAGCAGCTCGTAGGCTTCGATGTATTTCGCCTGGGTCTTTTGGACCACGTCCGCCGGCAGCGCCGGGGCGGGGGGAGTTTTGTCCCAGGTCAGCGTCTCCAGGTAATCGCGAACGAACTGCTTGTCGTAGCTCGCCTGGCTGCGTCCGGCCGCATAGGTGGCGGCGGGCCAGAAGCGTGAGGAATCGGGGGTCAACACCTCGTCGATCAACAGCAACTGCCCGTCGTGCAGACCGAATTCGAACTTGGTGTCGGCAATGATGATCCCGCGTTTACGTGCGTAATCGCGGGCGAACGAATAAAGCCGGAGGCTGAGTTCGCGGACCTGGCTGGCGATGGCCGGGGTTACGATTTGCTCGGCCTGTTCGAACGAAATGTTTTCGTCGTGACCGGTCTCGGCCTTGGTGGCCGGGGTGAAGATGGGCTCGGGGAGTTCCGAGGATTCCTGGAGGCCGGCGGGGAGTTTCAATCCGCAGACGGTCTGCGACTTGCGATACTCCTTCCATCCGGAGCCGGCGAGGTATCCGCGCACCACGCATTCGATGGCCAGCGGCTTGGCCTTTTTCACGATCATGCTGCGGCCGCGGAGTTGATTCGCGAACGGGGCGAGGGCCTCGGGGAGCGGGGCGTCCTCGGCGGCGAGTCGGTGATTGGGAAGCCAGGAGCCGGTCAGGTCGAACCAATAATGGGACAGCCGGGTGAGGATCTCGCCCTTGCGCGGAATGCCGTTGGGCATCACGCAGTCGAAGGCGGAGATGCGGTCGGTGGCGACGAACAGCAGGCGGTCTCCGAGATCGAACACTTCCCGGACCTTGCCGCGTCGGGGCGGGGGAAGGCCGGGGATTTGCAGGGTGAGCAGGGGCTCGTCAGGCATGGGGAGAGTTTAGGGTTCGGGGAAACGGGATGCGAGGTCGGGTTTTCGGTAACCCGGCATTGCGCGAAAGCCGGATTCGAACCGCGCGGTCAGGAGGGCCGTTGCGCGGTGGCGAGCAGGGTTTCGAAGTGCGGGGGCTGATCTTCCCGCGCCACCACGCTCAGTTCGACCGTCTTGAAACCGGCGGATTCCAACCAGCGGTGCAGGTCCGCCTCTTCGAATCCAAGCCAACGATCGCCGTACAGGTCGTGCGCCTGTGAAAAGGTGTGTCGGAGGAGGTCGAGGATCATGACGCGTCCGCCGGGCTTCAAAATGCGGAAGGCTCCCTGGAGGGTTTTCTGGGGCTCCTCGGCGTGGTGCAGGGCTTGGCTGAGGATGACGAGATCCACGGCTTGATCATCGATCGGCGGATTGGAGAGGTCGCCGAGACGAAACTCCAAATTCTCCACGCCGTTCTTCTTCGCCTTGCGGGCGCCGAACTCGACCATTTTCTCGGAGTTGTCCACGGCGATGACCTGCCTGCAGCTCCGTGCGAGGAGTTCGGCGAGCAGGCCTTCGCCGGATCCGAGATCGGCCACCACCAGCGGCGGAAGGATGCGGAGCAGGAGGTGTCCGAAGGCCTGCCACGAGCGTCCAGGGCCGTAGCTGCGATCGAATCGCCCGGCCACCTGGTTGAAATACACCTGCGCTTGTTCGTCGCGCAGCGCCACCACCCGTTTGCGATTCAGTTCGTCGCGCGCGTGCTCGGGGAGTTCGACTGCACCGCTCACCGAAAGGGACACCAGTTGCCCTTCATCCGAACCGAGCGCCGGGTGCATCCGGTAATAGGTGCGCTTGCCCTCGCGCCGCGCCATCACGATGCCGGTCTCGCTGAGCAGGCCCAAATGGGTGGAAATCCGTGACTGCGCCAGCTTGGTGATTTCCTGGAGCTCGGCCACGGAGAGTTCCCCCTCCTTCAACAACGCCACGATCCGAAGGCGGGTGGGATCCGCCAGGGCGCGAAGGGTTTTGAGGGTTCCAGACACGCGCGAACCCTACGGCAAACGCTTCGGCCGGGGGAAGGCAAAGCACGATTGGGCTCCACGCAGGCGGGAGACAACGGCTCGAAAAATCCCGATTGACCCCTTCGCTTTTTATCGTATCGTCGCATCCAGATACGTAAATATGTTGGTGGCATAACCGAATCACTTCATTCTGATCCAACCGAATTGTTCATGAGCAAACGCTTCATTTTTTCCTCCGAGTCCGTGGGCGAAGGGCATCCCGACAAGGTGGCCGACACGATTTCTGATGCAGTGCTGGACGCCTGCTTGTCGCAGGACAAGTACAGCCGCGTGGCCTGCGAGACCTACGTGAAGTCGAACGTTGCCGTGGTGGGCGGCGAGATCACCACGAAGGCCAAGCTGGACTTCGTGAAGATCGCCCGCGATGCGATCCGTGACATCGGTTATGTGAACGACGACGACGTGTTCCACGCCGACAAGGTGTTCGTGAACGTGTACGTGACCCAGCAGTCGCCGGACATCGCGCAGGGCGTGGATGCCAAGGCGGCCAAGGGCAAGAAGAAGGCGGAGCAGGGCGCCGGTGACCAGGGCCTGATGTTCGGTTACGCCTGCAATGAGACCCCGGAGCTGATGCCGACGCCGATCATGTTCGCGCATCGCCTCGGCCGTGAGCTCACCCGCATCCGCAAGGCCGGCAAGCTCGCCAAGTGGCTGCGTCCGGATGCGAAGTCGCAGGTTTCCGTCGTGTATGAGAACGACATCCCTGTCGCGATCTCCAACGTGGTCATCTCGACCCAACACGCTGCCGACGTGGATCACTCCACGATCGAAGAATTCTGCATCGAAGAGGTCATCAAGAAGGTTCTCCCGAAGAACCTGCTCACCCCGAAGACCGAGTATCTCATCAACCCGACCGGCAAGTTCGTGGTGGGTGGACCTCAGGGCGACACCGGTTTGACCGGCCGCAAGATCATCGTGGACAGCTACGGTGGCTGGGGCCGTCACGGTGGTGGCGCCTTCTCCGGCAAGGATCCTTCCAAGGTCGATCGTTCCGCCGCCTACATGGGCCGCTACGTCGCCAAGAACATCGTCGCCGCCGGTCTGGCCACGCACGCTGAAATCCAGTTCGCGTACGCCATCGGCTATCCGGAACCTGTGTCCGTGTACGTCAACACCTTCGGCACCGCTCAGGGTGGATTGACCGATGAAGTGATCACCGAGGCTGTCCAGAAGGTGTTCAGCTTCAAGCCGGCCGACATCGTCAAGCAGCTCAACCTGCTCCGTCCGATCTACTCCAAGACCACCAACTACGGTCACTTCGGCAAGATCGACGCCGACCTGCCCTGGGAGAAGACCGACAAGGTCGCCGCACTCAAGAAGGCAGTCCGCTAAGTTCCCATTCCGAAACGCGCCTCCCGCCTGCGATTGGGCGGGAGGCGTTTTTCAGGGCCGGTTCCCGGCCCGATGCGTTTCGGAATATCTCCTCCTGTTTCCTCCGTTTCCCGAATTCGAATTCTCAAGACTCCCATGGCCAAATCCAAGAAAGCCGCTGCTGCCGCCGTCCTCGCCGAGGTCAACGCGACCACTGCGAACCTCGCCCTCTACGCCTCCCAGACTCCCGCTGGCAAGGACTACATCGTCCGCGACATCTCGCTCGCCGACTGGGGCCGCAAGGAGATCGCCGTCGCCGAGCACGAAATGCCCGGTTTGATGTCGGTTCGTAAGAAGTATGCGAAGCAGAAGCCGCTGAAGGGCGTTCGCATCACCGGATCGCTCCATATGACGATCCAGACCGCGGTGCTCATCGAGACCCTCGTGGCGCTCGGCGCTTCGGTTCGCTGGGCCTCGTGCAACATTTTCTCCACCCAGGACCACGCCGCCTCCGCGATTGCCGCGACCGGCACTCCGGTGTTCGCCTGGAAGGGTGAGAGCCTCGAAGAGTACTGGGAGCTGACCCTCAAGGCGGTCATCCACGACGGCGACAAGGGACCTGAACTGGTCGTTGACGACGGCGGCGACGTGACGCTGCTCATCCACAAGGGCTACGAGCTCGAGAAGGGTGACAACTGGGTCAACACCAAGAGCGGTTCCCACGAAGAGCAGGTCATCAAGAACCTCCTCAAGCGGGTCGCCAAGGAAAAGCCCGGCATCTGGACTCGCATCGTGAAGTCCTGGAAGGGCGTTTCCGAAGAGACCACCACCGGCGTGCATCGTCTCTACAAGTTCGCGGAGCAGGGCAAGCTGCTCGTGCCTGCGATCAACGTGAACGATTCCGTCACCAAGTCGAAGTTCGACAACCTGTACGGCTGCCGCGAGTCGCTGGCCGACGGTTTGAAGCGTGCGACCGACGTGATGATCGCCGGCAAGGTGGCCGTGGTCTGCGGCTACGGCGACGTCGGCAAGGGCAGCGCCCACTCGCTCCGCGCGTACGGCGCCCGCGTGATCGTGACCGAAATTGATCCGATCAACGCCCTCCAGGCCGCGATGGAAGGCTTCGAGGTCAACACCATCGAGAGCACGCTCGGCCAGGGCGACATCTACGTCACCACGACTGGCAACTGCGACATCATCACCGTGGACCACATCCTCAAGATGAAGGACCAGGCGATCGTTTGTAACATCGGTCACTTCGACAACGAGATCCAGGTGGACAAGCTCAAGGCCACGCGCGGCGTGACCATCGAGAACATCAAACCCCAGTACGACCGCTACTACCTCCCCGGCAACAAGAGCATCTACCTGCTCGCCGAAGGACGTCTGGTCAACCTGGGCTGTGCCACCGGCCATCCTTCGTTCGTCATGTCGAACTCGTTCACCAACCAGACGCTCGCTCAGATCGATCTGTGGGAGAACAAGGACAAGTACGAGAAGACCGTGTACCGCCTGCCCAAGAAGCTGGACGAGGAAGTCGCCCGCCTGCACTTGGAGAAGATCGGTGTGGTCCTGACCAAGCTGACCAAGTCCCAGGCCGAATACCTCGGCGTTTCGACCGACGGTCCGTACAAGCCCGAGCACTACCGCTACTGAGCGGCAGTCTCCGGTTGGGTTGGTTTTTCATCGGGTCGGGCGACTTTTGGGTCGCCCGACCTTTTTGTTTAACTTCTTTGAGGAATTCACCGATGCCTTACATCGAATGTCGCGTTCCGGTCAAAAGCATGCTGGACTAGGAAACGGTCCGACCTTGGCTGAGGTTGATGAGGGTCATGATCCTGACGAAGGTGTTGGTTGGATTCGGCCCTGATTGGGAGGTCTGTTCCAACTCTTCCGGATCCATTCATTATGCGGATTTTGGTCGTTGAAGATAACTCGGTGAGTCGGGATCTCGCCATGCACATGCTCCGTCAGATGGGGCATGAAGTTTCCATGGCGGGGAACGGACGTGAAGCGGTCGAACGCCAGGCGGAGAAGCCATTTGACCTGATTGTTATGGACGTCTGGATGCCCGAGATGGATGGTCTGGAAGCGTGTCGGAAAATTCGCGAGGGCGAGGTCGGTACGGGCAAGCGGACTCCGATCATTGCTCTCACGGCCCACGCCATTCGCGGGGACCGCGACGCATGTCTTGCTTCAGGAATGGATGAGTATCTCACCAAGCCGATTCGCCGGCAGATCCTCGTGGAAGCCATTCAAAGGGTCACCAGCGGCACGCCATCGACTGCTTCCGCTTCGACCGGCGCTGCGGGTGAGTCGGCTCCAATTCCCTCCGTGTCAGCGGCTCCCGGCAAGACGGAAAACATTCTTGGCCCCTGGGTGGGTGCCGATGCCGACGTCCTGTTCAAACTGGGGCCGGTGATGATTGATTCCACCAAGACCTCGCTCGCGGATTTGAATCGCGCCCTTGCGGAATCCGCCTGGGTGACCCTGGAGCGTGAAGCGCATTCCTTGAAGGGATCATTGGGCATTTTCCACGCGTCTTCGACGGTGGCGACGGTGAAACGAATCGAGGACGGGGCGCGTCGTCGGGACGGCACCACGGTTGCCGCGTTGCTCCAGCAATTGGCAACCGAGCTCGAGCAGGTGCACCGCGAGGTTTTGGGCCGTTGCGCCTCCAAGTCCTGATCGGGTTCTGGTCGTGCCCTGCGCCATCCGCCACCACGGCTCGATTCTCCGCGTCAGCACTCGATGGTTTCAGAAATGAGGCACCTTTCCGGTGCCTGATTCACGAAGCAGTCTCGCGCATGCGCGAGCGTTTGAGTGCCTGGTTCAATGCGGCCTGCAGGGGTTCCGGTGAAGCCAGCGGCTTGGACAGCGTGGCTTCGCAGGCTTCGGCAAAAAAGGCGGCCGCCGTGGATCTGCGATGGATGGCAACCAAGCCAACGGCCGGCCAGTCGCCTGATCGGATGTCCCGTGCGAGGCGTACCATAGCCGAATTTGCGGGACTCGAAAGATCCAGCAGCACCACATCCCAGGGACGTCCCGCACGCGCTCCGGAGGCGAGCCATTCCAGCACATTTTCCGGATCCACGAGGTCGGTGACACATCCCCACGCGGAGAGCTGACGACGCAGCACGCGTTGGTTCACCGGTGCGGTGTTGGCGATCAATACGCGAACGCCGAGCAGCGATGCTGGCGGGCGGAACGATTTGGATTCCGGCGAGGCAGGGCAGGGAAGCCGGACCCAGAAGCGAGAGCCTCCGCCCTGGGCGTCGGATAGCCCGATCTCGCCCGACATCATCCGGACCAACTCCTTGGAGATGGCGAGGCCGAGGCCGGTTCCGCCGTGCTGCCGCGTGGCGGGGGAGGCGATTTGGGAGAAACGCCGGAACAGTTGATCGCGTTTGTCCGCCGGGATTCCGGGGCCGGTGTCGGTCACGGACACCACCAGGCCGTCGGCGTCGCGATCGACCTCGACAAGCACGTGTCCCCGGTCGGTGAACTTCACCGCGTTGCCGACGAGGTTCATCAAAATCTGACGGACGCGGGCGCCGTCGCCGACCATTTGCGGCGGCAGGTCGCCGGCGACGCACACGGCGAGTTCGATTCCCTTCTCCTCGGCTCGAACGGACATGATTCCCACCACGTCCACCACCACATCCACGAAGGCATAGGGAATCTGCTGCAGTTCGAGGCGGCCTGCCTCGATTTTGGACAAATCCAGGATGTCGTTGATCAGTGCGAGAAGGATTTCGCCGGATTGTTTGATGGTTTCAGCGAACTGGCGGTGTTCCTCGGCGAGATGGCTGTTGAGAAGGAGGTCGGTGAATCCAATCACCCCGTTGAGCGGGGTGCGGATTTCATGGCTCATGATGGCCAGGAAGTCGGTCTTCGCCCGATTGGCCGACTCGGCCTCGTCCTTGGCACGGATCAATTCCGCCTGGACCTGCTTGCGGGTGGTGATGTCGGCAAAGGAAACCACCACGCTGTCCACTTGCCCGGATTCATCCACCACGGCGGGGCGGCTGTTGACGGAAAGCCATTGGACTCGGGAATCGGAATGACGGATTCCGACCACGACGTCCTGCTGCGGTCCGCCGGTTTGGAAGGTGACCGAGGGAGGGTACTGCTCCGGTTGCATTTCCGAGCCGTCTTCGTCCAGAACGGTCCAGGGCATGGGGCCTTCCGGTTTCCGAAAATAAGCGGTTCCGGCATCGCCGAGAAGTTTGCCGACCTGCTCATTGAAGGCAGAGATGTGGCCGTTGCGTTCAATCAGCACCACTCCTTCCGCGAGAGAGGCGATCACCATGCGTTGGCGTTGTTCGCTGGCGATGAGGGCGCTTTCCGCGCTGACACGGGCGGTGACGTCCACGTCCATGCACACGAACAGGACCGATCCGCTCTTCGAGGGAATTCGGAACACGGTGGACAGGCAGATTCCGGATTTTCCCTCGCGGGTGCGGAACGGAAATTCCTGCGGTCCGAACTGGCCGCTGTTACGCTGAAGATCCATCAGGATTTCATGAAATACCCCCGCCTGCTCCCGGGTGAAAATGAGCTGGTCCAAGGTGCGCCCCATGGCTTCCTCGCTCGTCCATCCGAATATTTCCTCCGAAGCATGGTTCCAGAACACGATCCGGCCGGATTCATCGTACCACTGCACTCCCACGTGGGGAGCCTCGGTGATGCAGGCCCGCAGGCGCTCCTCGCTGGTGCGAACCGCGGTCTCGGACTCGGCACGTTCCAGGGCGACACTGGCGAGGGATCGTCCGGTTTCAATGACCGCCAGTTCCTCCGGGGTGGGAAGGGCGATTTCGCGGCGGTACATCGCAAAGGTTCCCAGCACGCGGCCGCCGGTGGAGTGGATGGGGAAGGACCAACAGGAGGCGAGCCCGTACTCGGCCGCGAGTTGCGCGAAACCTCCGGCCCAGAGCGGGTCGGTGGAGATGTCTTTGACCAAAACCGGCACACCCCGGGCCACGGCGGTCCCGCAGCAGCCCACGCCTTCACCGGCGCGCAGGCCGTTGATGGTCTTGTTGTAGGCTTCGGGAAGGGATGGGGCCGCCGCCTTCAGCAGAGTGATTCCATCGTCGTCCAGGCGAAGAATGGATCCGAGAACCCCCGGGCTGGCGCTTTCGATGAAGCGCATCAATTCATCGAGCACATCCTCCAGAGCGGTGCCGCTGGCGATCAATCCCAGGATGTGGCGCTGTCCATCGCGCTGTTCCTGTGCCCGGTTTCGCTCTGTGACGTCGCGTGCGACGATTTCAAGCACCGGTGGCTGATCGTCGCGGTGAACCAGGTGGGAACTGACCTCAATTGTTACCGTTTTTCCGGAGAAACTGATGACATCGATCGGCTTGACCCCGGGTTCGACTTTTCCGAGAGATTCGATCTCCTTCAGCCGGTGGGTGAGCCACTCGCGGTGTTTCTGGCCGATGTGATTGATGATGTTCAGCCCGATGACTTTTTCCCGCGGGAATCCGAGCATCGGAGTGACTGCGGCGTTGGCGGTCAGGACGGTTCCATCCAATCGAAGGGTGAGAATGAGATCGACCGCGTTTTCGGCAAGATCGTGGTAGCGGAGTTCCATCGCTCGCTCCTGCTCGAGTCGGCGTTGGATGGCGTCGGTTTGGAGGCGGACCTTCTTTCGGAGCTGGATGTTCCAGGTGGCGGCGGCGGCGATGATTGCGATCAGAGCACTTCCCACCAAGGCGGCATGCTTCTCAGTTAGCCACGTCCCTTGGCTAATGATGGTGATGTCGTCAAATGTGTTGAGGTGCAGCCTTGCGCCATCGGTGTCGATATTCGCGGACTTGGAAGTGTCGAGAACGCCAAGCGCCCGGATTATTGCCCCTTTTCTAAGAGAAATCAGACGATCCGCTCCATTGAGCTTGGAGGGGGCATCCAGCACGATCTCGAAGGTCTGTTGGGATGGACCCTTGGAGATCAACATCGCAACGACTGAATTGTACCCCATCCAAGTCCCCTCGATTTCCCCGGTCACCTCAAACAGCGTCGCATCTGCATCTCTCAACCAGTCTGAAGACTCCAACTTAATGTTTTCAGGCTTCGGAAGCGGGGCCGCGGGTCGATACTTGGCACTCCGAATCGACGGGGTCCCCATGACCACATCAGGAGAGCGTGGATCTTGGACACCGCGCTCCAGAACGGCAAAACCAGCCAATTCCACCGAATCCCCCGGCTGGAAGGAGTAATCAGAGGAAGGGTGGGTTCTCATGCCTACCTTGCCCGACTGAACAAAGATGGTGCCATCTTTGTCGCGGTGCGTGACGTATCCGCGCGTGTGGACCAGAGAACTGCGTCTCTGTCCTGGCGTAAACGTTAAGACCTCATCCAGTGGAATCAGTGGAAGTTCGAACGGGTTCGAGGGGCCGTTCGACACGACCGCGATCCATTTTTCCGAGGGCACGTGGATCCGTGCCCCGAGAAACCGGCCCTGGCGGTTGTAGTTGGACGCGGCCACCCCCTGAATCTTGAGCCTTGCCCCAAGATTGAGTTTCGAAGTGATGCGGTCTTCGGCTCCATAGACACTCAGGACCAGGTCCCCGAAAGCGGAATCGAGGGTTAAAATGGTGTTTCCGTCGTGGCGTACCGACTCCAACAGGGTTCCTGAAACCTCCACCCACTGACTGTCTTCACTCCCGCTGAGAATCTGATCCATCGACGGCCTGGACGGGATGGGAATGGGGCCGACGCCGAGGATGATCTCGTTGGTGACTCGGAAAATGGGAGCGAATCCTCCTGAGGCAATAAATCCATCGATCCGGACCTTGTCCCCGGTCTTTGACTTGAGAGTAATTCCTTCCCCCAGGATGTAGATTCCGGCGTCTCCATCATGAAAGAACCAATCTTGCCTGGCTGAATCTCCATAAACGATCGTCCCTTCGAGCGTGGCGGATGGACGAAGTTTCTCAGCCGCAGTGTTGGAAAGCTTTCGGGCGTCGCGGACTCGGGTGATGGTGGATTCCTGTGCCGAGACGCGGGTGATGACCCCAAGGCACAGAATGAGAATCAAGCTGTGAATCCTTGGTGGCAACCAGAGTGGCATTTGGTGTGTGTCTTACCTTCATCAATCTGGAGGTGGAAGCTTGAATCCGTGGTGGAGGATTTGAATTCATTTTCCCGCTCCAGAAAATCCCGTTGCCTGTCGGATTTTCGCGCCCGATGACAATGAGTCCGAAGGGTTCAAAACCAGCCGGGTGGAGGCATCGACCCCTGAGCTTACTTCCACCGTGGCTCCGAAATCCCTTCCGAGGATCACTCGCCTCATTTCGACCGTGTTTTGCGAATCAACCACTGCCACGACCAGCCCCTCCGGCCTGAAGAGCAGGGTGTTGGCGGGGACGGTCCACCCAATCGACGCGCCCGAGTCCGGAAACTCGACTTGCGCGAATCCGCCCGGCAGCACGGATCGGTCCTGATTGGGCAATTCCAATTCGACCAGCAGCGTCCGCGAGGCCGGGTCCATGGCGCCCGAGGCCCGCAACAACCGGGCCGGAAGACGCTTCCCGGTTCCGTCACCGAGGACCACGGTGGCCACGGTTCCCGGCACGGCGGCCGAGGTGAGGTATTGCGGAAGATGGACGAACACCCGGAGCGTTCCGGTTTGGGCCAGGCGGAACAATTCCACGGCGGCGCCGGCCGAGACCAGTTGACCCAAATCGGTACGACGCGCCGTCACCACGCCATCGAAGGGAGCCACGATCCGGGCAAATCCGACGAGCTCCTCCAATCGGCGAACCTCGGAGGCGGCGGAATTCAGCGCCGCGGCCTTCAGTTCGGCGTCGGCGTTTTTTTCATCCGCCTCCTGCGGGCTGATCACCTTGGCCTTGCGCATTTCCGCCCAGCGTTCGGCGGTGACCTTGGCGAGCTGCAACGCCGCCGCGGCCTGATCCCGAAGCGCCCGCGCGCTGCCGAGCTGCTGGTTCAGTTCGGGCGTTTCCAGCTCCGCCATCAGTTGTCCCTGGGTGACGACCGACCCGATGTCCACGTGAAGCTTGTGAACATAACCGCTGGCGCGTGCCAAAATGGGGGCTTCGGCCAGCGCCCGAATTTCCGCCGGAAGTCGAACTGCGGGGGGCGAGGTGCCGCGGGAGGGGCTCACCAGTAGCACAGTGGGAACCGCCAGATCCTGATTCTCAACGACGACAGCCGCGCGTTGACGCAGCCGGGGAAGCAGTCCGGCCGCGAAGGCGATGACGACGAGCACGGCGGCCACCACGGCGTAGGTGGTCAATCGGCTCGGCGAGGGCTCGTTCATGACGGGCTCCTGGGGGGGATTCTGGGACATGGCGAAAGAAAGGGATCAGGGAGTGGCAACGCCCGGCGTGGGAGATGCGGGGGAGTCGACGGTTTCGGCCTCGTCGGAATTTGGGTTGAAGCGGGCATTGCGATGCACCATCGCGAACACGGCAGGGACAAAGAGCAGCGTGGCCACCGTGGCCAGCATCAAGGCGGCGATCACCGCGCGGCCCAGCGGGGCGTTTTGTTCTCCGCCTTCGCCGAGGCCGAGGCTCATCGGCACCATGCCCAGCATCATGGCGAGCGCGGTCATGATCACCGCGCGCAACCGCGTGGAACCGGCACTCAACGCCGCCGCTGCGGAGGTGCGGCCGCGACGCAATTCTTCGCGGGCGAAACTGACCACGAGGACCGAGTTCGCGGTGGCGACGCCGACCGACATGATCGCTCCCATCAGCGCGGGAACACTCAGCGGAGTCTGCGTGACCCAAAGTCCCCACGCCGCCCCGGCCACCGTGCCGGGCAGGGCGGTGATGATGACGAAGGGATCCAGCCAGCTTTGGAAATTCACCACCAGGAGCAGGTACACCAGCACGATGGCCCCTGCGAGGCCCCAGAGCAGTCCGGTGTAGCTGGACCTCATGGTCTCCGCCTGGCCGCGCAGCACGATGAAGCTGCCGCGGGGAAGTTCCCGTTTTGCCTGTTCCAGCAACGGCTCGATCGCCTTGAGGACCGATCCAAGATCACTCCCATCCACGCCACCAAACACATCGATCACCGGGGCCACGTTGAAATGGGAAATCACCGCGGGGCCGTTGGTACGGGTGAGGGTGGCGAGGTTTGCGAGGACCTGGCCTTCGCCTGAGTCTGTTACACCGGCGCTGATTGGAATGCCCTGCAGCGCGCTCAACGAGTCCATCACGTACTCCGGCGCACGCACGTTGACCAGGTACTGAATGCCCCGCAGCGGGTTCAACCAATACGCGGGCTGCACCTGACCGCTGCCGGTGAGGCTCATCAGGACCGAATTCGCCACGTCGCGCTCGCTCAGGCCGATCTCGGCGGCCTTGTCGCGATTCACCTCCACGTGGAACCGGGGAAGATCGGCGGGCTGCTGCACCCGCACGTCCACGGCCCCTGGGATGCTCCGGATGCGCTGCGCGAGCCGGTTGGCCACGGTGCGGTTCGCGGCCTGGTCTCGTCCGACGATTTGAACATCAAACGGCGCAGGCAGACCGAAATTCACGGTCTGGCTGACGATGTCGGCCGGCAGGAAATAAAACGTTGTCCCAGGAAAGGTGCGGTTCAACACCACGCGCAGCCGGCGGATGTATTCCATGGTGGAACCGTGGTGTTCCTTCAGCGAAAGCAGGATGTCGGCATCGCCCGTGCCAATCAGACCGCTGTTGGAGTAGCTGAGGCTGATGCCCGAATTTGGGATGCCAATGTTGTCGAGGATGCCCTCGATCTCGCTGTTGGGAATGACCTCGCGGATCGCGGTCTCCACGGAATCCACGAGCCGCACGGTTTCCTCGATGCGTGTCCCGGTGCGGGCGCGCAGGTGGAGGCGGATTTGGCCGGCATCGACGGTGGGGAAGAAGTCCTGCCCCATGCGGGTGAACAACAAGCAGGACGCGGCGCAGAAAAGCAGGAAGACGCTTCCGAACCAACGTGGGTGACGCAGCAACACGGAAAGCAGCCCGCGGTAGCCGCCGCGGAAGCGTTCGAAGGCCGCTTCAAATCCCTCCTGAATCGCCAGCCAGGGCTGCAACCAGGGGCTGGTGGAGGAGGTCGCGTGGCCGTGTCCCACATACGAGGTGCCATGATAGAACCACATCACCAACGTCGGAATCAGCGTTCGGCTGAGGATGTAGCTCGCCATCATGGCGAACACGACGGCCTCGGCCAGCGGGGTGAAGAGGTGTCGTGCGACGCCGGTGAGGAAGAACATCGGGACGAACACGATGCAGATGCACAAGGTGCTGACGAACGCCGGCAGGGCGATTTCCTGGGCACCGTCGAGAATGGCCTGCTGGAGCGGCTTTCCGAAGGCCATTTGACGATGGATGTTCTCGATTTCCACCGTGGCATCGTCCACGAGAATGCCGACCGCGAGGGCGAGTCCGCCGAGCGTCATGAGGTTGATGGTCTCCCCGAGTGCGCTCAGAACGGCGAGCGAAGCCAGCACGCTGAGGGGAATGGAAAGGGCGATGATCACCGTGCTGCGCCACGATCCGATGAAGAGCAGGATCATCACCGCCGTGAGACTGGCTGCGATGATGCCCTCGTGGAGCACGCCACCAATGGCCGCGCGGACGAATCGCGACTGGTCGCCGAATTCGCGGACGCGGAGTTCTGGGGGAAGTCCGGCCAGGATGCGCGGCATGGCCTCCTTCACGCGCTTCACCACGTCCAGCGTGGAAGCGGATCCGCCCTTGAGAATGGTGAGCAGGGAACCGCGCTGGCCGTCCTGCCGGACCACATTGATCTGCGGCAGGTAACCATCGCGCACCTGCGCCACGTCGCGGACGCGGAGGGTTGCGCCGTTGACCACCTTGATTGGCAGGTCGTTCAGTTCTTCCAGAAGCCGGGGCTGGGCGTTGAGCTCGATGTCGTACTCGGTGGTACCAATTTTGGCAGTGCCGCTGGGGAGAATGAGGTTCTGGCTCGAGAACGCGTTGACGACGTCCTGCGCGGTGAGGTTGCGGGCCTGGAGCGCCTTGAGATCGAGATCAATGGACACGAGCCGCGTCTTGCCGCCGTAGGGCCATGGGACCTGCGCTCCGAGCACGGTGGAAAGGCCCACGCGCACCTGGTTTTGGCCGAGATCGTACAACTCCTGTTCCGACAGGCTGGCCGAGCTGAGTCCGTACTGAAGAATCGGAACGGTGGAGGCGTTGTAGCGAATGACCAGCGGAGGCGTCTGCCCCGGCGGCATCTGGCGGAGAATGGTCTGAGCAATCGCGGTAATCTGCGCCACGCCGGCGTCCACCGAGGCACCTTCGCGCAGGAACACCTTGATGATTCCGACACCCGGATACGCAGTGGACTCGACGTGCTCGATGTCGTTCACCGTCGCGCTCAGTGATCGTTCATGGTTGTAAATGATTCGTTGCTCGATCTCCTGGGCGCTGAGGCCGGAGTACTGCCAGATCACCGAGATGACCGGGATGTTGATCGAGGGGAAGATGTCGGTTGGCGTACGCAGCAGCACCAGCGGCGTCAGCAGGAGGAGGACGAGCGACGCGACGACGAACGTGTAGGGCCGACGAAGGGCCAGGCGGACGATCCACATAGGCTATTCGTGGCGAATCACCGCACGGAAAACCGGGCGGGGTTCACCAGAGGGTAATTCCGCAGAGGGATGGATCCAACGCACGCGATACAAGTCGGGGACGGCGGCTCCGGAGGCCAATACAAGTTTGCTCGGAGATTGATACGTTGAAAGTATCAGCCCCATGGAACTGAGGCATCTGAGGTATTTCCTGGCGGTGGCGGAGGAGTTGAGTTTTCGAAAGGCGGCTGAGCGGCTGCGTCTGGCCCAGCCGCCGTTGAGCGCGCAGATCAAGTCCCTCGAGTCGGAACTTGGCGTGCGGTTATTTGAGCGCACGACGCGGTCGGTGAAGCTTACGCCGGCAGGGCGTGTGTTTCTCGGCGAGGCGCGGCTGGTGTTGACCGCGGCGTCGCGCGCAGAGGATCGCGTGCGCAAGGCCGAGGAGGGATTGGTCGGAACGCTCCGGATTGGAATGATCGCCCCGTCGGCCAACGCGTGGCTGGCGCGCATTCTGCAGGATTTCCAACAGCGATTTCCAGGCGTGCAGTTGTCGGTGTTCGACCTGGTGAGCACCGAGCAGTTGAAACGGCTGCACGGGGATCAACTGGATGTCGGGCTGCTGCGACCGCCGGTGGGCTTTGCGGAGCTGGATTATCAGTTCGTCGAGGAATCGCCGCAGGTGATCGCGATGCCCGCCGGGCACGCGTTGGCCCGGAAGCGCCGGCTCGCGTGGCAGGATTTTCATGATGTCTCGATGGTGCTGATGCATCCGAGTGTCCAGCACGGGTACTACGACGCGTTCTTCGCCGCGTGTGCAAAGGCCGGCGCGGTGCCGCGTCCGACCCAGTACGCCAACGACATTCAGACCAAGATGTGGCTGATCTCGGCGGGGTTCGGGCTGGCGCCGACCACGGCAACGCTCGCGGAGGTGACGCGGCCCGGGTTGGTGTTCCGCGAACCGCCGCCCGGGCTTCCGCCGGTGCGGACCGTGCTTGCGTGGCGTCGTGCGGATGAATCCCCGCTGGTACGCGCGTTTCGCGACGCCTTCCCGCGCAAGCCCGCGCCGCCGGTCGTGGAACGGGGTTGAATCAGGTGTGGGCGGTGCGCTTGCGTCGGAACCACCAACCGGATCCGGCGACGAATCCGAGCACCATTCCGGCCGCCCACGTACCAGCCTCAGGAACGGCGGCCGCGTTGTTTTCCCCGGTGAGGGTGATGCCCCAGCTGACGAGCCGCATGGTTCCCCCAACCTCCAGATCGGCCACGCTCAAACGCCAGTCGCCGTTGCCGGCAGCGCCGTTGAACTACGAAAGGAGGGCGGGGCGACTGGTGTCTTCGGGGGCGATCCTGCCGTCGGGTTGATAGGTTCCACTCAAGATCCCGGTGGAAAGCAGCGCGGCGTGGAGATCACTCGGGGCCAAGTCGGAGAGCGTCACGTTCCAGCCGTCGTAGCCCTGGCCCAGGGAGTCCGCGTTGCTGAGGCCAACCCGGTTGATGAGGATGCTGGTACGGGAGAGATCCTGACTGAGGGAAACGAACATCTCGCTCGCGAATCCGCCGCTGGCGCGTCCCACCAATGTCAGGCTGACGTCCACTCGGGTCAGCGAAACAATGGCGGAATCGGTGACGGTCTGCAGGAAACTCACCGGCGGGTTCTGCACGTCCGCGAGATCGTATCCCACGGTAAAAATGCGGGTTGGCTCGGTGATCACCGCGGCGCCGACCGAGTGTCGAAGCCCGATGGCAAGCAGCGCCACGGTGAGGGAACGGACCTGAATGGGTTTCATGGGGGTGCGGGGGCAGGTTCGGGTGCGGGTTCGGGGCTCAGGGAATGGCGATGGCCCGATAGAAGCGCTGCGGATCCGTGGGCGCGGGATCGGTATGAAGGAAGAAGGTGTCGGATCCTGCGGTGTGGATGGCGCTTGGGATGAAGTCGAGCCAGGTAAACGGTGGACCCGGATCGATCGAGTACTGGACTCGGTAGGAGCGCCCCGGAACGCCGATGAAGGTGAGCGCGATGTTCGGCCCCTGCGGAGTGATGCGTGCGGCGTTGGCCGGCGTGGAGTCCGCAGCGGGTGCTGTTTCGATCACCGTAACTGTCCCCGCGCTGGTCAGCATTCCGGCTCGGAGTGTGTAGGTGAATCCACCGTTGCCGGCTGTGGCGGAGGGGGCGGTGTAGAGGATGAATCCGTTGGAAAGGCTGACGGTGGCCCCAGCCGGTTGTGCATTGCCGACGGCGATGATATCGAGCGGGGCCTGCTCGGGATCGCTGTCGTTCGCGAGCAGGGAGGCGACCGGGATCTTGATTCGCGGCTGCGTGTTGGTGCGAACGATGGAATCGGCCCCTGCGATGGGAGGTTCGTCCACGTTGATGATGGAGATGGCGAATGCCTTTTCCACGAAGATGCCGTTGGAATCCGTGGCCCGCACCCGCACGGAATAGGCGCTGCGGGATTCGAAGTCGGCGGAAACGGAAAGGACCAGTTTCGCTCCATTGATGTGGAACAGCGCGTTGTCGTCGCTGCCGGTTCCCGCAACCAGGGCGTATCTCACCATGCTTCCATTCACCGCCGAAAGCGTACCCACCGTGGTGTCGGGGGTGTTGTTCTCAGGGAGGCTGCTCTGGTCGATCAGAATGTCCGTGGGTCCATTGGCCACGGTGAACGATGCACTCGGTCCGGCGGATCCGGCGAGGAACCCGTTGGCATCGACGGCTGTGGCTGAAGCGAGCGAAATGGACAACGTTCCGATGCCGCCAATGTTGGAAAGCGTGACCGTGCGCGTGTTGCCAGTGCCGGACACGGATGCGGTGCCACCCACCATGCCAGTCTGATTCAGGCGAATGTCCGCGGCGGTCAGGGTGATGGCGCTCGCGCCGGTGTAGGTGACCGTGTAGCTGACCGGGCCGACGGCGGTGGTGGAGACTGACGGTCCGCTGATGGCAATTCCCAGGGTGGGTGAGGCGGTGGTGACAGTCGCCGTGGCGGATGGGCCGGTTGCCGGAGCCAGGTTCCCCACAATGTCGGAGGCAGTTCCGGCCGTCAGCGAGATCCCCAACGTTCCCATTCCGGAAACTCCCGACAGGGTGATTCGATAAAAGCTTCCTAGAAAACTGACGCTCGCCGTCGCCGTTGCGGTGCCTGTGGTGTTGACCACGACGTTGGAGAGCTTGAGATCCAGCAGATTGGCTCCCGAGAAGGTGACGTCGTAGGTGATCGGCCCATCGACCGTCTTGCTGATCGACGGGCCGCTGATCGATGCCGCGGGCGGCGTGTTGTCCACGGTGAAGGCGGTGGAAGGTCCGGCGGCTGGTGCTGCTGTTCCCCCGGCGCTGGTTGCCGTCCCGGCGGCCACCGAGATTCCCAGGGTGCCATCGCCGCTGAGGTTCGACAGCGTCACGGTGCGCGTGTTGCCGCTTCCGGAAATTGACGTGGTGGCGTTCGCGGTCCCGGAACGGTTCAAAGTGATGTCGGTGTCGGACAGGGTGATCGTGGAGGCGTTGAGATACGTGAGCGTGTAGGTCACTGGTCCGGTGCTGGCCTGCGAAACCGAGGGGCCAGAAATCACGACCTGCGGGCCGACAACCACGCTAAACGATGCGCTGGGGCCCGCGGCGCTTGCCAAAGAGCCCATGGAATCCACGGCGGTTCCGGCGGCGATGGAAATGGACACCGTACCCGAGCCGGAGATCCCCGAGAGCGTCACCGTCCAGGTCTTTCCAGAGCCGGACACGCTCTTGGTGGCGGCGATCATTCCGCTGGCGTTGATGGTGACGTCCGCGGACGAGAGCGTCACTGCGGTGGCTCCAAAGTAGCTGACGGTATAGGTGACGGGACCACTGCTTGTTGAAGTTACGGAGGGTGCGCTGATCGAAATCCCCGGTGCCGCGACTGCTGGCAGCAGCTGGGTCAGCAGCCACACCAAACCGAGGCAAAGGGAATGGAGGATGCGGGAACGTGTGAACGGGGAAGCTGACGTGGAGAGCATGGGAAGGATTCGGGACGGGGTCTGAAACCGTCGCCGACGCCCTAAAGCGAACGGTATGCCAACCAATTTTCGCTCCCCGCTGACCGGGACGAACGGGGCCTTTTCCTTGGCTTTCGGCCGCCGAGAGAGGCGTTGCGTCCTCGGGGAGGCTTCGCCACTGCCAGGCGCGCGCGTCGAATGGAGCCGCAGCTCCATTGAAATAGAGTCCGGGCTCGACCGTTCGAACCGCCTTAAAACAAAAACGCCGCCAGCGCGAGGCGCGGGCGGCGTTTGAGAACTTTGTTAAGCGAGCGCTTAGTAGGCGGCCTGGGCGCCCTTGATGGAGCGCTTCTGCATCCAGGGCATCATCGAGCGCAGCTTGGCACCGGTCTTTTCGATCGGATGCTTCTCACCCTTCGCGAGCAGGGCGTTGTAGCGCTTGTAGCCGGTCTGGTATTCGCGGACCCAGTCCTTGGCGAACTTGCCGGTCTGGATGTCCTTGAGCGCGGCCTTCATGCGCTTCTTGACCGAAGCGTCGATGATCTTCGGGCCAACGGTGACGTCGCCCCACTTGGCGGTCTCGGAGATCGAGAAGCGCATGCCGCTGATCCCGGCCTCGTTCATGAGGTCGACGATGAGCTTGAGCTCGTGGAGGCACTCGAAGTAGGCCATCTCGGGGGAGTAGCCGGCTTCGACGAGGACTTCGAATCCAGCCTGCACGAGGGCGCTCGCGCCGCCGCAGAGGACGGTCTGTTCGCCGAACAGGTCGGTTTCGGTCTCTTCCTTGAAGCTGGTCTCGATGACTCCGGCGCGGGTGCCGCCGATACCCTTGGCCCAGGCCAGGGCGATCTTCTTCGCGTCACGGCCGGGGTTCTGGTAGATGGCGATCAGGCTGGGGACGCCCTTTCCTTCGGTGAACTGGCGGCGGACGATGTGGCCGGGGCCCTTGGGGGCGACCAGGATCACATTCACGTCTTTGGGCGGAACGACGGTCTTGAAGTGGATCGCGAAACCGTGGCTGAAGAGGAGGGTCTTGCCCTTGGAGAGGTTCGGGGCGATTTCCTTCTCGTAGGACGCGGCCTGCTTGGTGTCGGGAAGGGCGACGAAGATGACGTCCGCGCGCTTCACGGCTTCACCGGTCGGATAGACTTCGAAGCCTTTGTCCTTCGCGACGGCGATGGACTTGGAGCCTTCGTACAGGCCGATGATGACCTTGCAGCCGGATTCCTTGAGGTTCAGCGCGTGAGCGTGGCCCTGGGAACCGAATCCGAGGACAGCGAGGGTTTTGCCTTTGAAGACGCTCAGGTCGGCGTCCTTGTCGTGATAGACTTTTGCCATAGGAAAAAAGAAGTGAGTGGTGACGGTGTGTTCTTAAAATCGAAGATCGAGACGATCGAAATCGCAACGGTGGGTCGTCAGTCGCGGGGCAGGGCGACCTGGCCGGTGCGGGTGAGTTCCAGGATGCCGAAGTCGCGCACGAGGGTGAGGAACTTCTCGATCTTGGATTCGCTGCCGGTGAGCTCGATGGTCAGCGACTTGGGCTGCACGTCGATGATCTTGGCGCGGAAGAGTTCGGCCATCTGGGCCACTTCGGCTCGGCTGTGGGAATCGGCCGAAACCTTGACCAGCACGAGTTCGCGGTCGATGTAGCCGCCGGCGGAGTAGGGGGTGACCTTGACCACGTCCACCAGCTTGTTGAGCTGCTTGCAGATCTGCTCGACGGTGGCGTCGTCGCCGCGGGTGACGATGGTCATCCGGCTGAGCGAGGGATCGTGGGTGGGGCCGACATTGAGCGTATCAATGTTGTAGCCGCGGCCGCTGAAGAGGCCGGTGACCCGGGTGAGAACCCCGAATTTGTTTTCGACCAGGACTGAGATGGTGTGTCGCATGTTGCTTTGTCGGTGTGAGCCGTGAGTTGTCCTGCTGATTCTAAGCTGCGTGCTGCGTTTGCCTTGAACTATTGCTGATGCTGCTTGTCTCGCCTTCGCTTCAACTTCCGGGATCACGTTCACACCGCTGGATGCCACTCCCGAAAGTCGAAAACCCGCGTCCCGTCTGCGAACTGGGAACCGCGGGCGACCTGGGAGCCGATTTGCAACATCCAGGTCGCCGTCAGTCCGCAAGGACTACGACTACCAACCTGGGGTTGCGTACCGGAAACATCGGGCGCGGACGCTACCGGCGCACGCGAGGTTGGGTCAACGGTTTTTCCTGCGATCCACGGGAACCCGGCCTCGCGTTCCATGCTTAAATGAATGTGCCTCCGCTACCTGGCGTCGTTACGGATCGCCGATTTTTCGAGCGTCGCAGCCCCGGGGTTTCGGGGGCGTTCCGCGGGAATACTGTTTTGCCTCTGGACGCAGCGGCCTCGAACCGGCACACAATTTCTGACATGCACGCATCCAAACCAATGACCTCTCGCGCTCCGGTCCTCCGTGGCCGCGGGCTTCGTTTCCTCGCACTGGCCGCCGTGGGCGGCTGGGCGATCGCCTCGGCCCAGGCCCAAAACCGTCCCCAGTACAAAATGCTGCAGGACGATTTCCCCTTCCAGGGCGCGTGCATCAATGCGCGTTTCCCGACCGGCAACACCGCCATGAAGGGCCTCGCCATTCGCGTTGGAAACGGCGCGACCATGCTGTTTGACACCGATCTCTGCCGCATGGCAGCGGGTTGGACCGGCGGGTTCATCACCACCCGCGGCGTCGCGTTTGACGCATCGCACGGCAATCACCCTGGAATCGATGGCGACCAGAAGTTCGGGACCGCCGTGGTTCCGGGCGTTGCTGCTGCCGACGGCACCTTTGCCGATCGACGCACCGAACCGTTTGGCCCCGTGGATCGTTCCTTGGTCAAGTGGGACGGTCTGTATGTGAACGGCATGGACGTTCAGCTCAACTACACCGTGGGCGGAAATGTTCACGTGGCCGAGCAGCCCGGTTCCGTTGCGGTCGGACAGCAGGTGGCCTTCACCCGCACGTTCAAGATTGATGCGCCTGAAAAGGGCTTCCTGTTCTTCAAGTCGCACCGCGTTCCCGAGACGTTCTCCCTGTTGATCGCCGATGTGGAAGGCGCGACTCCGAAGGTGGAGGACGGTTCGGTGACCTTCGCCGGCAACGGCATGGTGACCCGCGTCTCCGCAGTGGGCCTGCCCAAGGGCGCCTCGTTGAAGGCGTCGGGCGGTCGCGTGAGCCTGGAGCTCGCCAAGGGCACCCGCGCCGGCGTGTTCAAGGTTGTTGTTTGGAACGGACCCGAGGCGGAATCTGCCCGGTTCACCCAGATGATCGCCGGAGCTCCCGCGATGAAGGAATTCTCCAAGGGTGGCGGACGCCGATGGAGCGAAACCGTCAAGGTCAAGGGACAGCTCAACACCAGCGTGACCCCCGATGGTGCGTACGTCACCGACGCGATCGTCACGCCGGAGCGCAATCCGTGGAACCGCCGCGTGCGGTTCGCCGGGTTTGACTTCTTCAGCGATGGCCACCGCGCCGCCTTCTGCACGCACGATGGTGACATCTGGATCGCCACCGGCATCGATGACTCCCTCGAGAACGTCCAGTGGAGCCGCTATGCCTCAGGCATGTACGAAACCCTCGGTCTGGTGATCGTCAATGACGTGATCTACACCAGCGGACGCGATCAAATCACCCGCTACCACGACCTCAACGGCGACGGCGAGGCCGACTACTACGAGAACTTCAACAACGAGATCCAATCGACCGAAGGCTTCCACGAATTCGTGTTCGACCTTCAGCGCGACGACGCCGGGAACTTCTACTTCGCCAAGGCCAATCCGGTGAACGGCGGCGGACGTGGCTTCGGTGATCAGAAGGCTTCGCAGGGCAACGGCTCGGTCTGCTCGCACTCCGGCTGCGTGTTCAAGCTCAGCCCCGACGGCAAGAAGCTGGAGATCATCGCCCGAGGCGTTCGCGCCCCGAACGGCATTGGCGTGCGTGGCGACGGTCAGGTCACCACCTCCGACAACGAAGGCACCTGGGTGCCCTCGACCCCGATCAACTGGGTGAAGCCCGGTGGATTCCTCGGCGTGGTCAACAAGCTCACCCCGAAGGAGCTTGCCGATGCTTGGACGCCTCCTCTCGCCTGGCTCTCGCACGCGGATTATGACAACTCCGGTGGCGGCCAGATCTGGGTCACCAGCGACAAGTGGGGCCCCTTCAAGGGTGAAATGCTCCACGAGAGCTATGGCAAATCGAGCCTCTTCCTGGTCATGAAGCAGCCGATCTCCGGCGGTCGTTATCAGGGTGGCGTGGTTCGCTTCCCGCTGCGCTTCACCTCCTCGGTCATGCGCGCCAAGTTCAATCCCAAGGACGGTCAGCTCTACGTGGCCGGCCTCAGCGAATGGCAGTCGAACGCCGCACGCATCACGGGCTTTGACCGCGTCCGCTACACCGGCAAGAAGGTGTATTCGGTCCGCGGCGTGAAGGCTGTCGCCGGCGGCGTGGAGCTGAGCTTCAGCGAACCCCTCGATCCCGCCACTGTGGGCGATCTCCAAAACTGGAGCGGCAAGCGCTGGAACTATGAGCGCGCCGAACACTACGGTTCGCCGGAATTCCAGGTCACCAATCCCAAGAAGCAGGGACGTGAACCCCTCGACATCACCGCGGCCAAGCTCTCCGCCGACGGCCGCTCCGTGACTCTCGCCATCACCGACTTCAAGCCGGTCATGCAGCAATCCATCAAGTGGGACCTCAAGGCCAAGGACGGCACGCCGGTGGCCCAGGAAATTCAGCACACCGTGCACGAGGTTCCCTCGGCCGGGGCGCCGTTGAACTAATCCTGGTACAAGCAGTCGGGATTTTCCCCTCCACCCGATCCGGACCCAACGGTCCGGGTCGGGTTTCTTTTTTGGTACATTACCGGAACGATTTGGACGACAGGCTCTAGGGGAAAATCCTAGATGCGGCTGGGTTGTGGATCATGGGAGCGAAAGAGTGTCATGTGCACACTTTGGAAGCCCGATGTACCAAACCGGGTAACCAGCTCTCCGACACCTAAATGGAAACAACTTTTGTATCAAAAACGAATCGCCTGCGGATCGCCGCGCTCATGGCGTTCGGGGTGATCGGTTTCGGGGTGTCGGCGCAGAATCTTTTCTCCAATCCGGGCTTTGAGCTGGGGACCGCCCAGACCTCTTCCGAGCCGACCTTCCTTGGTGGGATTCAGGACACCTTTCCGGTCAATGGTTGGGGGCTTTCTTCCTGGACGGTTGCGGCGGGTTCCAATGGGTTTCCCGAGCAATGGGTTCAGAATTACGCCCAGGCCGGAACTAAGTCGGTGTACCTGAGTTCGAGTTCCAATGTGGATGTGAGCAACGCCTGCCTTCAGTACACGGGCACGCTGAATCTCACGATTGGCGGCTCGTACACGATTTCGGCCTACGTGGCGAATGCCGGTTCCCGCTCCGGCGGTGCCGCGGGAAACGGAGCCAACGGCGATCCGGCGACTGGAACGCTGTTCTCGGGCAGCCAACCCGGTACGAGCGCCAATCTGGTGGCTGGAAAGTTCCTCTTCGAAGTCATCAACGGCGCAACCCTGACGTCCGCCACGACAATTCCGGCGAATTCTTCCTGGAGCAACCAGTCCTCCGCCAATTCCGTCAGTTGGTCCCTGGTGAGCTACACCTTCACGGCGCAGGTGGCGAATCCCACGATTTATCTGACCTCCACGTCGCCGGACAGCACCGGCAATCTTTGGTCCAATCTTCTCGTGGACAGTCCGTCGCTCACTGCCGTGGTGCCCGAGTCTGAAACCTGGGTCGCGGGAGCGTTCGCAGCGTCCGCGGTGGTTTGGACCGGCTGGCGTCGTCGACGCAATCCCGCCGCTCCGGCCCCGAAGGTCTGATCCTTTCCATTTTCCCTGCCAACCCTGCTACAAGTTAATACAAGCACTCAGTCCCGACCGCCCCGCCTCAGAGCGGGGCGGTTTTTTTTCTGCCTGCTCCTTGATGCCGCGCGTTTGGCTTTCTAACGTCCGCGGCCTGAAGTTGTCCTACGGTTCAAGCGTCCACTTGCCATGCCACTGAGTCCCATCCTTCGCCGTGCGGGTTTCGCCGCAATCGCGCTCGCGTCCTCGCTCGTCGCCGCCACGGCTGCCGATGCGCCCCCCGCGGGTCTGGCCCTGACCCTCTCCGCCGGTGCGGTGAACGACGCCTCGGTGACCGAAAATCTCTGGCTGCACGTGCCGGCCGGCCAGCCCGCCAGCCCCTGGATCGCCCCGGGAGCCTTCACCGCCAAGTGGCAGGGACAAATCACTGCGGAGCTTCGCGCCGATTACACCTTCCACGCCGAATACACCGGGACGTTGAAGCTGACCATTAATGATACGGTCGCTCTCGAGGCCCCCGGCACTGGCGACGCCCCGGTCCAGGGAAAGACTGTGCGGCTTAACAAGGGAGCGAACGCCCTCGTGGCGGAATACACGCCACCGGCGACGGGCGATGCCTTTGTGCGCGTGTTCTGGTCGAACAAGGAAACTCCGTACACGCCGGTTCCGTTTTCTGCGCTGACTCACACCGTCACGCCGGAGCTGACCAAGTCGCTTCAGATTCATCGCGGACGCGACCTGTTCATCGAGAACCGGTGCGCCAAGTGCCATACCGTGCCCTCGGGCATTGCGGAACTGTCCATGGACGCGCCGGCCTTTGCGGGCATTGGGAGCCGTCGGAACCACGACTGGCTGGCCCGCTGGATCCAGGATCCGGAAACCATGCGCCACGGCACGCCGATGCCGAAGGTGTTCCATGGAGCCGATGCCGCGGAGCAATCGAAGGCCGTGGCCGCGTTCCTCTCATCGCTCAAAGGTGGGGCCGCCGCCTCCGCGACAGCGGGCAATGCCGCAGAGGGCAAGGCGCTGTACGAGAAGCTTCATTGCGTGGCCTGCCACAACGCGCCGGATGCCGCGGAGCAGGATCCGAAGAAAATCGGACAGAAGCAGGTGCTGGCCAAGTTTGCCCCCGGCACGCTGGCTCCGTTCCTCCAGAAGCCGTCGGAACACTACGCGTGGATCCGCATGCCGAACTTCAAGCTGACCGCCGAAGAGGCCGGCAACCTGGCGGCGTATCTTGAGGCCAATGCGGACAAGCCCGCCGCCTCGCAGGCTCCTGCCGACGAAGCGTTGGTGGCCCGCGGTCGGACGCTGGTTCAGAATTCCGGCTGCCTCAACTGCCACTCGCTCGAGTTGCAGAACCAATTTGCCGCGCGTCCGCTTTCCGGATTGCCGACCGACCACTGGAACGCCGGCTGTGTGGCCGATGCTCCAGCCGAGGGATCCAAGGCCCCGCGTTATTCGTTCACCGCCGAGGAGCGTCAGGCGCTGCGCGCATTCGCCGCGTCCGACCGTCGATCGCTCACGCGTCAGACGTCCGTTGATTTCGTCGCGCGCCAGAGCGAGCGACTGAACTGCCGCGAATGCCATGGCAAGGTGGAAGGCTTCCCCGCGTTTGAATTGCTGCCTGGAAAACTGAAGCCGGAATGGGCCGCCCGGTTCATCGCTGGAAACGAACCGTGGAAACCGCGCACCTGGCTCGAGGCGCGCATGCCCGGATTCCCAGCCTTCGCGGAACAGTTGGCCACCGGGTTGTCGCAGATGGCGGGACTCCCTCCGAAGACGCCCGAAGATCCCGCTCCGGCGGACACCGCGGAGTTGGCCAAGGCCGGACAAAAGATCGCCGGGGCCAATGGTGGATTCTCCTGCATCAGCTGCCACGGAATTGCCGACTTTGCCGCCACGCAGGTGTTTGAAGCTCCGGGCATCAACCTCGCCCACAGTTTCGCGCGGTTGCAAAAGCCCTATTTCCGCCGCTGGCTCCGTGCGCCGACCTCGGTCGATGCCTCGACCAAGATGCCGGTGTACTTCGACGAAGAAGGCAAGAGCCCGCTGCCTGACATCCTCGGTGGCGACGGTCCGAAGACCATCACCGCGGTGTGGGAGTACCTCCGCCTCGGGGACAAGATGCAGAAGCCGGAGTGAGCCCCGGGGGGGGCGGAGGCCGCGGTTAAAGGGTTGAAAAGTTGAAGCGTTGAAGGGGAATTCGACGCTGCCGCGAGGGGCTAATCCTTCGTTTGGAGTCCCGTCTTCAGACCGTTCCGGGAGGCGCGTCTAGAGGCACCCGACGGTTGATTTCCAACCTTTCGGTGGCCCCGCGTCCAACAGCAGAGCCGCGTAAACGCGGTACTCCAAACGAGTGAGAGGCTCCCCTTCAACCCTTCAGCCTAGAAACGGCAGTTGAAACCACAGATGGACACAGATTCACACAGATAGAGAGGGAGATGCGTGACTCAAGAGGTCTCAAACGGTCTCACCGTCTGGGTGATCCATGAATCCTTCCGTTTCGCGCGTTTCCATCTGTGTTTATCCGTGTCCATCTGTGGTTGAACTCTTCTGTAACTGCCGTTTTTAGGTTCAGTGCTTCAACCCTTCAACGGCCGCATTCGGCGTCAGCCGCTGCTGAATCACGGCAGCGGCCACTTCATCCGTGGCTTTGAAGGCGTCATCGCCGCCGGCGTTGGTGAACACGAGCACGGCGAATTCCATTTTGGGTGCGACCCACACGTTGCAAAACCAATAGGTGTTGGAGCCGGTGTGATTCCACGCGGTGCCTCCGGCCCAGGGGCGTGACGTGATGTTCCATCCGAGCGCATAGGCCTGTCCCTCAAGCGCCGTGTGGAGCCGATGCCAGGTCTCCGGCTTGAGCTTCAGCGGGGTGGACCGGCCGAGCTCTCCGTTCAGGTGCGCCATCACGAAGTTCGAGAGATCGGACATCGAGGCATGCACCGTGCCGGCAGGGCCGAGTCCGGGTGGATTGTCGGCCTGCGGACCCGGCGGAAGTGCGACCCAACGGGAACCGGCCTTCCGATGTCCCCACGGTTGCGAACCCGTTCCTGAAGGATCCGGTGGACCGAATCCGGCGGTCTTCATTCCGAGCGGACGAAAGACGCGGTCGGTGACGAGCGATTCCCACGCGAGCCCGAGCCGCTGTTCCATCCAGACTCCGGCAAGGATGAAGCCCGCGTTGGAATACACGAAGCGAGTGCCGGGAGGGATCGACGGGGGGCGTTTTAGGATTTCCCGTGCGAGAAAAAGGCGCTGGTCCCGCGGCGTTCCCTGGGTGTTCCAAAATTGGGACCACAGACCGGATTGATCGAGCCAGGCCTGATCCGGCGCGCCTCCTCGATTTCCGAGCAGTTGTTCGAGCGTGACGTCCCGCCACGCCGGATCCACCGAGAGCAGGTCGGTGGGAAAGGCGTCGCCGAGCCGATCCGTCCAATGCAGCCGGCCATCGTCCACCAGCACGGCGGCAAGCGTGGCGGTCATCGACTTGGTAACCGACCCGAGATGCCAGGCATCCTGCAGGGTCACCGCGTTGGTGCGGTCTTCCGCGCGGAGTCCGACGGCGGCGCGATCCACGACCGAATTGGATCGAATCACCGCGCACGCGAGCGCGGGAAGGTGATGGCGCGCCCGGATGGCCTCGAGGGAATCAGCAAGGGGCGAGGCAAACGCAGCCGTGCTCGCGCATCCAGCGGCAAGGGTTGCCACCAGCGCGGTGTTTTGCGGGACTTGAGACCAGAGGTTCATCGGAGCGCGAACGTTTCGTCCCCCATGAATCCTGGCCGTGAATCAGACCTTGCTGCCGCCGGACAGCGGAGGAGCGGGGGAGAACTCGTCGGCATGATACGAACTGCGGACCAGCGGACCGCTTGCGACGTGCACGAAACCGAGTTCACGGCCGAGAGCTCCGAGTTCGGCAAACACTTCGGGGCGGATGAATTCCACCACGGGCAGGTGTTTGAGCGTGGGCTGCAAATACTGGCCGAGGGTGAGGATGTCCACGTTCGAGGCCCGCAGATCCCGCATGGACTGGATGACCTCGTCGCGTTGCTCCCCGAGTCCGAGCATGAGTCCGGACTTGGTGTGCATTTTTCCGCCGGAACGGTTTTTGGCCTTGGCCAGCACGGCGAGCGAACGGTCGTAGGTGGCGCGATGGCGCACCGAGGGGGTCAGTCGGCGGACGGTTTCCAGGTTGTGGTTGTACACGTCCGGCGCGGCGTCGAGGACTGCGTCGATTGCCGAATCTTTGTCGAGAAAGTCGGGCACAAGGACCTCGATGACCACGCCGGGATTGCTGGCGCGGACCGCTTCGATGGTCTTGCGAAAATGTTCGGCACCACCGTCCGCCAGATCATCGCGGGCCACGGCGGTGATCACCACGTGCTTCAACGCCATGCGGCGGGCGGCTTCGGCCACGCGCTCGGGTTCGTCGTTTTCGAGGGGAAGGGGCTTGGCCGTGCTCACCGCGCAGAAGCCGCAGGCGCGGGTGCAGCGGTCGCCCGCGATCATGAAGGTGGCGGTGCCCTTGCTCCAGCACTCCCAGTGATTCGGGCACTTGGCGCTTTCGCAGACGGTGTGGAGCTTGAGGTCGTCGAGCAGCGTGCGGGTCTTGGTAAACGTGCCGGTGGTGGGCAGCGAGACCTTCAGCCACTCGGGCAGACGCGGGCGCAGCGGGATGCCGGCCGGACGCGGAGCAGTCGGGCTGGCCGTGGGGCGTGTGAGAACGGATTCCATCGAAGCTTGGATACCGTCGATGGCCCGGAGCCATTTGGCAACGTCCCCTTTTTCGTTTTGCAGCACCGGCGCCCCGGCATCCCGTTTTGCATTTTGCCTTCTCCGCCGCTCCCTGATTTGCTCCTGCGGTCCCATGAAATTCCTCTCTTCCGCCCTGGCAACCGTGGTGACGGTGGCCCTTCTTCACACGGCCACCGCCGCCGATTCCACCCCGAACACGTTGACCGCCCACGAGAAAAAGGACGGCTGGCAGCTGCTGTTCGATGGCAAAACCTTCAGCGGCTGGCACAACTTCAACAAGGAAGGCGTTCGGCCCGGATGGGCGATCAAGGATGGGACGCTGGCCTGCATCGACCCGCACAATGCCGGCGATCTGATCAGCCCGGCCGAGTTCACCTGGTTTGAACTGCAGCTCGACTACAACATCTCCGAAGGCGGCAACAGCGGGATCATGTACCACGTCACCACCGATGGGCGTGCCGCGTGGGAAACGGGTCCGGAGTTCCAGCTCGAAGACAACGCCAAGGCCGGCGATCCGCAACGTTGCGGATGGTTGTATGCGTTGTATCAGCCGCCCATTGATCCCAAGACCGGCAAGCCGCTGGATGCCACCAAGCCCGCGGGGCAGTGGAATCACGTCCGCCTGGTGATCGCGCCGAACGGATGCATCCATGAGATCAATGGCGTGAAGTACTTTGACTACATCCTCGGCAGCGAGGACTTCAACGCGCGCGTGGCGAAGAGCAAGTTTGCCAAGATGCCGAAGTTTGCGAAGACCGGCCATGGCGGCATTGCACTCCAGGGCGACCACGGGCAGGTGTCCTTCCGCAACATCAAGGTGAAGCCGCTGCCGGCCCATTGAGTCTGAAGTTTCTGAACGTTGAACCTGCACCCAGTCTGACCCTCAGTTTCCCATGAATCGCCGTACATTCATCGCCTCCACCACCGCCGCCGCCGCCTTCGGGTTGGCGGGCTGCGCCACCTCTCGCATGAAGAACACCGACACCCGTTGCTTCGAGATCCGGACCTACTACTCCCCTCCCGGACGGCTCGACGATCTGCATGCCCGGTTCCGCAACCACACGATGAAGATCTTCACCCGCCACGGGATTGAGAACATCGCGTACTGGGTGCCGGTCGATAACACCGAGAATAAGCTCGTGTACCTGCTCGCCTATCCGAGCCGGGAAGCGCGCGAGGCGTCCTGGAAGGCGTTCTTCGCCGATCCGGAATGGAAGGAAGTGGCCAAGAAGACCGAGGCCAACGGACGCATCGTGTCCAAGGTTGAAATCGCCTTCTACCAGACCACCGACTACTCGCCGGCGATCCGCATCGGTGACGCCTCCCACGGCGGCGTGTTCGAGCAGCGCATTTACACCACCCCGCCGGACCGTCTCCCGAACCTCGATGCTCGATTCCGTGATCACACGCTCGATCTGTTCACCAAGCACGGAATCCGCAACTGGGGCTATTTCCACAAGATGGCCGACCAACCCGGCGCCTCGACCAACCTGACCTACTTCCTGACCCACAAGTCCAAGGACGCGGCCAAGGCTTCGTTCGATGCCTTCCGCCAAGATCCGAAGTGGATTGCCGCGAAGGCCGAGAGCGAAAAGGTCGGTGGCGGTTCGTTGACCGTTCAGGATGGTGTGAAATCGGTGTTTCTCGTTCCCACCGACTACTCGCCGACCAAGTAACCGACACCCACAGATGCGCCCTCCGGTACGGAGTTCATTCGTGCCGGAAGACCGCCTGAAGCTGCCCCGGTCCGCATGCGGATCGGGGTTTTTCTTTTCGGGGAGTGAGAGGCGCGTTCCTTCCCCGGGAACTCACATCCCCTCGGGAGATCAAGGGGGACTGACCGTTTGGAAGAATTGGGCCGCGGCGTTGTTCGTGCCGTCGTCGAGCAGAAGCAGCGTTCCGCTCGAGTCGGTGATTTCGAGCGGCGAGCCCGGGATCCAGGTTTTCAGATCGGTCGAACGTTGAAGCTGGAACGTTTGATCCGGCGAACCTGAGAACACGAACACGTGGGTGTCGGGCGACGCGGGGTATTGCACGAAGGAAACCGGATTCGGATACCCGCTCACCTGCGCCCGCAGGATCACACCTTCCACGCCCGCCACTACCAACTGACCGTTCAGGCTGGTGGCGGCATAGAGGGATTTTCCCGTGATGAGCGTGGAGTCGGGCGTCCAGGTGACCGCATTGGTGCTGGTCAGTAGCACCCCGCCGGTCGCAGGCGCGTACCAAGTTCCGCCGATCGCCGTCACGTCGTTGATCCATTCCGTGGTTCCGCTGGTTTGCTTGGTCCAGCTGGTGCCATCCGCACTGGTGAGAATCGTGCCGGTTTCGCCGGTCGCAACCAATCGATCGCCGGTCCAGCGCACGCGTGAGATCCAGTTGGTGCCGCCAATCGAGCGGCTGGTCCAGGTGATGCCGTCCGCCGAAGTGAGAATCGCACCCGCATCGCCGACGGCGGCGAATCCCTTCGGAAATGCGGTAATGCCGCTCAGGAAGTTGGTGATGCCGGTAATGCGCTTGGTCCAGTTGGTGCCGTCGGGGCTGGTGAGAATGGTTCCCCGGTCGCCCGCGACGAGGTAGAGGGATTCGGTGGCGCAGACGCCTTGAAGCTCATTGGTGGTCGGGCTCGTGACCGAGTACCAGGCGAGGCCGAGGGTGTTGACCTGATTCGTTTTGAGAACGCTGACGTTGTTGGTGCCAATCGTGAGCGTGTTGGTGCTGAGCAGGGAGGAGTAGGCCACCGGGGAGAAGGCCATCGTGCCGTGCGACCCGACGGCGAGCAGGCCTTTCGAATTTCCAGCGACGCCGAGGAAGATTTGATTGGTGGCGGATTGCGGGGAAAGCGCGGTGCTCCAGGACACGCCGCTGTCGCTGGTCAGCAGCGTCGCAAAGTCACCGGCCGCGACGTAGAATGTGTTGGTGGTTCGGCTGACGGAGTACTGCACCGCGCCGTTGACCACCGACACGTTCACGTTGGTGCCTGTGGAGGTTGCCGTGGTGAGATCAAAGAGCCAGTTGCGCGTGGGGCTGGCGTAGAGGGACCAATCGAAGGTTGTCCCGGTGGAATGAACTCCGCTCACCAGCAGGCCCGCACGCCCTGCGGCCACAAAATTGGTGCCGTCCCACGCAGAAGACAAAAAGGTGCCAGATGGAGCGGGCGAAGTTTTCGTCGAGGCGGTTTCACTCGTCCAAAGCGAGGTGCCGAGAAGCCCGACCGCGTTCAGGCGAAGCTCTTTGGCTCCGCCCACCAATCGCACCGAGGCCGAGGCGGCGGTGACGGTGTTGAGATTTCCAGTGGCGCCCACGTTGGACTGCACCTGCCAGCTGGTTCCCGCCGCGTTGCCGAAGATGACGACTCCGCCGTCACCCACTGCGATGTAGCCGGCGCCCGTCCAGACCACCCGATTCAGGCTCGCGGTGGTGCCAGTGCTCCGAGTGGTCCACTTCACCAGGTCCGAACTCGTCATCAACCGGCCATTCTCACCCACCACCACCCAGAGTCCGGAGGTGAGACCTCCGTAGGTCACGCCGTGCAGCCAGTCGGTCACCCCGGGATTCGTCTTGCTCCAGCTCACGCCGTCGGAGCTCACGTAAATCGAGGCATTGTCGCCGACTGCAACGAACTGATTCGCCGAAGCGGCCACGCCCTCCAGCCAGTCGGTGGTGCCGAGGCGAACGGTGTTAAAGGTGCCGGGCGAGTCGGACCACAGGACCAATCCTGATTCGCCGACAATCACCAGGCGGGTGCCCTTGAAGGCCATCGATCGCAGGGCCAGCCGGAGGCCGGTGTCCGTCCGCTGCCACGAGCTAAGATCGGGACTCGTGTAAATTTGGCCGAAATCCGTGACCTGGAGGTAGCCCCAGGTGGAGTTGAAGGCGAGATCGGCGACGTTGTTGCCGTGGGGAAGGGGATTCGCCCAACGCCAGGGCAGTGCCCGGACGGGAATCGATGCCAGCAAGACGCAACACGCCGCGATGAAAACCCTGAGGTTCATGAGATTCCATCAGGGTAGCAATCCTGCTGCCAGCAAGCAAAGGTGAGAGAAACGGAAAGCGGGTGTACCAAGAATGAGACGAGAGGCAAATGGTGGGGTTGAAACGTTGAAGGGTTGAAGAGTTGAAGAGGGGAGCGGCGTTTTGCTTTGGGTATGGAGTACCGCGTTCACGCGGCTCTGCTGTTGGACGCGGGGCCATCGAAACGTTGGAAATCAACCCGCTGCATCCCTCGAGACGCGCCTCCCCGAACCGTCTGAAGACGGGACTCCAAGCGAATGAAAAACCGTCGCCGCAGCGTCGGCGTCCCCTTCAACGCTTCAACGTTTCAACCCTTCAACTGCCGTTTTCATCTTCACCCATTTGCCGGCCGCGGCAGCGGGAGTATGAGCGCGAACTCCGTGCCCTCGGGACCGGTTCGCACGAGTCGAAGATCAGCCCCCATGTGACGCGCCAGCTGACGGCTCAGCGCGAGGCCGATGCCAGTCCCTCCAGGCTTTGTGGAAATGACAGGTGTAAACAATCGCTCACGCACGTGCTCCGGCAGGCCTCCGGCTCGATCGATGACAGAGAACACCGCCGATTCCCGATCCCCGGTGAGCGTGACCGTCAGCACGCTTTGATCCGGGGACGCTTGAAGCGCGTTGTGAACCAGATTCTCAAGAATGAGCAGGGTCAGGTTGGCGTCGCGATTGGGCAGGATCAGGGGGAGCTCGAAACGGGATTCGATGCGTTGTCCCCGGGTGGTGGCCCCGGGTTGAACGCGTTGCATCAACACGGAGAACACATCGGCCGCCTCGACTTCGTAGCCGGCAAAACCGGAATCCTCGCGCAGCACCCGCGCGACGTCGTCGATCATCAGTCGCATGCGCCGTGCAAGTTGCGTGGCGTCGTTCAGTCCCCCGGTGGGATCGCTGCCCAGCGCCGGATCGCGCAGCAGGGTCTGCAATCCCGCGAGCGGGTTCTTCAATCCGTGGATCAGGTGCGATGCAACCGCGCCCATGGCGGAGGTCTTGGCGGCGAGGGTCAGCTCCTGATTCGCGCGTCGAAGCCGTTCGTTGGCACGATTCAGTTTTCGGAAGGCCAGTCCCAAAACTCCGGCCGTGGCAAGGCCCGCCAACCCAAAGGCAATGGCCGCCTGTCGTCGCAGGCTCTGGTCGAGTCGAGCGTATTCCTGCGCCATTCCCGATCCATCGAGGAGGAATCGCGCGAACCCGGCGACGCCGGTGTTCAGTGGATCCGGCACGGCGACGAGAATCTCCAGCAGCGGTTCGGTGCGGGAGTCCGATTCCCGGGCGGTGAGGAATTCATCGGACAGCATCCGCTCGGGATGAAATCGCGCGCTGCTTCGATCGTGTTCCGCTTCGAGGCGGAGTGCGGGATCCAGCGCGACGGTTGCCGCCGTGAGCGGCCAGGCGTGCACGAACGAACCGGAGGGCGAATACACGATCACCGAGCGCACTCCGGGCAACTGCGGGAGTCGCGTGGTTTCCAGCACGGCGCTCAGGGGATCGGCCGCGGTTTCATCGCCGCTCTCCCGCAGCTGTTGCCGCAACAGTCCGTCGAGAAGTGTGGCGTCGCGACGCGCGATCTGAGCGCGGAGGATGTCCCGCAATTGGTACTGCGTGAACCCGATCGCCGCCGCCAGCACGAGCAGCGGCACCACCACGCCCGCGATCACCAGGGCGCCGGTTTTGCTTTGGGAAGTGGGGGAGGACATCCGATTCAGAATTCCCACTCCAGCCACCCCTGCACGGTGGTCACGGAAAAGTCATCGAATGAGGTGTTGGCGGCCGAGCGTTGACGTTCCGCGCTGGCGACCGATTTGAGATGCTTGGTCCACTGGTACTCGATCTTCAATTCGGCCGTGACTTCATCGCGCTGGCGGTGCGCCCCGGTGGAGGTGCCATCAGGCTGCATGGGATAATCATACCGGGCCACGCGCGTGGTGAGCTCGGCGGTCCAGCGTCCCTGCACGTAGCGCAGTTGCGCGTAGGCGGCCCATTTGTCGTGGTCGAAGTAGCCACTCCCGTTGTCGTCACTGCGGCTTGCCTGCGCGCGCAGCGTGGTCCGCCAGTGGTGCCCGGCCCCCCACCAGTGCCGCCACTGGACTTCCGCCCCGCGGGTGGTGAGTTGTTCGTGGGTACCAGGAATGGGCGTGCCGTCCGCGGTGAGCAGCCGCGTGGTTTCGTAGAAGCGTCGGCCGGCGTTGACCGAGAGCTCCACCGACGATTTGTACCCGTATGTCCGGGTGAGTTTCAATTTTGGGGCAAACTCGCGCGAGTCATCCAACGGTTGCCCGAAGTATTGGAGGGACACGGCGGGCTCCAGCTCCACGGTCCAGAGGTTCAGCTCGCGCTTCAGCAGCGGCTTCAGGATCAGCGTGTGCCCGCGGGCGCGTGCAGTGCCGAAGCCATTGTTCTCGTTGGAGAGATCGAACACCTGGTCGGCATAGAAATGGATGAACCCGAGTCCGCCGGCCCATCCGCTGGGGGTGGTGTGGGTCCATTGCGCGCTGGTGATGAAGGTCTCTTCGAACGGAATGTCGGGCGCGTTGACGTACCGGCGGTCGTCGCCCGAGAAGAAGAGATAGAACTGGTTGTTGTCGGTGGGCGGACGCAGCAGCAGCCAATCGATCCCCAGGTTCGCAAACCCGCTCGGTTCGCGAAAGGTGTTGGCGATCGTGGGATTGTCCCGATACCCGCCCCCGGCCCGGATTGTCCAGGTGGAGTCCCACAACAGAAAGGGGCTGGGTTCCAGCATCTCAGGCCCCTTTTGAAACGGTCCTGTCAGCGCGGGCACCGTGAGACTAACGGCGGCGGCGGCGGCGAGGATCGATGCGGATTTCCCGGAGGGGCGGGAGTTCGGAACGGCAATGGATCTGCGGATGGGACGCATGGAATGCTGGCCGGCGGGACACTAGGATGCGGAGCGGGGATCGCGATGAAAAAGCCGACGAGCTGTGAAACTCGTCGGCTTTGGCGTCAACCACCTCATCGGACTGCCACCTCCGATGGGCCCAAATTTGGGGCGTCCTTCAGCTCATTGGCCGGGGCGCTTGTGCTGGCCACCTTCCTTCTCGCCGGCGCCGATGCCGCGAGTCTTGAGGTCCACGCCGAGCTCCTTCAGACGATCCGCGATGTCCGCGCGGAGCTGCTTGGTGTCTTCGAGGAACTTCTGCTGATTGGCCTTGAGCTGTTCCTTGATCGCCGCCTTCTCGTCGGAGGTCGCACCCTTGATCTTCGCGAGGAGATCCTTCTGGGTGGCGAGGAAGGCTTCACGGGCCTTCTGGGCCTCGGTGAGCAGCGCCTGAAGCTTGGTGTCGCTCTTCACGGAATCCGGAAGCTGCATTCCCTTGGAGTCCACAAGCCCGCCCTTGCCGGGGCCCTTGCCGGAGAGTTCAGGCAGCGGCTTGATTCCCTTGTCGTCCACGGTCGGAGGCGTCGGAGGAGTGGTGTCGTCGGAACCGGAGCCCTTGCCGCTGTTTCCACCCTTGCCGCCCTTGTCATCCACAGCGGGAGGAGGGGTGCCTTCCGGACGGGCATTCGCCACGGGGAGGAGCGTGATCGAGGCCGCGATCAGGGCGGCCAGGGAGATACGGGAGAGTTTCATGGTGTCTTGTGTGTTGAGTTGAGTGCTGGTGGAAGTCGCTAGGGACAACCTGTTGTATCAAAAATGAACCGCGTTTTTCCGTCGTGAACCGTGAGTTGGAACCGTCAAACCGTGTGAATCACTGAACCGTTGGTGAGTGGACAATAGCGGATGGCATGCCAACGGATTGAAACCGGCAATGCCCCTGAAATGGCCGAAAATGGGGCTTTTTCGAACGGGTTCGACTGGTGAACTCCACGCAGGGGCGGGAACTGTGGGGGATTCCCCAATCCGGGCTGGGGGCTATTCCCCAGCCGGGGTGGCGGCGGGCGGTTTTTCGCCGTCCTTCCATCCGCCGAGCCGGTAGCGGAGGTAATCCCGGGAGACCCCCAGCTTGCGGGCGGCCGCCGAGACGTTGCCGCCGGTCTGGTTCAGCGCATGGCGGATCAGCCGCAGGATCGCGTCTTCCAACGAAAATCCGGAATCGGGGAACCGGTAGGAGGCATTGAACCAGGCCTCCTGCGGATCGGCTCCACCGGCCGTCGGACCTCCTGAGGACGGTGCGGTGCTCGCTCCGATCGATGCCGCGTCACTGCCCACGGCTCCCATCAGTGTATCAAGATTGAGCGTATCGCCTTCTTCAAACACCAGGGCGCGCTGAAGCTCGTGGGAGAGTTCGCGAACGTTTCCGGGCCAGGCGTAGGAGGTGAGGCGTCGACGTCCGATCGCGGAGAACGTCCTCGCCGGCACGTGATGTCGCCGGGCCAGTCGGCCGAGGAGCGATTCGGCCAGGGCCAGGACGTCGTCGCCGCGTTCCCGCAGCGGCGGAATTGCGATTCGGAACAGGTCGAGCCGGTGGTACAGGTCTTCGCGGAACTGTTTGGCCGACACCATTTCGCGCAGGTCGCGATTCGCGGCGGTGATCAGGCGCGTGTCCACCGGGATGTCACGGTTGCCGCCGACGCGGCGGATTTTCCCATCCTCGATCGCGGTCAGCAACTTGGCCTGCAACGCCGGCGTGAGGCTGGTGATTTCGTCGAGGAACAACGTGCCCCCGCTGGCGGCTTCGAACAGACCGAGTCGGGTGGAACGGGCGTCGGTGAACGCGCCCTTCTCATGACCGAACAATTCCGATTCCGCCAAATTGTCGGGAATGGCGGCGCAATTTGCCTCCACCAGCGGTCCACCGGCACGCGGGCCGTGGGAATGGATCCAGCGGGCCAGTGTGGTCTTGCCGGTTCCGGTCTCGCCCTGGATGAGCACCGGGGGGAGCTGGCTGCCCATGCGTTGATCGGCCGACACGATCTTCTTCAACTGCCCTTCAAGCGGCAGCAGGGCGCGTCCGAAAAAGAAATTCTGCTCCGACGAATCGGCCTTCCGATGCTCCGCGGCGCGCGCGCCCTGGCGCGTTTTGCGGGCGCGCGAAAGTACGAGGGCCAGCATCTCGGGCTCGAAGGGCTTGGTGAGAAAATCGAGCGCGCCGAGCTTCATTGCTTCCACCGCGGCAGGGATCCCGCCCTCTGCGGTCATCATCACCACGCCCGTCGATTCGGAAAACGCCCGCTCCCGCAGCAGTTCCAGTCCAAGACCGTCGGGCAGGTTCAAATCCAACAGGGCGAAATCGAATCCCATTTCGCGAATGAGAGGACGCGCGGCGCGCAGCGATTCCGCGGCGGTAACATCCGCGCCGAGGCGCTCCAGCGTGGCGGTGAGCTGACGGCGGAGCATCGGCTCATCGTCGAGGAGGAACAGGGACAAACCCGACAGGGGCGCAGACGACATGGGCCGACTCTGCCTCAGGAGCCGCAACGAGGCCAGCCCTCGCAACACCGCACCGTCCCACCGCTCTTGCCTCCGCACGGCGGGTTCAGCAACGTCCGTCCGTGCCCGAACCACTCCCCGAACCGGAATCCGACGCCAGCGCGACGTCCCGATCGCTCTGGGGATTGCTCGGAGCGCTTGGCCTGCTGGCCGTCCTCGCGGGCGGCGGCGTGTGGTTCCTGAGCAAGTCCGACTCCTCCACTGGGTCCGCCTCTTCCAGCACCGGTGCCAGCGCCGTGCCCATTCCATCGGTCGCCTTCACCGATGTCACGCGCTCCGCGGGCATCACCTTCCAACACGTCAACGGCGCCACCGGCGACAAGTTCCTTCCCGAGACCATGGGCGGCGGCGTCGCCTTCCTCGATTACGACGCCGACGGGCGGCCCGATTTGCTGCTGATCAATTCTGGTTCATGGGCCCCGTCGGCGGCTGCTACAGGTTCGGGGCTGGCACCGCAGCCTTCGCTCGCGCTGTATCACAACGAGACCCCGCCGCGGGGCGAACCCCGGTTTCGCGACGTCACCGCGGGATCCGGTCTGGAAGTGGCGCTTTACGGCATGGGCGTGGCCGTGGGCGACTATGACAACGATGGATTGCCGGACCTGTACGTCACTGCCGTGGGACGGAACCGGCTGTTTCGGAATCTGGGCAATGGGCGATTCGAGGACGTGACCGCATCGACCGGTGTCGGCGGCTCTGAAAAACAATGGAGCACCGCCGCCGCGTGGATGGACATCGACAACGACGGAGACCTCGACCTGCTGGTGTTGAATTATGTCGAGTGGTCGCCGGATCTGGACCGCGCCGTGAACAATCAACTCGCCGGCGTGGGACGGGCCTACGGACGTCCGTGGAGTTTCCCCGGGACGTTGCCGCGGTTGTATCGGAACGACGGCGGCGGGCGCTTCACCGATGTCTCCAAGGGCAGCGGACTCGAAGTGCGCAATCCCGCCACCGGGCTTCCCATGGCCAAGAGCCTCGCGGTCGCGCCCATCGACTTGAACAACGATGGCTTCATCGACTTCGTGGTGGCGAACGACACGGTCCAAAACTTCGTCTTCACCAACCGCCACGACGGCACCTTTGCCGAGGTGGGCGTGGCCAGCGGCGTGGCCTTCGATCCGTACGGACAAACCCGCGGCGCGATGGGCATTGATGCCGCCCGCTTCCGCAACGACAGCACGCTCGGCATCGCGATCGGCAATTTCGCCAACGAGATGAACGCGCTTTACGTGCTGCGTCCCGCCACACGCGATCTCGTGTTCACCGATGAGGCGGTTAGCGAAGGCTTGGGGCCGGCGAGCCGGCAATTGTTGAAGTTCGGGTTGTTCTTTTTTGATTACGACCTCGATGGGCGACTCGACGTGTTGACTGCCAACGGGCATCTCGCCGAGGAAATCGAACGCATCCAGCCCGGCGTTCACTACCGTCAGCCCGCGCAGCTCTTCTGGAATGCAGGCGGCGCTGCGGGCACCACCTTTGTCCCCGTGGATGTGGCCCACTCCGGCGCGGACCTCGCGCGACCCGTCGTGGGACGCGGCAGCGCGTATGCCGATATCGATGGCGACGGCGATCCCGATGTGGTGATCACGCAAATCAACGGACCGCCCATGCTGTTGCGCAACGACCAGAAACTCGGCCACCACTGGGTGCGCTTCCAACTCCGCGGCACGCGATCCAATCGCGATGCCATCGGGGCCTGGGTGACCGTTCGCTCCGGCGGCATGACCCAGTCGCGTCAGGTCATGCCCACGCGGAGCTATCTCTCCCAAAGCGAGCTGCCCATCACCTTCGGATTGGGCGGAGGTAGTCGGGTGGACGAAGTCATCGTCACCTGGCCCGGCGGACGCACCCAAACGGTCGATGCGGTCAAGCTCGACACCTTGAACCAAGTCACCGAGCCCTGACGCCAAGTCGCGCAAGTGAGGGAGGAAACCACCGCAGATGGACGCAGATGAACGCGGATGGAGAGGGAGATAAATTGTTGGGTGCGTCTCCAACTCACTCCACTGTCGGGTCTCGGCAGCGGAGTTCCTCACACGTTTGGAGTACCGCGTTTACGCGGCTCCGCTGTTGGACTCGGGGGCATCGAGAGGTTGAAAATCGCCCCCCTGCGTGCCTCGATACACCCCTCCCCGAACCGTCTGAAGACGGGACTCCAAACGAATGAGAAAATTTCGACGTAGCCGTCGGATTCCCCTTCAACGCTTCAACTTTTCAACCCTTCAACTGCCGCTCCGCTGTTAAACCATTCGATTTCTGAAATATCTGCGTTCATCTGCGTCCATCTGCGGTTCGAACTTCCGTCTCCGTGCTGAATCGACCGCAGGTTTTCTATTCTCGGAACGCGGTGAGACCGACACTCTTCTTCCGCCATGCCGCACCTGATTGACACCCACGCGCACCTCGATTTTCCGGACTTCGCCAGCGATGTGGAATCCGTGGTCGAACGCGCCATTGCCGCCGGGGTGGAGCGCATGGTGTCGATCGGCACGGACCTCGAGAGCAGCCGTCGAGCGATTGCACTGGCCGAGCGTTTCCCTGCCGTGTTTGCCGCAGTGGGCTGGCATCCGGGCCATGCCGAGGAGGCGCCCGATTCCATCCGTGAACCCCTGTTGGAACTCGCGCGGCATCCCCGCGTGGTGGCCATCGGGGAGTGTGGGATCGATTATTACCGTCTCCCGTCGAAATCCGGCGGCAGCGAAGCAGACGATGCCCGGGTGAAGGAAAAGCAGAAGCGGCTGTTCATCGAGCAACTGGAAGTCGCCGCTGAAGTGGGGTTGAACGCGGTGGTTCACACGCGCGAATCCTTCGAGGACACCCTTTCCATTCTGCAGCCCTATGCCTCGAGGGTTCGCGCGGTGTTCCACTGCTTTGTGGGCACGCCCTCGGAAATGCAGCGGGTGATTGCGGTCGGATCCTTCGTGAGTTTCACCGGCATCGCCACGTTCAAGAATGCGGCGACGGTGCGTGAAACGCTGGCGGCAACGCCGCTCGATCGCTTCATGCTGGAGACCGACTGTCCGTATCTCGCGCCGATCCCATACCGCGGCAAGCGCTGCGAGCCTGCCTACGTGCGCGACCTCGCGAGTGTGGTGGCCGGCGTGCACGGCTGCTCCGTGGAAACCCTGGCGGAAACCACCACCAAAACCGCCTGCGCCTTCTTCCATCGCCTGAGCTGACGCAGCGGAGAATCTAATTTGGAACTCAGGAAAGCAGGAAAGGTGAGAGGAAAGAACCCGCGTGAAATTCGGATGCTTCGTAGCCGCCGAGGGAACGAGGCGGATCACCCGTACGACTGAAGTGGTCCGCAGCTGCATTGGCCACGCCAGGATTCTGAAAACTCACCCGCCTTCGTGCGCTTCCGCTGTTCGAAGAGGGGATTCAATTTGGAACTCAGGAAAGCAGGAAAGGGGAGAAGCAAGAAACCGTAGGAAATTCGGATGCTTCTTAGCCGCCGAGGGAACGAGGCGGATCACCCGTACGACTGAAAGGGGGCCGCATTTCCAATGAAGCGACGTGGGTCTCCGAGAGAGACGAGTGTTCCAAAAATGGGAATTAATTCGCTGGAGCGCTCCGGGTGAGAATGACCTCGTATTCGGTTCCGTCCGGACGCTTGAACACCATCTTCTTTGGTTTCCCTGGGACAAACTCCATGCGGGGCTTGAGCACGGAGCCGCTGTTCCCGGGAACCACCACGCCTTCGACCTTCACCAGTTCGTCCCCGACTTTGATCCCCGCCGCTTCCGCAGGCGTTCCAGGGAGGATCGCCTTCACCACAGCCTTGGTCACCGTCGGGTTGAAGAAGCCATCCCCGCTCACTTGGAGGCTGAAGCCGATGGGCTTCGTCTTTTCTTTCGATTCACCTGCAACCGTGACCGCAGGAAGCGCATTGAGCAGCGCAATGAAGGCGATCAGGCGTCCGAGGTGTGACATGCGGTTGGGGATCGATTTCACGCCTGTCACCAAAGCGATCTCGGGTCGGAAGGCAAGGGAGAGTTTGATGTGTGGGCAGCGATCGCTTTCGTAAATGGGTAGGGCCGCGTTGCTGCGCGGCCGATACTTCGAGACGGCCAGCGTGAGCGGCGCCGTCGCCCAACCCGCTGGCGACCCAAGTGAAAGTTTGAACGAGGTTTGAACGGTCAATGAACGTGAAGCGAGCGCGTTCGCCGGGCGGGGGGATCCCAACCGCAAAAAGACACGGCAAGACACAGATTCCCACGGATTGGGAGAGAGTGGGGAAAGACGACGATTGCCGAAGCCGTCTACTCGGCTGCCTCAGGACCGGCACCTTCGTATAAAATCAATCATCTCGTGGACATCGAGTCCGGCGAGGTGCTCCTCGAGGGTTTGCCCGTGTGAATCCCTGGCGCTGGCGTCGGCTCCGTTTGAGACCAGCCAGAGAAACAACTCCCGATAACCCAGCACCGCGATGTCAAAAAGCAGGGGAACGCCAAATTCATCCGCCGTATTTAACTTCGATCCGCGCGCATGGAGCCATGCCACGCCCTCTTTGAAATCCTCCACGGCGAGGTCGTGGAGGACGGTTTCCCCAACGCTGTTTCGTGCGTCGATCAGTTCGGGGTTTGAGGCAAGCAACGCTTCAGCCGCGACAAAATCCCCATTCAAGAGGACGTCTCGAAGCCGATACCACTCTGGTTGCGTTTCACTCACGGGTGGGTGTTTCACGGCCCGGTCGGATGTTGTCACTCGCGGACACGCATCCGGAGGCTGGAGAGAATGACGACTTGGGCGAGCCGACGTGGTTGGAATGCCAGTTCATCGGGTCAAATGTCAAAAGTATAGATCTGACCCCAGCTGCCCCACGCACTAATGGGTGCCCCCAGCTGCTCCCTACGTGCGTCGATCAGTCCGGGGTTTGAGGCAAGCAACGCTTCAGCCGCGACAAAATCACCATCCAAGAGGACGTCACGAAGCCGATACCACTCTGGTTGTGTTTCACTCACGGGTGGGTGTTTCACGGCTCGGTCGGATGCCGTCACCCGCCGACACGCATCCGGAGGCTGTGAGAGAATGACGACTTGGGCGAGCTGACGTTGCTGGAATGCCTCATGGACTTCCAGTTCATCGGTTCAAATGTCAAAAGTATCGATCTGACCCCATCGCCCCCCTTTTCAAACACCCCTAACCGTTGCTACTGGAGCTATGGCAATATCATTCAAGAGCGCATCACCACCTCGTTCGGTCGTCGTGGTTACCTCCTTCTCCTCTGGCTCAAGCAGATCGCGCTGCGACTGCGCCTCAAGAGCAGCGATAACATCGACGATCGGGAACGCTCGGCGCATTTCTAGTTCTTTGGCAACTTGCCGATCAGCCGCAGTTGGGAGCGCAACTGGTTGTGGAACGTAAGCGTCCGCCTTTATAAACTGCTGAACGATCCGCCATCCAGTGTAAAAAAGCTCCATGAACGACCCATCGTAAGGAATTGGGCAGACAATAAGATTCTTGGTTTCGTCGTGATAAATCTTGTCGGAGCTTCCTTGAAAAGCAGGGACGATCCCAATTCGTAGTCCTTTAGCACCTTCGAGCTGCTTGGGATTAATCTTTAGAGTGGTACCCAGCCAGCGATCGCTATCAGTTGTGCCGAAGAATAGGTCCGCTTTCCATAGACCGTTAATCGAAGACGGCAGAGCCGCCCGAGTCTCAGGGCGAGTGAATGCCGCAGCCAATCTGCCTATGTACGACTTAAGCTTCGGAGGCTGAGCTTGTGCACCTGTTAGGATACGCGATTCGTTCGTCAAAGTAGCGTTTGCGGTATCAATGATTCGCGCTTTTCCGCTTTTCTCGATTCCGAATAGGATAGAACTGTATGCGTCACCCGGAAGCTTGCACTTCTTAGCAGCGGTGGAAATGCGGTCCACAACGACCTGATCTGCATTTCTAATTGCGTCGTGAATTGCCCACTCAAAACAAAATCCAACATCGCCACAGCCGTTGCGGTAAGCGCGAGGCAACATGAATAGCTTAATACCATTGAGGCCGCCGCACTCATCTAGCAGGCCGTTGAAAAACCCCTGTTTATCTACCCGATTCTCTCCTGAGCGGTGTTCAAAAGGCTGAAAACTGGATTTGGCAAAAGGGTGGCCCGGCGGTGTGGGGCTGACTGGGTTCCATTTTCCCAGTCTCCCGACACACCGC
>CANGKZ010000029.1 GCA_947454705.1 Verrucomicrobiota bacterium
CAACCCTTCAACCCTTCAACCCTTCAACCCTTCAACCCTTCAACCCTTCAACCCTTCAACCCTTCAACCCTTCAACCCTTCAACCCTTCAACCCTTCAACCCTTCAACCCTTCAACTTTTCAACGCCGCTTTGGTTCACCCCTTCAACCCCGTTACCACCCCACAATGGACCGCCGTCGGCACCACCGCGGAGTCGGCACGCAGTCCCGCCGACCGCAACCAGGATTGGTACTCGGCGGCGCTGTAGGCCCGTCCCTCGGTCAGGGAGAACAACGCCGCGGAATACAGCGCGATGGGAAGCGGCCCGCCGAGATCGTCGTTGAGAAACACATCGTGGATCCAAAGGCGTCCGCCGGCGGGAAGCGCATCCGCGCATCGACGCACGAGCGCCTCGCACTCGGGCACGTCCCAATCGTGAAGGATGTTGGACAGCAGGATCGCATCGGCCTCCGGCAGCGACGCGGTGAACATGTCGCCCGGCACCAGACGCAGTCGGTCCGACACCCCGGCGGCGGCGGAAAACTCCGCAGCCACCTTCAACACCTCGGGACGGTCGAGCACCGTGGCCGTCAGGTTTGGATGCGCCTGCAGCAGGCTGATCGCATACAACCCGGTGCCGCCGCCGACATCCAAAACGTGCGACACGCGTCCGAGCTCCAGCGCCCGGGCCAGGTGCGGTGCGACATTCTTCGCCCGACCCGAAAGCGCGAGCGTGAGGAAACGCGCCGAAGCCTCCTGTTCCATCGCCGACTCCAATCCTTCGCGAAAAATGAACGCCGCACCCGCGCCTTTTTCATCCGCCCCGGCCGGACGATCCGTGCGCAATCGCTCCACCAACGCCAGGACACCCGGAGCCTGCGCGCCAAGACTTCCGTAATCCCCCACGTAAAAAGCTCCTCCGGGAACCAAATGTTCAGCGGCCATCGGGGTCAGCTCCAACGTACCGTCAGAACGCCGCTGCACCGTGCCAAGCGCGCGAAGTGCCGTGAGCAACACGTTCGAAGCCCGGGGCGATAGCCCCAATTCTGAGGCAAGCGACTCGATCAGTTGGGGCCGTTTCCCCAACGCTGCAAACACTCCGAGGTGCGCCACCGCCGCGATCAACAGTTCACTCGCGTAATGGGTACGAAAAGTTTCAAACAGGGGCGTCGGGTCCGTGTTCGGCAGGATCGTGTGGTTCACGCGCCCACAATTCCCGAGGCCGGACGCAACGTCAGCATCGAAACCGGATTCCGCGTTCCCGCAGTTTGCCACCGAACTCTGCGTAACCTTTCCGGCACCAAGCTCCTCTGGCTTGGCGGCTTCGCACGGCACCTGCTGACGAGCCTCTCTGTGTTGGTTCATCGAATAACTGAGTTCATCGGCAAAATCTTGCGATGGAACCGGTGTGTTCAGCCCTTTAAACGCAACGCTCTGACCGCAGCATGGGGCATTTGGGCACTCCGACTGTCGGGGCTTTGCTTACCATTTTTGATCCACTCGCTGGGTGCGGCCGAGATCACGCTGGATGGGGCGATGAGCGGTCGGGTGTTTGAGGGATTGGGAGCCGTCAGCGCCGGGGCCTCGAGCCGACTGTTGATCGACTATCCCGAGAAGCAACGGGCCGAGATCCTCGACTACCTGTTCAAGCCCGGCTTTGGTGCGAGTCTGCAGCATTTGAAGGTGGAGATTGGCGGCGACATCAATTCCACCGACGGCACCGAGCCCGGACACGAACGCGTGGAAGGAGAGGAGAATTACAACCGTGGATGGGAATGGTGGCTCATCCGTGAAGCCCGTGCGCGCAATCCGAATCTCATCCTTGATGCCCTCGCATGGGGAGCCCCGGGATGGATTGGCGGCGGGAATTTCTATTCGCAGGACATGATCGATTACCTGATCCGCTTTCTCGAGGGAGCCAAGCGGGTTCATGGAATCGAGTTCAACTACCTCGGCATCTGGAACGAGCAACCCTACGACGCCGACTGGATCATCCAACTGCGCCGTGCCCTCGACGAGGCGGGCTGGACCGGAGTGCGACTTGTTGCGGCGGATCAGTGGGATCACCCCTGGACCCTGGCCGTCGATTTCGCCGAACTCCCCGAGTTTTCCGCCGCTGTGGATGTAATCGGCGTCCACTACCCCCACGGCTTCGGAAACGACTTCGCCATCGCGCTGGGAAAACCGATTTGGGCCAGCGAGGACGGCACCGGTGGCGGCAACGGATTTACCCCCTGGCAGACCGCCAGGGCGCTCGCGAAAACCTACAATCAAAACTACACCCACGCCCGCATCACCAAGACCGAGATCTGGAGCCCGGTCACTTCGTACTACGATGACCTTCCGTACAACGACTCAGGATTGATGCGCGCGAATACGCCGTGGTCGGGATTCTACGAGGTGCTGCCGGCCATCTGGATCACGGCTCACACCACGCAGTTTGCGCAGCCGGGGTGGAGATATCTCGACGGCAGCGCGTCGTCCGATCTCCCCAACGGCGGCAGCATCGTCACCCTGCAATCGCCCGACGGCGGGGACCTTTCGATCGTGATCGAAACCATCGACGCCCCGGTGGCACAATCTCTGGTGCTGCACGCCGCAAATGGTGTTCCCTTGAAGCCGCTGGCGCTGTGGCGCACCCGGGACGGCGACGCCTTTTCGTTCCAGGGAATGATCCCCGTGGTGGGCGATGGATGGCAGTTCACCGCAGAACCCGACTGCGTTTACACCCTCACCACCACCACCGGGCAATCCAGGGGAACCACCACCGTTCCCGCCGCAGCGCCGCTCGGACTCCCCTACTCCGAATCCTTCGAATCCCCGTCATTCGCCGGGCTGCCCTTCGCCTTCATGGACCAGGCCGGTGCGTTTGAAGTCGTCCCCGATTCCGAAGGCTACGGAAAGGTGCTTCAGCAGCAGATTGTCCAGCGCGGCATCGAGTGGCACTATCCGCAGACGCATCCGTTTACAATTGTAGGTGATTCCGCATGGACTGACTACAGCGTCAGCGTTCGGGTCCGCATTCCCGAGTCGGGCGAGGCCTCGTTGCTCGGACGCGTTGGGGCACCGCTGCCGCGGCCTGCGCCGCCCAACGCGGTGGTGCTCGCGGTTTTTGCGTCCGGAGACGCTGCGGAGCCGCTGCAGTTCGAATTGCGTCAGTCGGGTTCCGTGATGGCCTCCGGCTCGTTGGATCTGCCCGCAGATTCGCCGGACTGGCACCAGCTCCGACTCCAGTTCAGCGGGGATCAGATCACCGCATGGATCGATGGATGGATCGTCGCCGACTTCACCAACACCGAGCCCACGCGCACGACGCACGGACGCGTGGGCGTGGGAAGCGGATGGAACCTGGCGGAATTCGACGACCTCCAAGTTCGCCGCCTGCCGCGCAATGCCCCAAATCTTGCGTTGAAGGCCGAGGCCATCACCTCGAGCGCCTGGAGCGAAGAGTTCATGCCGATGTTCGTCAACGACGGCGACCCGTCGACCCGCTGGAATTCCGGTCCATTGAGCGGCGCTTCGGAATGGATCGAACTCGAATTTTCCACCCCCACGGAATTCAACCGGATCACCCTCACCGAATTCGGGTCGCGGATCCGAGGCTACGTGGTGGAATCCCGCGACGACGCCCAACGCACCGTCCTCGCCCGCGGCACCTCGCTCCCGGCCGACGGCAACCTCCCGCTGCCCACCACCGTGTCGAGGCACGTCCGTCTGACCATCACCGCGATGTCGGATCCGGTTTCGCTGTATGAATTCGGGGTGTACCGGGACCCGACCGATGCGCCATCCGTCCGGATCAGCGAATGGATGCTTCACAACACCTCGGCCGTTCGGGATCCGCGCGACGGCGGGTACCATCCCTGGTTCGAGCTTTGGAACACCGGAACCACCCCGGCGGAGTTGGGAGGCTATTTGATGTCGAACGATTCCTCCCTGTCCACCGCGTCGGAATTCCCCGCCGGCACGGTGCTTCAACCCGGCGAACGGCGGATCGTTTGGTGCGGTCAGGTCTCGCAGCTTCCGAACTCGCCTGCATCGACAGCCATTCTTTCCGTGCCCTGGATTCCTCAGGAACAGCAAACCCTCGGACTCTACACGGCCGACGGCATTCCACTCTTTGAAGTGGACCTTGACCCGCAGGGAGAGAATCAAAGCAGCGGCTTTCCCGATGACGGAAGCCCCATGATTCTCGCGCTTTCACGCGCCACTCCGGGCAGTCCCAACACGCCGCTCGAAGCGCTGCCGGTCGGACGCGAACTCGCCCCGTACCAAGTACGCCTCCCCTTTCGCGGCACGCCGTTCACCACCCACACGGTGTTGGAAGCAGATTCTCCGGGCTCCGATTCCTGGAAACCTGTTCAGACGGTAACCAGCGACGCCGACGGCGTGTTCCAGATTTGGGTCGACGCCTTGGAATTCGACAACCGGTTCTTCCGCGCAGAACAGCGCTGAATCGAACTCAGGCCGCAGACCCGAGGGACGCCAGCTTGGCGAGTCGCGCCACGTGGCGGCCGCCTTCGAACGGGGTGTCGAGGAACAGCTTCACCATCGATTCAATCTGCGCGGCATTCACAAGCCGTCCGCCGATTGAAAGCACATTGGCGTCGTTGTGCGCGCGGGTCAGTCGGACGGACTCCAGATCCCAACCCAACCCGCAGCGAATTCCCCGGAGCTTGTTGGCGGCAATGGCTTCCCCGTTGCCCGAACCTCCGAAGACAAATCCGCGTTCGCACTCGCCCTTCGCCACCGCAGCCGCGGCTGGAAGAATGAAATCGGGATAATCCACCGACACTTCCGAGCAACATCCAAAATCCACCGGCGTGTGGCCCAACGCGACGAGGAACAACTTCACCTGTTCCTTCGCGGCAAACCCGGCGTGATCCGATCCCAATGCGATCTTCATCCGTCCATTCAACGCGCTGCGTGCGCGGAAGCGAGCCGGATTCCGCATCGAGTCCTGTCGAAGGCCTCCGGGAAAAACTCCCTCCGACACAACACGGGTTTTGCGTTCCTCGGCCGATTCCCTAGCTTCCGCGCGTCGTGAATACCGCCAATCGCACCGCAGCATCAGAGCGTCCAGGTTCCCTTCCGCAGATCCCCAACGGGGTCCGGTTGACCACCTTGCCCAATGGCTTGCAGGTGATCCTCCGCGAGGACCACAGCGCGCCGGTCACCAACGTGCAGGCCTGGTGCCGCGCGGGCAGCATCGACGAGGGCGCGTGGCTCGGCGCCGGACTCTCGCACGTCCTCGAACACATGCTCTTCAAGGGCACCAGCACGCGCGGCTCGGGACGCATCGACCAGGAGGTCCAGGCAGCCGGCGGGTACATGAACGCCTACACCTCGTTCGACCGCACGGTGTATTGGATCAACGTCCCCAACACCGGCACGCAGGTCGCGGTGGACATCCTGTGCGACATCTTCCAGAACGCCACGATCCCCGCCGACGAACTCGTGAAGGAGCTCGACGTGATTCGCCGCGAAATGGACATGGGAATCGACGACCCGGGCCGCCGTTCCAGCCAGATCCTTTTCGAAACCGCCTACACCCGCAGTCCGTACCGTCAGCCCATCATCGGGCATCCCGACATCTTCAACCGCCTCACCCGCGAGGACATCGCCGCCTACTACCGCGAGAAGTACGCGACGAACAACTGCTTCCTCGTGGTGGCCGGCGACTTCGATTCCGAGACGGTCCTCGAACAGATTCGCACCTCGTTCGCCAACACCGGCGCACGCGCTGTACCACAACCGGTACTACAGACCGAACCGCGGCAGACCGCTCCGCGTGAAGCCGTGGTCGAGGCCCCGGTGGAACTCGGGCACGTCCACATCGCGTGGCACATTCCCGACATCCGCCACGTGGACACCCCCGCGCTCGACGTTCTCTCCACGCTGCTCGGCGGCGGACGCAGCTCGCGCCTGTATCAGGCCGTTCGTGAAAAATCCGGACTGGCCCACTCCGTCAATGCCTGGATCTACACCCCGGGCATGGCCGGATTGTTCGGCGTCAGCGCGGTGTGCGACGGCAACCGGTTCAGCGCCGTTCGCGATGCCGCGATTGCCGAGGTGGACCGCCTCAAGGAAGACCTGGTCTCCAGCGCCGAACTCTCCAAGGCCGTGAAGCAATTCACCGTCGGCACCCTCGCCTCCCGCAAGACGATGGAAGGCCAGGCGCAGGACCTCGGCAGCAACTGGATGTCGGCCCACGACCTCAACTTCAGCGAACGCTACCTGGAAGCCGTTCGACGCCTCACTCCGGAGCGGCTCCGCGAAGTGGCGAACCTGTACCTGACGGAATCCAACCGGACCGTCACCGCGCTGCTGCCCACCGGCTCCGCGCCGGCCGCGGTCGCAACCCAGGAAGTCCGACAGGAACACCCCGTTCGCCAGTTCAAGCTGAAGAACGGACTTCGCCTGCTGGTGAAGGAAGACCATCGGCTGCCCTTCGTGGAATTCCGCACTGTGTTCCTCGGTGGATTGCTCCAGGAAAACACCGAGCGATCCGGCATCACGTCGATGATGACCAAGATGCTCTCCAAGGGCACCGCCACCCGCACTGCGGAACAGATCGCGAGCGAGATCGAAAGCATTGGCGGCAGCCTCGAACCCTACGCCGGCAATCACAGCTTCGGGGTTTCCGCCGAAGTGTTGCGCGAGGATTTCGAGACCGGGCTCCAGCTCGTGTCCGACGTGCTGCTGCGTCCCGCGTTCCCGGCCGATCCCCTGGAGCGCGAACGCGAAATCCAACTCGCCAGCATTCGCGGTCAACGCGACCACCTGCTGCAATGCGCGTTCAAGGCGCTCCGACGCGGGCTCTTCGGCGAGGCCGGCTACGGACTCGATTCCCTCGGCACCGAGACCAGCGTGCAATCCTTCACCGCCGATTCCCTTCGCGGCTTTCATAAAGCCACCGTCCGTCCCGACAACGCGGTGTTCGCGGTGTACGGCGACGTCCATGCCGATGCCGTTCGCGGCGCCATCGAAGCCGAGTTCGGGAACTGGAAATCTTCCGCAGCCGCAATCCCCGAATCGCCCTCCACCGGCACCCGCCCCGCCGGCCGCAGCAGCGACACCCGTGACAAGGAACAGGCGGTGCTTGCCCTCGGATTCCCCGGCACCACGTTTGCCTCCGAGGATCGTCATGTGCTCGATCTCATTCAGGAAGCGTGCAGCGACATGGGATCGCGCCTCTTCCTCCGCATCCGCGACGAACTCGGCCTCGCCTATTACGTCGGCGCCACCCATTTCCCGGGCCGCACTCCGGGGTACTTCGCCTTCTACTGCGGCACCGCGCCGGACAAGGTAGACCTCGTGGAAACCGAGCTGCGCGCCCAGGCCGAAGCCCTGCGCTGCGACGGACTCACGATCGAAGAGCTCGATCGCGCCAAGGCAAAGGTCATCGGCCAGCGCAAGATCGCCCGTCAGGACCTCGGTGGACTCGCCCTGACCCACGCTCTGGATGAACTCTACGGCTTGGGTTTTGACCATTCCGAGGCCGACGACGCCCGGTACGCCGCCGTAACCCTGGATCAAATCCGGTCCGTCGCGGACCGCTACTTCAGGACCGAAGTCTCCCAACTGGCCGTCATTCGCGGTCAGTAGGCCTCCGGCAAGCCGCCTCGTTGCCCCGCATCAAAAGCGGTTCACCCCCTCAATCCCTCAAAATACCTGCGGAAACTCGCCTTGCGCCGATGGTGCCGGGTGTTACGGTCCCATCACTTCGTCATGCCAGAAGATTCCGATCCATCCCGCGGACCTGGTACAGGCCCCAGCATTCAGGCTCGCACCTGGATTGTCTGGATTGTCATCGCCGCCCTGTTCCCGCTCCTCTTCTTCTTCAACAAGTCCAACCAGCCGCGCTATCAGACGATCTCGCATCGTAAGCTGATCGAGCTGTCTGCGTCGAACCTGGTGGAGAGCGCCGAGATCAATTACAGCGCTCAGAGCCAGATGCTCCGCGTCGTGCGCGGCCGCTACTACGCCGAGCCGGGCAAGACCAACTCCGCGACGATTCCGTTCATCATCGAGACGCGCCTGAACGGCGACATCGAGAATCGCCTGCTGGAATCCGGCGCCTTCCGTGCGGTGGAGAACAACAACGTCTTCCTGCAGGTGGTCATCGGACTGCTGCCCTTCGTGCTCGTTGCCGCCATCATCTGGTTCGTGTTCGTGCGCCAGATCAAGGCCGCCGGACGCGGCGCCCTCAGCTTCGGCAAGTCCAAGGCCCGCCTCCTCGCGAAGGACAAGAACAAGACCACCTTCAAGGACGTCGCCGGTGTGGATGAATCCAAGGAAGAAGTCGCCGAACTCGTCGAATTCCTCAAGGATCCCAAGAAATTTCAGAAACTCGGCGGCCGGATTCCCAAGGGCATCCTGATGGTTGGCCCTCCCGGAACCGGAAAGACCCTTCTCGCCAAGGCCATTGCCGGCGAAGCCGATGCCTCGTTCTTCAGCATCAGCGGTTCTGATTTCGTGGAAATGTTCGTTGGCGTCGGCGCCAGCCGCGTTCGCGACATGTTCGAGCAGGCCCGCAAGAACACTCCCTGCCTGATCTTCATCGACGAAATCGACGCCGTCGGTCGCTCCCGCGGTCACGGTCTCGGCGGCGGCAACGACGAGCGCGAACAGACGCTCAACGCGCTGCTGGTCGAGATGGACGGCTTCGACACCCACGAGGGCATCATCATCATCGCGGCGACCAATCGTCCCGATGTGCTGGATCCCGCGTTGCTCCGCCCCGGCCGTTTCGACCGCCAGGTCACCGTCAATCTGCCCGATGTCCGCGGCCGCGAAGCCATCCTCAAGGTTCACGCCAAGAACGTGAAGCTCGACGGCAATGTCGATCTCTCGGTCATCGCCCGCGGCACCCCGGGCTTCTCCGGAGCCGAACTGGCCAACCTGCTCAACGAGGCCGCACTCATCGCCGCCCGGCAGAATCGCAAGGCGGTCGGAATGCCGGAACTCGAGGAAGCCCGCGACAAGGTTCGCTGGGGTCGCGAGCGCCGCACCCTGGCCATGTCGGCCGATGAAAAGCGCGACACCGCGTGGCACGAGGCCGGTCACGCGCTGGTGAACGTGATGCTCAAGCACACGCACCCGCTTCACAAGGTCACCATCATTCCCCGCGGTCGCGCCCTGGGCCTGACCATGATGCTGCCCAAGAACGACATTCTCAGCCAGCGCCGTCGCCACCTGCTCGATGATCTCGCCGTCGCCGTCGCCGGCCGCATCGCCGAACAGCTCGTCGCCGAGGACATTTCCTCCGGCGCCTCGGGCGACATCCAGATGGCCACCGCGACCGCCAAGGCGATGGTCATGCACTGGGGCATGAGCGAGAAGCTCGGCATGGTGCTGTACGGCGAATCGCAGGAATACGTCTTCCTCGGTCGCGACATGATGCGCTCCAAGGACTACAGCGAACGCGTGGCCCAGGAAATCGACGCCGAGGTGAAGCGCCTCATCGATGAAGCCTATCAACGCGCCAAGGAGTTGATCGATGCGAACCGCGACAAGCTGGAGCTCATCGCCAACGCCCTGCTCGAATACGAGACGCTGGATGGAGCCCAGGTCGATGAAATCGTCCGGACCGGCAAGTTCACTCCGCCGCCGTCCACAACGATCAACATCGATCCGCCCAGCGGCGCCCAGGCTGCGACCCCTCTGCCCGAGGTGATCAAGCCCGTGCCTCCCAAGCTCCCGGGCTTCGGATCCCCGGCACCGGCTGCGGCCTGAGCCGCACCGGTTGCTTCCATCGTGCGCCGCCGTTGACCATCCGCTGACAGTTCTCCACGCTCGCGGCCGCCGATGGTCATCGCCCCGTCTCTCCTCGCGTCCAATTTTGGGCGTTTCGAACATGAAGCCACCCGAGCCGATCGCTCGGGGGCCGAGTGGCTGCACCTCGACATCATGGACGGCCACTTCGTCCCGAACATCAGCTTTGGTCCCGAGGTGGTGCGTGCCGTCCGGCCGCATTTTTCCCGCGTGCTCGACGTCCACCTGATGTGCAGCAAGCCGGAGATCCTCCTCGAATCCTTCGCCAAGGCCGGAGCCGATTCCATCACCGTCCACATCGAGCTGGGCGATCAGGTCACCCCCCTGCTTTGGAAGATCCGCTCCCTCGGTCGCAAGGTGGGACTGGCCATCAACCCGCCCACCAACATCGCCGCGGTAAAGCCGTATCTTTCCCAGATTGATCTCCTCCTGATCATGACCGTGAACCCCGGGTTCGGCGGCCAGCCGTTCATCGAGGAATGCGTTCCCAAGATCCAGCAGGGTGCGGCCTGGAAGCGCGAGCTCGGGCTGAATTATCGCATCGAAGTGGATGGCGGCGTCACCCTCGCCACGGTTGCGGAATGCGCCCGCGCAGGGGCCGACACCTTCGTCGCCGGCACCGCTCTGTTCCGCCACCGGAACCTCGGAGGCGCAGTCCGCAAAATGCGGGACACGGCCACCAAGGCCGCTGCGGAATTGATCTGAACCCGGCGGTGGGAACCGCTGCCCCGGATCTCCTCCGGCAGCCCCCGCCCTGAATCCGAGCTCCCGTTCGAGCATGGTTCCCGCGCTTCTCGCCACGCTGCTGTTCGCGACCTCTTCCGTCGCGGCCCGACGCTCAATCCAACACCTCGGCTCCGCCAATGCCAGCATGGTGCGGATCCTCCTCGCCTCTACCGTACTCGGAATCTACGCCCACCTTTGGGGCGCCGGACTCGGCGGCGTCGCCCTGCCCTGGTTCGTCCTGAGTGGATTCATCGGCTTCGGCATTTGCGACACCGCGCTTTTCCTTGCTCTTCCCATGCTCGGGGCGCAGCTCGCCTCCCTCATGGTCCAGTGCCTCGCCGCGCCGATCGCGGCGTTGATGGAGTGGATCTGGCTGGGGACCAAAATTGATTCACCCAAGCTGATGGCTGGCGGATTGATCCTCGCCGGCGTCGCCATCGCCCTCATTCCTCGGCGCGGCGCAAGCCCGCATCCCCCGCTCACCCCGCGGGCCATCCTGCTCGGCGTCATCGCCGCCGCAGGACAAGGCATCGGCGCCGTGCTCAGCCGGCATGGGCAGCTGATCGCGCGCGATTCCGGGCACCCCGTCGATGGCCTGTCGGTCGCCTACCAACGCATCCTCGCCGGCGTGGCCTTCACCTTCGTGTGGTGGGCCTGGCAGCGGTCGCGTCAGCAGCCTCCGGTTGCGAATGCGGATACCACCACGTCCGCAGCGCCCGCCGGGCTCCCGTGGCGACGCGCCTGGCCCTGGGTCGTGGTCAACGGACTCTCCGGCCCCTGCCTCGGCGTGGCCTGCTATCAATGGGCCTTCCAGACCCATCCCACCGGGGTCGTGATGTCGATCACCGCCCTCACCCCGCTGGTGGTGATCCCCATTTCCTGGGCCGTCGAGGGCGTCCGTCCCACCGTCCGGGGTGTTCTCGGCGGGTTGATCGCTGTTTCCGGAGTGATCTGGATGGCACTGCACCGGTAACCCCTCAGCAAAAAGACTTTCGGCCCACCCTCCTCGGCCCCAAGGTTACACCCATGCGCAAGCGCCGCGAGGCTCGGGAACGAGCCCTTCAGTTTCTGTTCCAGCACGACTTGAACCCACCGGAAAACCTCCAGGTGGCACTCGACCATTTTTGGGACACCACCCGGATGAATTCCCACATGGAGTCCCATCCCGGGCCCACCTACGGAAGCATCGTCGATGTCCCGGCCCCCTCGTCCGATGAGATGGCCACCCGGATGTTTGCCGATGCCCTCATCAAGGGGGCCATCGAACACCGCGAGGATGTCGATGCCACCATCCGCAAGTACGCCAAGAATTGGGACCTTCACCGCATCGCCGTGGTCGATCGCAACGTGATGCGACTCGCCATCTACGAGATGCTCTACCGCGAGGACATTCCCCCGATCGTGAGCATCAACGAGGCCGTGGACGTGGCGAAGAAGTTTTCCACCGAGGACAGCGGCAAGTTTGTGAACGGCATTCTCGATCGCGTGAAGGGCGACATCCTGCGTCCCGCCCGCACCGCCAAGGACGAACCCGCACCGTGAGCGTCACCGCCTTCCCCGAGGCCGGCCCCGATTCCAAAATCGCCGACCTCCACCTTCACACCCGCTATTCCGACGGCACCTTCACGCCCGAGGAACTGGCCGAGAACGCGCGCCGGGAAGGCCTGTCTGCCATTGCCCTGACCGACCACGACACCGTGGACGGCTGCGCCGAAGCGGCCGAGGCGTGCCACGCGCGCGGCATCGAGTTCATCCCGGGTGCCGAGATCACTGCGGAAATCGGCGGGCAGGAAGTCCACGTGCTCGCGTACTGGATCGACACGCAGTCGGCCCTGCTCCAGCAACGGTTCGCTGAATTTCAATCCATCCGCACCGGACGCATCCACGGCATGGTGCGCCAGCTCAATGAGCGCGGCGTGCCCCTCACCGCAGAAGCCGTTTTCGAAGTCGCCCAATGCAAGGCACCCGGACGCCCGCACGTCGCACGAGCCCTGGTCAGCGGCGGATTTTGCAGCGACTTTGACGACGCCTTCGAACGCTATCTAAAAAAGGGCCGCCCCGGCTGGGTCCCCAAGCCGATGGTTCCCGCCACTGCGGCGGTTGAACTCATCCACGCCTGCGGTGGTGTGGCCGTGCTCGCGCATCCGGCGCTTTATCGGGCCGACCGATTGGTGACCGAAGCCGCCCGGGCTGGCATCGACGGCGTGGAGTGCTGGCATACCAAGCACAACCCCGAAGCCTCGCGTCGGTATCAGAAGTTCGCGCAGGACCTGAACCTCGTGGCCACCGGCGGCAGCGACTGCCACGGCAACAGCAAGGGCCAGCCGTTGATCGGCCGCATCCGCCTGCCCTACGCGCAGGTCGAACAACTCCGGGCACGACGGCCGGGCACGGTTGCCGCAACCACCTCCGCACCCGCACCCGCCCCGGTCACGGCGTGACTTCCGGGCTGTGGGATCACGATTGCATGTCCAACGCGGGCTAATACGGTCGTGTTTCGGTTCACGGTTCTGATCTGCTTCCGATTCCATGGGATTTTTCGACAAACTTAAGGCGGCCTTCACCAAGACCACGTCCGCCCTCGCGCACGAGGTTCGCCGCATCGTCACCCGTTCCCCGCGGCTCACCGCGGAAAGCATGGAGGAACTCGAGGCCGCGCTGCTGCGTGCGGATCTCGGCCTGCCCATGACCCAGCAGATCCTGGGAGCGGTGCGACACGCCTTCGAAACCCAGGGCCGCGGGGGCCTCGACTTCATCGACATCGCCGTCGCCGAGGTGGAGAAAAGTCTCGGCCAGGGCAATTCCACGCTCGTCCAGCGCCCCGGCGAATTGACCGTGGTTTCCATCGTCGGAGTGAACGGCACCGGCAAGACCACCACCTCGGCCAAGCTGGCCCACCTGGTGCGTCAACGCGGTGAACTTTCCGTCCTGGCCGCGTGCGATACCTTCCGCGCCGCCGCCATCGAACAGCTCCAAATCTGGGGCAAGCGACTGGACCTTCCCGTCATCACCGGCGGATACAACGCCGACCCCGCTTCGGTGGCCCACGATGCCATCACCGCCGCCGTGTCGCGCAACGCCAACTGGTTGTTCATCGACACCGCCGGACGCCTCCACACGAAGAACAACCTCATGCTGGAGCTGCAGAAGATCCATCGCGTGATGGACCGCAAACTTCCCGGAGCCCCCCACGAGGTGCTGCTCGTTCTCGACGGCTCCACCGGCATGAACGCCATCAACCAGGCGCGCGAGTTTCACAAGGCCGTCAAGCTGACCGGCCTGGTGATCACCAAGCTCGACGGCACCAGCAAGGGCGGCGCCGTCGTGGCCATCCAGCGCGAACTCGGCATCCCGGTGAAATTCATCGGCGTGGGAGAACAACCCGAGGATCTGCAACCCTTCAACGCCAAGGAATTCGCCGAGGCGCTTTTTGCCTCGCGCTGAGTCCGCAATCGCCGCGTTCCATGAATCGATTCCATCTCCCCGCCCTGCCTTCGTCGCGACGCCCGATGCTCGCCCTCGGAGCCCTCGCGTGGATGCTGCTGTCGCTCCTGCCCTCGGTGCTGTTCGCCGAATCGAAAACCAATTCCACTGCAGTCCGGGTCAACGCCGCGGGATCCATTCCCTCCGGTGCAGCCCATCCGGCCGCACTGCCGGTCTTCAACCACGGCACCCTGCTCTGGTCCCACCCCGCCGGATGGGAGTACACCCCGCCCCGGATCGATGTGAGCGGCAAGACTCCCATGAACTTCCGGCTCCAGGGACCGAAGGGCCGCCCCACCGTTCTGGTCACCGTGTTCTGGGACGGCTTCGGCACCAACAATTCCAAGCCGAACCTGGAGTTCCTCGAAGCCCGCATGACCGATGCGGCCAGCAACCAGTTCCTTCCCGGCTCGATCGAGAAAAAAGTCACCGTGCGCAAGTTCGACAGCGCAACGATCCAATTTCGGTACACCACCTTCACCGATTCCGAATGGGTGGGAAAACCGGTGCCTGAGCTGGAGTCGCGCCACGCCACGCTCGGCACCTTCCGAACCGGCACGCTCTGGGGAAACTTCATGCTCATGACCAACGACACCGACGGACCGGAATTCCGCTCCGGGCTGGAGGTGCTGCAATCCTTCCACAAGGCGCCCTGACGCCTGCGGAACCCGCTTCGAGACCGTCATGCTCCCGAAGGATTCCCAGTTCATGCGGATGGCCCTCCGCCTCGCGCGACGAGCTGAGGGGGACACCGCCCCCAATCCCCTGGTGGGAGCCGTTCTCGTCCGCGGGGGCCGCGTTTTGGGCCGCGGATGGCACCACAAGGCCGGTCAGCCGCATGCCGAAATCGAGGCATTGAACGATGCCGCACGACGTGGGGAACGCGTCCGCGATGCCACGATTTACGTCACGCTCGAACCCTGCTGCACCACGGGACGCACCCCGCCCTGCACGGATGCATTGGTCCGAAACGGCATTCGCCGCGTGGTGGTGGCCGCCGTCGATCCGAATCCAAAACACGCCGGCCGCGCCTTTCCCCTGCTCGAAGCCGCCGGGATTCAGGTGGAGTCCGGAGTGCTCGCCGACGAATCCAATCGAATGAACGAGGCGTTCAATCATTGGATCGTGAACCGGACGCCCTGGATCACCCTCAAGGCGGCGATGACACTCGATGGTCGCATCGCCACCGCCTCGGGAGAATCCAAGTGGATCACCGGCGAACGCGCGCGACTCGAAGGCATGCGACTTCGAAAAGCGTCGGACGCCGTACTCGTCGGGATTCAGACCGTCCTGGCCGACAATCCATCGCTCACCCTGCGCGATCCCAAAACTGGAACGGCCATCGGAAGCCGGCGACGCCTCGTGCTCGACAGCCGCGCCCGCACCCCGCTCGATACCGCGCTGGTCACCGATGCCTGGCGGGAACACACCACAATCCTCGTGGGCGAATCCGCACCCGCCCGACGCGTGGCCGCGCTCGCCCGGAAGGTGCGCGTGCTCCAAGTCGCGGAGCGCGACGGTCGGATCGAACTCGATGCCTTGGTTCCAAAATTGGGCGCCGAAGGAGTCATGTCCCTGCTCGTCGAGGGCGGAGGCGAAGTCCACGCCTCGCTGCTCGCGGGCCACCACGCACATCGCATCGCGTTCTTCTACGCCCCCCTGCTGCTCGGTGGCGAAAAGGCGCGGCGCGCCGTGGCGGGTGATGGCTTCGGACTCGGGCTTCCGCATCCCGTTTTGACCGACCTTGCGTGGAAGCGACTCGGCCCCGACCGTCTGCTCACGGCGCGAATCGTTCCGCCGGCCGATCGCTCTGCAACCACCCCATCCTCCAAGCCCTGATCCCCATGTTCACTGGAATCGTCGAAGAAGCGGGCCTCGTTGAAGCCATCACCCCCAGCGAAACCGGAATCCGGCTCGCGGTTCGGAGCGCGGTGTGCGGCGAAGGAACGCAGCTGGGCGACAGCATCGCGGTCAACGGATGCTGCCTCACCGTGGTCAAGCTGAGGGCATTGCGCGGGAAGAATCCGGGCCATCGGATGGAGTTCGACCTGCTGCAGGAAACGTGGAAGCGCACCAGCTTTGCGGATTTGCTGCCGGGATCCCGCGTGAACCTCGAACGCGCCCTCGCCCTCGGAGCGCGGCTCGGAGGCCATTTCGTCACCGGGCACATCGATGGCACTGCACGCATCCGCCGATGGGAACCAAGCGGGAAGGACTACGTGCTGGAGGTGGATGTTCCAAAATCGATCGCCCGATACCTGCTGCCCAAGGGATCGATCACGCTGGATGGCATCAGCCTCACCGTGGCTGAAGTGACCTCACGCGGGATGATCGCCTGGATCATTCCCCACACCCGATCCGTCACCGCCCTGCTGGAGCGCAAGGCCGGAGACCGACTCAACATCGAGGCCGATCTCCTCGGCAAATACGTGGAGAAACTCCTCCCCCCACGCCGCTGACCCGGGGCTCTCGATTCCGCCCCAAAAGCGGAGGTTCGAACCGCAGAGGGAGCGGAAGACAAATCGTGGACATGCCTCCGATTCATTCACCTGCCGGGTAAGTCTCAATGGCCGCCGCCCCTGGTTGTTGTCTCTCGCAACTCCGAACTCAGGCGGCGGGGTTGCTCACACGTTTGGAGTACCGCGTTTACGCGGCTCTGCTGTTGGACGCGGGGCCACCGAAAGGTTAGGAATTAACCGCCAGCATCGCTCGAGACGCACCTCCCAGAACCGTCTGAAGACGGGACTCCAAACGAACGAGAAACCCCTCGCTACAGCGTCGGATTCCCCTTCAACGCTTCAACTTTTTAACCCTTCAACCTTCGCCCTTCGCCCTTCGCCCGTCACCCGCCGCCCCCGAGAAACGATCTCCGATCTTCGAATACTCCCCGAAGCCCCTCACTGCTGGGTCGTCTTGTCGGTCGCGCTGGGTTTACCCTTCAGCTTCTTGGCGTCCCGGCGGCTCTTGGCGTCGTCAGTTCCAAAGTCCTTCTCCAGCTTCTGGATGTTGCCAGAGCTTTCGCGCTGCTCGCGGGTGTAATTCGCCACATCCGACGGCTTGGGCAGGATGGTGGGCCGCACCAGGATCATCAGCTCGGTCTTGGATCCCGAGTTCGACTTGTTCTTGAACAGGTTTCCAAGCAGCGGGATGTCCTTCAAATACGGCACCCCGGAGTTGGCGGTGGTGCGGTTGTTGTCGAGGTAGCCGCCCATGAGGATCACGTCGCCACTGCGCACCGTTACGATGGATTCAGCCTCCTTGTTGTCGGTCGTCGGAGGTGCTCCGGTGGAGGCATTGGCTCCAGCGGACACACCGGAAATGCTCTGCGAGACTTGCATCACCACGAGGTTGTCGGGGGTCACGAACGGGGTCACCGACAGCGTGATACCCACCGGGATGGTGGTGTACTGGTAGCTCGCCACACCGCCGTAGTTATATCCGCCCTGCTGGAACGGGATCTGGCTGCCGGAGAAGAACGAGGCGGACACGGCGTGCGAAGTAATGATGCGCGGGCGCTGGATGATGTCCACGCGGCTGTCGGTCGCGGCGGCATTCACCGTCACGTCCCAGTTGTTGCCGAGGATCGCCGAGTAGCCGGCGCCGGCGCCGGAGGCATAGGTCGTACCGTTGGTCAGCGCACCCTTCAGGAAATTGATTCCGCCACCGAGATTGCCCGAATCATTATTGATACTGCCTCCACCCGTGACCGTGTCGTTGAACTTCTTGGGCCGCTGTCCGGCGGTGACCCCGAAGGTGCGGCTGTTGCCGAGAGCGACGTTCATCACGATGCCTTCGATGAGCACCTGAGGGAGAAGCGTGTCCACCTTTTCCAGCACGCGCTTGATGGTGGCCAGGTCCTTCTTGCTGGCGTACACGATGAGGGAATTCGAACGCGGATCGGGAGTGATCTGAGCATCGGTCACCAGCGGTTCCATCTGGGCGCCGAGTGCGCCGGCACCGCCGCGGTTCACCTGATTGTATCGACCGGCGAGAGTTCCCGCCCGCCCACCGGCTGCGGTCGCCGCACCAGCGGCACCCGGGGAGATCACCGTGGTTCCATTGGCCTGCGGGGTGTAGCTGCCGGCGGAATAATTGCCATAGCTGGTTCCCACGCCGTAGCCACCCACTCCGGAGCTGTATCCGCCGGAGCCGTAGCCGGAACCGCGAATGCCCGAAGAACTGCCGTAGCCTCCGAGGCCGCCGCTGCTGCCAAATCCACCTCGTCCGCGGCCGGTCATGCCACCACCCATTCCGCCCAAGCCCCCGCCGAGACTGCTTCCGGCTCCGGTCAACGCGGCTCCACCACCGCCACCTCCTCCGATGACGCTGCTCATGGTGGTGTAGATGTCCTCCACCCGCCCATATTTGATGCTGATCACTTCCAACACGAAGTCCTGTTCCACCTCGACATCCACCTTGGTCAGGATTTCGAGCATGCGCTTCACGTTGATCGCGTAATCGCGGAGCACGAGCGTCTTGGTGCTGGGCAGTCCGATGATGCCATTCGGATTCTTGGCAAAGCCCTTGAGGGTCTCAACCGCCTCCTCCACCTGGATGTGCTTCACCTGGGCAATGTGGGTGACGAACTGGCTGGCTTCCGGATACGCGGCCGAATTCGTGGCCCGGCTGAACGCGCCGCCTTCCTGCATGGCCTGCGCGGTGGGCACGGCGAGGACCGCCTTGTCACCGGTCGGAATCATGGTGACACCATTCAACGCCAGAATGGTGTCATACATCTGCACGCGCTCCTCCGGGGTGAGCTTCATGCGGGCATTGAAATCAATCTGCGCCTGGGGGAGTCCGGTACCGCGAAGCACGATGCGGCCCGAGGCCACCGAGTACTCATCGAGGAACTGGTTCATCGGCATCTGCTTGAACGAAATCACCGATTCATCGGCATCGCCCGAGGCATCTGCGTCGGCTCCTGCATTGGCCCCCGGTCCGCCGGGAGCAGGTTGGAAACCGCCGTTCTGGGGCGGAACAGCACCTGCCGCGGACGTTGCCCCGGGAGCGCCGGGAGTCGTGGGCGGAGGAACAGGGCGCGGGAAATTTCCAGGAATCGCAGGCAACCGCGGGGAAGCGGCACTGGCGGAATTGGGGACCGCGCCCGGCGCACCGGGGGCACCGGGAGCGTTGTTGGTGCGGACGTCCGACACCGGGCGCCGCTGGGGCAGACCCGGAGGGGCCTGACGGGCGGCAACTGGCGAGGCGGCCAGCAGGGCCAAAGTCAGGCCGGCAAGGAGACGAAGCGGGATCGAGTTCACAGGAGGAGTCCTTCCTATTTCTTGGCGGGCTTGTTGGTGGCTGGAGCCGCGGGAGCGCCCTTGGGGGCAACCACCGGTTGAGCCGGCCGTTTCGCCGGAGGCGCTTGAGGCGCCTTGGGCTTCTTTTGGAAACTGGCAACCAAGGTCATGGTTGCTTGAAGTCGGGTTTGGGAAGAATCCAGCCGGAGGCGGTTCAATTCGCGAACCCGGATCATCGAGTCGCCCGCTCCCAAGGAGTGGAGGAAATCCACCAACTCACCTTCACCCGCGATGACTTCAACGGTCATCGACACTTCATCAAAAAACGCATTCGTCTGACTCAGCGCCCGGTTCGGAGTCAATCGCACCACGCTCACGCCGCGGGTCGCCGCCTCGGTATAGATCGAGGACTGCACGCGGTTCGCCTGCTCTTCCTCGAGCACTCCGCCGGCGCCGGTGCGCTGCAGGTCCTTCAATTGACGCTCGTAGGTGGCCTTTTTGCCCAGTTCCACGGCGAACTGCGATCGACGCCGCTCCTGCTTGTCGATCTCGGTCGTCAACTTCGACCACTCCCCGAAGTAGGGCCAGATGATCCAGTAATTCAGCACCAGCGCGAGGAGCACCACGCCGCCGAGCACGAGCCGACGTTCCTGCGGATCCAGGTTCAGTCGATCGAGCCAGCCAAGCAACGCGCTGCGCTGGGCGGCGGGGGCCGCGGGAGTGGAATCAGTCTGGCTCATGGCGTTTCAGCGCGTTTGAGTTCTGCCTTGAAGCTCCAGCGGACGGATCCGCCAGCGCCCTGAGCCGGGAAAAAGGTTGCAGGATCCACCTTGGCGAAGAGGGGCTGGCCGTTCAGCTCGATCTTCTTCAAATCCGAATTGAACTTGGTGACCTCGGCGGTGTTGTCGGCGTTGACCGTGCCGGTGAGTTCCAAAGCGCGACCCCGGGTAAAATCGAGCTGGGTGAGATTGAGCGTTTCCGGCAGGGCTTCAATCGCCGCACGCCACGCATCGAGCGCTGCAAATCGGAGCGCCACCTGATCCTGAAGGATCGCCACCTGCGCCTTGGTCTGGAGCGCATTGGTGTAGCTCCCCGCAATCGCATTGCCGGCATCGCGAACCGAATCCAGCCGGTACTCCTGCACCTTCAGTCCGATCATGAAGCAGAAGACGAAGGCCAGATACAGCACGGCCGCCACCGACAGCGCGCGAATCCAAAGCGAATCAATGAACTCGTTGCGACGCTTCTGAACGATCTCCTCCGGAATTAACGACCGGGGTTTTTCAATCAACTGACGACGCGCCGCAGACTCCGCCACTCGGGCCGGATCCATCCGCGGGGAAAGTTTCACCGGCTGGCCCGACCATTCCACGAGCGCCGATTCCAAATCCGCCGCAGCCCCGGGAGCGGACAGCACGGTCACCGCAGGAAGCGCCTGCAGCCAGCCGTTCCACTCGCCGGCCCAGGCCACGCGGGTCAATTGCTCCACCAAATGAGCCGATGCTTCGGCGCCTTCGGGAAGATGAATCAATCCCACCTCACGCCAGCGCCCGCCGAGATACCATCCCGCGAGAATCGAGCGGCCGGTCGGAATTGCATCCACCACCAGCCACAATCCATCCGCATCCGGACGGCATCCCTTCAATTCGCGCACCAGCGGGAACTCGAGCTGATCCGCCACGTAGCCCTCTTGGAGCAGGCGCCCGAGCAGATCCTCCACCGCGCTGCGAGCCACCAACGTGACCCACGCGGTGGTCGTCGGCGCGACGCCGCCTTCCGCAGGCGAAGCGGCATTCACAGACCCAGCAGCAGACTCCACCGTTTCCACGGTCCAAACCACCTGGGCCGGAGGAAGCGGGGAAAGGCGTTCGAGCTGAAACTCGATCATGCCCTGAATTTCTTCCGCATTCGACGACGGGAGATCGACCACACGGACGAACACCGAGTCCGCCGGCAGCCAGGCAACGTTCAACTGGGGCTGAAGCAGCTGACGCCAGTCGCGTCCGGCGATCACCGAAGGAAGCGGCTTTCCCGATTCCACCGGGAGCATTCCAGCCGCCACCGGTTCACCCGATTTAACCTGAAATCGCCAAGCCGTCCGCGGTCCGCCGAAAAGCGAAACCACGTTGCAGTTTTGGAAGCGGGGAGAGTTGGCCTTCATGGTCAGCGCACCCTTTCCTCAACCAGACTGCGGACATGCTCCTCGTTCTGCGTCACGCGCAGGACTTCCTCCACCGTCGTGACCCCGGCCCGCACCTTGCGCCAGCCGTCGTCACGCAGCGTCCGCATGCCCTGGGCCCGGGCCGCCATCGCGATCGTCGAAGCCGCCGCCCGGTTCATCACCAGCGGGCGGATCGCATCGTTCACCAACAAAAGTTCATGAATGCCAGTCCGGCCCTGGTATCCGAGCTGACGGCACTCCTCGCATCCCTCGCCCTTCCAGAACACCGCCGTGTCCAGTTCCGCCTCGGGGAACCCGCACTTCACCAGATAATCGCGATCCAGCTTCTGCGGGATCTTGCAATGCGGGCAAATGGTACGAACCAGACGTTGAGCCATGACCGCCTCGAGCGACGACGCCACGAGGAACGGCTCGATGCCCATGTCGATCAAGCGAGTGAACGCGCTGGGGGCGTCGTTCGTGTGAAGCGTGCTGAACACCAAGTGACCGGTCAGCGCCGCGCGGATGCCGATTTCGGCGGTCTCGAGGTCGCGGATTTCGCCGACCATGATCACGTTGGGATCCTGGCGGAGAATATGACGCAGCCCCATCGCGAAGGTCAGGCCGATGTCAGATCGCACCGGGATCTGATTGATGCCCTTGAGCTCATACTCGACCGGTTCCTCGATCGTGATGATGCGTTTGGTGACTGAGTTGATCGTCGAAAGGAACGCGTAGAGCGTCGTGGACTTGCCCGAACCGGTCGGCCCGGTGACCAGGAAGATCCCGTGCGGCTTGACGATGATGTCGCGGATCGCGTTTTCCTCGTCGGGGGCGAAACCGAGGCGTTCCAGACCAAAAAAGATCTTACCGCGGGTGAGCAAACGCAGCGAAACCGACTCGCCCCAAACGGTCGGGACCGTGGACACGCGGATGTCGATTTCCTCGCCCTTGATCCGGACGTTGATTCGACCGTCCTGCGGCAGGCGCTTCTCGGCGATGTTCATTCCGCTCATCACCTTGATGCGCGAAATCAGCGCCGCCTGATACCGCTTGATCTGCGGCGGCAGCGGGGTCTGGTGCAGGATGCCGTCAATGCGGTATCGGATGCGGAGTTCATCCTCCGACGGCTCAAAGTGAATGTCCGTGGCGCGATCCTTGAACGCTTCCCAGATGACCTGGTTGACGAACTTGATGACGCTGGCGTCCTGATCGTCCCCGGTGATTTCGCGATCGGAGGAAATTTCTAGTTCCAGCGGCTCGTCCTCGGCCATTTCGTCGAGGGTCTCCGCACCGACGCCGTAGTACTTCTTGAGCGTCTTCTCGATCTCAGCCCGTGTGGCCAGCGCGAACCGAACCGGACCACGCGCATCGAAGGCCACCGCTGCCTGCATCGCGGGATCGAAAGGATCGTGGGTGGCCACCTGCAGGCCTTGCGCATCTTCGGCGATCGGGATCAAAGAAAACTGGAACGCAACCTTGGTGGAAATGCGTTTCCGGGCGGCGGGATCCGGAGTCAGGCGGGCCAGCTCGACATACGGCCAGCCGACGGCGACCGCGAGCTTCTGAAGGAATTGATCCTCCGACATGCCGGCCTCCCGGGCGAAGAACGCCAACTGCCCCTCGCCACCGGGCTCCGTGCGGGCTTCGTTGACCTTCCGCCAGGCGGAGTTCCAATCGGCGAACTGCGCCCTGGTGGCGAGTCCGGCGCGTTCGAGAATGGTCTGGAGTGGCGTATGGCCCATGAATATCGCGTGGCGACGTCGAGTTGAACTCTCCGGCTGGGAAAAAGTTGCGCGGAAAAGGCGATGAGAATGGGTCGGTGGCCGGAGGTCGCGCACTTTTTCAAAAATTCCCAGCTTGCTCCCGTCGCCGCAGATGACCACATTCCGCGCCGCCAGGGCCCATGGAACGCGGACTTGTGAACCCCGCCAGGGCCGGAAGGCAGCAACGGTAACTTGCTCCCGTCTGCCGTGGTCACCCTGGTTCCCTTCACTTTTTTGGCCGTAAACAAACGCAGCGCAGTCGATTCGTCCGTCCCAGTCCTTGGACTCTGGTCCAGTTAGAACCGTCAGCCCGCGAACCTCCAACGTCCCGACGACAGGTGTCCTACCAGGTTTTAGCGCGCAAATACCGTCCTCAACGGTTTGAGGACGTGGTCGGCCAGGAGCACGTCACCCAGACGCTCGCCAACGCCATCCGCGCCGGTCGCATCGCCCACGCCTACCTCTTCTGCGGCCCCCGCGGCACGGGCAAGACCACGCTCGCCCGCATTTTCGCCAAGGCCCTGAACTGCACCGCTGGCCCGAAGCCCGACTTCGACGATGCCGATCCGCGGGTGAAGGAAATCACCGAAGGCCGATCGCTCGACGTCCTGGAAATCGACGGTGCCTCGAACAACGGTGTTGAACAGGTCCGCGAACTCCGCGAGACCGCCCGCTTCGCCCCCGCTTCGTCGAAGTTCAAGATCTACATCATCGACGAAGTTCACATGCTCTCAACCGCGGCGTTCAACGCCCTGTTGAAAACGCTCGAGGAGCCGCCCGCGCATGTGAAATTCCTCTTCGCCACCACCGACCCGGAAAAGGTCCTGGTGACGATCCTCTCCCGCTGCCAGCGCTTTGACCTTCGCCGCATCCCCGCGGCCCTGATCGTCAAACACCTCGCCTGGATCGCCGGCAAGGAAGGCGTGACCGTCGAGGACGCCGCCCTGCAGGCCATCGCCCGCGGTGCCGACGGCGGCATGCGCGATGCCGAATCGACCCTCGATCAGCTGATCAGTTTTTGCGGCAACACCATCGTCGAGTCCGACGTGCTCTCGATGTTCGGCCTCGCCGCACGGGCGCAGTTGCTCGACCTCACCACCGCAATTCTCGAAGGCGAATCCGCCCGCGCCCTGCAACTGCTCGACACCCTCGCCCGCAGCGGCAAGGACCTCGGCCGCCTGCTCGGCGACCTGCTGAATCATTTTCGAAACCTGCTGCTGTTCCAGATTTCCAAGGGCGACCCCGGGTTGCTCGAAGTAGGTGAACCAGAATTGATCGTGCTTTCGGCGCAGTCCTCGAAAATCGAGACCGAGCCGCTCACGCGGATTCTCGAAGTCCTCTCAGCCGCCGATGGACGCCAGCGCGAATCCGCCTCCAAGCGAATCTTCCTCGAGGTCACCGTCCTCAAGGCCATCCAGGCCCGCGAAGCCACGAGCCTCGATCAGGTGCTCAAGCAGTTGAAGGCCCTGCGCGACGGCGCCGGCCCGGCTGCATCGGCGGCACCCGCGCCCGCACGCGCCGCTTCGCCAATCGCTCCCGCAGCCGCAGCACCGGCAACAACTCCAGCTCCTGCTGCTGCTCCTGCTCCGAAACCCGCACCGGCTCCGACGCCTGCTCCCGCGCCCGCACCGACCGCTGCAGCCCCCGCCGCTCCGGCCCCTGCGCCGGCGCCAGCTTCGACTCCTGCACCAGCCCCGGCGCCCGCGGCAGTTCAGATTCCCGACGACATGGAAGCAATCTTCCAAGCGTTGGTCGCGAAATTGTCCCCGACCCAGCGCATCATGCTGGCGGAGGGCCGACCGGTCTCCATGACCCCGCGGCGGCTCACGATTGGAGTTTCGGCCGAACACTTCAGCCTGCTGGATCCGAAGCGCGACGAACCCCAGCTCACCGCCAAACTCTCCGAACTCGGGTTCGGGGATCGCTCGGTCAGCCTCGTCGCCCTCGATACGCCGCCCCCGACTCCGCCCCCTTCGGCCGGATCAGGATCCGCTCCAGCGCCCGCCCCATCGCGTCCCGCGCCTGCTCCGGTCAAAGCCCCAGAAGCCAAGCCCGTTAAGGTCGCGCCGATCCAGCTGAACCGGGAGGAATTCCTCAAGGATCCGCTGATTCAACAGGCCCTCGAAGTCTTCAAGGGGCAGCTCGTCGATGTCCGCGCCCCGGGCATCGAAACGTAATCCTTTTCATTTTTTTCGGTCCTTCCCGTGCGGCGGACCGGATCAATTCCCAGTCGCCAACCCAATCCTTCCTCTCCAAGATCCTCCCATGTCCGGCATCGGAAAACTCATGAAGCAGGCGACGCGCATGCAACAGCAGATGGAGCGCGTCCAACAGGAACTCACGAACAAGACCGTCGAAGGCATCGCCGGCGGCGGCACCGTGAAGGTCGTCGCCCGCTGCGACCAGACCCTCGCCTCTATTTCGATCCAGCCCGACGCGGTCAATCCCCAGGACGTCGCGTTCCTCGAAGCCCTGATCCTTACCGCCGTCAACGACGCCATGGTCAAGGCCAAGGAGACCGCCAATCGCGAACTGGGCGCCGTCACCCAGGGCTTCAGCATTCCGGGCCTGATGTGAGTTCGCTCCCCGAGCCGGTCCGCCAGCTCGCCGCCGCCCTGGGGCAACTCCCCGGGGTCGGCCCCCGCACCGCCGAGCGACTCGCCCTGCACCTGGTCCAGTCGGATCCGGCCCAGGTCCAGCTCCTCGCCAACGCCCTGGTCGAGGGACGCTCCCGCACCGTCACCTGTACCGTTTGTGGTGCATTGGCGGAGGCCTCGCCCTGCCCCATTTGTTCCGATTCCAAACGCGACACCACCCTGCTCTGCGTGGTGGAGCGCGTGCTGGATGTCATCAGCTTGGAAAAGTCGGGCACCTTCCGCGGCGTGTATCACGTGCTCGGAGGCAAGCTGAGCCCGCTCAATGGCGTGGGTCCCGAGGATCTTCGAATCGCCGAGCTGCAACAGCGCGTGGCCGAAGGCACCGCGCGTGAAGTCATCCTGGCGCTCGGAAGCGATGTCGAGGGCGACGCCACCGCCGCGTACCTCGCCACGCTGCTGAACTCGGCCGACCTGCGCGTCAGCCGTCTGGCCCAGGGTCTGCCCGCGGGCAGTGGACTCGAATTCGCCGACGAATTGACCCTCACCCGCGCGCTCGAAGGGCGACGCGATGTCCGCTGATCGACCTCCTTTTTTGTCCGCCAAGCCGACCCGTTTCTGTTGCGCATGAGTGCTCCCAAAGCCGTTATCTTCGATCTCGGAAAAGTGCTGCTCGAGTTCGATTACCACCGCGCCGCCGCCACGCTTGGTCCGCTCAGCCAGGTGCCGCCCGCGGAGTTCAAGCGCATCATCGATCAGACTCCCCTGCTCCACCGGTACGAAACCGGATTGATGACCACGCAGGAATTCCTGGCCGAGGTGCGGTCCGTGACCGGCTACCACGGCCCGGAAGACCTCTTCCACCACACTTTCGGCGACATCTTCTGGGAAATTCCGGACATGATCGCGCTCCAGCAGCGCCTGGAAGCGAGCGGCATCCCGACCTACATCTTTTCCAACACCAACGAACTCGCGATCCGCAAAATCCGGAGCAAATTCCCGTTTTTCGGCGGATTCACCGGCTACATCTACAGCTACGAAGTGCGTTCGATGAAGCCGGACTCCCGGATCTATGAAGCCATGGAAGCCATGGCCGGCGCCCGTGGATCCGACCTGGTGTACATCGACGATCGGCTGGAAAACATCCAGGCCGGGGCCGCCCGCGGCTGGCGCGCCCTGCTGCACGCGGATCCCGCGGTCACCATTCCCGAGGTGCACCGGCATTTCGGGCTGAAGGGCTGATCCACCTCCCCTTCCGATGTTTCCTCAAAATGCTTTTGTGACCGGGGCGGCCTTCCTACTCTGAAGCTCATGTCGAAACCGGCGTTGGGACGGGGTTTGGGAGCACTGCTCTCGGGTGGCGGTGCAAAATCCGCGCCCGCAGCGCCGGCGCAGTCGTCGGCTTCCACAGCGTCGCCGGCCACACCCGCACCCGCAGCGGCGCCCGGCGGATCTGTGCTTCGCGTGCCGGTGGCCCGGGTGCATCCGAGCACGCTTCAGCCGCGAAAAGACTTTACCGCGGAATCCCTCGAAGAACTCGCGGAATCCATTCGCCGACAGGGAATCGTCCAGCCCCTCATCGTCCGCTCCAGCCCGAACGGCTACGAATTGATCGCCGGCGAACGCCGCTGGCGCGCCGCGCAATTGGCCGGGCTCACCGAGGTTCCCATCGTGGAACGCGTGGCCTCCGATCGCGAGGTGCTCGAGTTGGCCCTTGTTGAGAATCTCCAGCGCGAGAATCTCAATCCCATCGAGGAAGCCCTCGGCTACTCGCAGCTCGCCTCGCAATTTTCCCTCACCCAGGAAGACATCGCCGCGCGCGTGGGACGCTCCCGCGCCGCCGTGGCCAATGCCCTCCGGTTGCTCAAGCTTCCCCCCGCCGCCCAGACCGCGCTCCGCGACGGCCGGCTTTCAGTCGGACACGCCAAGGTCCTGCTGGGCATCGCCGATGCGAAGAACCAGCTCGCCGCCTTTGAGCGCGTCCTCAGCGCTAACCTCAGTGTCCGCCAGACCGAAGAACTCGCCGCCCGGCTCATCGCGCCCGAGACCGCCCCAAAACCTGGCTCCACTGCACCGGTGGCCGCCGGACGCGACCTCTTCGTCGTGGACCTGGAAAACCGCCTTCGCGAGCGGTTTGCCACCAAGGTCGGACTTAGGTATCGAACCGGGCGTGGTTCGTTGGAAATCCGCTTTTCGAGTGATGACGAACTCAATCGGGTTCTCGCGTTGCTCGGTGTTCCGCTGGACTGATCCGGTGCCTTGAACCGGCACCACCCCCACCATGATCCAATCTCAAGAGTTTCGATCTTCGGTCGCTGATGCGCTGACCGCTGCCGCCGCAAGCTCGCCCCCGCTGACCGCATTCGTAGGTCTCGACGGATTCGTGGATGAGATCCTTCACGTCGTGGACCGCCGTCAGGATGCCGAGCACTACGACTGCGTTCCCACCATCGCCGCCTACGCCGCGCGTCTCGCAGCCGCCGCCGGCAAAAGCACCAACGTGGAACTGGTCAACGTGATGACCAAGCTCGGCGGCAACGGCCCGATCATGGCCAACGCCCTCGCCCATTTCGGCATTGCCGTCACCTACGTCGGCTCCCTCGGATGGCCGGCCCTTCATCCCGTCTTCGCCCCCTTCGCCCAGCGCGCCAACGTCCATACCATTTGTGGTGCAGGCCTCACCGACGCCCTCGAATTCACCGATGGCAAGATCATGGTCGGAAAGCACTACACCCTGAAGGAGGTCAACTGGACCAACCTCATGGAACGCTTCGGCCGCGAACGGTTCCTGGCCCAGATGAACACCGCGAGCCTCGTCGGGTTCGTCAACTGGACCATGCTTCCCTACATGAGCGACATCTGGGAATCGATCCAGTCGGAGATCCTCCCCAAGCTCACCGGCCCGCGTCGCCGTATCTTTTTTGATCTCGCGGATCCGGAGAAACGTGTCGAGGCCGACATCCGCCGGGCTCTTGATCTCATCCTGAAGTTCCAGTCCCACTTCGATTGCATCCTCGGTCTGAACGAAAAGGAGGCGGTCGAAATCGGGCACGTGCTCGGAATCAAATCCTCCCCCACCACCGCGGAGGAACTCGCAGTGCTCGGGACCGAAATCCAGAAGCGCGTGCCGGTGGAGACCCTGGTCATCCATCCCACCGCCTACGCCTGCGCGGTGTCCGATGGCAAGGCCGTGGTCGTGGCCGGATCGCTGTGCAAGAAGCCCCGCATCACCACCGGAGCGGGCGATCACTTCAACAGCGGCTTCTGCCTCGGAAAACTTCTCGGCCTCGACAACGCCTCCAGCCTGCTCTGCGGCGTCAGCACCAGCGGCCATTATGTCCGCACCGCGCAAAGCCCCTCCATCGAGCAGCTGGCCAGCTTCATGCGCCACTGGCCCGCAGAATAAGCAGTTTAAGCCGTTTCATTCCCCACTAGAGTACGCCCTCCCATGGTCCTCCCTGTCGTCAAATACGGAGATCCGGTCCTTCGCCGCAAAGGCGCCCGAATCGAGGCGATCACGCCCGAAATCACCAGCTTCATCGCCGACATGTTCGACACCATGAAGGCCGCCCGCGGAGTGGGTCTGGCCTCGCAGCAGGTCGGACGCGCCATTCAACTCACGGTCATCGACGTCCGAGGCATCACCGATCGCCCCAGCAAACTGTGGCTCCAGGGCACGCCGGCCGATGTCGAATCGTTCATGCCGCTCGTGCTCATCAACCCGGTCGTCACCGCCTCCGGTCCGCGCGTGAGCGGCCCCGAGGGATGCCTCAGCTTCCCGGAAATTTTCGGCGATGTGGAACGCCACGATGAAGTCGAGGTCACCGCCCTGAACGAGCGCGGCGAAACCTTCTCCTTCAAGGCCGCCGGCCTGCTGGCCCGTGCCGTTCAGCACGAGGTCGATCACTTGAACGGGTTGCTGTTCATCGATCGCATGAACGCCGAGACCCGGCGCGACGTGCAGCCCGAGATCGACGAGCTCCAGGGCGAAACCCGCGCCCGCCTCGCAAAGCTCGCGCGGAAGTAACGCAGGACGGGCGACGCCGCGAAACCGGTTCGCCTCGTTCGATTATTCCGTCTCTCCGGCGGCGGGTTTTCCCTTCACCGCCTGGAACATGGCCAGGCAGCGGTTGCGCTGCACCCCGTGGTCCACGATCGGACGCGGATACCCCGTTGATGCCGTCAGCACCGGATTCGACCACGGCTCGTGGATCAAATCCGCCGGCAGCGATCGCAATTCCGGAACCCACTCCCGGACAAACTGTCCATCGGGATCAAATTTGAGCCCCTGCGTGGTCGGGTTGAAGATCCGGAAATACGGTGCCGCATCCGTTCCGCACCCCGCGCTCCATTGCCATCCCCCGCTGTTCGCGGCGAGGTCCGCATCCAGCAGCCGGTGCATGAAATAACGCTCCCCGCGCTGCCACGAAATCAGCAGATCCTTGGTGAGGAACATCGCCACAATCATGCGCAGACGGTTGTGCATGATCCCGGTCGCGTTGAGGCAGCGCATCGCTGAATCCACGATGGGAAATCCGGTCCGTCCCGCGCACCACGCTTCGAACCACGCATCGGTCCCCTCCCACTTCAACGCCGCGTATTCCGGACGGAAGCACGAGGTCGCCACATGCGGAAAGCTCGCAAGGATCTGCGAGTAGAATTCGCGCCAGATCAATTCGGTCTCCCACACGATGCATCCGCGTTCCCCTCCCGGCGGCGCTTCTGCGCGTGCGGTCTGGAGACGCGACATCACCGTCCGAATTCCCACCGTGCCCCAATTGAGATGCGGCGACAGACGCGAGGTCCCGGTCGCTTCCGCAGGAAAATCCCGCGCCCGGTCGTATTGATACACCGGCCCCTTTAGGAATGCCTTCAACGCCTCCAGTGCGGCGTGTTCTCCAGCCGGAGGAATCGCGTGGGGACACGGATGCCCGAGGCTCGCGGAATCCCGCGGCACCGGTTCGCTGTGCACCGTTTGCGGAACCGGATTCACCGCACGTTTCAATTTTGAAACCGGGGCGGCGATCGGATGCGTGCGCCACGCTTTCGAGTACGGGGTGAACACGGTGTACGGCTTGCCCTGTCCGGTCAGCAGCTCCGAGCCATCGCGCACCACGCGGTCCTTGAACAGCTCGAATCCGATTCCGGCGGCGTAAAGAGCCGACGCCACCTTCCGATCCGTGGCTACCCAGCCGGGTTCGTATTCCCGATTGGCCAGGACGGCCGCCGCATCCACTTCGCGGGCGAGCTTGGGGAGCTCCTCGTGCGGCGAACCGTGTCGCACGATCAGCCGATGTCCCAGCGCCTCCAGATTGGCACGCAGGGACTCCAGCGATTTCAACCCGAAGGTGAGACTCGCCGCGCCGAGGTCCTCACGCGCCAGTTGCGCCGGATCCAGCACGTACACCGGCACGAGACGCTGACCGCGGGTCGCGGCCTCGTGGAGCGCGGTGTTGTCCGTGATTCGCAGGTCCCGACGGAACCAATGAAGGATGGTCTGCATGAATGCCCGACCATCGCATGGAACCGCGGGATTGCCAGCCGTCGGACCAAAATTGGAGTGCGGAATTTACTTCCGATTTCCGCCCACCGGACCGATGTCCGCGGTGGTCACCCCAGGACTCTGGATCACCCGGCTAAAGCTCGGACACGTGACCGAGTATTCGAACCCGGTTCCCGTTCCCGCCGCGCCAAAGCGGCCCTTGCGATCGAGGGCAATGAAGTTGATCGAGAGATCGAATCCCTTCGGATCCAACCGCGCGATGCGACGAATCGTTTCCAGGCAGGCGTCCTGCGGATGCATGCCCTGGCGCATGAACTCCACCACCAGGAACGTGCCGCAATACCGCATCACGTTTTCACCCAGCCCGGTGGCCCCCGCTGCACCGACTTCGTTGTCCACGTACAATCCGCCGCCAATGATCGGGGAATCGCCCAGCCGCCCCGGAAGCTTGTAGCCCCAGCCGCTGGTGGAGCATCCGCCGAAGACGTCGCCCGACGGGGTCAGCGCAATCAGGGCGATGGTGTCGTGATTCTTCTCTGCGCGCTTTTGTTCCGCCTTCCAACGCTTCCACGCGGCGAATTGCCCCGGGGAAACTTTGGGACCTTTTTCAAATCCATGCTTGGCCGCAAAGGCCGCCGCACCATCGCCGACCAGCATCACGTGCTTGGTCTTTTCCATCACCGCCCGGGCGACCGAGATGGGATGTCGGAACCCGCTCAACGCACCGACGCTGCCCGCGCGGTGGCCCGGACCACTCATGATGCACGAGTCGAGCTGCACCACGCCGTCGGCGTTGGGAATGCCGGCCAGGCCCACGCTGGCGTTGTTCGGATCCGACTCCGTCACGCGGATCCCCGCCTCCACCGCGTCCAGCCCGCTGCCATTGGCCCGCAGCACTTCGAGCGCCTTTTCGTTCGCCGGTTTGCCGAACGGCCAGGTGGAAACAATGAGCGGAGCCGCACCCGTCAATTCCGCCACCGGCAGCATCGGAGCGCCGCTGGCGTTCTGGATCAAACGGCCGCCGACAAGGGCGGTGGCCGCACCGGAGAGAAATTTGCGACGGGGCATCTTTGACATGCGCCAAGGGTGCCCCTCCGCGCCACGCTGGCAAGACGGACGATGCGTTCGGCTCGAATTCAACCCACGAGCGGCCCGCGATACACGCAGCTCGAGTTGCAGGTCTCAGCCACGCGGATCTCCTTCAACAACGGCAGCGCCGGCTTCAATCGATCCCACACCCAGCCCGCCAGCACTTCGCTGGTGGGATTCTCCAGCCCCGGAATTGTGTTCAGATGATTGTGATCGAGCTGCTCGTACAGAGGACGGAAGGCGGCCTTGATGTCGGCATAATCCATCACCCAGCCGAACTGCGGATCCACCGGTCCCTCCACGATCACTTCGATCTGAAAACTGTGGCCGTGCAGGCGCGCGCATTTGTGGCCCGCCGGCACGCGCGGAAGGCTGTGGGCGGCCTCGATTTGAAAAGTCTTTCTCAGTTCCATGGAATCAAAAGGTCAGGTTTCAAAATCGGTCCAGGTGACCAGGTCGCCCAGCGAGGGACGCCCGTCGTGACGCCACGACACCGGCGGCTCCTGCATACGGCCGATGGGACAAATCCGGGTCACGCCCCAATTCGCCAGCACCAGCGCGGCCTCGGCCGCGCGGCTTTCCGTGAGCGCCAGGCCCACCGTGCTCACCTTGCCGCGAACATTGTCGGAATAACGCAGCGCATCCCTGAGGTCCCGACACGGCTTCACGGTGATGAAGCGATTGAGGCACGATGCGTGAAACCGGGGGTCGGCCTCGTACACCACGGTCCATGCGGTGGACTCCGGACTGCTCCACACGCGCGTGCCGTGGTCCGGCACCGGAAAGAACACCCCTCTCGGCGCGGTCACCGCTTCGTCGTGCGCCACCTTCGACCGCGCTTCGCGCATTTCATGCAGAGACCGACGTCCTGAAATCGCCGAGGCCGACTCGGCAGGCAATGCCCCGCGGGGATCCGCCGCCTCGCGGGCTTCCAAGGCCGATGCCAGCAGTTCGCCGAATCCCTCCGCCGACACCGCCCCGGTGTCCTCCACATAAATCACATGCGGCGAAAGGCACCCGAGTTGGTTCCACGCCGCGATGTCGTTCGCCGCCTTCTCCGCCACCTTGCGGGCACTGAACGACGACAGCATCTCCGCTCCAACAAAGCCAAAGCTCAACCGATGCCCATACGCGAGCAGGCGAGCAGATCCGGGCAATCGCGAGCGGATCGAGGCAATCGTCTCATCCGATCCGTGCACCGTGACGCATTCCGCCTCCGCAAACGCAGCGGCCTCCAGCTCCGGGGAACCGCCGAGCCACACCGCAATCTCCAGACACGCCCCGAGCTTGGGCTCCAGATCCACCAGCGAATGCGCAAACAGGCGCGGAATCAGCGACCCGCGCGCGCTGCATTTCATCAACTGGGCTGAGCGTACCAACAATGAGGCGACCATCGACAGGATCGCCGGGTTCGGCAGCGTGCCGGCGGCGATGTTGAGAATCAGCTCGGGCCCGCGGGCGAGCGCCAGTCGGCCTTGGCGCAGTTCGCCCATCGGCCCGCAGAATTCATCCAATCGCCGCACATCCCCAAGATCCTGGGCCACCCATGCCCCGAGAGCTTCTGCGGTCAGCGACACAAACAAGCCGTCGAGTCCGCGTTCCAGCGTGGTTCGGCCGAATCCAGTTTCTGCCGGCCCCTGCTCCAGTGCGCGACGACGAAACGGGTTCGACGGATCCCGCCAACGCTCCGCCGCGTAGGCAATCCACTCGATCAAATCCTGCGTGCGGCGCGGCGCGAGCCATTGCGCACGGTTGCGTTTGATCGCGATGCACGCATCGCGGATCAGCGCCGGCGTGGTGGGCGCACCCGCGGGACGATCGGCCAGGAAGAGTTCAGGAAGGGACATGCGACTTCAGATTCAATCGGCACGCGAAGGCATCGGGACTGCGGCCACGGCCGGTTGCGGATACTCCCCGCGATGCCGACGAAACCAGGCGAGCGGAATCAGTCCGAACAACGACACCGCCATCAACGCGGCCAGACCACCAAACACGAGTCGATACGCCCCGGCCTCGTGCGAGCTTCGTCCCATTTGGTCGACCCACGCTCCCGTGATCCAGTGGGAGAGATTTCCCCCCATGCCGCCCACGGTGATGAACAGCCCGAAGAAACGTCCGCGCGCTGCGTCGGGCACGCATTGCATGAGCTCGGCCTCAACGATCGGATACGACGCCACAAACAACGCCCCGTAGAGCACGAAGGCCCACGGGATTCCCGCAACCGGAAGCCACGGAAACGCGGCAAACAAAACGGCCGAAATTCCCACGAGGCCCATCATCCAGGGAAACCGGCGCTTGTCGCTCCAATGCCCAAACAGCGGATTGCTCACGGCCGATGCGATGAAAATGCAGCTCAGAATCATGCCCGCGCGACGCGGCGTCATGCCGTGAGCGGTCTGCAAAAACAGCGATCCCAGCGTCCCCAGGCTGTTGCCGGCGAAATCGCGGCAGCAGAACAAGAACGCGAGCACCGCAAACACCCACGCGAACGCCGCCCGCGGAAACAAAGGAATCGAGGGCACGGCCCGGTCCACCACCACCGCCGCCTCGCGGGCCAGCAGGGCAAACACGCCGCTCATCACCACACCTGCCCCGCCCATGACCAAAATCGGAACACGCCAGCTTCCGAACGCCTCGGCCATCGTGCCCGACAGAAAAGGTCCCGAGAGAAATCCAATGCTGGCCCCAATCGCGATCAACCCCAACGCCTTCCCGGTCCGCGTGGGATTCAACCCGGCAACCAGCGCCGTGGCGGCCGGATGAAAGCAGCTACCGCCAAGCCCTGCGATGACCACCGAGGCCACCGCCCAGGAATAGCTCGTTGAAAGCCCCAAGCCGACAAACCCGAGTCCGTTGAAAAACAATCCCCAGGCCAGGAGTGCCTTGCGGCTCATGCGGTCGGCAAGCATTCCCACCGGATAACTCGGGAGGTAATAGGCCATCATCATCACCGTCATCAACCCCGTGGCCTGCTCCGTGGACCCGAGGCGTAGATCGTCACGAATCGGCAGGTAAAGCGGCAGCAGCGCCACCTGATACAAATGCGTGAAGGCATGCAAAATGCCGACCAGCCAGAGGGTGCGGACGTTGTGGGGGGCGGGTTGCACGCGGGGGTTCGGTTGGGTCAGACCGACATCAGGGAACAGCCTCGGGCCTCTGCCGTGGGTCGGCGACCCAAAAGTTGAAAGTCACGTCCGCGGCGCACGGCGAGATCTTCGGTCTGCAAACACAGCACCGACGCCACGTTGGCCGTGTCGATCAACCGCAGGAGTCCGGTCTCCCCGTCCGAAACTTCACGGCCCGTCTCTGGAGAAATCACCATTCCCCGGGCCCACGGCGGAAGCTGCAGCACCCCTGCCCCGGTGTCATCGGACCACCGGGAATAGGCCTGCGAACTCAGCTCGCTCATTCCGTATTCCGTCAGGACATCGTGGGCCGGGATCCCCAAATACTTTCGAATCCCCTGGGCGAGCTCCGCGGCGGTGAGCACGCGGGAGCGTCCCTTGTAGCCGCCGGTCTCCATCACGCGCGATCCCGCCGGCAGCCGAAACTGTTTCCCGGCCGCTTCCAGCGCATCCATCAGGTGCACCACATTGAACGCCGTCCCAAGCAGGAACACAGGACGCTTCTCGGCCTGGGCACGCTCCAGCGCACCAATCAGCACTGCAGACTCCAACTCCCACTGGCCGTCCGCGCCCGCAATGCCCGCCGTGGCCGAGCCCGACGGAGCGAATCGATCCATCAGCCGCCCGATCATGTACGCGAGGGACGAATGCGGTGCGTTGGTCCGCGAGGGCACGAGCGAAATCCAACTCAACCGCAGGTTCACCGCGGAGTCCGTCCACCGGTCGAGCGCGTGATGCTGGAACCACGGTTCGAAGGAAGCCTCGTAGGCCTGAAGCGAAACCGAATCGTGGAAATGCCGGCTGGGCGTCTGCCCCGTGGTGCCACTCGATTGAAACCAGGTGGTGATGCCGTCTCCGCGCAGGCAGGTCACCGGCGATTCCTTGAACGCCGCCGCCGGAAGCCCCGGAACCTCCCGCCACGAGCGCAGCGACGACGGATCGATCCGCCGCGACACGCACCAGAATCGGTACACCGGATTGGCCTCGTACTGCAGCGCGAACAATTCGAGGACGAGCCTTTCGAATCGGGCGTCATCCGGGGCAAAGCCCTCGGCCACCCACTGCCCGATGCAGGTGCGGAGGCGTTCGAGATACGCAGAGATCCGGGCTTGGTGACCCGGCGTTCCCTCGCCAGGCGAGGACGGTATGATGGATGAAGGCATGCGGTTTTGGGAGTGCCCGGACGATTCCGGAGCGGCCGACTGGTTTTCCGCGACAGTCGGAGCGCGGTATTTAGCGATTTCGAAGCTCCGGCGCAAGCCATCGAACGGGACTCAAATTCCGACTCGCCGGTTGAAAACTCCTCGTCTCACGCGCACCTTCGCCTCGGCATGAAATTCATTCTGACCACTCACAACGTCACTCTGACCGACGCGATCGAGCAGCACGTTCTCGCGAAGCTCGAAAAATTGGAGCACATCGACCGATGGCTCCTCGACGCCCGCGTCTGTCTGGAGAAGGACCACACCCCGCGCACCCCGAGCAAGACCTTCAAGTGCTCGATCCGCCTCGGCATCCGGGGCAACGACCTCTTCGCCGAGGACAAGGAAGAGGATCTCTACGCGGCCATCGACCTCGTGACCAAGAAGCTCGAACAGCAGCTGCGCCACAAGCACAGCAAGGCCAAGGCGAAGAAGCACAAGGTCGCCGCCCGCCTGAAGGAAGCCCGTCGAAAGGACGCCTGAACCGTGCTCCTGCGGTCCCGTATCGTAGTCCCAGTCACCGCGCCGCCCATGGAGGACGGCGCGGTTCTGATTTCAGAGGGGCGCATTGTCGAAATCGGACGCTGGTCCGATCTGCGGCGCACCACGTCGGGTCCGGTCCATGACCTCGGCGACCAGGTGCTCATGCCCGGCTGGATCAACGCGCACTGCCACCTCGACTACACGCATCTCGCCGGCCAACTCCCGCCCACGCGGAACTTCCCCGAGTGGGTGAAATCCATCCACGCCGCCAAGTCCGGCTGGGGATTCAGCGAGTTCGCCGTTTCGTGGCTGGAGGGTGCGCGGCAACTGATCGAGACCGGCACCACCACCGTCGCCAACATCGAGTCCGTTCCCGAGCTGCTGGGCCCCTGCCGCGCGTCCACGCCGCTCCGCGTCTGGTCCTTCCTCGAACTCACCTCGCTGCGTCCACGCCTCTCGCCGCCGGAGATTGTCCGCGAGGCGGTCGAGTTGCTGCGTTGGACCGGCCCCGGAAACGGAGGCCTCGGGCTCTCACCCCACGCGCCGTATTCCACCACGCCCGACCTGCTCTCGTCCGTCGCCAAGGCTTCCCGCTCGGACGGCTGGCCAGTGACCATTCACGTGGCGGAATCGGACGCAGAATTCGAAATGTTCATGTACCGCCGGGGCGCCATGTTCGACTGGCTGGCTTCGCAGCGTTGCATGGAAGACTGCGGCCTTGGCTCTCCGGTTCAGGCGCTCGATCGCGCCGGAATTCTTCGCCCGGGTTTGCTCGCCGTTCACGTCAACCGACTCTGGCATGACGACGCCCGCCTGCTCGGCGACCGCGGAGTCACCGTCGTCCACTGTCCCCAGAGCCACGCCTACTTTCATCATCCCCGCTTTCCGCGTCCCGAGCTGGAGGAAGCCCGCGTTCGAATCTGCCTCGGCACCGACAGTCTCGCCTCCACGCATCGCCCTCGCGGAATTCATCCAAGACTTTCGCTCTTCGACGAAGTGCGCGCGCTCCAGCAGACCGATGCGATGATCGATCCCGCCCACATTCTGGAAATGGTCACGATCCACGGAGCGCACGCCCTCGGTCAGGCCGGAACTCTCGGCGAACTTTCCGTCGGCGCCGCGGCCGACTGCATCGCCGTTCCTTACCACGGCCCTATCGAGCGGGCCGTCGAGTCCGTGCTTCAACATCAGGGCCCCGTTTCCGGAACCTGGATCGGCGGAGAACTCGTCTTCCAACACTGCCTACCGGAGCCCATCGATTCCCCGAGCATTTGAGCTCCACCCGCGCATGAATGAATCCGGTTCCAACGCCCCGGTCGTCTTGATCACCGGTGCTGCGGGCGGTTTGGGACGCGCCTTCGTCGAGGCCTTCGCCGCTGCCGGATGGCGCGTCGCGGCGGCCTGCCGGTCTCTTCCCGCGGATCACGTATCGAGCGACTCCAATTCGATTTGGTGGTGCACGCTGGATGTCACCCGCCCCGACGAAATCACGGAACGCGTGTCCGAGCTTCAATCCCGTTGGGGACAAATCGATCTCCTCATCAACAACGCCGGCATTTCCGAAGATGAAGTGCTCCCGCGGATGACCGAGGAATCCTGGCAGCGCGTGATGGATGTGAATCTCCGCGGAGCTTTCCTCTGCGCCCGGGCCGTGCTTCCAAAAATGGTCGAGCGCCGCGAGGGGCAGATCCTGAACATCGCCAGCTTCGGCGGTCGCGTGGGGCGGGCGGGAACAGCCAACTACAGTGCGTCAAAAGCTGGCCTGCTCGGACTGACCGTCGCCCTCGCCCGCGAGCACGGGCGCGACAACATCCGAGTCAACGCCCTTCTTCCCGGATTCCTCCGCACCAAGCTCGTCGGATCCCTTTCCGAGGCCGACCTCGCCGCCCACGCCGCGAGCAACACGTTGAATCGCTTGAACTCGACTGATGAGGTGGCCAGTTTCGCCACCCAACTGGCGACCCTGCGCAATGTCTCCGGGCAGATCTTCCAGTTGGACAGCCGCATCGGTCCGTGGTGATGAACGCTTCCGGCTCCAACGTGCTGCAACGAATGCCCTTTGTCCGTCCCGGCGGCCGGTGCTAGTACAGGCGCCGATCCGCACCGGGTCCCAGAACGTGGAATCCCTCGACACTCACCTCGCAGACTGCATGGCCAGGACCGAAGCCGCCGGGCTTCGTCGCAGCCTGCGTGAGATCCAGTCGCGGCAGGGCATTCGCGTCACCCTCGACGGTCGGTCGCTCCTCAATTTCTCTTCCAACGACTACCTCGGTCTCGCCCAGCACCCGGCCTTGATCGAAGCCGCGCAACGCGCCGCCCAGGATTGGGGCGCAGGGGCCGGAGCCGCGCGGCTGGTCTGTGGTTCGCTGTCCGTCTTTCACGAACTCGAGTCCGCAATCGCCGACTGGAAGCAGTGTCCCGCCGCCCTTTCCTTCTCCACCGGATTCGCCGCCGCGCTCGGCACTGTACCAGCCTTGGTCGGGTCCGGGGATGTGGTCATTCTCGACAAACGCGTTCACGCCTGTTGCGTCGATGCCGCGAAACTCTCCGGTGCCAAGCTCCGCGTGTTCCGGCACAACGACCCCGCCGATCTGGAGCGAATCCTTCAATGGGCCCGCAAGGATCCCGTCCCAGGCAACGCCCCGGTCCGAATCCTGATCATCACCGAGTCCGTGTTCAGCATGGATGGCGACGAAGCCCCGCTCACATCCCTCGTGGAACTCAAGGAACGCTACGGCGCCTGGTTGATGGTCGATGAAGCCCACGCCGTGGGTCTGTATGGCGCACGCCGGTCCGGACTCGCAGAGCAGCTCGGGCTGACCCAACGCATCGAGGTTCATATGGGAACCCTCGGAAAAGCGGTCGGGGCCTCCGGGGGATACATTGCCGGTTCCGTCGCCCTCCGCGACCACCTGCTGAATCAAGCCCGGAGCTTCGTATTCTCCACCGCACCGGTCCCCGCTGCGGCCGCCGCCGCGCTTGCCGGAATTCAGCTCATCCATAGTAGCGAGGGCGCAACCCGACTGGAGCGACTCCAGCATCATGGCGACCGGCTCCGCGGCATGATCCGTTCCAATTATGGTACCACCGCCGGCACAACCGAACCGCGCAGCGCGATCCTGCCGATCATTGCCGGAGCAGAAACCACCGCGCTGGAGTGGTCCAGGCGGATGCGCGACGACGGATTTCTTGTGCCTGCCATTCGCTATCCCACCGTGGCCCGGGGCACCGCCCGGCTGCGGGTCACGCTTTCCGCCGATCATGCGGAGAGCGAAGTCGCAGCTCTCGGCCAGGCACTCGTCGGCCTGGGCCGCACCGAACCCGTCGAACCATGAGCGCCCCTTCCCGCTCCATCGGCTCCATCGTCCAGACCGACCGTCGCCATGTATGGCATCCGTTCACGCAGATGGCCGATTGGAACCAAACCGAGCCGCTAATTCTGGTGCGCGGACGCGGTGCCGTATTGGAGGACATCCGTGGACGCGAATTCCTCGATGCCAATTCCTCCATCTGGACCAACCTTCACGGGCACGGACATCCCGCGATCAACCGCGCGCTGACCCGGCAGCTCAAGCAGGTGGCGCACGTCTCCATGCTGGGCTTCACCAACGAACCCGCATCGCTTCTCGCGCGCGAGCTCGTCCGCATGGCCCGTCCGACCCGAGGCCCGGCGCTGCTGCAGAAGGTGTTTTATTCCGACAACGGGTCCACCGCGATGGAAGTGGCCCTGAAACTCGCGCACGAGCACGCACGGCGCGCGCGGGGGCTCAAGCAGGCGCGGTTTCTCTCACTCGATGGCGCGTACCATGGCGACACCGTGGGCGCGGTTTCCATTGGACACATTGACCTGTTCCACGGTGCCTTTTCAAAGCTCCTGTTTCCCACCGACAAGGTGATGTCGCCGTACTGCTACCGGTGCCCGTTCAACCGGGCGAAACCGGAACGGGCCGATGCCCGCGAGACGCGGAAATGCGGTTGGGAATGCATTTCAAAACTGGAACAGAAATTCACCCGGGCCGCGGCCGCGAAAAAGCCGATCACCGCCTTTTCCGTTGAACCGCTCATGCAGGGCGCGGCCGGCATGATCGCGCAGCCGCGCGGGTGGCTGAAGAAGGCCGCCGAAATAACGCGAGCGAATGGGGCGCTGCTGATCGCGGATGAGGTCATGACCGGATTTGGTCGCACCGGAGTCGGCGAACGCGCGGCCCAGAAGAAACCCGGAACCCTGCCGTTGCTCGCGAGCCATCTCGAACAGGTGCAGCCCGATTTCGTGGCCCTCGCCAAGGGACTCACCGGGGGATACCTGCCGATGGCGGCCACGCTGACCACCGACGAGGTGTATTCCCAATTCCTGGGCAAGTACGAGGACTTCAAAACCTTCTTCCACGGCCACAGCTACACCGGGAATCCGCTCGGGGCGGCAGCAGGACTGGCCAGCCTCGAACTGCTTCGTTCTCCGGAATCCGAGCAGCAACGCCGGGTATTGGAGGCCGCATTCGCCTCAAATTTGGAAACGCTTTGGTCGTGTCCATCCGTGGGCGATGTCCGCCGCGTGGGCCTGGTCGCCGGCATCGAACTCGTCCGCGATTGGCGCACCCGAAAACCATATCCCCTCGCGGAACGCACCGGGATTCGCGTGTGTGAAGCGATGCGCCGCCGCGGCGTGCTGACGCGTCCCATCGGAAGCGTGGTGGTTCTGATTCCCCCCTACTGCACCACCGTGAAGCAACTCGGCAAGATGGTGGATGCCTTGCGCGACTCCATCGACGAAGTGCTGGGCGAAGACTAGCAGCTCCCGTCTGAACCACGGAGACGCAGAGACGCAGAGGCGCTGGGAGACCTTGTGAATCTCGGCACAGATCCGCTTCTCGAACCGTCCACCGATTTCGCCCTCCGGCCTCTTTTTCCTCCCCCTTCTCTGCGCCTCCGCGCCTCTGCGGTCCTAATTTCGGCAAACAAAAAGGGCGGCCCGAAGGCCGCCCTTGTTTGGAATGGAATTCCGTTCGTTCGCTTCGTTAGGCGAGGAGCGGAGAGGTCTCGTCGCCTTCGGTGAGGCTCGGAGCCGGCTCGTCGGCCGGGATCTCGACCAGCACCTTGAGGTTGAGCCCACGGTGTTTGTCGAAGCCCGTACCCGCCGGGATGATGTGACCCATGATGACATTTTCCTTGAAGCCGCGGAGGCTGTCGGATTTGCCCATGGTCGCCGCTTCGGTGAGGACACGGGTGGTGTCCTGGAAGCTCGCCGCGCTGAGGAACGACTCGGTTTCGAGCGATGCCTTGGTGATGCCCAGAAGGACCGGAGCCGCTTCGGCGGGCTTGCCACCCATCTTCTCGACGCGCTCGTTTTCCTCTTCGAAGGCCACCTTGTCGATCTGCTCGGCCCACAGGAAGATCGTATCGCCCGGTTCCGTGATGCGGACCTTGCGGAGCATCTGGCGAATGATGATCTCGATGTGCTTGTCGTTGATGGTCACACCCTGGAGGCGGTAGACCTCCTGGATTTCGTTGACCAAGTGTTCCTGGAGCTCCTGAGGTCCGCAGACGTCGAGGATTTCGTGAGGAACGACCGGACCGTCGGTGAGCTGCTGACCCTTCTTCACGAAGTCACCCTTGTACACGATGACGTGCTTGCTCATCGGGATGAGGTGCTCCTCGTTGGAGTTGGTCTGCGGATCGGTGACGATGATGCAGCGCTTGCCGCGAACGCTCGGGCCGAAGTCCACCACACCGTCGATCCTGGCGATCTCGGCGGCATCCTTCGGACGACGTGCTTCGAACAATTCCGCAACGCGGGGGAGACCGCCGGTGATGTCCTTGGTCTTGGACGCCTTACGCGGAGTCTTGGCCAGCAGCGCACCAGCGCCGATTTCGTCGCCTTCGCTCACAACCAAGTGAGCGCCGGCAGGAATCGGGTACTGCGCGATGGGCTCGCCCTTGCGGCTCTCGATGATGACCTGCGGATGGAGGTCTTCCTTGTGTTCGATGATGACCAGGTCCTCCGTGCCAGTGGCCTCGTCGGTTTCCTGCTTCATCGTCACCCCTTCGATGATGTCGCTGAACTTCACGACGCCCGCCTTTTCCGAGATGATCGGAACATTGTAGGCGTCCCATTCGACGAACACTTCGTTCTTGGTGACCTGTCCACCGTCCGGAACGGCGATGATCGAGCCGACCACGATATGGTGGGTTTCGAGCTCCTTGCCATCGGGCGAGAAGATCGAGAGCGAACCATTCTTGTTCAGCACGATGTTGTTGCCGTCTTCGAGCTGCACCACGCGCAGTTCGTTGTAGCGGGCAATACCGTCGTGCTTCGACTTGATCTGCGGCTGCTTGTAGGTCTGTGCCGCGGCGCCACCGATGTGGAAGGTACGCATCGTGAGCTGCGTTCCCGGTTCACCGATCGACTGTGCAGCGATGATGCCGACCGCCTCGCCCTGCTTCACCAGCTTGCCGGTGGACAGGTTGCGGCCGTAGCACTTCGAGCAAATGCCGACCTTGCTTTCGCAGGTGAGCGCCGAACGGATCTTGATGCGTTCGATGCCCGCACGTTCCACGCCCTTGGAGCGGACTTCGTCCAACTCTTCGCCGGCGCTGACGATCTTGTGCTTGAGATCCGTGGGATCGTAAACGTCTTCGGCAGAGTAACGGCCGAGGATGCGCTCGCTGATCTTAACGACTTCTTCTTCACCTTCGTAGATGGAGGAGACCGCGATGCCGTTGCCGGTGCCGCAATCGTCGTGACGGATGATCACGTCCTGCGCCGCGTCGACCAGCTTACGGGTCATGTAACCCGAGTCAGCGGTCTTGAGCGCGGTGTCGGCGAGACCCTTGCGGGCGCCGTGAGTGGAGATGAAGTACTCGAGAACGGTGAGGCCTTCGCGGAAGTTCGAGAGAATCGGCTTCTCAATGATCGAACCGTCGGGCTTGGCCATCAAACCGCGGAGGCCCGCGAGCTGACGAACCTGGGCCTTGTTACCGCGGGCGCCGGAATCGACCATCAGGCTGACAGGATTGAACTCCTTCTTGCCCTGGTTGTGGTCGAAGGTCTTCAACATGACGTTCGCGATCTGGTCGGTGCAATGCGTCCAGATGTCGATCACCTTGTTGTACCGTTCCTGGTTGGTGATGACGCCCTTCTTGTGCTGCTTCTCCACTTCGGAGATCTGCTTCAGAGCGGCGTCAATTTCCTTCTGCTTCGCCTCGGGGATGATCATGTCATCGATACCGATCGAAACACCGGCGCGGGTCGCCTGTTCGAATCCGATTTCCTTCAACCGGTCAAGGGTCACGACGGTGCGTTCGTGTCCGCAGACCTTGTAGCAGTTGAGGATTAGGTCACCGAGCTTGCTCTTGCCGACCACGAGGTTCGGGAAGCCGAGCTCCTTCGGCCAGATCTCGGAGAAGATCACGCGGCCGACGGTGGTTTCGATCACCGATTTCTCGGTGTCGCCGTAGACCGTCTTCGCGCCACCCCGGTCCGGGTTGGCGAGGAGGATGCGGTCGTGGGTCTTGATTGCGCCATCGGCGTTCGCAAAGAGCACCTCGTGCTTGCTTCCGAACAACATGAGGCGTTCGCCTTCCTTGCGGGCCTTGCGGGGCTCGGCGGTGAGGTAGTAGCAGCCCAGGGTGATGTCCTGGGTCGGCGTCATGATCGGCTTGCCGCTCGACGGGCTGAAGATGTTCAACGGAGCCATCATCAGAAGGCGGGCCTCCATCTGGGCTTCCACGGACAACGGCACGTGAACCGCCATCTGGTCACCGTCGAAGTCCGCGTTGTAAGCGGTACAAACGAGAGGATGGATGCGGATCGCTTCGCCTTCGATGAGCACCGGTTCAAACGCCTGAACCGAGAGACGGTGCAGGGTCGGAGCGCGGTTGAGCAGCACCGGGTGGCCCTTGGTGACTTCCTCGAGGATGTCCCAGACTTCGGGCGACTGGCGCTCGATCATCTTCTTCGCCGAACGCACGGTATGGACGTAGCCCAGTTCCTTGAGGCGGCGGATGATGAACGGTTCGAACAGCACGAGCGCCATCTTCTTGGGAAGACCGCACTGGTGCAGCTTGAGCTCGGGTCCGATGACGATGACCGAACGGCCGGAGTAATCGACGCGCTTGCCGAGCAAGTTCTGACGGAAGCGGCCGGACTTGCCCTTGAGCATGTCGGACAGCGACTTCAGGGCGCGGTTTCCAGCGCCGGTGACGGCGCGGCCGTGGCGGCCGTTGTCGAACAACGCGTCCACTGCTTCCTGGAGCATGCGCTTCTCGTTGCGGATGATGACCTCGGGGGTCTTCAACTGCAGGAGGTTCTTCAACCGGTTGTTCCGGTTGATGACACGACGGTAGAGATCGTTGAGATCCGAGGTCGCAAACCGGCCACCTTCGAGAGGCACCAGCGGGCGGAGATCGGGAGGGATGACCGGGAGCACCGTGAGGATCATCCATTCGGGGCGGCTCAAGGACTTGGTGAAGCCCTGGAACAGCTTGATCCGCTTGGCGATCTTTTTGCGGTTCTGCTTGGACTTCGTCTCCGTCATCGCGATCTGGAGCTCGTCGACGGTCTTCTCGAGCTGGATGTTGACCAGCGCGTCGCGCACGGCCTCGGCACCCATCTTGGCCTGGAAGGCATCGGCACCGTAGGTGGTGCGAGCTTCGCGGTACTCGTGCTCGCTGAGGAGCTGATGAACCTTGAGCGGGGTCGTGCCCGGATCGATCACGAGGTAGTCCTCGTAATAGATCACGCGTTCCAGGTTGCGGGCCGTCATGTCGAGCATCAGACCGATGCGGGACGGCATGCACTTGAAGAACCAGATGTGGCTGACCGGAACGGCCAGTTCGATATGGCCCATGCGCTCACGACGAACGCGGGCGAGGGTCACTTCCACACCGCAGCGATCGCAGACCACGCCGCGATGCTTGATGCGTTTGTACTTTCCGCAGGAGCACTCCCAGTCCTTGACCGGACCGAAGATCCGTTCGCAGAAAAGGCCGCCCTTTTCCGGCTTGAACGTGCGGTAGTTGATCGTTTCCGGATTCTTCACCTCGCCCTTCGACCACGACCGGATGTTCTCCGGTGCGGCGACGGCGATTGCGACATGGTCCACCTGGTTGACCTTTTCCAGGCCGAGGAGCTCACGTGCGGTTTCCTTGGATGAAATCATAGTAGATCCAATTCCGATTCAGGTTCGCGTTAGTGGTGGACCGGTATCAAGCGAGCGCAGCGAGAGCGTTCGCAGCCGTTTGGGGAGAATCCGAAGGGTTGGTGTAACCCACCTTCACGTCGAGGCCGAGGGACTGCATTTCCTTGACCAACACGTTGAAGGATTCGGGGATGCCCGCCTCGAGCGAATTGTCGCCCTTGACGATGCTTTCATAGATCCGGGTACGGCCCTGCACGTCGTCAGACTTGACGGTGAGGAGTTCCTGGAGCGTGTACGCGGCGCCGTAGGCCTCCATGGCCCAGACTTCCATTTCGCCGAAGCGCTGGCCGCCGTACTGCGCCTTGCCACCCAGCGGCTGCTGGGTCACGAGCGAGTAAGGTCCAACCGCACGGGCGTGGATCTTGTCGGCCACGAGATGTCCGAGCTTCAGCATGTAGATGTAACCCACGACGACTTCCTGGTCGAAACGTTCGCCGGAGCGACCGTCGTAGAGATGCACCTTGGCGTGCTCAGGCAGGCCGGCCTGCTTGAGGTAGCCGCGGATTTCCTTCTCGCGGATGCCGTCGAAGACAGGCGTCGCGATCTTGATTCCGAGGAGTCGGCAAGCCCAGCCCAAGTGAGTCTCGAGCAGCTGACCGACGTTCATGCGTGAAGGCACGCCGAGCGGGTTCAGCACGATCTCAACCGGGGTTCCGTCTTCCAAGAACGGCATGTCTTCCTCGGGAACAATACGGGCGACAACACCCTTGTTACCGTGGCGACCTGCCATCTTGTCACCGACCGACAGCTTGCGCTTCGAGGCGATGTAGACCTTGACCTGCTTGACCACGCCGCCGTCGACTTCTTCGCCGGCTTCCACGCGCTCCACTTCCTCGGAGTGCTGGGCGTCGAGATCCTCGAACTTCTTCTTAAACTGTCCGATGATCTCGTTGATCTTGTTACGGATCGGCGAGGGGTCGATCTCGATCCGGTCGTACACCGTGGCGAGCTTCTTCAGCAGCGTCTTGGTGATCTTCCGGTTGGCCGGGATGATGATTTCGCCGGTCTCGCTGTTAACGACATCGAGCGGGATCTTTTCACCGAGCAGGATGTTGGAGAGCGCCTCGGTCAATTGATCAAGCAGCTCGTCCTTCTTGCCGCGGTAGCCGTCGTCGATCTCCTTCTGAGCCTTCTTGGGAGAATCGCCTTCGTCCTTTTTGATGCCCTTCACACCGTCCGCTTTGGCCGAAACCTTGACGTCCATGACGATGCCGTAGGTGCCCGAGGGAACCTTGAGCGAGGTGTCCTTCACGTCGGCTGCCTTCTCACCGAAGATGGCGCGCAGGAGGCGTTCTTCAGGGGCGAGTTCGGTTTCCGACTTCGGGGTGATCTTGCCGACGAGGATGTCGCCCGGCTTGACCTCTGCGCCGACGCGGATGACGCCGTCGAGGCCGAGGTTCTTGAGCGCTTCTTCGCCGAGGTTCGGGATGTCCCGGGTGATTTCCTCAGGTCCGAGCTTGGTGTCGCGGGCAACCACTTCGAACTCGTCGATGTGGATGGAGGTGAAGATGTCCTCCTTCACGATCTTCTCAGAGATCAGGATCGCGTCTTCGAAGTTGTATCCGCTCCACGGCATGAACGCGCAGAGCACGTTGCGGCCGAGTGCGAGTTCTCCGCCCTGGGTGCAAGGACCGTCCGCTAGGACCTGGCCCTTTTTCACTGACTCACCCTTTTCAACCAGGATCTTCTGGTTGATGCAGGTGGCCGCGTTCGAGCGCATGAACTTGCGAACCGGATACACCCAGAGGCCGTCCTCGGGGGCGTTCTTCAGCTTCTTGCGGCCCTCCGGCATCTTGCCGTCGCGGGTGATGATGATCTGGCTGCCGTTGACCGACGCAACCTTGCCAGCCTCTTCGGCGACAATGACTGCGCGGGAATCGCGGGCAACGCGCTCTTCGAGGCCGGTGGCGACCAGCGGCGACTCGGTCACCAACAGCGGCACGCCCTGGCGTTGCATGTTGGAACCCATCAGCGCGCGGTTCGCGTCGTCGTGCTCGAGGAACGGAATCAGGCCTGCGGCCACGGAAACGAGCTGCTTCGGCGAGACGTCCATGTAGTCAACCTTCTCAGGTTCGACATCGATGAAGTCGCCCTTGCAACGGCAGGTGACGCGTTCGGTCTGGAACTGGCCCTTGTCGTTGATGACGGAATTCGCCTGAGCGATGATGAACCCTTCCTCGCGGTCACCCGTGAGGTAGTCGATCTGACCGGTCACGCGACCCTTTTCCACCTTGCGGTAGGGGGTCTCGATGAAGCCGAAGTCATTGACGCGGGCAAACGTCGCGAGGGACGCGATCAAACCGATGTTCGGGCCTTCCGGCGTTTCGATCGGGCAGATACGGCCGTAGTGGGAAGGATGGACGTCGCGGACTTCGAAGCCGGCGCGATCACGGGAGAGACCGCCTGGTCCGAGAGCCGAAAGACGGCGCTTGTGGGTCAGTTCCGCCAGCGGATTGATCTGATCCATGAACTGGCTGAGCTGGCTGCGACCGAAGAAGTCGCGAACCACTGCAGACAGCGCCTTCGGGTTGATGAGCTTCTGGGGCGTCATCGTGTCGAGGCTCTGGTCGAAGAGCGTCATACGCTCCTTCACCAAACGCTCGGTACGGGCGAGACCGACCCGGCACTGATTGGCGAGGAGTTCGCCCACCGTACGGATACGGCGGCTGCCCAAGTGGTCAATGTCATCCAGCGTGCCCTCGCCCTTCTTGAGCTTGAGCAGGTACTTGGTGGCATCCACGAGATCCTTGGCAGTCAGGATGCGGGCATCCCCTTCCTTGAATCCGAGCTTCTGATTGATCTTGTACCGGCCGACACGACCGAGGTCGTAGCGCTTCGGATCGAAGAACAAACGCTTGATGAGCGCCTTGGCGTTGGCAGCCGTGGGAGGATCCCCAGGGCGGAGGCGGCGATAAATATCCTTGAGCGCTTCTTCAGCGTTCTTGGTCGGGTCCTTCTTGAGGCACTTGATGACAATGCCTTCGTCGAGGGCGGTATCGACCACGCGGATGCGAGTCACACCGAGCTCGGCGATCTGCTTCACGACCGCCTTGGACAGCGGTTCGAACGCACGGGCCACGACGATGCCCTTGTCGAGATCGACGGCATCTTCGACGAGCACCTTGTTGCCGATGTCTTCAGACTTCTCGGCTTCCTTCACCGTGAGTTCCTCGATGTTGTAGAACAGGTCGAGAATCTCGGAATCGGTACCCACCTTGGCCGGATCGACCTTGGTGTCACCCATCACCGCGAGAGCACGGAAGAAAGTGGTGGTAAGGAACTTACGACGGCGTTTCTTGCGATCCAGATAGACATAGAGCAGGTCGCTCGTGTCGAACTGGGCTTCGTACCAGGAACCGCGATCCGGAATGATGCGGAAGCTGTGGAGCATCTTGCCGTTCGGATGCTGGGTGGTCTCGAAGGCGAGACCGGGCGAACGGTGCAACTGGGAAACGATGACGCGTTCCGCGCCATTGATCACGAAGGTACCCTGAGGGGTCATCAGGGGAATTTCACCCATGAACACCTTCTCCTCCTTGGTCCCCTTCTCTTCCTTGAGGAGGAAGGTGACGTAGAGCGGAGCTCCGTAGGTCAGGCCTTCGCGAAGGCACTCGAGCCAGTCGATCTTGGGCTCCTGGATCTCGTAGCTGTGGAAATCCAGAACGGTCTTGCCGTCGTAGCTTTCGATCGGGAAGACCTCGGTGAATACGGCTTGGAGGCCGAGATTGCGCCGCTTGGAGGGAGCGATCGAGGCCTGCAGGAACTCTTTATAGGAGTCCAGTTGGATTTCGATCAGGTTGGGAGGGGCGATAACCTCCTTAATTTTCCCGAAATTGATGCGCTCCGCGGTTTTATTTGCCATGGCGACTTCAGGTTTCAATGACTCCGACTTTCCGCCGGAATCTTGTTGCATTGAAAAGACAATACGACGAGGTCGGGGGGCCTACATTCAGAGGCCACCCGAACTCGTCCTACTGCAACGTTTATTTCGACAAAGTAATCAGAAGGTAGCAGTCCACCGTCCCACCGCAACGATTTGATTCCCGATTCAGGCAACGGCGGGAGGTTTGATCCTGCCCGCCGTTGCTGATCGAGAATTGGAGCTTACTTGAGCTCAACCTTGCCACCGGCTTCTTCGAGCTTCTTCTTGGCAGCTTCGGAGTCAGCCTTGTTGGCACCTTCGAGGATGGGCTTGGGAGCGCCTTCCACGAGAGCCTTGGCTTCAGCGAGACCGAGGCCGGCCTTGACTTCACGAACGGCCTTGATGACGCCGATCTTCTTGTCAGCAGGCACGGAGGCGAGGATCACGTCGAAGGTGTCCTTGGCAGCGGCAGCAGGAGCGGCAGCGCCAGCAGCAGGAGCAGCAGCGGCAGCAACCGGAGCGGCGGCGGTGACGCCCCACTTGGTTTCGAGCGCCTTCACGAGCTCAGCGGCTTCGAGAACGGTCAGCTTGCTCAGCTCTTCGACGATGTTGTTGATATCAGCCATGGTATGTTGTCTTTCTTAGTTGTGTAGTCTCGTCGTCAGGGAGGCCCCCCGAATTAGCCCACGGCCTGTGAGCCGACGATGTACTCTTGGTTGCGTTGTGGATCCGACGGAAAACCTGGCTGGGTCCGCCGTCGAAAGTGTGGAAACCGACCCGGCCTTAGGCGGCGGGTTCGGCAGTCTGCTCGGACTTCGCCTTGATGACGCGGGCGAGCTGGCTTCCCGGGGTGTTGATAAGCGCCACGAGCTTCTGGGCCGGAGCCTGGAGAAGACCGAGGATCTTGCCCTGCAGCTCGGCGAGCGGCGGGAGATCAGCGATCACGCGGATTTCGTCCGCGGAGAGACGCTGATTGCCGAGGAAACCGAACTGGAGACGAGGCTTCTCGAACTCGGACTGGAAGGTCTTGACCACCTTGGCAGCGGCCGCGATGTCCTTGTTTCCAGTGACGACGGCGAGCTGACCCGCGAGGGCGCCCGAGAGGTCGGCGATTCCGGACTCCTTCGCAGCGATGCGGAAGAGGGTGTTCTTGACCACGTGAGCCTCGGCACCGGTCTTCTGGAGACGCTTGCGAAGCTCAGTGAACTGCACCACGGACAAACCGCGGTAGTCCACCACGATGAAGAACGGGGAAGCGGCGAGCCGCTGGGCGTATTCTGCCGAAATGAATTTCTTTTCTGCGCGCATGAGATCCTCCGTGGATTAGTTGGCTCCGAATTCCTTGAGATCGATCCGCACGGCCGGGCTCATGGTGAGCGACAGCGTGCAGGAACGGATGAACACACCCTTCGCACCGGAAGGACGGCTCTTGATCACCGCCTCGATGACCGCACGGGCGTTCTCGGCGATGTTGGCAGGGGTGAAGTCAGCCTTGCCGACGGCGACATGGACGTTTCCGGCCTTGTCGATCTTGAATTCAACGCGACCCGCCTTGACTTCCTTCACCGCGCGGGCGGTGTCGTCGGTCACGGTACCGGTCTTCGGATTGGGCATCAAACCGCGAGGTCCGAGCACCTTACCGAGCTTACGAACTTCGGTCATGGCTTCGGGAGTCGCGATGGCGATGTCGAAGTCAGCCCAGCCCTCAACGCACTTGCGGATATAATCCTCGAAACCGACGTGCTCCGCACCAGCGGCGCGGGCTGCGTCAGCCTGCGCACCAGGCTTGGTGAAGACGAGCACGCGGATCGTCTTGCCAGTGCCGTGGGGCAGAGGGACGGTTCCACGAACCATCTGGTCCGATTGACGGGGGTCAACTCCCAGGCGGAACGCGACGTCAACCGTCTCGTTGAACTTCGCCTTGGGGAACTTGGTGAGCACCTCCACCGCATTGGTGAGGGTGTAAGCCTTGGTGGAATCCACCAGGGCAGCGGCTTTTTTGAAGCGTTTGCTCGGCATTGTATTTGCGCGGTACTGACGGGCTTGCGCCCTCCCGCTTGAGTTTGCGACTGTTCCCTACGATTTCGAACGACTGCCCGAAAGCGTCGGAGCCTCAAGAAGTCTCAAACTGAGGGCGGCATGTCAAAATCTTTCACAGAAATCTTCATCACCGCGCTAAACTTCGGTCCAGCATCCCGTATTTTCAGCCAAATCCCACTGCGGAACTCTGCGTCGGTGCGATTTCAACCCCTCCGGCCGGGCGAACTTGCGACTTTCCTTTCATCCCGACTCTTCGTACGCTGAATCTTCGCATTTTGACACCGATCCAATGAGCAAATCCTCACGTTCGTTTTTCCCCGACATCGGCCCCATTCGCTTTGAGGGCCCCGGAAGCCGCAATCCCCTCGCCTTCCAACATTACAATGCCGACGAGTTGGTCGAAGGCCGTTCCATGAAGGAGCATCTCCGCTTCGCCGTGGTGTACTGGCACACCATGCGCGGCACCGGCGGCGATATGTTCGGGTGGGGAACCGCCCAGCGCCCATGGAATCCGGGCGAAGGCACCGTCAAGGAAGCCATTCAACGCGCCCGTGCGATGTTTGAATTCACCGAGAAGCTCGGGGCTCCGTTCTACTGCTGGCACGACCGCGATGTGGCGCCGCACGGCAAGACGCTGGCGGAATCGAACAAGAATTTCGACGCCGTGGCCGCCGAGCTGAAGAAGCTCCAGGGAGACACGGGCATCCGGTTGCTCTGGGGCACCGCCCAGAATTTTGTTCATCCCCGTTACATGCACGGCGCGGCAACGAGCTGCAGCTCCGACGTGTTCTGCTTCGCGGCTGCGCAGGTGAAAAAGGCCATGGAATGGACCCACGAACTCGACGGCGAAGGCTACGTGTTCTGGGGCGGCCGTGAAGGCTACTCCACCCTGCTGAACACCAATCTCAAGCGCGAGATGGACAACCTCGGCCGCTTCCTCCACATGGCCGTGGATTACAAGAAGAAGATCGGGTTCAAGGGTCCGTTCTACATTGAGCCGAAGCCGAAGGAACCCACCAAGCACCAGTACGACTCCGATGCGGCGGCCTGCCTCAACTTTCTCCGCGAGTACGACCTGCTGGAGCACTTCAAGCTGAACATCGAGACCAACCACGCGACGCTCGCGGGTCACACGATGCAGCACGAACTCGAAGTGGCCGGGGCCGCCGGGGCCCTCGGTTCGATCGACGCCAACATGGGCGACGTCATGCTCGGCTGGGACACCGACCAATTCCCGACCGATCTCTACCTGACCAGCCAGGTCATGCTCACCGTGCTCAAGTACGGTGGATTCACCACGGGCGGCACGAACTTCGACGCCAAGGTGCGTCGTGAGAGCAATGACTTGAAGGACCTTTTCTACGCGCACATCGCGGGGATGGACGCCTTCGCGCGCGGATTGAAGATCGCCGCAAAGATCCGTGCCGACGGACGCCTGGACGAGTTCGTCAAGAATCGCTATCGCAGCTGGGATTCCGGCATCGGCGCCAAGATCGAGGCCGGCAAGGCTTCGTTCGCGGATTGCGAACGTCATGCGTTGAAGCTTGGTGAAGTGGCTCCGCTGGAGAGCGGCCGCCAGGAATACCTCGAAGCGTTGTTCAACGAGTTCATCTGATCTGAGTTAGCGGCCTCCGCCTCAGATAGAGTTGATTCGAGCGGCCCGTCCGATGTCATCGGCGGGCCGCTTTATTTTGGCTCCCTTCCTCCGTCTCACTATATCCTTTCCTTGTTCAGGCCGACTCGCGCACCTTTCCAAGACCCTTGCCTATGGACGACACGCAGCCCGCCGCGCAGGCTTTCCCCCAGCGCAGACTACCTTGGATCATCGGAGGAGTGGCTCTGGTCCTGTATTTGATCTCGCTGAATCCCTGGCTCCGCTTCGGCACCATTTCGGTCATTGCCGAACTTTCGAACTGGGACGGACTGCAACCTTTCACCCGACCTCTCCTGTGGCTGGTGACACGTCCCCTGCGACTCCTGCCCGAGGCCCAATTCCCCATTGCCGCAAATGCCCTAGCCGCGGTCTTCGGTGCGATTTCTGTGGGCTTCCTCACCCGAATCGTGGCGTTGCTTCCCCATGACCGAACCAAGTCGCAACGTGTCCGGGGCCACGCCGACGATCCCCTTCTCCATGGTTCCTTTGCCTGGCTGCCCCCGGCATTTGCCGGTCTCCTCGTCGCGTTGCAGCTGACCTTCTGGGAGCAGGCGACGGCCCAGACGGGCGAGATGCTCGACCTGATGCTCTTCGCTGGCTGCGCTCTCTGCCTCATGGAGTACCGGGCATCGCTGCGTGAAACGTGGCTTTGGCGCTTTGCGTTCCTGTACGGAATCAGCATCCCGGGCAACTGGGCGATGATCGGATTCTTCCCGTTGTTCCTGATCGCGCTCGTGTGGATCCGCGGATGGTCGATCCTGGACACTTCGCTCCTGCTTCGTCTCGTGGGTTGGGGATGCCTCGGGCTTAGCGTTTATCTGCTCATGCCCGCGATGGCTGCGATTTCCGGCGAAGGGAACTATTCATCCTTCGACGTCCTGAAAGTGATTCTCAGCAGCCAGCGCGATGCAATCCGGGGCCTCCCCCGGAGCCGATTCCTGCTCCTCGCGACGGTTAATCTGCTGCCGCTGGTGTTGGTGGGTATCCGATGGTCCGGCACCAAGGCATCCTCGAGTCTTGAACGCATCATTTCCGAGGGAGCGGTCATCCTGCTGCAGCTCGGCTGGCTGGGAACCACGGTGTACATGGCATTCGATTCGGCCTTCAGCCAACGCCAGTTGATCCATCTGGATCCCCAATACAACGGCATTCCCCTGCTGACCTTCCACTTCTGCGGCGCCATTGCCGCGGGCTATTTCCTCGGTTACTTCCTTCTCGTGGGGGGAAGCGAACCCAGCAAGGCGTGGGATCGTCCCTCGCCCGGACTGCAAAACCTGACCCGGCTCGGCTGGATAATCATGATCGTCGTGGGCCTGGGAGCTCCGGCCGCGCTGATGGTTCGGAACTGGCCTCGTATCCAGGCGCAGAACGGACCGCACCTGGAGTCATTCAGTCAGGCCATTGTCCAGGATCTGCCGAAGGAATCTTCCCTGGTGTTCTCGGACAACCCCTGGGTGCATTCGCTGCTGACTGCGTACCTGATTCAGCACCCGTCCTCCTCGCAACACCTGCTGGTCAACGGCTTCCTCGCACGACAGCCCTGGTACCGGCAGCGACTTCAGCGGATCCACGGCAGCCGATGGGCTGCTCTCAAGGAATTCAGCTCGGCGACCCAGGATGTGGCCACACGATTCCTGGCCCTGCTTCGGGAAGCCGCTGCGATGGAACGGGCGTTCATCGTCGCCCCGGAAGTCAGCTTCATCACCGATCGCTTTGAGTTGAGGCCGCTTGGGCTTTTGTTCCGCCTGCAGCCCTTCGGAGACAAAGCAGTGGACCCCACCCCGCTCTCCGAGGCAGAAAACACCCGCATCCAGACCTTCTATCGGGAGAAGAATTCCGCGCTCGAAGCCCTACGCAGTGTCCAATCCTACGCGCTTCCCGGGCTGAAGGAATTGTCGGAGATCTGGTCGCGTCAGCTGGATTTCAGCGGCGTGCAGCTGCAACAGGCCGACCGGCTCGAACCGGCGGCGCGCCTGTTTGAAACCGCTCTCCGACTGAACCCGAAGAACGGCGCGGCGGAAACCAATTTGAAGGTCAATGCGGCGCTCCAGTCCAATAAACCGATCTCGGAAGACGCTGTGAAACCGTTGGCGGGACGCATTCCGATTTATGTCCTGTCTTCAGATGGCCCCGTGGATGAGCCGCAATTCCTGTCGGTGATCGCCCGATCCTTCCAAAACTCCGGAGAAAACTTCGTCCGTTCGATCCTGATTTATCTCGCCCGCGCGCACAAACTCGCTCCGGACTCTCACACCATCGGTACCGCGTACGCCGAGGCCTGCAAGGATGCCGGGGTGCCGGATCGGGCGATGGCAACCATCCACGCCATCAAGGCCCGTGGCGGACTCAAGCCGCAGGAGGCAAGTCAGCTGCTCCGTCTCGAAGCCAACGCGATCCTGTCCAAGGGCAATTTCCAGGCCGCTGAAACCTTGCTGCTGGAGGCGCGTCGCAACACTCCCACCGACCCCGTGCCTCTCGATCTGCTGAGCCAGTTGTTCTACCAAACCGGCCGCACCAATCAGGCCTTGGAGATGCTCGACACCTGGCAGGCGCTTCGTCCCAACGAGGTCTCGGTTCCTCTCCGCCGTGCGAATATCCTGATCGAACTCAAGCAGTACCCCGACGCTCTCGTACTGGTGGATCGCGCGCTGAAACTCCAGCCCGACAACGCCACCGCCCGCGAAGGTCGCGCGAGCTGCCTCATCCGGCTCGGCCGCTTGGAAGACGCCCGGAAGGATTACGAAATCCTGGCCCGGAAATTCTCCGACCGGGAATCCTATCAGCTGGCCCTTGGTGCGATCGCCGAACGCAAGAACGACAAATCGACCGCCATCAGCCATTACAAACGATACCTGGAGCTGGCGCCGCAGGACGCCCCCGAGGTGCCGCAGGTAAAGGCCCGGTTGGATCAATTGCGGAACGGCCCCCGCACTCCCTGAGGGGCCGTGCGCGTTTCCCACGTCATCACCCGGCTGATCCTCGGCGGTGCCCAGGAAAACACGCTGTCCTCCGTCCTCGGCCTCCAACGACGCCCCGGATTTGAAGTCCGACTGATCTCCGGCCCCACCACCGGAAGCGAGGGTTCCCTCGAATCGGTGGCCCGCGAGGCCGGGGTGTTGACGGTGGTACCAGAATTGATCCGAGCCGTCCGGCCGTGCACCGACTGGATGGCCTACCGGGCGCTGACCCGGATGTTCCGCGCGGACCGGCCGGATGTGGTCCACACCCACAGCGGAAAGGCAGGAATCCTCGGTCGCCTGGCCGCCCACAAAGCCCGGGTGCCGTTGATCATCCACAGCATTCACGGCCCCAGTTTTGGTCCATTCCAGGGCCGTGCAGCCAATGCGGTGTTCACCGCCGCGGAACGACACGCGGGTCGGGTGACGGATCACTTTGTTGTGGTGGCCGATGCCATGAAGCGCCAGTACCTCGCGGCCGGGATCGGACGCGAGGAGCAGTACACGCGCATTTTAAGCGGCTTCAACCTGCAGCCCTTCGTGCAGGCTCGGCGTGAACCGGAATTGGGACGCCAACTGGGAATCGAACCCGGTGATTTCGTGGTGGGGAAGATTGCCCGGCTCTTCGAACTCAAGGGGCATGACGACCTGTTCGATGCCGCCCCGGAATTGATCCGCAGCATTCCGAACATCCGATTCCTGCTGGTCGGCGACGGGCCGTGGCGTGCGCGATTGGAGGAACGCGCCCGACACACGGGACATCCGGAACGTTTTATTTTTGCCGGATTGATCCCCCCCGGCGAGGTCTGTCGGTACGTGGCCTGGATGGACGCGCTGGTGCATCTCTCCAACCGTGAAGGCCTGCCCCGCGCCCTGCCCCAGGCTCTGGCCAATGGCAAACCCGTGGTGGCGTTCGATTGCGATGGAGCCGGAGAAGTCTGCCGGACCGGGGAAACAGGATTCCTCGTTCGGCACGGAGATCAACCCGGACTGGTGAAGGCCATCACCGCCCTGGCCAAGGATCCAAATTTGAGACAGCGACTCGGCGCCTCCGGACAGGCGTGGGTGACGGAACGATTCACCATTGAGCGACTCGTGGAGGATCAGGCGCAGCTCTACACCCGGCTCGCAGCGGCCGCTGTGAACCGCAGGTGATCTGGTCGGTGTCCGCCCTCCCTTGAATCGGGGGGGACACTCGGGCAGTTCACCTGCTTTTTTCATTCCCCGTGGCGAATCCTCTTGCCCGGAGATGGTTGCACGGCGGCAATGGGCGGGCATCGCAACGGACCCCTCTTCCCGACTGTGAGCAACGCTATCAAATCTGATTCACCGCTCCCCCACTCCACGAGTCGCTTCACCGCCTGGCTGGAACGGGGGCCGGCGCCGATCTTCGTGATCACCGCGGTGGTGGCCGCGTTCTGCACCTACTTTTCCATGTATGCATTTCGCAAGCCGTTCGCGGCCGCGAAATTCCAGGGAGAGACGCTGTGGGGCACCGCCATCGGACTGAAGACCGCGATCGTGGTAAGCCAGATCATCGGATACGCATTGTCGAAATACATCGGGATCAAGTTCTGTTCGGAAATCACCCCGGGACGCCGCGCACGAACGCTGGTGTTTCTCATCCTCTGGGCCGAGCTCGCACTGGTGGCGTTCGGTCTCGTCCCCAACGGCTGGAAGGTGTTCCCCATTTTCCTCAACGGACTCCCGCTCGGAATGGTGTGGGGGTTGGTGGTCTGGTACCTCGAGGGACGGCGTACGTCCGACGTGCTCCTCGTGGGCCTCAGCTGCTCGTTCATTGTGTCGAGCGGTATCGTGAAGGACGTGGGACGAGCCATGATGGAAGGCGCTGTCGCCACCTGGTGGCAGCAGGTGCCGTTGATCGGCCCTTGGATTGGATCGCACCTCGGCAAGGTCAGCGAAGGTTGGATGCCCGCGATCACCGGGCTTCATTTCCTGCCCGTTTTCCTCGGATCCGTGTGGCTCCTGAACCAGCTGCCGCGCCCCAATGCCCGCGACGAGGAAGAACGTTCCAAGCGGGTTCCGATGAAGGGCTCCGATCGGCTCGCGTTTGTCCGCGAGTTTCTCTTTGGAATGACGATGTTGTGCATTGCCTACCTGTTCCTGACCGCGTACCGCGATTTCCGCGACACCTACCAGGTCGAGATCATGGACGACCTCGGGTACCCGTACGCCAAGTTCAAGGCGATCATCACCAAAGCCGAGACCCTGGTGATGTTCGGTGTCATGGCTGCGCTGGCACTGCTGTATTTCGTTCGCGACAACCGACGGGGTCTTCAGGCGACGTACGCGATCATGATCGTGGGCGTGCTGCTCCTCGGCGGCGCCACGGCACTCTTTCAGGCGAAGCTGATTCCCGGGTTCTGGTGGATGACGCTGACCGGCCTGGGTGCCTATCTCACTTACGTTCCCTACAATTCGGTTCTCTTCGACCGGACCATTGCCTCAACCCGCGCCACGGCGACCGCGGTATTCGCCATCTACCTCGCCGATGCCATCGGCTACACGGGGTCGGTCGGCGTCCAGTTGTTCAAGGATGTGGCCTGGAAGACGAGTTCGCGTCTGGCCTTCTTCCAGAGCTTCACCTGGGTAATGTGCGCGGTCGGAACCCTCTGCCTGTTTGCGAGCGCGATCTATTTCGAGCGTCGCAGCCAGCAGGCAGCCGCGGCGGGAAACGCGGTTGCGAGCAGGTGATTTGAGTTCTTGGAAGCCAACCGTAAAACGGCGGTCAAGAGCACAGATCACAGGTTCAAAAAGGATTGGGCAGGCGGTACATGCCTCAAGCCCCGTCGATACCGGCACCTACCGGATCGATCCTCTGCTGGAAAAATACGGACACAAACATCCCCTGAAGATACTGCGTCCCAGCACACTATCGTTCAGAAATCTCTGTCCTGTAGAACGTGGATTCCGCTGTGGCCTCATCGAGGCTCAACTGGAAAAGGCCGTCTGAGGATTTTATCATTCGAGTTAATTCCCAAAGTTCCAGATCCGTAGACTTGTACACGTTCGCCGAGCGACCATGGGCACTCCTGAATGTCCAGTTGAGGAGGGATTTACCGTTTTCTCCGGGGATCCTCTTAAAACTGAGCGTTTCTATCGACTGATCTACGACCGCCGCAGGGTAAGTGACCACTGCATTCGTTGTGCCGTCAAATGTCCCAAATCCTGGAAGCATGAGCATCGCAGAGCTTTGATCTCCCGGCGGGTACACCAAATACACTGGGCCAACTTTGTTGAGAACAATCCGACCTCCAGGTTCAATCGTTCCTGCCCCGTCCCCTCCTGGCAGCACGTTGGATCGTGTCCATCCCCCAATCGTTCTCCGAACCAGATTAGTTACTCCAAGATCCTGGGCCGAGAAAAGGATGTCCGGCGTAACAATCCGCCGAGTGACTCTCTGAGTGATCACGGTTTCTCCCGAAACAATCCGGTCGACGAAATCGTGTCGCGTGTTGGCTTGAGTGGCGGAATTGTAAAAGAGTCGTTTGAACCGAGGGCGGACGACACCAGGACGAAAGCCTGATATCACCGGCTTGGAGCCAGACGATTCCTTCCAATCAAACCCCGAAGGCAGGGTCTCCCAGCGGATTCGGTTGGTGGAATAGATGTATCTTAATGCCGCTGCATCATCCCGCGTCAAAGCAGTTGCGAACCTTCCATTCTCCCTCCCCTCCCCTAGCATTGTGGCAAATGGGAGAAAACAGGAGACGGTTGAACTAACCGGAGCGGAGAAATCGACTGGAAATGGTGCTATTCCCACGCCGGCATGAGCTGGGAGTTCAATGATTCGGTAGGTGAATAAGACACCATTGATTGATTCCGTCGGAAGAATGGAATAGGCGTCAAAGTTTCTGTTTACGACCGAATAGGATCCCCCCGTAACGGTGTCAACCGAGCGGCTGCGAAGACAGAATACATTTTCCTCCGCAGGCCCTACGCCCAGTTGTTCCAAGAGCGCCGACAATGCAAATGATTTAAGATCGACCCTCTCTAGATTCTCTGCGGCACGATTGAAACCAAAAACATAGGTCGGAAACCGATCCAGATCGATGTTCTCCGGCAGATCATTGAGGATGGCGACCGCCGATTCGACCGCAGCAATTCCAGAATGCCCGAAATACGACACAAACGAAGCGTCGAATCCGTAGACAATTTCTGGAATACACCATCGGTACTCGTCACCGAGATTCATCGGCCCACCAGGGGATCCGTCCAACCCATAGGAAAGTGATGAATCCATCCAGCTCTCCCTCGGGCCAAGCAGCGAAAACGCCGAAGCGTGGAGAAGGAACTGAATCGCTAGAAGACAGCGCAGCCTTCGACAGGCCAATGCAAAGGAGGCCGCGAGTTTCATCAAGAATTCCTATTGTTCAAAGTCCACCTTAATTTCAGCGAGCAACCACCCATCGGGATTGCGTCCTCAACCAACTTGCTTCCACCTGTTTGATAAGCCTTCCCTGTCCGCCTACCGCATTTTCGCCCGTGCTTCTCTGCGGTTTAACGCTTCTTCAACCGCCGGAATTGGGATCAGCGACTCTTTGGCAGAATCTTCTCCACGGCTTCCCAAATCCGCGCGGACACCGCTTCAGGTTCTCCTTCGGCTGGGATGCACCGAACGCGCGACGATTCCTCGCGGGCGATTTGTTCGTAGGCCGATTCTACCCGGAGGAAGAAAGCCTCCTTCTCCTGCTCAAAGCGGTCCACGGGGCCGGCCGTCGCCGCGGTGCGGGAGGCCACACGACGGCGCGCCTCCTCGCGTCCCACCTGAAGCAACAGGGTCAAATGCGGACGGGTCTCGCCCACGGCGTGGCCGATGACGGAATTCACGAGATCGAGGGACAGACCGCGTCCGCCCGATTGATAGGCCACCGTGGAGTCATAGAACCGGTCGCAAAGAACGATTTCACCCGACTCCAATGCGGGTCGAATAACCTCGCGAACCAACTGGGCCCGGCTCGCATTCATCAGCAACAACTCGGCCTCCGGAACCATGCCCTGCCCCGCCGGATCGTGCTTGAGAAGGAAGCGGATCTTTTCCCCCAACGCCGTGCCGCCGGGTTCCCGGAGTTCGCGAACGCGGTAGCCAAGATCGGTCAACTGCGAGGCAAGCCGCTTGATTTGGGTGCTTTTTCCACAGCCTTCCCCGCCTTCAAAAGTAATGAGTCGTCCGAGCATGATTTTGCGAGTGAGTACGAGTCTTTAGACCGGGGAACAGATTTACAACCGCCGCGGCACGCAGATCTGAATTTAGAAACCGCGTTGCTCCTACGGGACATTCACAAGCGCCCCCTGTGGACTCCGATCACTTCAACTCGGCAGCGCGATTGGCCGGCACAGCAGGCGCCGGGGCGAGCGCGGGTGAAGGCACTCCGGGGATGCTCGATTCATTTTGAAAATCACCCGAAAGGTACTCCACCAGGGTCTTCACCTGATGCGGAGAAAGGATTCCGCCGTTCTTGGAGGCGAAGGCGGGCATCAGCGATCCAACGCGCCCTTCGCTGACCCACTGCGTCCAGTAGGCCGCATCGGTGGGTTTGTTGAGGGCGCGCAAATTCGGCACCATCGAGGCCCGATGCTCGCCCTCGTGGCAGATGCCGCAAGCGGCCACGTAGAGCGCCTTGCCGGTCTTGCCAATCGTGGGCGTGACGTGGCAGTTCGCGCAGTCACCACGGAACACCGCCTGGCGGTCCACCGCGGCCACCTTGAGATTGCGATCCCGATCCATGGCAGTGAGTGGGGAATTCGGATCCACCCGCGGAATCGAGACCTGAACCATCAGCGGAATGATTCCCACCGACGAGGTCACGGTCACCGTCTTGACCAAGTTTCCCATCTTCCCGCGCAAATCGACAGTCACCCCGATGTCGCCATGGTCTCCCGGCTGCAACACCCAGGGCTGGCTTGGGAGCTGGGCCACGGTGCAGCCGCAGCTGGTATGAACACCGGCGATGGTGACCACTTCCTTGGAAACATTGGTCAGACCAAATTTGAACTTCGCCTCCGTCTCCCCGGCCTTAGCTTGGTATTGAAGGCTCCGGGTCGTCCATGCGATCGCGTTGGTGTTTTCAACGATCTGCATCGCACCCGGCGGCGGCGGCACGACGGCACCAGGAAGCCCGGGCGCTGGAGCAAATCCGCCGGCTGGCGGAGGCGTCTGACTCGACGCAGCCCAGGCTCCAAAACCGAAACAAACGCACCCTGCGGCGACCAGGAGACCCGCCATTGGGCGCTTCAACACCTGGGAAAACATCCGCTTTGCTCCGACAGGTTGGATTCGGCTGAGGATCATACGTTGACGGACTAAAGCAGCGTCGGAGGGATTCGGCGAGTGTGTTTTGCTGGCACAGTCCTGGTTTTAGTGGACCGGTTTTCAGGATCGGTAGGCTCGAACCAAGGCGCTCGGTGCCACTCCCAATCGCCACGCGGTCTCAATCAAAATCATGCGCAGGTAAGTGGTGAGGATCCCGCTGGCTCGAAACCGTCGGGCAGAAGTCAGCACCGTGGCGTTGGCCAGCTCCACATTCCCTTCGAGAACCAGCCGACGAAACAATTCGTGCTCTTCCATCAACGGCACTGACGGAACTCCCCCGATCCGCTCGAGCACGGATCGTAGAACAAACACGCCCTGATCGCCGTAAGCGAACCTCCACAGATGCATCCGGACGCGACACTTCCATCGCGACCCAGTCATCAGCCAATGGGGATTGCGGAACGCTTTTGCAAACGCCCCGCCAACCACTCCGGGACGCTGGAGCGTTTCAATCAACGCATTCATTCCCCCCGCCGGCAGCCAGGTGTCGGCATGGAGGAAAAGGATCGCGTCGCCAGTTGCGGCCTGCGCACCGGCGCGGAGTTGAAACCCTCGCCCGCGCGGGGCCGCGATCACCCGGCAGCCCGCCGCCCGGGCGAGATCCACGGTGCCGTCGCGGCTTCCGCCGTCGGCCACGATCACTTCAGCCACCGGCCCGGCAAGGCGCAGGTGCGCGAGAGTCTCCGAAAGTTCGGAAGACTCGTTGAGCGTGGGAATGACGACGGAAACCCGCACGGATGGAATCCCGGCGCGCGGGCCAGGAATCAGAACCGGGCCACCTTTTCCAATTGGGCCACGCGGGCGCGGATTTCGGCCTTGGTGGTCTTGGTGGTGCGGTTCAGTCCGAACCCTTCGCAGCAGAACGAAGCCACGACGCTGCCGTGGACGATTGCGCGACGGAGGTTCGCTTCAATGGATCCAGTCTTCTGCGCAGCGAGATAGCCGAGCAGGCCGCCGACGAACGAGTCGCCTGCGCCGGTCGGATCCACGACCTTCGACAACGGCACCGCCGGAGCGACGAACAGGCCCTTCGGTCCGGAGAGAATGGAACCGTGCTCGCCCTTCTTGATGATGACGTAGCGCGGTCCGAGCTTGTGGATCTTGGTGAGGGCGGTGACCACGTTGTCATCTTCCACCAACTGGCGCGCTTCGCTGTCGTTGAGCACGAGGCAGTCGATGCGCTTGAGCAGGCGAAGAAGATCCGCGAGCGCGATGTTCATCCAAAGATCCATCGTGTCGGCGATGACGAACTTGGGCTTCGACAGCTGATCGATCACCGCGTGCTGGATCGCAGGAGAAATATTCGCGAGGAGCACGTACGGCGTGGATTCGTAATCGCCCGGAAGCTTGGGCGACCAGTTTTCAATGACACCGAGGACCGTGTTCAGGGTCCGGCGGTTGTTCATGTTCACTTCGTACTCGCCGTGCCAGTGGAAGGTCTGTCCGCCCTTCACGCGCTCCAGGCCCTTGGTGCAAATGCCGTGGCGTTCGTAGAGGCGGAGGTAGGGCTTCGGGAAGTCTTCACCCACCACGCCGAGGAGCTTGGTCGGGGCGAAGAAGCTCGCCGCCACCGCGGCATGACTCGCGGAGCCACCCAGCAGACGCGGGTTCTCCGACTTCGGGGTCTTGATCGAATCCAGGGCAGTGGTGCCGACAACGAGTACGCTCATGAATAAAAAGGGCAGATGAACCGAAACCAACCGATGCTTGCTGCAGAAGCAACGCCCCACGGCGTCGCAAACAGGTTCGACCCTATCCTGCGGCCCGGCCATGGAGGAAGCGGATTGTGATCCACTCCGGGGGCCCGGCCCACCCAAAGTCCAAAGTCCAAAGTCCAAAGTCCAAAGTCCAAAGTCCAAAGTCCAAAGTCCAAAGTCCAAAGTCCAAAGTCCAAAGTCCAAAGTCCAAAGGCGGCGGGTTAATCAAAATCGGAACAGCTCATGAAGTAGTGGCACTTCGGGCAGCGGAGTTTGCACTTCTCGTTGTGGAGTTCGTGGCCGCATCGGGGACACCAGCGCCACGGCTCGCCCGGAGTGTCGTTGGCTTCAGGCGTCACTGGCTGAACTTCGGAGGTGGGAGAGG
>CANGKZ010000030.1 GCA_947454705.1 Verrucomicrobiota bacterium
GAGTGGGCGAGTGGGCGAGTGGGCGAGTGGGCGAGTGGGCGAGTGGGCGAGTGGGCGAGTGGGCGAGTGGGCGAGTGGGCGAGTGGGCGAGTGGGCGAGTGGGCGAGTGGGCGAGTGGGCGAGTGGGCGAGTGTAGCGTTAGGGGAAAAGGCAACGGTAAATGGCGCATCCGGCGCCTGATTCACCCCGCGCTCCCCCCCCTTCAACGTTTCAACCCTTCAACCCTTCAACCTCGGTCTCTCCCCTCACTTCCCCGCCGCGGGCAGGGCCACGATCCGATGATTCTCACTGTCACCAATCAGGAGAGTTCCGTCGGCGTCCACAAACACGCCGTGCGGACGGTTCAGTGCCGCGGTGGCGGCATCGGCGGTCTGGCTCAGGCCGCGTTTGCCGTTTCCAGCCACGGTTTCAATCGTACCAGAATCGGAACGGTACCGGCGGATCGCGTGGTTCTCCGTGTCGGCGAGGTAGATGGATCCGTCGGGGGCGACCGCCAGGCCCTTCGGTCCGTTCAAGAGCGCCGCGGTGGCCGGTCCGCCGTCGCCGGCGAATCCCTTGGCCCCGGTGCCGGCGAGGTGGTGAATGACGCCCGCGGTCCGATCGATTCGGAACAGCTGGTTGCCTTCGCGGGTGACCAGGAATAGGTCGCCGTTGGAATCAAAATCGATCGATCGCGGTCCACTCAATGGGGTGCCCTTGAGCGGGGAACCGTCCGGGGTGGGACCGGGTTTCCCAGTGCCGGCGAAGGTGGAGATCTTGCCGGTCTTCACGTCGATCTTTCGCAGAACGTGATTTCCGATGTCGGCGACGAACAGGTCGCCGGCCGGATCAAATTGAATGCTGATGGGCGTGTTGAACTGGGCCTGCGTGGCCGCGCCGCCGTCGCCCGAGTAGCCTTTGATCCCGGTGCCGGCGAAGGTGGAGATGCGCCCAGTCTGGGGCCGATAGCAGCGGATGACGTGATTCTCCGTGTCAGCAATGAACAGGTCTCCCGCCTTGTTGAAGCGGATCTCGTGCGGGGTGTTGAGCTGCCCTTGCGCGGCGTTGTGTCCATCGCCGGCATAGCCCGCCGTGCCGGTGCCGACGACCGTGGTGATGGTGCCTTCGCGCGAAATCCGGCGAACCACATGGGCTTCAAAATCAGCAAACCAGAGCGATTGATCCTTCGCTCGGATGAGTCCGAACGGCTGGTTCAATCGCGCCGAACCGGCCGGTCCACCATCCCCCTCCGACCCCGTCACGCCGTTGCCCGCAATGGAAACAAGCTCAGCGGCCTCTCCCGAAAAGGTCCAAATCAGGGCGAGGGCGACGGCAAGAGGGCGGTTCATGCAGCTTTTAATAAGTCCCCTCCACAGTAGGGCACTTGAAGGGCGGAGGAAGCCTGAATTCGGCTGTCAGGATTCCCAGACCTTCCATTGAATTTATTTCCCGGCGGTTCATCCTAGTTCGGTTGCCCAACCCGTTTCCATCCCCGCTGCCGGCGGACTGTGTATCCAAAATGGTACGCTTGTTCGCCTGTGCCGCCTTGGTGTTGGGTTCGTGGATGGGAGATCGTGCGGTGGCGTCCACGAATTCGGTTTCGACGTTGCCTGCGGTGCCGTCGTTCCGTCATGAGGTGGAACCAGTGCTCACGCGGCTGGGATGCAATCAAGGCGCGTGCCACGGAAAGCTCGCGGGACAGAATGGATTTCGTCTTTCGCTGCGCGCCTATGCCCCGGAATTGGATCATGGCTGGATCACCCGCGAGGTGCAGGGACGCCGGATCAATCCCGCAGATCCCGCCCGGTCGCTGCTGATCACCAAGGCCATCGGAGCGACGCCGCATGAGGGCGGTGTCCGCATGGTGGCCGGGGACAAGTACCACCGGGTGCTAACCGATTGGATCGCCGCGCGCGCCCCAGGGCCGAAAGCACCAGGGGAGGAACCCGAGCCGCTCGTCCTGGAGCTCACGCCCGGCGAAGAGTCGATGACCGTGGGGGGAACCGTGACGCTTTCGGCGAAGGCGAAGTGGTCGGACGGCTCGGTGAAGGACGTCACCTGGCTCACGCAGTTTTTCTCCAACGACGAAACCACGGCATTGGTGACTCCGGAAGGTCGTGTGACCGCGCTGAGGTCGGGTGCGACCAGCATTCGCGCGCACTTTGATGGCATGGTTTCGGTCACTCGCATTGTGGTCCCGGCGACGAACGTGGTGGAGGATTGGAAGTTTGCGACATCGCGTCGGCGCAATCCGATCGATGACGCAGTGTTCGCCCAGTTGGCGGCCCTGCGCATTCCGCCTTCGCCGCGTTGCGACGACGCCACCTTCCTGCGTCGGGCCATGCTCGACACCCTGGGCACTCCGCCGAGCCCTGCGGAGGTCGCCGCATTTCTTTCCGATCCGCGTCCCGATCGACGGGAGCGCCTGGTGGAGTCCCTGTTTCAAAGGCCGGAGTTCGTGGACTACTGGACGCTGCAACTCGCGGATCTGTTGCAGAATCGGAAGGAACGGGATCACGACGTTCGTGGCACCAAGGGAGTGCGGGCGTTTCATTCCTGGTTGCGTCAGCAGGTTGCAGCCAACCGGCCGTGGGATGCGCTGGTTCGCGAGCTCCTCACCGCGCAGGGCGATGTGAGCACGCATCCCGAGGTGGGATATTTCGTCACGCTGTACGGCGAGAAAACGCCTGTAGAGTCGGAGATCACCGATGCCGTGGCGCAGGCGTTTCTCGGAACGCGAGTAGGGTGCGCGCGGTGTCACAATCATCCGTTGGAACGGTACACGCAGGATGACTTCTACCACTTCGCCGCATTCTTCTCGAAGAGCTCGCTCGAGCGGGTGGACCTCGGCACGGGACCCACATCGCTGCGCCTGGAGAGTCGCGACACGCGCGAGCAGGAAAATCGGATGACCGAGGCGAAGAAGCGTCTCGATGACGTGCAATCCCGCGCCCTGAAGACGGAGAAGGATTCCGCGCTGCGCAAGGAATTGTCCGACCGCCAACGCGAATTTGCCGAGCGGAAGCGGGAATGGATGGCTTCGCACGATCGCGAACCGAAGGCGCACCAGCCCCGGACCCATCAGGATCTTCTGGCGCGTCCGCTGGATCGACGCGCCATGGAATTCGCGCCGGGCTCGGATCCGCGCGCGGTGCTTGCCGACTGGATCACATCGCCAACCAACTCGGCCTTTTCGGGCGCGATGGTGAATCGGTTGTGGAAACACTTCTTCAGCGTGGGACTTGTTGAGCCAGTCGATGACCTGCGCGCAAGCAACCCGCCGTCGAACCCCGAGGCGTGGAATTGGCTCAGCGCGGAGTTTGTCCGGTCGGGATTCGATCTCCGTCAGGTCATGCGGAGCATTCTGAATTCCCGCACCTACCAACTCAGTTCATCGACGGTTCCGGGCAACAGCACCGAGCATCGATTCTTCAGTCATTACTACGCACGACGCCTCCCCGCGGAGGTCATGCAGGATGCCATGGCCCTGGCGACCGGCGTGCCGGATCGGTTTGAAGGGCATCCGGTGGGTCTGCGTGCGATCCAATTGCCCGAGCCCGGTGTGGGGAGCTACTTCCTCACCTTGTTTGGCCGGAGCGATCGCGTGACCGCCTGCGCGTGTGAACGCAGCGGCGAAGTGACCCTGCCGCAGTTGCTCCATCTGCAGAACGGCGAGGAAACCCAGAAGAAGCTGCGCGACGCGAACGGGCGTCTCATGGCCCTGATGAAGGCCGAGCCTGACCACCGGCGTCGTGTGGAAACGCTGTACCTCGCCACCGTGGGACGTCGTCCGAGCCCGATGGAATGGGCGCGTCTGGAGCCCCTGCTGTCGGCAGGGAAGGATGATGAAGTCCTTCCCGACCTGTTTTGGGCGTTGCTCAACACCAAGGAGTTCGCCTTCAATCACTGAGTTCTCCCATGCTCAATCTCTCGCTCAATCCCGAATGGCGCCGCCGCTGCGATGGCGTGTCGCGCCGCGATTTTCTGCGGGTGGGAGCCCTCGGTCCGCTGGGGATTTCGCTCGCCGGAGCGCTCTCTTGGAAATCTTCCCTTGCGGCCCAAACGGTCGCGGAAGCTGCAGTCCGTCCGGCCCGCGCCAAGCACGTGCTGCTGGTGTACCTCGGGGGCGGGATCTCGCATCACGACACCTTTGATCCCAAGCCCGACGCCGTGTCGGAGATCCGCGGCAAGTACAAGAACATCCCGTCGGTCCTTCCCGGCATCCACACCGGCGAGCTGATTCCGAAACTGGCCAAGTCGCTCGACAAGGTGTGTCTCGTGCGCTCGGGCACCCACGAGAACGATCATCACGAAACCGCCACCAACTGGGTGCTGAGCGGACGCTTCGGCTCCCCGTTCGGCGATCATCCCTCGATGGGTTCGATCGTGGCGCACGAAACTGGATTCGTGGGAAAGGTTCCACCGTACGTCGCAGTTCCGAAGAATCCTTCCTTCACCTGGGAGCTCGGAAAATCGGCATGGCTCGGCGGACGCTACGAATCGTTCAAGGCCGGGAATCCGAACGACAAGAGTTTCAAGGTCCGCGACCTGTCCTGTCCCGCGGCGGTGTCGCCCCAGATCCTCGAACGTCGCCGGACCCTGCTCGGCGCGGTGGACACGCTCCAGCGCCACATCCAGGGCAATGACCAGTTGGCGACCTACGACGAATTCGCACTCAAGGCCGCCGAAATGGTGCTCTCGCCCGAGGCCCAGCGCGCCTTCGACATCGACCGGGAGGACGTCAAAATGCGGGATCGCTACGGCCGTACCGAATTTGGGCAAAGCTGCCTGCTGGCACGCCGGTTGATCGAGGGCGGCGTGCGCTTCGTCACGGTGAACTACGGCGGATGGGATCATCACGCGAAGATCTTCGACAACCTGGACAAGAAGTTGCCCGAATTTGATACCGGCCTCTCGGCCCTGATCGGCGACATGCACGAACGCGGGCTGATGCAGGAGACGCTGCTGCTGGTGATGGGTGAATTCGGACGCACTCCGAAGATCAACAAGGACGCGGGGCGTGACCATTGGGGGCGCGCGGGTTCGTTGATTTTTGCCGGAGCCGGGGTTCGTCCTGGAACGGTGATCGGTGCGACCGATCGCAATGGCGCCTTCGTGACCGAGCGTCCGGTGCGGCCTGCGGATGTGGCATTCACGGTGTACGACGCGCTGGGCATCGATCCGCGAAAAATCCTCCGTACGCCCGAAGGCCGGCCGGTGGAGATCCTGGATCAGGGCAGTGCCGTCACCGAGTTGTACGGCTGAGCCCCATTCCCTCATTTCGCGTGGATTTCATCGGAGTCTTTGAAGCGAAGGGCACGCTGCGCGGACTCGCGTTTCGCCCGGCTCGTTTTTTGGGAGCGGGTGTGGCCGTGCTTTTCGCAGGGGCGTTCGCGGTTTCCGCCGAGGACAAAAAACCCGCGCCTCCGCCCGAACCCCCGAAGCCGATTCTCACCGTTCCGCTGGGATTGATCGCGGGACGAACCAACGTGGTTCAACTCCGCGGGCTTCGATTGAAGGATGCCGATCGCGTTTCGCTGGAGGGATTGAAAGCGTCGGTCCTGGTCACGGTCACGATTCGCAAGCGCGAGGACGTCAAACCTCCTGATGGCGTTCCCGCTCCCAAGGCCGGCGATCAGGCGTTGGAGTTGGCGGTGGTGGTTCCAGCCTTCGATCCGGCGATTGAGTTGGGGACCAACCGGCTGAGTTGGTCGGTACACAGCACCAACGGGCTTGGCTCCCTGAACGGGATCCCGGTGTTTCACTCCGACCGGCTGGTGGAATCGCGGGAACCCAACAACGGCTTTCGAGAAGCGCAGCCCTTGAAGCCCGGACAAACCGTTCGTGGCGCTTTGGAAAAATCGGGAGAAGTGGATGTTTTTCGCATCGAGGGGACGGCCGGGCAGACGTTGTCCGCCGAGGTGCTCGCCTCCAGGATGGGGTCCACGCTGGATGGAATCCTGACGTGGTACGACGAAGCCGGAACCCTGCTTGCGAGCAATGATGACGCCGTGGGAGCTGATCCCGCCCTGACGCTGAAGCTCACCAAATCCGGCCCGGTGTTTCTGGCGTTGACCTATGCGAATGAGAAGGCGGGCAAGACCCACGGCTATTTGCTGACGGTGGAGGCCAGACCATGAGTTGGCGGCGTTGGGGGGCGGTGTGCGGTCTGACAGTCGGGATGGGCCTCGGCGTGCTGCAGGGAATGGCGGAGCCGGTTTCGTTTTCCCGCGAGGTGGCGCCCATTTTGGATCGTTCCTGCGTGGCCTGCCATCAGCCTTCCAAGCTCAAGGGGAAGCTCGATCTGAGCAGTTTCTCAGCCCTCTCGGCCGGGGGAAAGCACGGCGCGGCGGTGACCGCACGCAAGCCTGACACCAGCCGGCTTCTGACCCAGGTGCGCGGCCCCAAGCCGGAGATGCCGCCCGAGGGGAAGCCGCTGACTGAACCGGAAGTGGCGGTGATCGAGCGCTGGATTGCGGAAGGCGCGGTGGATGATTCCGCCTCCGCGACGGCCGCGAATCGAGAGCCGATCCGCTACGAGGATCGGCCGGTGATTTCCTCGCTGGCGTGGTCGCCCGATGGAACCCGGCTCGCGGTTCCGGGGAATGGTGAGGTGTTTCTCTTCGACGCCCGAACCTGGGAACTCGAACGCCGTTTGCGCGGGGAAGGGAGCCGGGTGGAGTCGGTTCAGTTTTCTCCCGATGGCAACCGCCTCGCCGTGGCGGCGGGAACGCCGAGTCGGTTTGGGGAGATCCAAATTTGGGACATCAAGTCCGGAGCGCTCGAACGGGCGGTGCGGGTGGGACCGGATTCGGTCTTTGGTCTGGCCTGGTCCCCGGACGGCATGCGCGTGGCGGTGGGCGGCGCTGACCGGACACTGCGGATGATCGAGGTGTCCTCGGGACGCGAACTCATCCGCTTCGATCAGCACACCGACTGGGTGCTGGGCGCGTGCTTCACGGGGGATGGATCAAAATTGATCTCCGCGGGCCGCGACCGCTCGATGAAGCTGATCGAATCCGGTAGCGGCCGGTTGATTGATGAGATCTGCCGTCCCAATGAGCCCCTGCTGGCGGCGCTGGTGCGTCCCGGAACGGAGCTGGTGGCGGCAGTGGGTGGGGAGTATCGAATTCGGGTCTATCGCGCGAAGCCAAGGTCGGACACTCAGGATGCCAATGCCGATCCCAACTACGTTCGCGAATACGACGGGTTTGACGGAGGCATGACTTCGGCGGCGTACAGCAGGGACGGAATGTGGATCGCCACCGCGGGCGCGAGCACGGGCGAGGTGCGCGTACACGAGGCCGAGAACGGCTCGCGCAAGGCGACACTCCGCGGGCACGACGGGGTGGTGTTCGGGCTCGCGTTCAATCCCGACGGCACGTGGCTCGCGACCGCGGGGTACGAAGGATTGGTGCGGGTGTACGATTGGAAACGGGAGGTGCTCCTGACCGTGTTATCACCGGTTCCGCCGCCGATTGCGTCGAAGGAAGGACCATCCGGCGAAGCCCGAAAACACCAGGAATGATCCCCCGGCGAGTGCAGCCTTGGCCTCCATGCTCCAGTCGGGGAGGATTTTTCGCGCGACATTTTTCGTCCTGATCCAGGCCAGTGCCAGCCCGTGGGGATGGCGATCCCGGATTTCCAGGAAGGTTAGAAGATCGCAAACCTCGTTGGTCGACATGCCATCCAGGAGCCCCTCGGGCATCAGGGAATTGGTCATTCCCCGGTGTTGAAGGATTTCAGACCGTGGGATGCTGATCCGCTGGTTGCCGGACACGATGAGAGTGAGTTCGCGGGTGTCGGAGGTGAGCACGCGTCCTGTCAGCATTTCTCCGTCCTTGCGGACCACGGCTTCGGTTTCGTACCCGGACTTGATTCCCTCAGAGGGGCGTCGAATGGCGGCGAGGATTTCCTCCTCGGTCATCATGTTGCCGATCCCACCGAGATCGGGGCCGAGCATTTCCTTTTCGTCGCCAATGGCGTGGCATGAACTGCAGCCGCGGTCCCGGAACAGGCGTGCTCCTCGGTCGCGGTTTCCGGCAAAGATGGGAAAGCGCTCCTGGGGACTGGCGGGTTTCAATCCTGGTACAGGAATGAACCGGTAGTAGGCCCCGGTGGGATGATCCAGCGGGGTGTGGCCGATGGTTTCCCGTCCGAATTGGGCGACGTAGAGATCGCCGTTCGATCCGAAGATGACGGAGGATATTTTCGGCGTTTCCCGGGCGAATAGGAACTCCTTGGCGCGATAGCTTCCGTCGGATTGCCGGGTGGTGCGAACACGGATGATCGAGCCGCGCTCCCAGAGGAAATCAGGCCCCCAGCAGGCTGCGAAAAGATCCCCGGCTGTGCCACCGAACTCATTCGTGGGGGAGTTGAAGGTCATGCCGGCCATGCCGTAGCCGAACTGGACCTGGACGAGGGGAGGCGTGGTGGGCTGGTGATCGGTAAACTTGTGCGGATTCTGCCCGTAAAAATGGCCGCGCTGGGCGAAGTTGATTTCCTCGGTCGGGTTCTCACCGCCGCGGTTGTCGGTGAAGAACAAATCGCCTCTCTCATTGAACCCCATGCCGTAGGGAAAACGGAGTCCGGTGGCAAAACGTTCGATGGTCTTCCCGTCGGGTGAAATGCGCAGGATGCTTCCACGCCACCCCTCAGGATCCGGCGCCGGATTCGGATTGTAGGAGTCCGTGCAGAGGGCGAGATGCAGCCATCCGTCGGGCGCGAAACACAGTCCGAAGGTCCAGTCGAAGTTGTGTCCGGAAAATGGAATTCCCTCGATGAACGAACGGCTCCGATCGGCAATGCCGTCTCCGTTCGTGTCCTCATAGACGCGCACCTGGGAGGCGGTTCCCACAAACACTTCGTTTCCTCGAAATGCGAGGCTGGTGGGATAGCGAAGGCCTTCCTTCCGAACGTCAGCATAGAGCTGCGCCGTGTCCTCCAGTCCGTCCTTGTCGGTATCGATCAATCGGTAGATTTCACCGGTGTAATTGGCTCCGTAGATGGTGCCATCCGGAGCCCGGCCGACGGCCGTGGGATTCCACAGCGTGACTCCGTGGGTGATTGGCAGCTTAACTGCGGCGTAGCTTCCGAAGACCTGGATCGAGGTGTCGCGGTGCTTGAGAATCACGTCCCGCGATGGTCCGGCGGCCGTGGCCGAGAAAGACCAAAGCAGCATCAGGGCGGTGCCGGCCAGAGCCGCGGCTCCGGGCGCGCTGCTGGGAAACAAGCCCCGGGATGTCGGGACAGGCAAATCCGATGGGGGCCTGGAATCAGGTTTCACTTTTGGGACAGAGGCGTGGAGTCATTGGATCGGCAGGCGGAAACAGGCAGCCTCTCGATCGTGTCGCACCAGGAGAAGATCACCGGCGAGGGCCGGCGGATTCCATGTTTTTCCGGTGAGCACCCGGAATCGTGTCCGCTCGCGGAGTCCTTCCGGGGAAGGATCGATGAGGACGATTTCCCCGGACTCGGTGGTGGCGAGAAGCAGGTTGCCGACCTGCAGCACCTGACCGTGTCCGTACCGGCCATCCTTCCACGCCTTGGATCCATCGCTCAACCGGATGCAGGCAAACGTGCCATCGTCAAAGCCGTAGGCATGTCCTTCGCGAAGGATGAGATTCGCGAATTTGGATTTCATTCGGATGCTTCGCCAGGTTTGGGAGGCCGACCAGACGCCCGCTGCGTTGGGTTTCACCTCCAGAAGTTCGGCACCGAAACCGTATCCGGACGAGATCAACACATGGCTGTCGTCCACCGCCAACGGCACGGCGACATTGGGGATTTGCGCAGTCGCCCGCCACCAGAGCTGGCGTCCGTCGGAGGCGCTGTATCCGGTGATGCCGGCGTGGCTGAAGGAGAGGATTTGACGGGTCCCTCCGAGGGTAACAAGCACCGGAGAACTGTATCCGGTGACGTCGTTTCCGCTCGACCAGACGATCGCACCGGATCGCTTGTCATAGGCGGTCAGCGATTTTCCGTTCACCCCTCCGGAGGGGACAATCACCCAGTTTCCGTGGATCAAAGGGGATCCGCTGAATCCCCATTCCGGAACGGCGGCGTTGGCATCCTTCAAACAGTTGTGTTGCCAGACGACTCGCCCGTCGCGCCGGTCAGTGCAGGTGAGCATTCCGGTGGCGCCGGTGGTCCAGATGAAGTCTCCCTCAATGGAGGCGACGGTTCGCGGGCCGGTCCCTGCCGATGGATTGTCGTATCGCGCCGGATAGGCCTGCCGCCAGCGAACGTTCCCGGTGGTGAGCTCACGGCAAACGATCACTTCGTTGTCGCCGTCCTGCTCCAGGCTGACGGCGTCGGAGCCTTGCACGGCAAATCCCGACCAGCCTTCTCCGACCGGCTGCCGCCAGATCAATTCTGGTGGACGCTTTGTCCAGTCTTCAAAGAGGGCGGGTCCGGGAAGGATTCCGTTGCGGCTGGGGCCGAGGAATTGAGGAAAGGAGGCTTCCGGTCGAACTGCCGGACTGTTGCCGACAGGGCGTGTTGCGGATTCGATTCCGTTGGGATTGGAGGACGAACCTCGCGGAACCGATGCGGCGGATGACGCGCGCGAGCTCCAGCGCCATTCGAGAATCGGGATTCGATTTCCGTCGATTCCGTGAACCCGGACGAACAGGGAGATCAATCCTGCGACCAGTCCCAGGACCACGACCCCCTTCAGCCGCGATTGCCAACGAATCCTCGAAAACAGGAGCCACCAGATTGCCATGCCCACCACCCAATGGCGAAGGAGCCCGTGGGTGCCCTCGACCTTGAATTGAACATCGTAGTCCCGGAACAGCCAGATCTGGGTTGCGCGTGCCGCTGCGAGGAGGGTGATGAGCAGCGCGGGCCAGACCCGCAGGGGGCGGCGACGAAGGAATCGGTCGGGAGATTCGTTCGTTTGGGATGGCATGGGTCCGGGATCGTGAATTCAGGGGCTCCGCTCGCCTCCACACCATGCTCCGGGAGTTTCGCGGCGATCCAGTGAAAACCGCAAATTCCTAGGGAAGACACGGAGTCTCGTTTCTGAAACGCTTCTTCCCCGTTGCGATAATCAAATTTCGTGCGCCGGAGTCGGGCTTTTGGCTACGGTCCGTCTACTTCGTAAGTTGAATCGAAGCCGTGTTTGGATCCCTGCCAGCCGCGATCCTTGAATCAGTTCCAACCTTGAAATTCGCCTGAAATGCCCGCGCTATTCTCCGGGCTCATGAAACCCGAGTACCGGGTTCGTCCCTCACAATGGATCCGCCGTGTCTGGCGTGGGCTTCAAACCCCGCCGCCCACTGCATGCGTGCGGCTGCCCTGGGGGAGCGAGTTGGAGATCATTCCCGAGGAAACCATCGGGCGTCAGATCTACCACATGGGTGTGTTCGACCTGTCGGTCTCCGAGACGCTGTGGCGTCTCACCGACCCCGGGACCACCGCGTTCGATATCGGCGGCAATATTGGCTACACCTGCAGCATTCTGGCCCGGGCGGCCGGTCCGACCGGACGCGTCCACGCCTTCGAGCCGCATCCCGAGGTGGTGGTCAAATTGCGCAACAACGTCGCGCGATGGCCGGCCCCGCCCCATGCCGCAGTCACCGTTCATGAGATGGCCCTCGGTCGCTCGACGGGCACCATCAAACTGTGCATGCCCGATGGCTTCGGGGACAACCACGGCCTGGCCTCCATCCACGAATCCGTCGGTGGCACGCGCACCGTTCCGGTGACCCTCCAAACGGTGGACGCCATGCAGTCCAGCGTTGGTGCTCCTTCGATTATCAAAATTGATGTCGAAGGCGCCGAGGAAGACGTGCTGGAAGGCTCACACGCGCTGCTGTCCTCCGGACGCACCCGCGATGTGGTGTTTGAGGACAGCGGCGACATGCCCACGCCTCCGTGCAAGGTGCTGACCCGGCATGGCTACAAGGTGTTCGCCCTCCGGGTTTCGGAAGCGGGCCCGGTGGTGACGCCCGTGGGGGAACCCACCCTGCCTCTGCGTTCCTGGGACACCCCGAGCTACCTCGCCACTCTCGATGTGAAGCGGATGCGCGAGCGTTTTGCCGCACCGGGGTGGCGCTGCCTTTCCGCAAAGCCCGGTGCCGGTTGCTAGCACCCTTTCGGGATTCGAAGGCGGAGCTCCCGCAGAGGGGCTGAGGCGAACCTCAGGCCTTTCAATCGAACCGGTCGCGCCGGTCTTCTAATGCTTTTCCCGTTGATCCGCCTCGGGATCTTTTGAAGCAGGATTGGGTTCCTGGGGCTCCAGAATCTGACGCGTTAGAACCTGCGACCTTCCGTTCTGGAGGGTGGCATCAGCAGCCACCGGTTCCGCCTGGCCAGTGAGATGGGCAAAGAGCCAACCCAGGACCGCCAGGGCTCGCATGGATCGATAACTCGGCATGCGTGAATGGACCGCATGCTCGGGGAGGTGTTCAAAACCAGCGGGTTCTTTTTTGTCTGGAAGCGGTTCGCGAGGGAACATCGATTTTAGACCCGGGACGCGCCGGGATTTTTGATTCGGCGGAATGGGCCTCGATGTGCGATAGCTAACGCCGTCACAACCCATCATGACTCCGAAAGAACGCAACTACCCGCTGCTGCTCGCCAGCCAGTTTCTCGGTGCCTTCGGCGACAATGCCATCCTCGCCGTGATTGTCGGACAGTTGACCCTGCTTCAAAAGCTGGGGCAGATCACCTCGGAGGAGCTGCGGTCGCGGAATACGATCTACACCAGCATTCTCTTCGTGCCCTACGTGCTGCTGGCGCCGCTGGCTGGGTTTCTCAATGACCGCTACTCGAAGACGCGTTGGCTCCGCGGTGGAAATCTGATCAAGATTCTCGGCACCGCCATCTGCGCCCTGAGCATTTGGTTCGGATACTCCTGGCAGGGGCTCGGATATTTCATCGTCGGGATCGGTTCCACCCTCTACGGACCTGCGAAATATGGAATCCTTCCAGAAATCCTCCCCCGGGAAAAACTCGTCCGCGCCAACGGAGCGGTGGAACTTCTGACCCTGCTCGCGATTTTGAGCGGCGGGATCGCCGGGGCGGTGCTCGTGGATCGACTTCCGCTCGTGGCCTGCTACGGCGTCCTGCTGGCGATCTACATCGGTTCGTTCCTGCTCAACCTCCTGATGCAGTCGACGCCGTACGATGCCTCGGTCCGTCTCTCGGTCAGTGTCCAGGAATTCACTGCCCATTTTCGGTCCATGTTGTCCGGCGTGCGACTGGGCCCAATCCTGATAGGGACCACGCTGTTCTGGGTTTGCGGCGCTGCGATGAAGATCAACTTCCAGCCCTGGGGACTCGATGTCCTCAAGCTTCCCGACAACACCCAGATCGCGCTTCTGGGACTCTGGCTCATGGTGGGCGTGATGATCGGTAGCGTGCTCGCGGGCCGATGGTTTCAGGTGGGCGACCTCCGACGGACCCGCCGATTCGGATTCGCGCTTTCCGTGTCCCTTGCGCTGGTGTTTCTCGTGGGACCGCTCGGCATGGGGAATCTCGGCCGGTTCGATTGGACTTCAATCCACGCCGACGGAACCAAGCACGTGCTGCTCGCGGTGATTCCCGCAGTCATGATGCTCCTCATCGGCGCCGGCGTGGCGTCGGGATTGTTCCTCATTCCGCTCAATGCCGCGCTCCAGGCGGAGTCTGATCCCCAAAAGCTCGGCAAGACCATCGCGGTCCAGAACTTCTGCGACAACTGCGGCATGATTCTGTCCGGAATGCTCGTGTTCGCCTGCGTGAAGGCCGGACTCAACGCATCGGCTGTATTCCTCGTGCTCGCGCTGCTGGTGCTCGGCGTCGTGGCCTGGCTCCGCATTCCGCATCGCACGGGCAACACCGCCAACGCCTAAACATCCGCCGCCAGCCACCGCCGAGAAAGCCTCCCGCATCATGAATGCTCCCTGCGCAACCGGATCGACGATCGATCCCGCGTGCCATGCGGAGGGGTTTTCATTTGGCTCCCTGCGCGCCTGCGGGTTGATGCTCGGGGCGATTGCCGCGTTTCAAATCGCCTTTGAAATCCCCGGGGCCGGCGTTCTGGTCCTGGCCTACGCGGCGGCCCTTCTGGAACTTCGACGGCTCGGATCCCCGCGGCAGGCCTTCTACGCAGGCCTCCTGACCGGGCTCGGGGTGTTCGTTCCCCAGACGCTGTTTCTCTGGACCATTTTTGGTCCGATCGCGCTGGTGCTTTGTCTCATTCTCGCCTTCTTCCACGCGGTGTTTGTGCTCGCGCTGAACAGCGTGCAGGCCCGGTGGGGAACCCGCTGGGCGCTGATGCTGGCCCCGGTGCTGTGGTGTGGAATTGAGTATTTCCGAAGCGAGGTGTGGTGGCTGCGCTTTACCTGGTTCACCGCGGCCAGCCCCTTGATCGAACACGCCGGAATCTGGGCTCACGCGGTGGGAATCTACGGCCTGGGGTTTGTCGCGTTTCTCGTCGCTGCTGTGATGGCGAGACTCGGAAATCGGCCGCCGCTTCGTCGCGGACTTCTGTTCGGGGCCGGGGTCGTGGGTTTGTTCCTGATGGGAAGCCGCATCGGTGGATTCGATTCCGCCCCGGTTCAATCCAACGGAATCCGCGTCGCCGGAATCCAGATGGAGTTTCCCGGTGTGCCCGAGGTGGTGATGGCGCTCAACCGGCTGGCTCAGACGCATCCCGATGCGGAATTGGTCATGCTGAGCGAGTACACGTTTGATGGACCTGTTCCAGATTCGGTACGTGCCTGGTGTCGGAAGCACCGCAAGTGGCTGGTCGCGGGGGGCAAGGAACCGAATCCCGCTGCCTTTGCTGCTGGTGGTGCTTTCGCCGGCGGAACCGATACCGGCCGAACCCTCGGCGTGAAGACCGGATCCGAGGACCGACACGGCTATTTCAACACTGCGTTTGTGATCAGCACGAATGGCGAGGTGGTGTTCTCGCAGGCCAAGTCGCGTCCCATTCAGTTCTTTGCCGATGGCGCCCCTGCAACGCGGCAGCGCCTTTGGAATTCTCCCTGGGGGCCGCTTGGGATCGCGATCTGTTACGACCTGAGCTACCGGCAGGTGATGGATCGCCTCGTGGAGCTTGGCGCGACCGCACTGCTGATTCCCACCATGGATGTCGAGACGTGGGGCGAACGCGAGCATCGGCTCAATGCCCGCATGGCCCGGGTCCGTGCGGCGGAGTACGGAATCCCCATCTTTCGCGTGGCCAGCTCCGGTGTTTCCCAACTCGTGGATCCCTCGGGGCGTGAGACCGCCACCGCCCCGGTGCCCGGACCCGGAGCCGTGATCGCCGGCACGCTGTTCCCGCGCGATCTGACGCACCGTCCTGCAACCATTCCGTGGGACCGGTGGTTCGCTCCTGCCTGCTCCCTGGTGGCCGGGCTCATCCTTGCGGCACTGTGCATCCCGGGGAAACACGCACTGGCCCGGTCCTCCCATTCTCCTTCATGAAACTCCTGCTCCAGATCCTCACACGACTCTTGTTCCGGTTTCGTGCCTACAACACGGAGGTGCTCAAGACGCCCGGGCCCGTCCTGTTGATCCCGAATCACACCTCGTGGCTCGACTGGCTGTTTCTCGTGGTGTGCCTCGATGACGACTGGAAGTTCGTCACCTCCAGCACCACCGCCGAGACGAGCTGGATTCATCGCAAGATGATGGTGAATGACCGGACCTTTCCCGTGGACACCAACTCGCCCTACGCGGTGAAGCGCATGGCCGAGTATCTCGCCACCGGCGGCCGGTTGGTGCTCTTCGCCGAGGGGCGCATCTCGCTCACCGGATCGTTGATGAAGATCTTCGACGGCACCGGATTCCTGATTCACAAGACCGGCGCGAAGGTGATCGTGGTGTATTTGCGCAACGCGGTCCGCGTGCGCTGGGTGCGGCACAAGGGATGGACGAAGTGGTTTCCCAAAGTGTCGGCGCACTTCAGCGAGGCGCTGACCGCTCCCTCGCTCCCCGAGGGCACTCGCAACACGGTGGCGCGTCAGCGTCGAACCACCTGGCTTCGCGACACCATGGTGCGTCAGCAATTCGAAACCGAGATGGCCTTCGGTCCCCGGACCGTGCTTGGAACGATCGCCGCAACGGCGCGGGAGATCCCCGGCAAGGTGGCTCTCGAAGATTTCACGCTCACCGAATTGTCCTACCGGCGTTTGATGGTCGGAGCCGATGTTCTCGGCAGCGAATGGGTGCGCCGATGGGGGCGTCCTGGCGCAGGGGGAGCCTCCCGCGTGGGCGTGCTGCTGCCCAACGTCAACGGCGCCCCGGTGACGCTCCTGAGCCTGTGGGCCGCAGGATATGTCCCGGCGTTGCTCAATTTCTCCACTGGCACACCCGTGATGCTCCAGTGCTGCCAGCTCGCGGGCCTGAAGCAGGTCATCACCTCCAAGGCGTTCGTGGAAAAGGCCAAGCTTCATCTCGAACCCCTCCAGGCTGCGGGCATCGAGTTCGTGTACCTGGAAGAGGTCCGGCCGAAGATCAGCACGCTGACTCGTCTCTCGGCCTTGGCGCGTCACCTGTTGAATTGCGGTACCGGATTTGGTGCAGAGGATTCCGACGGTGCGGGGGCGAGTCCCGATCCGGCCGTGGTCCTGTTCACGTCCGGATCCGAGGGCGTCCCCAAGGGCGTGGTGCTCACCCAGCGAAACCTGCTCGCCAACGTGCGGCAGTTGATCGCGACGATGGACCTCACCGATGACGACCGGTTCTTCAACGCGATGCCGCTGTTTCACAGCTTCGGCCTCACGGGATGCACCCTGTATCCGCTCATTCGCGGGCTCTACGTGTTCCTTTATCCCTCGCCGCTGCACTACCGTGTGGTGCCGGCCGCCGTGTACGACCGCGCGTGCACCATCATGCTGGGGACGAACACGTTCCTGAATGGATACGCGCGGCGCGCGCATTCGTACGACTTCAGCTCGTTGAAGTATCTCGTGGCCGGAGCGGAAAAAGTGCAGGAAGCCACCGCGAATGTCTGGGCGCGCAAGTACGGGGTCCGCCTGCTGGAAGGCTACGGAGCCACCGAGTGCAGCCCGGCGGTGTGCATCAATTCACGGATCGATGTGAAGTTCGGCTCCGTGGGCCGATTCCTTCCCGGGATCGAGTGGAAGTTGGAACCCGTGGAGGGCATCGCCGAGGGCGGACGCCTGCTGGTCCGCGGCCCCAACATCATGCACGGCTACCTGAACCCGGAGCCCAACGCCAAGTTCCAGGCGCTCGGCGGATGGTATGACACCGGCGACATGGTGCGCGTGGACGAGGAGAACTTTGTGTTCATCCTCGGACGCCTCAAACGCTTCGCCAAGATCAGCGGAGAAATGGTGAGCCTCACCGCTGTGGAAGAAGCCTTCGCCGGTGCGTTCCCGCAGTTTGGCGCCCGATGCGAGGTGGCCGTCGTAGCCATTCCCGACGAGGACAAGGGCGAGCGTCTGATCGCCGTATGCAACGAATCCAAGCTTACCCTTGAAGACCTGCGCGGCGCGATCAAGGCGCGCGGCCTCACCAATCTCTGCGTCCCGCGCGAGCTCCGCGTGGTGCGCGAGATTCCCAAACTCGGTACAGGCAAGGTGGACAATCGCGAATTGCTGCGGCAGATCACGACTCAATCCTGAGTCCAAGGAGGACGTATGAAACATGCGGATGTGATCCGGCTCGAGGAGCTGGGGCTGATCTCGACGGATCAGCGGGTGAAGATCATCGAGACGCTGAAACTCCGCGAGGAGGGTGGCCGTTTGCTCTGGATCCTGACGGTCATCGGCGTGCTTCTGACCCTGGCCGGAGTGGTGCTTCTGATCTCTTCGAATTGGGATGTCATTCCGCGCGGAGTGAAGCTCGCCGCGGGAATTGGACTGATGGTTGGGGCGTGGATCGGCGGCTATCACCTGCGCGAGAACAACGGGCATTCGCCGAAGGTGGGCGAGGCCCTCTACGTGTTCGGTGCCGGCATGTGGCTGGCTAACATCGCCCTCGTCGGACAGATCTACAACCTCTCCTCCCGGACCCCGAATGCGTTCCTTTTTTGGTTCGCTGGAATTGCCGGTCTGCCGTGGATTCTTCGCTCCAAGGCGCTGTTTACCCTGTCGCTGGTTTCGTTTGGGATTTGGATGGGCGTGGAGTACGGGTCGAATGACGGTTTCTTGGGCGGGAGCCTGAATGAAACGTCGCTCATCCTGTTCCATTTCATCGGTCTCGCCTTGTACGGATGGGGGATGTCGATGCGGGGAAGCCGTTGGAATGAGTTCGCCGGACCGGCGGAAAAGACCGGTCTGCTCACCGCGTTCTTCTCCACCTATCCGCTGTGCTGGAAGTGGGTCGGGTGGAATTGGATGGTTTGGAATCCGAAGGTCGCTGTGGCGCTCGCAGTGCTCGGTGTGCTGTCGGCAGGTTTGATCTATTTGGGTTCCCGAAACCCGGCGCTCGAACTGACACCGCAATGGCGTCGGACCTGGTTTCTGGTTCTCGCAGCCATGGGCGCCTGGTTTGCCGCTGCATTGATGCTGAGTGAGCAGCAGGGTTCGAACTCCCACCCGCGCTATTTCTTTCGGGAGGAGGTGCACGGGTTTTCCTACGTCACGATTCTGATCATGGGTGTCGCCAGCCTGCTCATGCTCCCGGTGGGGATCGCGCTTCGGCGCAAATTCATGGTCAACCTTGGCGTGACGTTCGTCGCCCTGGTTGCCTTCGCCGCCTACATCGATCTGATGGAAAGCATGGCATTCACCGGCGGGATGTTCGTCCTGTCCGGAATCTTCCTGGTGGGCTTCGGCTACGTGCTGGAAAGGAGACGACGCACCCTCATCGCCCGCATGCAATCCGCCTCTTCCAGCGACTCCAGCACTTCCACTCTCTCCTGATTTCGAGCCATGAAACTCAAACTGCTTTCAGCTGTGGTGGCGCTTCAGGTGCTCTGGATTCTGGTCACCGCTGCCTCGCATGAACGGGTCCTTCGCGAGGCACCGACGGTGCTGCTGAGAACCGCTCCGGTGGATCCGCGCGATCTGATCCGCGGTGACTATGTGACGCTGGGCTACGACATCAGTTCCATGTCCAAAAGCAGTTTTGTTCCCATGCTGGTCAATGCCCCGGAACCGGGAACTGAGGTCTATGTCGTGCTGGAACCGAACGGGAAGTTCCATCGACTCGCCTATGCGTCGCTCGCGCCGGTTCAGCCGGTCAATGGTCAGCGGGTCATTCGCGGAACGGTCGCGCGGAGTTGGGGAGGGGAGGCCGTGCGGATTACCTACGGGATCGAAAAATATTTTGTCCGCGAAGGAACCGGGAACCCGCAGGGCGTGGTCACCGTGGAGGTTGCGCTGCCCGCTTCAGGGGAACCGACCATCAAGGAAGTGTTTGTGAATGGACGCCCCTATCGCGAGGCCATGCGCAACGTCCGGGTTCCCTGATTCGTCCACGTTCTCTTCCTGTTGCGTCATGGAATCCATGCAGATCCGCATTCAGGGCGACCCCTCACTTCCCGTGCTGATCTACCTGCCCGGGCTGCATGGCGATGGCACCCTGGTGACTTCGTTCCGCGCGGCTGTGTCAGAAAAGGTGCGCTTCGTGGAGCTGGACTATCCGCGCACCTCGTCGGCCACGCTGGAGGAATATGCCGCCGGGGTGGTGGCGCGATTGGAGGAGTCTGGAATCGAGAGGGGATGGCTGCTCGCGGAGTCGTTCGGATCCCAGGTGGCCTGGGCAGTGTTGAAGCAGGGATTTTGTGCCGAGGGATTGATCCTCGCGGGCGGGTTTGTTCGATATCCGTTTCCGTGGGGATTGCGACGCGTGCGGTCCATCTGCGGAGGCTGCAGCACGTGGCCGCTGCGTGTGTTGCTGTGGTGCTATCCGAAGTACGCACGGCTGCGTCACCGAAATGCCCCGGAGACCCTCGCATCGATCGATCACTTCGTGCGCAACCGGATGTCCCCGGGCGACCGCGAGGCCATGACCCATCGATTGGATCTCATCGCTGCCTCCGATCCCCGACCGGTCGCTACCACCACGCGGATTCCGGTATACTCGCTCACCGGGTTCTGGGATCCGATCGTGTTCTGGGGGCCGGTTCATCGATGGCTGAAGGCGTCCTGCCCGGGATTTCGAAGCGACCGCGTTCTCTTTCTCGCGGATCACAACGTGCTCGCCACCCAGCCGATCGATTCAGCGGGGCAGGTCCTCGCGTGGATGCGCGACGCGCGATCATCCCGGTGACGCTGCGGTCGGGCCTCCCAGATCCCGCTTGCTTCGGATGCGAGACAGGCGTGGGGTTTGTGAAAACTCCTCCCGATGACCCCACTGATCGAACCCTATCTGTTTTTCGGCGGCCGATGCGATGAAGCGATCGAATTCTACCAGCGCTCGATCGGGGCGACGTTGGAGATGTTGATGCGCTTCCGGGAGAATCCCCAGCCAACGCCCGAGGGTGCGAATCCTCCGGGGTGGGAATCAAAAGTGATGCATGCCTCCCTGCGCATCGGCGGATGCCGGGTGATGGTGTCGGACGGATGCGAATCCTCGACCCCGTTTTCCGGGTTCTCCCTTTCGATTTCATTTCCCACAGCGGCCGAGGCTGAGCGGGCGTTTGCCGCCCTGGCCGATGGCGGGCGGATTACGATGCCGATCAGTCCGACCTTCTGGTCGCCATGTTTCGGAATGCTTACCGACCGATTTGGAATTGGCTGGATGGTGACCGTGGCCGCTGCGCGGTAACCCGCGAGCACCACGCTCTGCATCGACCGCCTGCTGTGCCGCCGCACTACAGCCGGCTGAACGGCACCAGGGCGCGGTCCTTCACCACGATGTTTCCCAGGCTTCGGATGAAATAAAACATCAGCGCCTGAAATGTGGTGGCGCTGGTGAAGTAGCCGAAGAATTCGTGGAAGGGCAGGGAGGCTCCGCGGAACGTGTAGGCGGCGGGGAAGGTGTTGGGAATGTTCCAGGCCCAGTCGTGGTTGATTCCAATGTGGAACGCCTCCCACGGCGGCAGGAATCCGATGGCCATGATCAGGAACCAGAGCCAGAAGGCGGGACACTGCGAGTACGCCCGGAAGCTCGGGCTCCTCCACCACGCGGCCCAGGTGATCACGTAGCCAAACCCCATCATCCACCACGCGTAGTCGGTGGCCCGGGGATTCGGAAAGATGAAATAGATGGCCAGCCACACCGCGGTAATCGGCCCAAAAATCCACGGGAACAGGCGCTTCAATCGCGGATGCGCCTGCTCGAACCAGTGGTCCGGAAGCAGGTGCGAGTACAGCGCGTACAGCACCACCTGGAACATGCAGAAGGCCGGATAAAACAGGTACTCCATCACCGGCATGTCATTGCCCAGCCAGAGGTGGCGCGACCAGTGTCCCGGGCCCTGGCCCGCCTTGGTGAACCATCCCATCCAGTAGATCTTCCCCTCGGGATATCCCCACAATCCCACCTCCACCGCCTTGTTCTGCAGCCAGATGGTGGCGGGAACGATCGATGAGAACACCAGCGCGGTCATCCACCCGGTGTACCGCGCCGAGTAATACGGCCAGCCCAGCAGGGTGCCGCCCAACATGTACACCAGCACCGATCCCTCGTAGGTGTATCCTTTTCGGTACAGCACGATTCCCGTCACCACGCTCGCGGCGATCAGGATCAGGTTCAGCGGGGTGGTGCGATTCAGCCGTCCCTGCGGCCAGATCGGGCTATTGAGGGGACCGCTCATAAAAGGTGCGCTTGATCCACCGGGCGATGAACCCGGGCCTTCGGGTCTTGATCACGGTTTCGTTCTCCTGTCCGCGCCGGCCCTTGAGCCGCGTCGTAATGCGCGTCGTCTCCAGGAATCCCACCCATCGCTCCTCGCGTTTGTAGAATTTCCCCTTCTCGTCGATCACGTAGATGATGTCGTGGAACAGCAGCGTGCTCCAGAGGTAGAGGTAGTAGAACAGCGGCACGACGAGGGTGATCCACAGGATTTCCTCGATCGGCACGCGATGGCCGGTGATCCAGCCGAAGATGGGAACTTTGATGTCGAACAGGTGGCGCGCCTTGTCGAACTGCCAGACGCCAAAGACATCGGCCATCCACTCGAATCCGAGCCCCAGCACCATCAGCGCGTAGAAGGTGATGGTGAAGAAGAACCTCCAGACCGCGAACCGGAAGGTGACGCGGAAGTACCACATCAGCACCACCAGCAGCACCCCGTAGAGCGACACGCAGAACGCATAGGACCAGTGCCCGAGCAGGGCGATGTCCATCGGAGCTTCCGCAGGGGTCAGGTTCGGGGTCATCCGCGAGCCGAAGCCTTCCACGACCGGCGAATCGAATGCATCAAAATTGATTCGCGAGCGCCGCCGAGGGATCAGGCGACCGTCAGTGGCCCGTCGAAATGGGTGAGGCTGATCACCTCGACCCTGGCCACGTGCGGGCCGTGGCGTTCACCGCGCGGGGCAAAGAAGCAGCTTCCCGGGGGATAAGAGACCCCGTCCTCCTCCCAGAGTCCGCTCAGGACGTAGGCGGTTTCATTGGCCAGCGGATGCGTGTGGGCCGGGATGGTGGAGCCGGCGGCGAACCGCCGAAGCACGGTCACGCCGCCGGTGGCGGGATTCCGATGAAGGATCTTCAAATCCACGCCAGGGTACGGACCCGGCTGCCAGGGAAGGGAATCGGCGTTCGAGACATGAGGAAACATGGCGGGAAGCTAGAAGGCTACGTTGGGGTGTCATTGAAAAATCCGCTCAGCGTCCCTGCGAGGATCCCAAGTGCGGGAAGTTGAAGGGTTGAGCCTAAGAACGGCAGTTGAAGGGTTAAAAAGTTGAAGGGTTAAAGGGGAATTCGACGCTGCCGCGAGGGTTTGCTCACTCGTTTGGAGTCCCGTCTTCAGACGGTTCGGGGAGGCGCGTCTCGAGGGATGCAGCGGGTGGATTTCGAATCTTTCGATGGCCCCGCGTCCAACATCAGAGCCGCGTAAACGCGGTACCCCATACGCGTGAGGAACCCGTCGCCGAAATCCACCGCTGCGAGAGAAAACCCCGCGGGGCAGAGACTTTCGATGCTGGCTTGGTGTTTGTCTCCTTCCTCGCGTGCCTGGTTTTTCCTAGCCTGTCGGGGCCGTGCTGTTGTTCCACGAAAAGATTCCTTCCGACTGGTTGCCCAAGGTCCTCGCCAACCTCCCCGAGGTGCTGGTGGATCATGCCCACCTTGAGCGCAAGGCGGCCACCTCGGCTTTGAACCTGGAGAAGTTCCGTCCGCTGTTCGACCGGGTGCACGACCTAAACGCGATCGCGATTGAGGAGCTGCAGCACTTTGAGCTCGTGTTGCAGTTGTTGCACAGGCGCGGAATTCCGTTCGCCGAGCCCAAGCCGAGCGCGTGGATCAAGGGACTGATGCGCGCCATCCGTCCCGGAATTCAGGGACAGGTGATCGATCATCTCATCTGCTGCGCGCTGATCGAGGGTCGCAGTTGCGAGAAGTTCCAGATTCTTGGCGAGGCGTTGCGCGAGGTGGATTCCGAGCTCGCGGAGTTCTATCGAAGCCTGGTGGAATCGGAGGGGAACCACTACGCCACGTACCTGATCATGGCGCGGCACATCGATCTGGAGGAAACCGACCGGCGCCTGGACTGGTTCCTCGATTTGGAAGCGGAGCTCATTCGTCAGCCGAATCCCGAGGCCATCCTCCACTGACCGGCGGCCTGCGGTTCCGGGTTACCAAAGGAACGAGTTCGATTCCGCCAGGACCTTGTCGCCTTCGCGGATCGTGGCGTGCCAGGCCTGAATGTCTCCGGCAGCCCGGTAGGCGTCGTTGTCGAGAGTCAACGGGGTCCAACCGCGGCTGCGCTTCGCGGGCAGGGGAGTTTCGAGCACGAGCACATCGGTGCCTTGGTGTTTCGATGTGCGAAGTTCCATCCGGAGCGTGGCCGGAGTGGAGGCCTTGCGGTCGGCACGCCAGTGGATGTCGAATCGCAGCCCGGAAATCTTGCTGGGATTCTTCCGGAGCAGGGCCTGGTAGGCGTCGCGCTCGTAAAGGCTTGGCGATAGCGTGTGCCGGCCCTGGGCGTCGAGGTAATGCGGCAGGACCTTGAGAATCCGGCTGTCCGCGGCCTGGACCTGGAGTGACGCCGGGAGAATCCCCGCGAACCAGACCAGGACGGTGGCAATCAGAAGCCGTGACAGACGCATGCGGAATTCGGGAACGAAGGGGTCAAAAATGCAACACCAGGCTGATCAGACGGTGCTTAAAATCCCTTCGACGGGAATGGAAGCACTCCGGGCTGGGGTTTAACGAGTGGTGCGGATGCCTTCGCCGGAGCCGGGGTGCTGAAGGCTCCGCCACTCACACTGCCCGCGTTGCCGCCGAATCCGGTGGAATTGTTGACCCCGCCAAAAACACCGCTGGAAGCCGGAGCTCCAAAGGCCTTGGTTGCGGAGGAGGATTTTTGCGAATCGAACAGCCCCTGCTTGGAACTCGATGCGTCGTTGCCGCCGAGGATCTCCTTAAACTGCTGGCTGTGGTTTGCCCGCGAGGCGCGCATCTCCTCCAGCAGACTGACATCGGACTTGGAAGAGGCCGGTGAATTGGGGTTTGAAAGATACGAATCCACCCGGTCCGACTGACCGCGCTGTGGGCCGGCATCGGATCCCGACCTGGGACTCGCCTCGCCGCCAATTCCGGATCGGGACGTGGAGTCGTCCGAACTGGAGGAACGTCCTGCGGTGAAGGGATCGCTGAAAACGGCCTGTTGGAAGGGGCGGTTCTCGCGGTCCGCGGAAGTCGCGGTGGCGCGCTTGGAATCGCGATCGCGCTTGGTTCCCACCTCGAGGTCCTGGTCCGCATCCTCGCGGGTCGCGCTGGATGGATCGTCCTTCCGGCGGTTCTTGGCGTCCCGCTCCTCCTTGCTTGCACGCTCGGCCCGGGATTCGTCGTCGTCACCCGCCATGCGCTTTTCCAAAAGCGTGCGCTGACGGCTCGACTCGAATTCCACCGGCCTGGAGTCGGAATCCTTCCGGCCTCCGGAGGTTCCAGATTTGGTACGATCCTTGGGGTTGGAGTTCGCCGCGGACTTGTCGTCGAACATCCAGTTCTTTTTCCGATCGTACTCCTCCATGAGCTTCCGGCGCATGCGCGGATCCAGCTTCTGGTTTTGCTGGAGTCCGGAAGGGGGAGGGATGTCGATCCCCGGGACGCTGGATCCTCCACCTCCGCCGGGGAGTTGGAATGATTCGCGGACATCGGTCGCCTTGGTGGGGGCGGCGCCTGCGTCCGAACCCTGCTTGGAGCTGACCTTGGCCGGAGATGCGACGGGGGCCGAGGAAGCAGAAGCAGGTGAAGCCGGGGCGGGATCGCCGTGAACGGCCAACGTCATCGCCAGACCCGTCAGCGCGGCGGCGCGCCCGAGAACGCTGGCGGGGAAAGTCAGACCGTGATGCATGGTCCCTACCTAGCCGAAGCGGGAGGGGACGTCAAAGACGGATCCGGCCGATCAGATGAGCCGGGCTTGAAGCTGGCGGGCGATTTCGAGGAACGCCTTCGCCGGGGCCGACGCTGGATTGCCCGCCACGATCGGAATTCCCCGGTCTCCGCCCTCGCGGATCTCGGTGAAGAGCGGCACTTCGCCCAGGAATGGTACCCCCTTGCGCGCCGCCTCGGTGCGTCCGCCGCCGTGGCCGAAGATCTCGATGCGCGATCCGTCCGGGGCGGTGAAGTAGCTCATGTTCTCCACCAGACCCAAAATCGGTACGTTCACCTTTTCGAACATGGCCACGCCCTTGCGCACGACGCCGAGGGAGGCTTCCTGCGGGGTGGTGACGATCACGCCGCCGTCGAGCGGCACGGTCTGGCAGAGCGACAATTGCGCGTCGCCGGTGCCCGGGGGAAGGTCCACCAGCAGGAAGTCGAGCGTGCCCCAGTCCACCTGATGCACGAACTGCTGGATGGTCTTCTGGATCATCGGTCCGCGCCAGATGACCGGCTGGTCGTCCTGGATGAGGAAGCCCATGCTCATCAGCTTCACGCCGTGCGCCACGGGCGGGACCAGCTTTTCCTCCTCGTTCACGCCGGGGCGCTGGTTCAGGCCCATCATCAGCGGAATGCTCGGCCCGTAAATGTCGCAGTCGAGCAGCCCGACCGACGCACCGAGCTGCTGGAGCGCGCAGGCGAGGTTTACCGAGCAGGTGGACTTGCCCACGCCGCCCTTGCCGGAGGCTACGGCGACGATGCGGTTGATGCCGGGAATCTTGTTCCGGTTGGCGGCGCCGGGGACCGCGGCGGCGGCCTGCTGAGGTGAGGGAACCCGCACCTGCACGTGGGCGTCGGTCAATCCCTCGATCCGATCGCGCAGCGCGAGGCGCACGGCATCGGCGATCTGGTTGCCAAGCTCCTGATTCGGCGTGGTGAGCTCAATGAGAATGCCCGCCGCCATGCCCTCGATCTGGATGTCCTTCACCAGGCCGAAGGAAACGATGTCACGGCTGTATCCGGGATACTTGACGGTCTTGAGGACGGCGAGGATGGCGTCTTGCGAGAGCATGGGGGGAGGAATCTGCCACGGGAACGGTTGTGGCGTGAATCAGGATTGATCAGGTTTGTGGGCAGTCGCGGCAGGCTTCAGTGGGCGGCCTTGCCCGAGACGTCGGCGGCGTGCTGGGAGAAGGATTTGCCGCGACCGGTCGGTGCGATCACGGAATCGATGATGCCCTTCTGGAATTCGTCCCACATGGGCGACATGCCACGGAGCTTGGTCACGATCTTGGCGAAGGTCTCCACCGTGTAATCGATGTCGGCCTCGGTGTTGTCCTTGCCGAGGCTCATGATGATGTTGCCCTGCGCGAGCGCGTGATCGAGGCCGATGGCTCCGAGCACGTGCGAGATCTTGAGCGACTTGCTCACGCAGCTCGATCCGCTGGCCACGGCGATGCCGTTCATGTCGCAGAGCAGGAGCTGTCCCTCGCCCTCGATGAATTCGGTCGAGAGATTGAGATTGGTGCAGATGCGTCCGGGTCCGGGCACGGGGCCGTTGAGCTGGATGTAGGGAATCTGGGTCTTGAGACCGTCCCAAAGCCGCTTCTGCAACGCCGCCGTGTGGGCGGACCGGGCCGGCAGTTCCTTGAGCGCGATTTCCGCGGCGACTCCGCCACCGACGATGGCCGGAACGTTTTCCGTGCCGGCGCGGCGTCCGCCTTCCTGGATGCCGCCATGGAGAATGGAAACAATGCGCGCCTTGCGATTGCGGTAGAGCACGCCGACGCCCTTGGGTCCGTAGAACCGGTGCGGCGAGAAGCTCACCAGGGCGGCGCCGAATTCCTTCACATCGATGGGCAGCCAGCCGGCGCTGGCATCGCAATCCACATACAACGGAACGCCGAGTTCGGCGCAAATCTTCCCGGCCTCGCGCACCGGCTGGATGGTGCCGATGTCGTGGTTCACATGATGCAGGGCCACGAGCACGGTCTGCGGCGTGATGGCGGCGCGGAGGTCGGCGAGGTCGATGAAGCCTTCGCGGTCCACCTTCACGCGGGTGCAGGTCCAGCCCTGTTTTTCGAGGAATTCGACCGATTGAATCACGCTCGGGTGCTCGGTCGCGGACACGACGAGGTGCTTGCCCTTGCGTTCGTTCGCGTAGGCCACGCCCTTGATCGCGAGATTCGCGGATTCAGTGCCGTCGGAGGTGAAGAAGATCTCCTCCTCGCTTTCCGCGTGGATCAGCGCGGCCATCTGCTGACGCGCGGTCTTGAGGGCGTCGCGAACGCGCAGGCCATGCTGGTGCAGCGAGGACGGATTGCCGAACGCCTCGGTGAAGAACGGCTTCATGGCGTCGAACACCTCGGACAGGACGGGCGTGCTGGACTGATGATCAAGAAAGACGTGGCGCATGGGACAAGGAGGAACGGGCTGCTGCGGGTGAATCAAAAAAGGGGCAACCAACACGGCGGTCAAAATCGCTGGGGCGGAGGATCGTCCCCCGGGAAGAAGAAACCCCGCGGCGCACGGTCATTGGGCACCGTCCGGCCGCGGGGTGACTCGAAGCCGTGGGCTCAGGCCGTGACCGCCTGCTCGGCGGTTTTCTTTCCGGCAAGTTCCGGATGCTTCTTCACGTAGTCTTCCAAGGCGGCCTTCAGGGCTTCCTCGGCGAGCACGGAGCAGTGGATTTTCACCGGGGGCAGACCGCCCAGGGCGTCGACCACTTCCTGGTTCGAGAAGCTCATGGCCTCATCAATGGTGCGTCCCTTGATCAGCTCGGTCGCCATGCTGGAGCTGGCGATCGCGGATCCGCATCCGAAGGTCTTGAAGCGGGCGTCGGCAATCTTCCCGTCCTTGATCTTCAGGCTGATCTTCATGATGTCGCCGCAGGCCGCAGCCCCGACTTCACCCACGCCATCGGCGTCCTGGATGTCGCCCATGTTGCGAGGGTTCATGAAGTGTTCCATGACCGTCGGGTTGTACAGGGTGTAGGTATCGCTCATATCAGTTCAAAAAGTTCAGGTTCAACTCAACTCAACTCAATCAGCTCCGTGTTCAGTAAATTCAAGGATCAGGCGGCGTTCTTCTCGGTCAACGCCGCGGGCTTTGCGGCCCGTTGCGGACGGAACACAATGCGCTCGCGCTGACGCGCCTGGCGCACCATTCCGCCGGGAATGTGCCGACCCGACAACTGCGCCACCGTGGCGCTGGAAAAGACTTCCTTCACGCGGTCCTGCGCCTCGGCAAACAAACCGCAGAGGGCGCAACCGCCCGCATGCTCGCATCCGGTATCCTCATCCAGACACCGGGTGAGGGACACCGGACCTTCAACGGCCTCGATGACTTCCAACGCGGTGATCGTTTCCGGCGACCGCACGAGCATGAATCCGCCGCCGGATCCGCGGGAGGATTTCACCAGCTTCCCGCGGGCCAGACTTTGAAAGATCTTGCCCAGAAAACTGACCGGAATGTCTTCCTCCCGGGCCACCACATCGAGCATCACCACCTCGCCCATCGGACGCCGGGCCAGGGCCAGAAGGCCCAGCATGGCGTATTCGCTGGCTCGAGTGATTTGCATCGGTGTTTTGAAACAGGACTATTTTTGTCCGGTTGCGGGTCCAAGTTAGTCAGAAGCGATCCTGTGTCAAACCGCTTTCCTGCGGAGCGGTGTCCGGCAGAGTGGCGGGGTGTTGATGACCCTTTCAGCGTTGGGATACGCCCTGTGGACCCTGTTGTCTGCGCCGTTTGGGCAGATGGAACTGATTTGGGGTGTGGTGCCCCTGTATTTCGGATGGGCGGTGAACGAGCTCACCGGATCGAAGGCGTCGTTTGGAACCGCGATGCAAACCGGCTTTGCCCTGATTTGGTCCGGACTGCACTGGATCTGGCAGTTCAAGCTGCATCCGGGGCGGGGTGGACTTGGCCAGGCGACGGTGCAGTTGTCGGTGACCGCTGCGGTGCTTGCCCTCGGGGCGGTGTCGTTGTGGAGCGGGTTTCGCCGACGCTATCCGGCGGGGTGCAAGTTTCTGGGGCATACCCGTTTCAGCGCCTGGCTCATGATCACCTTGTTTCCCATGCAATCGGGCGTGTTGAGCTGGACCTGGGACCGGCTGTTCGCGGTGTTGATCTTTGCCGCCCCGGTGGCGCTAGCGGTGCATCTGCTGCTTGGGCCGTTCCGACGCGGGCGGTAACGCGGGCGAATCCGCTTTTCCTGATTCCTTGCCTTGAAACCGTTGGTCGCCTCCCTAGCCTGACCGGCCACTACCTATGGCAAGGTCCTCTCAATATCGTTTTTGCGTCGGTCCCTGGAATTTCAGCGAGGGACGCGATCCCTACGGCCCGGAAACCCGTCCGGCCCAAACCTTCGACTGGAAGCTCGATGCGCTCAAGAAGCTGGGCTTCGACGCGATGATGTTCCACGACGACGACGCGGTGCCCGATATTGATACCAAGTCGTCCGCCCAGATCATGAAGGAGGCGAAGGAGCTTCGCCGTCGTCTGGATGGCGAGGGCATCGTGGCCGAGATGGTCGCCCCCCGCCTGTGGTTCGCTCCGCAGACGATTGATGGCGGCTACACCAGCAATGATCCGAAGCACCGCCGCTACGCGATCGACCGCTCGAAGCAGACCATCGACATCGCCCGCGTGCTCGGCACCGATTTGATCGTGCTCTGGCTTGCCCGCGAAGGCACCTACCTGCGCGAATCGAAGTCTGGCACCCGCTCCACCGAGCTGCTCGTGCAGGCGCTCGATGCCATGCTCGCCCACGACAAGAAGGCGCGTCTGTGCATCGAGCCGAAGCCCAACGAGCCGATGGACCACGCGTACATCCCGACCATCGGCCACGCCCTCGCGATCGCCCAATTGACCCGCGATCCGAAGCGCGTGGGAGCGCTGATTGAATCCGCGCATTCGATCCTCGCCGGATTGGATCCCGCCGATGAAATCGATTTCGCCATGACCTTCGGCAAGCTGTGGTCCCTGCACCTCAACGACCAGAACGGCCTGAAGTTCGACCAGGACAAGCCGTTTGGTTCCTCGAACCTGCGCGTCGCCTTCAACCAGGTGCGTGCGCTCGAGCGCAATGGCTACGGACGCAAGGGCGAGTTCATCTGCTTCGACGTGCATCCGTTCCGCTCCACCAAGCCGGAGCATTACCTGAAGCACTTGGACAACTCGCGGAAGACTTTCCTGCGTCTCGTCGAGAAGGCCCGCAGCTATCCGACCAAGCAGGCCGATGCCCTGATCGCGGACCGCAACTATCAGGACCTCGACCAATTGGTCATCGAGCATCTGCTCGGCTGATTCATTCGTTCAAAAACGACACAGGGCGCATCCCCTCGCGGGGAATGCGCCCTGTTTGTTTGCGCCGTGCGGCGGCGGTTCAAGGGTTGAACTTAGAAACGGCAGTTGAAGGGTTGAAAAGTTGAAGCGTTAAAGGGGGGAGAGGCAGGAAACGTGCGCGGGAGTTCGGAATGGTTGCCCCCTTCAACCCTTCAACCCTTCAACTTTTTTAACCCCTGCCTTTTCCCAAATCCGTGTCTCACCAACAGGGCGTGATCACACCTTCACAACCCACTTTCGATCCTCCCACACGGCGCGGATCGAGGTGAGGTTGCGGGAATCGAACACGTGTCCGGCGGCCTTGATCAGGCGACCCTTCTTGGCGGCCTGCCAGGCGTCGCTGGCGCTGATCGCAACAAACTGAAGCACGCTCGGATCGCGGTAGCAGTCGATCATGCAGCGGGTGCAGCCGTCGCGGATGAGTTTGGAATCGTCCCACTCGTACACGTTGCACATGGGGGTTTCCCAGAAATGGCAGCGGTAGAGATTCAGGTTCCAGTCGAGGTAGAAGTACTTGTGTCCGCCGAGGCAGCCGAACTTCTCCTTCTCTCCGCGGAGGTGGCGCTGCATTTCATCCAGCGATTCCGTGGGGTTCACCACGGGGTAGCCGCTGTTGTGCTTCATCCGCTTGATCTTCTCAAACAGCTCGATGAGTTCGGCATTGGTGAAGCTCACCAGTCCGCCCTCGCTGAAGCTCAGGTAGCTCGAGGCGAGATTCGTGAGCGGATAGCTGAAGGTGCAGCTCGTGAAGCCGAGGGATTCGAGGAACGCGGGCAGCTTCTCGAAGTCCTCGATCAGGCGGCTGGCGGTGATGCTGGCCGTGGTCTGGATGCCGACGCTCTGGAAATACTCGTTGGCCCGTTTGATCTTTCGGCAGACGTCGGGAAGACCGCGGTTCTTCTCGTGCACCGCGATGTCGTGCGCGTCGATCGACATGATCACGCTGCTCAGGCCGTCGGAGGCCAGATCCTTCATGTTCTGCTCGGTCCACAGACCGCCGTTGGTGCAGATCATCGGCTTGATCCCGCGCTCCACGGCGTAGCGGGTCATGGCCCGGAGTTCCTTGTGCACGAGCGGCTCGCCGCCAACGAACAGGAGGTACCCGATGTGATTCTTCACCGCGATGTCGATGACATCCTGCGCCTCGCGAAGCGTCACGCTGCGGCGCTTTTTCGGGTCAAACTGGGAACGGGCGAACCCGCAGAATCCGCAGTCGGCGTTGCACAGGTTGGTGATGGCGAACTGGAGGTAGCCCGGGCCACCGTGGTCGAGGACCTCGCCGATCAGCTTGAAGACCGATTTCTTCGGGGCCTGCAGCGGTTTGGAAAAATCGACCGGATGCGGAGGCTGGGCCACCGCGACCGGAGGGGTCGTGGCGGAGGGCGGAATCGGATCGGCTGGGTTCGTGGCGGCAGTCATTGCAACGTGCGCGGAGAATCGGCGAAAAACCCCGTGTCGCAATCCTTTCTTGTCGGTACTCCTTTGATCAGTGCGGTGGCGGCTTTTGGTCATTCCCGGCCCGGGGACGTCGAAAATGCCCGGAATCCCCGGATGGCCCCGGGTTTGCTCTGTGGTTTTGAGCAGTTGTACCAGGAATGGAAATCCCGTCTGCCATCGTCCGTTGATTGAACCGCCTATGCGCCTCCACACCGTCGAAACTCACCGCACCCACGACCGCTGGAACAGCGCGCTGCCGCCCGCGCTTGAAGTTGAATCAGGGGACGGCGTGGTGATGAACTGCCTCGATTCCAGCGGCGGGCAGATGCATCCCGGCGCGACGGTGAAGGATTTCGTGGCCATGGATCGCAGCCGCATCCACACCATCACCGGACCGGTGTTCATCCGGGGCGCGAAGCCGGGCGATGTGCTGGAAGTGGAAATTATCGACATTCAGCACTGCGGCTGGGGCTGGACCAGTTGCATCGCCGGATTGGGAACGCTGCCCGATCGGTTCCCGAATCCGCACCTGTTCATCTGGAAGCTCGACGGCGACTTCTCGACTTCACTGGCCCCGGTGCGTCTGCCCCTTGCTCCATTTTTGGGCATCACGGGCGTTTGCCCCCCGGAGCCGGGTGAGCACCGGACGCGTCCCCCGGGTTCGTTCGGTGGCAATCTCGACGTGAGGGATCTCGTTCCGGGCACCCGCCTGTTCCTGCCGGTGTTCCAGGAGGGCGCGCTGTTTTCCGCGGGGGATGGTCATGCCGCGCAGGGCAATGGCGAGGTTTGCATCAATGGCATTGAGGCCCCGATGCGCGCCGAGTTCCGCTTCACGGTGCGCAAGGACATGAAACTCGATGAACCCTTCGCGGAACTTCCGCCGGCGCGTCCGGCCTTGGTCCCGGATGAGGGACACTGGGCCTTCATCGCGAGCGCCCCGCAGACCATGGATGCGGTGCGCAACGTGGTGAACCACGCCATCGATTTCCTCGTGGCCAAAACTGGATGGACCCCGGAGCTGGCCTACACGCTGTGTTCCGTGGCGCTCGACCTGCGATTGAGCCAGGTGGTGAACCAACCGCAGGTGACGGTCACCGGAACGCTGGCCAAGAACCTGTTCCCCAAAGCCTGACCGCGAATCGCGATCTCAATCTCGATCCCGATCAGTGGTCGGATCCGACGGCCTGCGTCCAGCTTCCGCCGGCAAGGCGATCCTGCAGGCCTTCGACGATGTCGCGCACGATTCCCGGTCCTTCGTACACGAGGCCGGAATAGATCTGAACGAGCGAGGCTCCAGCGGTGATCTTTTGCCAGGCATCCTCGGCGGTGAAAATCCCACCGACGCCGATGATGGGCATCGCTCCGCGGGTCTGACGGTACAGGTGGCGAATTACCTCGGTGCTGCGGGCTGCGAGGGGCGCGCCGCTCAGGCCGCCGGTCTCGCGGTAGATGCGTGCGGCCACCGGGTCGGTGGTGGCGGGACGCGTGATGGTGGTGTTGGTGGCCACGAGACCGGCGAGGTTGCGCGGGCCGACCAGTTCGAGGATTTCATCCAGCGCCTCGAACGACAGGTCCGGCGCGACCTTCACCCAGATGGGGCGCTTGGAAACGGTGTTCCGTTCCTGCAGGGCGGCGAGGATTTCATCGAGCGCGGACTTGTCCTGGAGCTGCCTCAAATTTGGGGTGTTGGGCGAACTCACGTTCACCACGAAGAAATCGGCGAGGTCGCGCAGGGCGTCGAAGGACGAGGCGTAATCCGTCGGGGCCTGATCCAGCGGGGTGATCTTGGATTTGCCGAGGTTCACGCCCACGGGATGGGCCGGCCACAATCCGCATTGCCGCCACTGGGTCAGTCGCGCGGCGAGGGCGGGGGCTCCGCCGTTGTTGAAGCCCATGCGGTTGATGAGCGCGCGATCCTCGACGGCGCGGAACATGCGCGGCTGCGGATTGCCGGGTTGACCGTGCCAGGTCACTCCACCGAGTTCGCTGAAGCCGAATCCCATGGCCTTCCACGCGGGCACGGCCACCGCCTGTTTGTCCATGCCGGCGGCGAGTCCCACGGGGTTGGGAAAGCGGAGTCCGCCGACCGTCACCGGCAGATCCGGAACATCAAACACGCCTTCCATGAGTCGACGCAGCGGCGTGATGCGGCTCGCCAGGGAAAGCCCGGCGAGGGTGCGGTTGTGGATTTGCTCGGAGTCCTGAGAAAAGAGGACCGGACGCGCCACGTGGTGGTAGAACCAGCTCATGCGCGGCGAGTGTGGCAAAACCGACCGGAGTGTGTCAGCTTCCTCGCATGAAATCCCGCGCGCTGGTGCTTGCTGTGGTTTTTGGCGTCGTGACGGCCGGATCCGGCTGCAAGAAAAAGGAGCCCACCGAAAAGTCCGAAGCCCTGGGGGCCAACCCGGCCATGGCGCCGCTCGATTACCTCGCCGCGCAGGGAAAGGCCAAAAAGATGGCCGAGAAGACGATCAACATGGTGGAGATCCAATCGGCCATTCAGAAATTCCAGGCCATGGAGGATCGCTACCCGCGGAATTTCGCCGAGCTGGTGCAGCAGCACTATTTGCAGGCCATGCCCGAGGCCCCGACCGGAATGCGCTTTGTTTACAACCCGGCCACCGGTCTGGCGCGTTTGGTTCCCGCATCCCAGGCTCCCGATGCAGCGCCTGCCGCAGCTGCGGCTCCGTCGGGTCCCGGCCGCCCGCCCGCGGGACCCAACACGGTTCACGCTCCCTCGGGCGCGAGGATCCGGATTCCGTCCCCGCAGCAGACCACGCCCGAGTGAATCACGGTGGCGATCACGCCCTGTTTGTTGGGCTTCATGAGCTCGCACAACCCGGGGGCAATGGCGTCCATTTTGTAACACGGGTCGCGCGGTGAGTGGATCTCCACGGTCGCCGCACCCAGCTGGATACGGCGGCCCACGAGGGCGACCAGATCGATTCCCTCGGTCTCGATGTCGGAGCGGGCCTGTCCGGGATCGATCCCTGGAATTCCCAGGTGGGTGGCGTGTTCGGCGAGGACCTCGCGTTCGATGAGGGTGACCTGCCGCCGGCTGCCGCGATTGAAGTAGCGCCGGTTCCCGACGATGCCCTTGCCGGCCTCGAGTTCGAGCATCACGGCGGACTCCATCGGGGCGCCGCCGGTGGCGGGATGCAGATGGAGGGAAGCCACGCGTCCGGTCGTCATGGGGTGGAATCGTCCTCCGGTCCGGCCGTTTGGCAAGCGAAGGGATCGGCGAACCGGAGGCGTGCCGGGTGATGGTTTGCAGTTGTAACACAACAACTGTGAACAACCGGCTCCCGGGTTCCCCGTCATTGCCCTCTGGCATTGCACTTGCTAAAACACAACCCGAATTCCCCGGGGCCTCCTAATGGAGCAACTCCGTGCAGTTCGTTCATCCAAGGCAGGTTGTTTTAACCGGAAACCATGAATCCGAATTCACAGCGCAACTCATGAAAACCTACATCCCTGTTCGATGGCTTTTGCGAGTCTTGATTGGTCTGTCTCCGGCGCTTCCGGGCGCGGTGGGCATTTGCACCGGGGCGACAACGCCGATCGTTGCGCTTTCGGTTTCCGATGCGCCACGGGGCCAGGCCGGCCCGGCGCATGGGAGTTCCGGCGGAGCGGAGTTTTCCGCCGACGGGACGAAGCTGTTGTTTCTCAGCGATGCCCCGGATCTGGTCACCACGCCGCCGATGGGATTGTTTGTGGATGTGTATGTGCAGAATCGGACCACGCGCGCCTTGGAGGTGGTGTCGGTCGCGCCCGACGGAATCACGCGGGGCAATCACAACTCGGGGCCGGCTTCGATCTCGGCCGATGGACGGTGGGTCGCCTTCGCGAGCGACGCTTCAAACCTCGTGCCCGGGGATCGCAATGGAGTCAGCGATATTTTTCTGCGGGATCTCCAACATGGACAGACGCGTCGAATCTCCCAGCGGCTCGGAGCGCCTGAACCGATCGGAGCGTCGTTTGATCCCATCCTTTCTGCCGATGGACGCACCGTACTCTTTTTGAGCAGGGCGTTGAACCTCGTCGAAACGGGGCAGGATTCGGGGGGTGTTGGCGCGTTCCGTTGGAATGCGGGATCGGATTCCATCGAGCGCATCGACGTGTCGGGCGGCGGTGTTTTTGGGAATGGATCGGTGATCGGACTGCTGGCGAGTACGAATGCTTCGACGGTGGTGGTGCAGTCCAGCGCATCGAATCTGGGTGTCGCGGCAGACGGCCTGCCAACGGACCTGTACCTTCAACGCGCGGGAACCCCGGGTTTGATTCCCATTTCAATTCCTGGGAGCACGAACGAGTTCTTCACACCCATTTTGACACGAAATCAGGTGCTGAGTCCGGACGGTCGCTATTTGTCGTTTCGCGCGTCATCGCGTTCCGCGAGTGCCGGTTCCTCGGAGGTCGTTTGGTGGTGTGATCTCGTGGACGGGAGAAGGCAGCGAGTGTGGGGGCCGGTGATCACCTTTGCCGCGCAACCGGAAGATGCGACGGGTCCGGTGATGTCCAGTGATGGTCAACGGATTGCGATGGTCGGTGGTTCGATGGCTTCGGACGGGGTGGGGATTCAGAACGAGCTTCGCATCTGGAGCCCGTCGACCGGGCTTCAAACCCTCTCGGAGGTGGTCACGACTCGTCCTCTGCCGCCCACTCCACAGGCCGCGCTGGATCCTGTTTTGAGTCCGGATGGAACACGAATCGCCTATGTCTCCGATGAAGCGCACGCGCAGGCCGGGGTGATCCAGTCCGGATCCATGCGGCTTTATCTCCGAACTCTGGAAACCGGTGCCACGCAGGTGGTCGGTCCCGCGACGATCAACGAGTCTGAGAATCCGGCGCTGACCTTCGCTCCCGACAGTCGTGGATATGTGGTTCAGCGCATTTCTGCCCGAGCGGAGCCTGGGAATTTGGATCAGCAGTTCGATCTGTTTTCCGGAGACGTGAGTTCCGGGGACTTGGGGCTGCTGACTCGAAGTGCGGTTGTGGATCAGGTGATGGGAGACTTGGGCAGTTCCGTCGCAACTGCATTGGGTTCGCTGAGTCAGGAGGGATTGCGTGCCCTGTTTTTTTCAAACAGCTCGAACCTCATCCCGGGCGATACCAACAACGCCACTGACGCGTTTGTTCGCGACATCAACTCGGGACGAACCCTCCCGGTGGGGGGACTTGCGCCCGGAACGCTCCCGGCCGGCGGGATCAACACCGCGGTATTGAGTCGGAATGGAGGCTCGGTGGCCTTCATCTCCACCTCGATGAACCTCCAGGCCGGAGACACAAATCCGGCGGCCAAGGTGTTCGTTCATTCAATCGATCGTGGAACCATTGCACTGGCCTCGACGGTCGATGGAAAAACGGTGGGCGGCTCCGGGGTTGCGGCTAATCCTGTGATCAATGGCGATGGCGATGCCGTGATGTTTGAATCCAGCGGCCGCGATCTCGTGGGAGGAAGCATTCCAACCGTGGCGCGATTCCTCTATCTGCGACGGATCTCCACTGGGAAAACCTATCTTTTGAATCGGGACGATGCTGCACACGGAATTCTTCCGGGAGATGTCTCGCCGGGATCTGCGACGATGAGTTCGGATGGACGTAGGGTGCTGTTTCTTGCGGGGTCGGGGGGTGTCGCGAGTCGGCTGGCTGGATATCTTTGGTCTGCGGAGACCCAGTCGCTCATGCGGGTTGGTCCACCGGCGACGAATGGAAGCACGGTGCTCGCGGGAATCAGTGCCGACGGACGCGCCGCGTTTTACCTCAGCCGAAGCGGGCTTGTTGGGCCCATGTCGCTGAATTTGGTGAATTTTGAAACCGGGGCCGACACGTTGGTGACCAGCTCCAAGACCGCGTCCCTCACCATTCGGGAAGTGGTGCTTTCCGGCGATGGATCCACCTTGGTGTTCCAGTCGGCATTCGATCCGCTGGGAGGCTCGCTTCCGGCGGGCGTGATGGGGATCTACGCATGGATTGCGCCGGAATCCCGATTGGTGCGCGTTTCGACCACCACCTCCGGGATTCAAAGCGCGCTGACGTCCGATTCGATCGCTGTGAGTTACGACGGACGCTGCATTGTGTTTCGCGGACGTGGAGACGATCTGGTGACCGGGGATTCCAATCAGGATTCCGACATATTTCTTCACGAGCTGGATTTCGGGACCACCCGTCTCGTATCGCGGTCGCCGCTCACGGGGAATGCCGGGAACAGTCTTTCCGTTCGTCCGTCAATCAGTGCCGATGGGAGCCGGGTTGCCTTCATGTCGTTTGCCAGCGATCTGGTCGCGGGGGATTTGAACCAGCAATCCGACGTGTTCCTGGCCACGGTGCCACGGTGGGGACGTTTGAATGCGGAGCGGGACGTGGCGGGAGCGTCGATTGTGCTCCGCTGGTCGATGCCCACCGGCCGCAGTGCGGTGTTGGAGCGCGCTGATGCCCTGGGAAGTTCGACCGTCTGGACGCCGGTGGGATCTCCGACGAGTGAAGGAGGTTCCGAAATCACGGAGCTGATCGATGGGGGAGTCACCACCGTTCGAACGGTTTCCATGTCGGGTGGAAGGTCGCTGTTCCGGTTGCGGGTTCTCTAGCCGCCGACCGCCGCTCTCGGTGGAGGGCGTGGTTCCACCCACGCCCTAATCAGTCGCGAACATGAGGTGAGAATGGCCGCCTGATTCCAACCATTGCCTTGGGGTGCCGAGGTTGCGCGATTCGGGGACGAATAATGGGTTCGGGTGGAACCGAACCCTCCACGCTTGATTAGGTGGAGGGCGTGGTTCCACCCACGCCCCAATTAGTCGCGAACAGGACGTGGGAATGGCCGCCTGGTTCCAACGATTGCCTGGGGGTAGCGTTGATGCGCGGTTCGGGGACGAATAATGGGTTCGGGTGGAACCGACCCCTCCACGGTTGATGGGTGGAGGGCGTGGTTCCACCCACGCCTCAATCAGTCGCGAACAGAGGGTTGGGAATGGCACGCTGATTCCAATTGGACTGGCCGCCCAATTTCAATAGGCGACGCCATTTTTCAAAATCGAAGTGGATTCAGCATCCCTTTGAACGGCCATTCCTCCGCGTTCTCCACCAGACCCGCGCGCACCGGATTGAAACTCACGTATTCCCACTTGGCCGCGTAGCTCTCGTCGCTCCGAAGGTGCGTGTCCCAGAAATTGGTCTGCCACTTCCAGGGCATGTGTAGGTTTTTGCGTCGAAATGTACTTTTCCAGAACGACACCCAACGCGCGATTGAAACGGTAGGATTCCGCGGCGCGCAGAAGAGGTGCAGGTGGTCGGGCATCAGCAGATAGTGCCCGACAATCCACGAATCGGCTTGTTCCCACGCGTTGACCAGATCGAGCTGAGCTTCGGAGTTGGCAAGCCATCGAGTTCGATCCCGTGCGCAGACCGTCAAGAACACGATGTTTTGGCATACAAAGGAGTGACGAAATCCGTGGGCAGGAGCGCGTCGCCCTGGGATTCCATCGCCAGAAGGCTTGTCCATCACCCATGCTTTTACTGAATTCGGATCATCGAGAAAGTGTGCCCTGTGAGCTCAGTGTGCTTTTGGGTGCGAATAACATCGGATCCAACTCTGAGGGGATGCCAAAGGAGTGATTCCAATCGTTCCCTTGGTGGGCCGTGGTTGCGCTGTTCGGGGACGAATATGGGGTTCGGGTGGAACCGACCCCTCCACGGTTGATGGGTGGAGGGCGTGGTTCCACCCACGCCCTATCTTGGTTTTTGGACAACGTATGAACTTCGCGTGCGAGGGGATTGGAATCCGGTTCGGGGGATGAACCATCGATTCGCGGTCGATGCGTTTGAGCGGGATGCGTTTGAGCGGGATGCGTTGCGATGGGGCGACTCGTTCTGATGCATGGCGCGCGATTGAATGGGGCGCGGGTGGAACCGCGCCCTCCACATGGGTGTGGTTTCATGGGTGCCCCGATCGCGGGATTCGCGGTGGAGGGCGTGGTTCCACCCACGCCCTATCTTGGTTTTTGGGCAACGTGTGAACGTCGCGTGCGAGGGGATTGGAATCCGGTTCGGGGGATGAACCATCGATTTGCGGTCAGTGCAGTTGAGTGGGATGCGTTGCGATGGGGCGATTCGTTCTGATGCGGGGCGCGCGATTGAATGGGGCGCGGGTGGAACCGCGCCCTCCACATGGGTGTGGTTTCGTGGCTGCCTTGATTGCGAGACTCGCGGTGGAGGGCGTGGTTCCACCCACGCCCTATCTTGGTTTTCGGGCAACGTGTGAACGTCGCGCGCGTGAGGTTTGGAATCCGGTTCGGGGGATGAACCATCGATTCGCGGTCAGTGCGTTTGAGCGGGATGCGTTGCGATGGGGCGACTGGTTCTGATGCGGGGCGCGCGATTGAATGGGGCGCGGGTGGAACCGCGCCCTCCACGGCGATTTGGTTCCCCGACTTCGGGAGGTCGAACGAGGGCCGTGCAGCCGCTCAGCTGTATTGGCGAAGGGCGGCGATGAGGAAATACAGCCCCCCGGCGGCGACCAGCATCGATCCGATGGAGAGCGAGCGTTTGGCAAACGATTCGCCGAACTCGGCTCGGCCGGCGCGAAGCAGGCTCCAGAACGGAACCCCCACCAACAAATGACCGAGCTCCACGCCCAGGCAAAAGGCGAGGATCGCCCACGCCAGCGCAGAGCCGCCGACTCCGCCGATGGCTTCGTTCAATCCACCGGCAAATCCTAGTCCGTGCACGAGTCCGAATCCAAAGGCGAGTAGCAGTCGTCCCCGCGTGCCCGCGCGCGCCGGGGCGAGAACATTCTCCACGGCCACGAACACGATGCTCGCCGCGATGAAGGGTTCCACGAACCACGGAGGAAGGCGCACCCAGTTCATCGCTGACGCCGTGACGGTGATCGAATGCGCCGCGGTGAACGTCGCGATCAGTTTCAGAAAATCCCCCGCGCGCCGGGCCGCCAGCGCAAGCGCGGCGAGAAACAGCAGGTGATCGTATCCCGTGAGAATGTGGTGAACGCCGAGTCGCAGATAGGCCGAGAAGGGAACCGGGGTGGGATTCGATGAAAGGGCGTCGGCAGGAAATCCGCTGCGGCTTCCGGACTTCGTCGGCTTTTGTGAGGGGTCCGTAGCCGCAAGTTTGAGCGTGAACGGCAGGTCGGTGCGGACGATGCCGGCGGCCATGTCCTTGCGATCGGCATCCTTCACCGAGAGTGCGTAGGTGACGTCCCACGCCATGCCGGGGGCGTAGTTGAATTCCTTCAACGTGGCCTGACCAAAGGTGATTTCGTGCGGTTGGCGTCCGCCGGGGAATTTGAATTCGAGATCAAACGCCGCATGGGTTTGATCCAGATACACGGCGGGATCGGTGGAGGGATTCGTGGTGGTGCCGGAGCTGGTGGACGCGGCCGGGGCGCCGTCGGTGACCAGTTGCCAGTCGAGCACCTCACCGGCGAGGGGTTGTCCCTCGGCTTTGAGTTGAAGCGATTTCAGCAGGTACGCGCCATGGCGCTCCAGGGCTTGCTGGAAGCGTTCGAGACGCGGCGTGCCGTTGGTGGCCTCGGCGCCGAGGTTTTGGGCGATGGCCACCTCGCGCAGGGTCGCGCTCACGCGCATGACCAGGCGGTTGGTCTCCACCAGCACCCACCACGAGTCCTGCAGAAACGGATGCGCGTTCGCCGACGGGAGCGCGGTCAACAGGAACACGCACGCGATCAGCCACGCGGGCGCGCGCCACGATGAGCGACAAAAAAACGGACAGGCCCGGGGCCTGTCCGTTTTTGATGGTTTGGACGGGTTCAAACTTTGTCCGACACAATGTACGGGAACCGGTAATCGCGACGCAGCAACCGATTCGCGTCCTCGTTGTTGGTAAACCGTTCGGTCGCGGGATTGAGTTCGAGCCAGGCGCCGAAGGTGAGGCGCTGACGCTGCAGGTCCGCTCCGTTGGCTTCGAGGTGATCGACCATGCGGCCAAACACTTCGCGGCCCGGCGCATTGTAGGCGAGGCGCTCGCGGATCTCACCGGGCGAGAGCTTCTGGCCGAGCTGATAGCTGATGTTGGCGGTGTGGCAGAGCGCGCTGCTGATGTGGCCCTGGGCGATGTCGGCATTGAGCTGTCCGGCATTCCGGCTGCGAACGGCGGCCACGAAGTTGGCGTAGTGATCGGCTCCGCCCTTGAACTGGCGAACCACGTTGCCCTTTTCGTCGTACGCAATCGCGCTGTCGTAGGAGGGGATCACCATGGTGCCGGCGGCGCACTTCACCACTACGCCGATCTGCGCGCCGCGGAAGTCGGGCATGTTCTTGTTCCACAACGCCGGAGTCTGGAACTGCTTCGACTTGGGCAATCCGCGGACTTCGAAGATGAGCGGGGCTTCGGGATAATCATGCAGCACGACCTGGGTGTTGGGCGTGTTGCCGTCATCCGCGTATCCGAGGCGGCCACCGACGCTGACGGTGCGGGGGGCGAGGGCGTCCTGACGCAGCACCCAGCGGGCGATGTCCATCTGGTGGATGCCCTGGTTGCCGAGATCGCCGCAGCCGGTGTCGAAGACCCAGTGCCAGTCGTAGTGCAGGTTCGATCGGCGGAGCTCCTTCTTGGGAGCGGGTCCGCACCAGAGATCGTAATCGACGGAATCCGGAATGACCTGCGGGCCGCTGGTGAGGCCGATGCTCTGGCGGGGCTTGTAGCAGAGGCCGTGGACCACCTGGATGTCGCCGAGTCCGCCGGCGTGCAGCCAGGCGATGGCTTCGCGGAGGCCCGGATTGGAACGGCTCTGGGTGCCGGTCTGAACGATGCGGCGGTACTTGCGCGCGGCGTTCACGATCTGGCGTCCCTCGAAGACGTTGTGGGAAACCGGCTTTTCGACATACACGTCCTTGCCGTGCTGGCAGGCCCAGATGGCCATCAGCGCGTGCCAGTGATTCGGCGTGGCGATCGACACGGCATCAATGTCCTTGCTCTCGAGCAGGCGGCGGACATCGACGAATTTCTCCACCGGATTGTCGGCGTCGGCGAGGCGGGTGGCTTCCTTCTCCAGCACCTTGCGATCGACATCGCACAACGCCACCACGCGAACGCCCTTGAGCTTGCGGAAGCCCTCGATGTGGTCCTTGCCCCGGCCGTTGAAGCCGATGACCGCCACACGGAGGTCGCCATTGGCACCATCCACCCGGGCCCAGGAACTGGCGGGCATGGCGAGTGCGCCGGCCGCGAACGCGGACGACTTCAAAAACGAACGACGAGATGTATTCATGGGGAGACTAGCGTTGGGATGCGGATGAAGCAGAAGAGACGGGGGAGGTTTTTTGAAATTCGACGGCAGATTCAGCGACGCGTGCCGCCTTGGCTTCTCCGTCGTGGAACAGGAACCGGTACCGGAAGGTCACGTGCGTGCCCGCCGGGATCTTGAAGTCGCCTGCGCCTTTTTCGGCCTTGGTGAAATCGTGAAGACCAAACGGGTTGGCCGCAAAGAGTCCGTAGTCGCGCACGTGCCACCAGGTCGGAAAGCGCGGATTGGAGGGGTGATCGAAGATGGCCACGCCGAGGGTGCGCCCTTCCACCGGGCCGGTGTAGTCCACCCAGGCAGCCCGCTTGCCCCAGGTGTTGCCATCGCGAACGCCTTCCGAATTCAGGATGTGGCCGAGCCCGGGTTTCTTGGCCGGTTGGGCGAGGCGCATCGATTCCGCGAGGCGGATGGCCATGGTGCCCTCCTTGGTGTCGCCCAGTACCAGGTCGCCCTGGGTGGCGGTGACGGTCACGGAGAAATCCACGATGCGGCTGCCGTTGTCGCCCTTGCGGAATTGCATCGTCCGCTCGTCGTCGGCGATGACCTTTCCGTCCTTCGCGATCCAGCGATTGCGGCTGGTCAGAGTGCCCACGCGGGAGCCGGATTCCATCGCGGCAAACGACTGGTGCACCGTGCGGCCGGCGTTCTTTTCCTCGCTCCAAAAATCCACCCCGTTGGCGCTTCCATGCCCCCACCAGAGGGCGTGGTGGTGCGGGTGATCGTGTTCCTCATTGGGAACCGTCTCCTGCGGCCAACGACGGGTGAAATGCTCCCCGCGGGGGCTCAGGATCGGATACAGGAAGGGACGCGAGACGTCCCGAAAATGGTACTCGGTGAACCGTTCGCCATCGAGGTCCACCCGGATGACGTTGTTGGTCTCGTACAGATGGACTCCGCGGGTGGCGTACTTCGACCCGGAAGTGGCGCAGCCGGACAGAAACGCGAGGGCGCTGCCGGCAAGCAAGGCCACGAGGACGGACGCGCGCGACTGCGGGGGAATCATTGGCCAACGAGATAACGAGACCGGCGGAATTCGGGCAAGGAATTAGTCCGAAGCGGCGGCCTGAAATCCGGGTCAAGGAACCACGTATCCAAGTTGTTGCTGCGGGACCCAGCCGAATCGACCCGACCCCGGATCCTCCCCCATCACCCACCCGGGCCGGGTGTCGCGAACGCGCAATTCGGCCGACGCCGGGGCGGTGAACGAAGGACGCGACTCGTCGAGCGGGCTCTGACGCAGCACGGTGTCGGACTTCAGAACGATGGCGTTGGGGAGCGATTGGAAATCATACCACGCCAGAATCGCCAGCAGGGTGGACAGCGTGGCCGCGGCCCCGGTGACGGCGAAGCTGGTTCCAAGATTGGTACGCAGATCCGGTCGAAGCTTCAGCGTGATTCCGAGGCCGCACCATCCCCAGACGCCCGCGAGAGCGAGCCAGCCCCACTCGTTCACGCTGAGCCAGCGGATCCAGCTCCGGTCATCGGTTTCGGCTCCCGAGCGGACGCCGAGTTTGAGTCGGAGCACTTTCAGGTCGGCAAACACATCGGCATCGCGCGGAGCCAGCACGGCGGCGCGTCGCAGGTGGAGCAGGGCGAGGGCGGGCTGGCCGGCCTGCTGACACGCCTGAGCCCAATTGCGCTCAATCGCGGCCGAAGTCTGGCCGTCGCGCGTGAGTTGTTCATACGCCTTCGACGCTTCGTCGTATTTGCCGGCGGCGAGGAGGTGATTGGCGGAATCAAACGTGATTCCGCTCTCGGCGCGCAGACCGGTGCTGACGCAGGACAAACTCAGGAGCGTCCACACGGTCAGAATCCAGGCGCGGAGACGCATCATCGTGGAGCAGGGAAGCGAGGTCATCGGCTGGGCCTCCAAGTTTTCAGCACGGCTTCGATCGCCTCGGCGTCGGCCTGAAGTGATTCGATGCGCGCGGCGCTGGCATCGACGGAATAGCGCGCCTGGTCGAGGGCGAGGAACAGGCGGTGAAGCTGCTCGGCGGTGGCATCGGGCAGGCCGAGGCGTCGGAGGCGGGAATCCACGACCTCGCTGGTGAAGGCGCCGGCCGAGCCATCCACCACCAGCGCGAGACGGAGCTGCAGCCAGTGGTTCAGCGAACGGAAAAACGCGGCGGAATCGCCGTTGCGGGCGGATTGGATTACCGACTGGTATTCGCGGTCGGCCTCGGCGGTGCGGGTTTCGCGGGCGAGGCGTGCGGTGTCGCGCGGACGCGAGTTCCACCGGATCACTCCGGCGAGCACGGCCCATGCGACGCCGGGAAGCAGGAGCAGTCCGAGGAACCAGGGTTGGGTCACGTGCGGGGCGCGAATGATTTGGCGGGTGCCCTCACGAAGCGTCGGCGGACGGAATTCCGTCGATTGAACCACGGGCGCCGCCTGGGCCGCGCCGCCTGCGGGGATTTGTCCGGCGGGTGCCGCCTGGGCTCCCGCCGTGCCGTGGACCTGCAGCGGGAGCGGGTTCGGCTTGAGCGTTTCGTATCGGCGCGTCTCGGGATCCCAGAAGGAGAACGGAGGCCATTGAATCGACTTCAAATCGCCGCGCTCGGGGACGAGCACTTGTTCGAAGGATTTGGTTCCGGTCAGGCCGAGGTCATCGGCCGGTTCGAAGGAATTGGTGCCGGCGTACACTTGGAACCCATTGCCGGTGGGGAAGTCGGGCAGCTTGAGGGAATCGAAGGCGCCGCGGCCGGAAATTTTTCCGCGCACCGTGACCGGGTCTCCGACGTTGACCTGCGAAGGAGTGGCGGTGAGTTCGATGTTGAAGCGTCCCACCGCGCCGTTGAAGCCCGCGGGACGTCCCTCCATGGGCGGGGCGATGACGTGCAACACGTTGGTTTCACTTGTAAACGTCAACTTCCGACGCTCGCCGCCGCCGAACATGCGTTCGAAGAAGGGATCATCGAAGGGGCCGCGGCGGCGTCCGCGCGATTGAAAATTGTAGATCGTCTCCAGCTCGGCCGGGCCCGCGCTGAGGTCGCCGGTTTTCACCGCCGTGAGGGCCATGCGCCACGAGACCACGCTGTAGAGTTCGTTGCCGATGCGTTCGTTGCCGTTCTGGCGTTCGCCCTGCCGGTTGATGATGAAGCCATCGAGCTTGAGCGTGGGGACCGATTGAAGTTCCGCCGGCGTGGTTTTGAAATAGAACCGAACCTCCGCCGGGAAGGTCTCGCCGAGGTAGGCGGTGGTTTTGGGCAGGACGACCTTGAGGAACCCGACTTCCGATTGATCGAATCCCTTGCCGACTGTGAGCTTCAGCGGCTGCGAGGTGAGTTTTTGTCCATCGATCTCGATCGTGTACCCGGGAATCTCCACCACACCCGAGGTGGACGGCTGGATGGTGTAGGAGTGGATGACGGCGCGGAAGGTGCCTTCGCTGCCGACGACAAATTGATCCGCTGCGCCGGCGTATTGGAGCGCGCAACCGGGAATGGGCGGGAGCTGTGGGGCTGCGACGCGTCCGCAGTCCTTGAAAATGAGCTGAAGCGTGGCGGTGTCGCCCGCGGCGATGGACTCCGGTTCGAGCCGTGCGACGAGTGATCCGGCGAGCAGCTGGAGGCAGCCCGCGAGAAGCAGACTGAATCCGGCGAGCAGGTTCCGGAAGACTCCGGTCCGCCGCATCCGCATGGAAATCGTGGGCATCGATGCGTGCATCACCAGGTCTTTCGGCTTCGCTTCGCTGGATCGGTGGGGCGCTTGCCCTGGCCGGGTTGGAAGACCAGCGCCTTCTCATCGCCCTTCTGTTCATCGAGCAACCGCGCGGCCTGCGCCGGGCTCATTTCGCCCGCCTTGCCTTCTTCCATTCCCACGGCCTGGCCCTTGCCGTTCTTTTCGTCGCCCGGTTTTCCGGACTGCGATCCCTGGTCCTTCGCGGCGTTCTGATCTTTGTCTTTGTCCTTCTCCTTGCCCTGCTTGGGATCGTCCTTGGCGACTTCGTCTTTTTTGTCCTTGGGATCCTGCGAGTCCTTGCCGGCCTGGGAATCCTGACCGTCCTGCTGCTGGTCCTTGTTCTTGTCCTGGGAGTTTTTCCCGGACTGATCCTTGGAATTCTTCGGCTTCGAGGCCTGGTCCTGGTTGGAGTCCTGCTGTTGCTGCTGCTGATCCTTGTCCTGGTCCTTATCCTTGTCTTTGTCCTGATCCTGATTCTGCTGTCGGTTCTTCGGGGGAGGAGGCTGCTGGCGCATCAATTCCTCCACCTTTGCCTTCACGAACTGGAGGTTGGAGGAGGCGTTGGTGTCGGACGGATTGAGCTTCAGCGCGGAATTGTAATTGGTCAGGGCCTGCTGCCAGGTCTGGATCTTGGCCTTGGGGTCCTGCTCCCGGAATCCCATTTGGTACAGGGTGTTTCCCAGGTTGTAGTAGGCCTTCTGCTGCAAACCGAGATCCCGCGCCCCGCGCGCCGCCTCGAAATAGGCCGCGGCGTTGGTGAAGTTCGACATCTTGTACGCCGCAGCCCCGGCGTTGAACTGATACCGCGGATCCTCCGGCGTGCTCTTGGCCAGGGTGTCGTATTCCTTCTGCGCGGTCCGGTAGTCGCCCTTGTGGTAGGCGCGCTCTGCGGTGTCGGGGGAAACGGCATGGACCAAAAATGATCCAACCCAAAACGCCGCAGCGATTCCTGCGAGCCGGATTGCGCGGGAGGAATGGAGACGGGCATCCGACCGGTCAGCGCGATCGGCGGGGAGCGTCGATGGACGGGATGGGATGTCGTGTCGTGGCATCGGAGTTCAGGCGGTTGCCCCGGCCGATTCGCCCGGACGGCGGGTCCGGGGAGCGAACTGTTCCGGGATCACAAGTTCGAGCATGAGAAGCAGGATCGCAACCCCCAGCGGCCACTGGAAGCGTTCGATCCATTCACGGCTGCGGCCGGCTTTGAAATCCGTCTTGGGCAACGGTGCGAGGCCGCGGTCGTAGAGCGTCTGCATCGTGCGCCGTCCCTGCAGCGGGAGGTAGAATCCGCCGCCGGCCTCGGCGAGGGCCTTGAGCGCGGGTTCGTTGAGACGCGACTTCACGGCGTTGCCGTCGGAGTCCTTGATGAACACCGGATTCCCGTACGGATCGGGCGCCTGAAGCAGGGCTCCCTGCGCGGTGCCGACGCCGAGGGTGAAGATTTTCACGCCGTCCTTGGCGGCTTGTTTTGCGGCTTCGATGGCACCTTCCTCGTGGTCTTCGCCGTCGGTGAGAATGACCACTGCTCGGGCCCCGGTGCTGTCCTTGCCGAAGGCGGTCACGGCCTCGCGGATGGCATCGGCCAGCGCGGTGCCGGGTTCCGGAATGACCTCGGTGTCGAGGGCGCGGACGCTTTGCAGGAACGCTTCGTTGTCCAGCGCCAACGGCACTTGCAGGAAGGCGGTTCCGGCGAAGGGCACGAGGCTGAGACGATCCGTCTTGGCAATCGCCGCGAGGTCGTACGCGGCAAGTTTCGCGCGGGCGAGACGGCTGGGGGCGACGTCGGTGCCGAGCATGGAGCGCGACACATCGAAGCACACCGCGATGTCGAGCCCGCTGGCGCGCGCCTCCTCTTCGGTGAAGCCCCACTGCGGGCGGGCGAGGGAGAGGACGGTGAGGATCAGTCCGAGGGCGATGAGGATTCGCTTGAGGATCTGGCGTCGGGTCGAGACGCCGACAGTGAGTTGGGCCCAGAGTCGGCTCCGGACGAATTGCGCCGCCGCGCGCTGCTTGCGCTTCCAAGTCCACACGAGGAACACGGTGAGCAGCGGCGCGAAAAAGATCGCGAGCCAGATGCATTGGGGCGTGGCGAAGTTCACGGCAGCTTCCTCCACACGGTCTGGCTCAGCAGCAGCTCGAGCACCAGCAGCGCCAATCCGGGGCCGACGAACAACGCCATCCACTCGTCGTAGTAGGCGTGTCGTTTGGTCTCCATCTCGGTTTTCTCCAGGCGATCAATCTCGGAGTAAATCTTGCGGAGCGTCTCGGTGCTGTCGGCGCGGAAGTATTTCCCGCCGGTTTTGTCGGCGATTTTCTTGAGGGTGTCCTCATCGATGTCCACCGGTTGCTTCACGTACACCTTGCGACCAAAGGCGTCGCGCGCCGGCATGGGGGCGAAGCCGTGGGTGCCCACGCCGATGGTGTACACCTTCACTCCGAGCGCCTGGGCCGCTTCGGCGGCGGTGAGTGGGGGAACCTTGCCGGCGTTGTTTTGTCCGTCGGTCATCAGAATCACGATGCGCGACTTCGACTTCAACTCCCGCAGCCGGTTCACCGAGGCGCTCAATGCGGAACCGATCGCGGTCTGGTTGCCATCAATGGTTCCCAATTCGAGGCGGTTCAGCACGCGGTGGATGAAATCGTGATCCAACGTGGGCGGGGCCGCGATGAAGGCCTGGGTGGCAAAGGCGACCAGGCCGATGCGGTCGGCCGGGCGGTTGTCGATGAAAGTCCGCAACACGTCCCGGAGCATGGTGAGCCGGTTGACGCGCTCGCCGCGCAGTTCGAAATCCTCCGCGGCCATCGATCCGGAAAGGTCCACGGCCACGGCGATGTCGATGCCGCTGGCCTTGATCGGGGCCAGTCCGCCGCCCACGCGCGGACGCGCCATGCCGAGGATCAGCAGGACGAGTCCGATCCAGCGCAGGTTGTTCAACACGGTTCCCGCGCGGCTGCGCGAGAGTTCCGTGATGCCCTTCATCAGGTTGAGGCTGGAGTAGATGAAGGCGCCCTCGCGTCCGATGCGATTGCGCGTCCACGCCAGCACCGGAAGCAGGAGCAATCCGAGCAGCCACCAGGGGGCACCAAAACTGAAACCCAGATTCCAGTTCATGACTGCGGTCCCCCGGGAATCACCGGCGGAATGGACGCCGACAACGGCTTGGGCACGGTGTCCTCCACGAGCCGCACCGCCACGCCGTGCAGGTCGAGCAGTTCCGATCGATCGGGTTGCGCCCGCGCGAACTTCACCAGATCGCACCGGGTGAGGAAGTCGCCGAGGGACGTCTTGTGCGCGACGTCGAGGCTGCTGCTGGAGCGGAGTTCGATGAGGAATTCCTCAGTGGTTCGCTCCGGTGCGCGGAGGCGGAAGCGTTCCTCGAGATAAGTGCGGAGGATTTCAGAGACCACGGTGCAGAAGCGCTCCGGCTGATCGATCCATTGCAGGGAATCGGCCAGACGTTTCCGGGCGCGTTCCTCCGGGGGCGGGGGCGGCGGGGCCACGGGCTGGGGACGGTTTTTCCGCCAGCGATTCCAAGCCCACCAGAGCAGCCATCCGAGCAGGATCACCGCGATGCCGCGTCCGATCCACGCCCCGAGCGTTTGGATCGAAACGGGATGCTGAATGTCGTGCAGGAAAATCGGCGTGGAGTTGGTTCCGCCGACGCCATGCGACTGGGGTTGCGGAATGGGCGGGGCAGGGCGGTTGGTGACGGTCAACGCCGTCGCCGGAAGCGTCAGAGCGCAGGTGGTCCAGACCAGGGCCGCCGCACGGGCTGCATCAAATTTGGAACGAAGCGGGTTCATCCGTGGCGCCTCCGTCGTTCCCGGGTGTCGAAGAATTGCGTCAGGGCGCGGTCGTAGGGTTCCTCGGTTCGGATCTGGATGGCGTCCACGCCGGCCGACCGGAACAGGCGGTCGAGATCCTCCTGGTTCTTCACCTGCCGACGCGCGAAGGCGCTGCGACGGCGGTCGTCGGAGGTGTTGATCTCGACCCGCTCGCCGGTCTCGGCGTCCTGAAGAACGATGCGGCCGAGGCCGGGAAGGATGCGCTCGTACGGGTCGATGATCTGCACGGCGACGAGGTCGTGCTTGCGGCTCGTTTGTCGGAGCGCGGTGGCAGGGGTGCGGCCGAGCGATTCGCTCTGGATCGCGTGTCCGCGCAAGTTGGCCATCATGCCGGCGCGGGTGGGACGCGTCTCGCCGAGAAAATCCGACACGACCACCACCACCGACCGGTGCGGCAGGATGCGATTGACGAATTCCAGGGCCGATCCGAGGGCCGTTCCGCGGGAGCGGGGCTGGTAGTAAAGAATGTCGCGAATCACGCGCAGCACGTGACGGCGTCCCTTGCGCGGGGGAATGAATTTCTCGATTTCCTCCGAGAACAGCACGAGCCCCACCTTGTCCTGATTGCGGATGGCGGAGAAGGCGAGCACCGATGCGATCTCGGCGGCGAGTTCGCGTTTGGACTGATCGGTGGATCCGAACAGGCCCGATGCGCTGAGGTCCACCACGAGCATCACCGTGAGTTCGCGTTCCTCGCGGAACTTCTTCACGAACGGATGGTTCATGCGCGCGGTGACGTTCCAATCGATGGAACGCACTTCGTCGCCGGGCTGGTATTCGCGGACTTCGTCGAAGTCCATGCCCTGGCCCTTGAACGCGGAATGGTACTGGCCCGCGAGGGATTCGCTCACGAGCCGCTTGGTGCGGATCTCGATCTGGCGGATCTTCTTGAGCAGTTCCTTCGGGATCATCGTTTCGTGCGATGCGTTCGACGCTGGGTGGGCGGGCTTTTGGAGTTGAATTCCGCCGATGCCGGGAACGGCGTCGGACCGGGTTCAACCGTTGAAGCGGTCCTGAAATCAGGGCACCGGGAGCTCGTCGAAAATCTTCTGCACCACGTCCTCGGCCGTCTTGTCCTCGGCATCGGCCTCGTAGGTGAGGGTGATGCGGTGGCGGAGGACGTCCATGCCGATGCTCTTCACATCCTGCGGGGTCACGTAGCCGCGCCCGCGCAGGAACGCGTGGGCCTTGGCGGCGAGCGTGAGACCGATGGTCGCACGCGGGCTCGCGCCGAGCTGGATGTAGTCCTTCACCTTGATCTTGTAGGCGTCCGGATCGCGCGTGGCGCAGACCACATCGACAATGTAGTCCTTCACCTTGTCGTCGATGTAGAGGTCGTTGATCACCTCGCGGGCGCGCAGGATTTCCTGGGCGGTCACCACCGGGGAGGCCGAGGGTTGGCCGGAGGTGCGGGCCATCAGGTCGAGGATCTGGCGTTCCTCCTCGCGGCTGGGATAGCCGATCTTGAGCTTGAGGAGGAAGCGGTCCACCTGCGCCTCGGGCAGGACGTAGGTGCCTTCCTGTTCCACCGGGTTCTGCGTGGCGAGGACCAAAAAGGGTTCAGGCAGGGGGAAGGTCTGGTCGCCGATGGTGACCTGGCGTTCCTGCATGGCTTCGAGCAGGGCCGATTGCACCTTGGCGGGGGCACGATTGATTTCATCGGCCAGGACCAGGTTGGCGAACACCGGGCCACGGCGGATCGAAAATGAACCGGCCGCGGGGTTGAACACCTGGGTGCCCACGACGTCGGCCGGGAGCATGTCGGGCGTGAACTGGATGCGGCTGAACTTGACGTGGAGCGCGGTGGCGAGGGTTTTGACCGAGAGCGTCTTGGCCAGACCGGGCACGCCCTCGAGGAGCACGTGACCGTTGGCCAGCATGCCCACGATGAGGCGTTCCACCAGGTACTTCTGGCCGACGACACACCGGTTGATCTCGGTGGTCAGCGGGTTGATGAAGGCCCCGGCTTCCTGGACGGCGGCGGTGAGCGCGGTGACAGAGTTCATGTTGCGAGTGCGTGTATGCCGCACCGACAGCCCAGACCGCAAGGTGTTCAAAAAGGAAATCCGCGATGGATTCCGTTCCTTTGACCCGGTTTTCTTGTCGCCGCATGCGCACCGTGTTCCTGGCCACCGGCAATTCCCACAAGATCGGCGAGATCCGATCCCTGTTGGGTCCCGACTACTCGATTGTCTCCCAGCGGGACACCTCGGCGGCGTTGAATCCCGAGGAAACCGGCACCACGTTCGCCGAAAACGCCCGGATCAAGGCGGTCACCTGGGCGGCCTTTCTCGGGATCGAAGTCTGCGACCTCGGGGCCCAATGGGTGCTGGCCGACGATTCCGGGCTGGAGGTGGATGTGTTGAAGGGCGCCCCCGGGGTGCACTCGGCGCGGTTTGCCGCGCTGGACGACGGTCGGCCGGGAAACTCTCCCGATGCGGAAAACACAGCCAAACTCATGCGCCTGCTGGCCGCGGTCCCGGCCGAGCAGCGGACCGCGCGGTTCCGTTGCACCCTCGCGTTGACCCCGGTTCGGCCGGGTTCCTCCCCCGACGAACTGGCCCAGGAAACGCGGTTTTTCGACGGCACCTGCGAGGGGCGTATCGCGCTCGAGGCCGCGGGATCCGGCGGATTCGGCTACGACCCGGTGTTTATTCCGGCGGGATATGAAGTCTCCTTCGCCGAACTAGGCGAAACGGTAAAGAACCAACTCAGCCACCGCGCCAAGGCCCTGGAGCGTCTGAAGAACGAGTGGAGGTGAGGGGGCGGACGCGGGAGATGGGAGATGGGAGATGGGGAGGCTGAACGATTCTGGATGCTGGATCTTGTGTTCTGAGGCTCTTCCCACTTTTGCCATTTTCCTTTTGCCTTTGAACTTGGTCCCGCCACTGGACTTCCTCTGGATCTGCTGCTAGGAACTCGCCGTTTCCGCAGTCTGGATCTCCCGGTTGGGAGGGGTTGCGGGACCATTTTTCACCATGAACTACACGAAGTTTCTGATCGCAGCGGGTCTGGTTTCGGTGGCGGCTCTCGCCGAAGACGCCAAGCCGGCGGCCGGCGCTGGTGCCGCCCCGGTGGCCCTCGCCACTCCCGCCCCTTCCAAATTCAAGACGGCCAAGGAAGAGCGTTCCTATGCTGTCGGTGTCGTGCTGGCGAACGACATGAAGCGGAATCTCTCCCGCGCAGGATTCGAGGTCTCCGACGACATCGTCGCCAAGGCGTTCTTCGAATCCTTCACCAGCACCAACACGGTGCTCAATTTTGAGGAAGCCCGCAAAGTGGTGACCGCCTACTCCGGCGAGATCCGCGCCAAGGCGGAGCAGAAGCGCAAGGAAGAGGCCGACAAGAACAAGAAGGCCGGCGAAGATTTCCTCGCCGCCAACAAGTCGAAGCCCGACGTGGTCACCCTCCCGAGCGGGCTCCAGTACAAGATCGTCAAGGCGGGCGATGGTCCCAAGCCCAAGGCCACCGACGTCGTGCTCACCCAGTACAAGGGCACTTTGATCGACGGCACCGAATTCGACAGTTCCTACTCCCGCGGCGAGCCGGCGAAGTTTGCTGCGAACCGCGTGATCAAGGGCTGGACCGAGGCGCTTCAGCTGATGCCGGTGGGTTCCAAGTGGCAGTTGTTCATCCCCTCCGAGCTCGCTTACGGCCCCGCCGGGTCGCCTCCGAAGATCGGACCGAACTCCACGCTGATTTTCGACATCGAACTCGTTTCCATCCAGGAACCGCCCAAGAACACCCCTCCGCCGACCCCTGCGGTCACCAGCGACATCATCAAGGTGCCCAGCGCCGATGAGCTGAAGAAGGGCGCCAAGATCGAGGTGTTGAAGCCGGCCGATCTGGAAAAGCTCCAGAAGGAAGAGGCCGAGAAGGCCAAGGCCGCCGGCAAGAAGTAAGCCAGCGCGACTTCCTGCGTCAGTCATCGAACGGAGTCCCCTCCGTCGCGAATTTGGGCCGGCCTCGGATCTCCGTGGCCGGCCTTTTCGTTGTTTAAGAGGGCGCTCGATGCCCCAACCTGAATCAACCAGCGGTGGACGAAATCCGGATTCGGTCCACAATCGCTCCCGAACGCTTCATTCATGTCTGCCTACGATTCCTTTGTTTCCGTGGCCCGTTCCCAGTTCGACCAGGTGGCCACCACGCAACGCCCCGCCATCGAACAGGCCGCCCGTTGGGTGGCGGAAGCCCTCACCGGCGACCGATTCCTGTTCGCCTTCGGCACGGGGCATTCCCACATGATCGCGGAGGAAATCTTCTACCGGGCCGGTGGACTCGCCCGGGGCATTCCCATGCTGGAAGAGCCTCTGATGCTTCACGAAAACGCCATTGAGGCCACCTACAAGGAACGCGAACCCGGCTATGCCGCGCGGATCTTGAATTCATATCCGGTGACCGCGGGCGACGTGCTGGTGGTGGCTTCCAATGGGGGACGCAATGCGGTTCCCATCGAACTCGTGCTCGAAGCGAAGGCGAGGGGAGTGAAAACCGTCGCCATCACCAACCGGACCCAAAGCTTCCGTTGGGCCTCCCGCCATGCCTCCGGCAAGCGCCTGGCCGAGGTGGCGGACGTGGTCATCGACAACTGCGGGGTGGATGGCGATGCTGCGGTTGATCTGCCCGGATTCCCGCATCGGTTGGGCCCGCCTTCCAGCATCACCGGCATGCTGATCATCAACCTGATCATCATCCAGGCGGTGGAATATGCGGTCCAAAACGGGGTTCAGCCCGAGGTGTTCATCAGCAGCAACACGTCGGGAGACGACCACAACGACCTCCTTTTGCAGAAATACCGCAGCCAGAATCGGCATCTTTGATGGCACCCCTTGAGCTCGGAATCATGGTAAAACCCGTTTGAAACCCTCAAACCGCCCTCGATTTGTCCCGATTTCTATCGAAAGCGGCGGATGCCCGTTCCAAGGTACCCTCACACCGTTCCTTGACTTGACCCTCCAACATTTCGATAGTGCCCCGCTCGTGCCCGGTCCGGGAAATCCGGCCCCTCCCTATGCCTAAGCCGAAAGAAAAGAAGTTGTCCGCCAAACCCGCTTCCCGAAAGCCGGCGCCCGCAAAGCCTGCCAAACCCGCGAAAAAAGCGGCTCCCGCCGCCCCTGCGGCCCATGTGCCGCCGCCGGTGCATGCTCCGGAGCCTCATGCCTCCAAGGCTGCCCCCGCGAAGTCGGCTCCTGCCAAGCCCGCACCCGCAAAACCTGCGGCTGCCAAGCAGGCTCCGGCTCCGGTTTCGGCTCCCGCGCCGTCCGCTCCTGCAAAGCCCCTTTCCAAGGCGGCTTCGCGTGCCACTGGAAAATCCGGTGCTGCCGGAGCCAAGACTGCCGAGGCCAAGGCCTCCGCGGCCGGCGGCCCTCCGGTTCCCGGTGGCCCGGTGGCCCTCGATGGTGAAGGCCTGCCGGTGAACATCGGCACCGTGAAGAGCGCCAGCGGCGTGGACATCACGGAAAAGATCAAGGAACTCGTCCGCCTCGCGCAGGAACAGGGTTACCTGACCTACGGCGACATCAACGACGCCCTCCCCGACAACGTCGTCACGCCGGAGGATCTCGACGAAATTTACGTCAAGCTTCGCAACCTGGAGATCGACATCGTCGACCAGGCGGAAGTGGACCGGGTCAAACAGCCCGAGCAGGAAGAGGAGCCCGAAGACAAGGCCCGCCTCGACATTCTGGACGACCCCGTCCGGATGTACCTCAAGCAGATGGGCCAGGTCCCGCTGCTCACCCGCGAGCAGGAGGTTGAAATCTCCAAGCGCATCGAAGACGCGGAAAATGAGGTCAAGCGCATCATTTACAGCTTCGGTTTCGCCGGTAAGGAGCACATCGCCCTCGCTGAGAAGCTGATTTCCGAGCCGCCCAAGGAACGTTTCGACCGCGTCATCGTCGACAAGAAGATCGAGACCCGCGACGAGCATCTCAAGGCGCTGCGCAAGCTCGTCAAAGACGTCCGCGCCATCGATCAGCAGGTTGATGAAAAGTGGTCGGAGCTCATCACCGCGTCGTCGAAGGCCAAGGCCGAGAAGGTCCAGCCCGAGTACCGCAAGCTGGACGACAAGCTCCAGAAGACCTTCCCGAAGTTTTACTACAAGCAGAAGGTGGTCGAGGAAATGTCCCTGGTGGCGGACAACATCCACGACAAGTTCCAGACCAGTCTGCGCCAGATCCGCGAGATGGAGCCCCACAAGCGGGCCGCGCAGGTGCAGGCGATGATCCACGCCGAGGAGCAGAAGGTGAAGGCTCTCGAGCAGTTCGTCCGTATGTCCTCGCAGGAGTACCTCGACGCCTTCGGGCAGTTGAAGCACTTCGAGAAGAAGGCGCTGCAGGCCAAGACCGAAATGGTCGAAGCGAACCTGCGTCTCGTGATTTCCATCGCGAAGAAGTACACGAACCGCGGCCTGTCGTTCCTGGACCTCATCCAGGAAGGCAACATGGGCCTCATGAAAGCGGTCGAGAAGTTCGAGTACCGCCGCGGCTACAAGTTCTCCACGTACGCCACCTGGTGGATTCGCCAGGCCATCACCCGTTCGATCGCCGATCAGGCCCGCACCATCCGCATCCCGGTGCACATGATCGAAACGATCAACAAGCTGATGCGCGTGCAGAAGCAGCTCATCCAGGACTTCGGCCGCGAGCCGACCCCGGAAGAGATTGCCGAGGAAATGCAGATGCCCGTGGATCGCGTTCGCGCGGTCCTGAAGATGGCCCAGCAGCCGATCTCGCTGCAGAGCCCGGTGGGCGATTCCGACGACACCAACTTCGGTGACTTCATCGAAGACAAGTCGGCCGAGAATCCCTCCGACATGACCAGCTACTCGCTGCTCAAGGAGAAGCTGGCCGACGTGCTGGACTCCCTGACCGAGCGTGAGCGCAAGGTGCTGGAGCTGCGTTTCGGATTGCTGGACGGCTACAGCCGCACGCTCGAAGAAGTGGGCAAGCAGTTCAAGGTCACCCGCGAACGTATTCGTCAGATCGAAGCGAAGGCCCTGCGCAAGATGCGTCACCCGACCCGTCTGCGTCAGCTCCAGGGCTTCCTGGAAGGCGACGAAGCCCTCGCCTGATTCCTCACGAAGGAATCGATTCCCAACTTCAAATCA
>CANGKZ010000031.1 GCA_947454705.1 Verrucomicrobiota bacterium
CTCCCGCATCGCCCCAAAACTCTCTCCTCCCTGCTCCAACTCAGCCACCACCTTAAGCTTGAAACTCCTACTGTACCTTACCTCTTCTCGCACCTCTCGTTTTCCATTCATAGGCCGTCAACCTATTTCAGGACGGGACCCTGCCATCTCCCATCTCCCATCTGCCAACTTCCATCTCCCGCGCGCAGCGCGCCTCACTTTCACTTGGCCACCGGAGGGCGGGCAGGGTTCACTTTGGACGTGATCCAAGTGCCCCCTCCTTCCTGGTCGAAGTTCGCCTCCGTTCTCGCGACGTGCGGTGCGTTGTGTGCCCCGGCCTTTCATTCCAGCGGAGCACCGACCGCTTCGCCGCAGGGGGCGGACCTCTTGAAGACCGACATTCTCGGTGTGTTCGCGCATCCGGATGATGAAACGGGAATGGCTGCGACACTCGCCGCCTACGCACTCGGTCAGCACGCACGCATCGCCCACGTGTACTGCACGCGCGGCGAGGGCGGCGGCAACATGGTGGGAACGCATCTCGGCCCCGCCCTCGGCGTCTTGCGCGAGCGCGAGCTGCGCGACTGCCTCGCAGAACTCGGCATCCGTCAGTGCAGCTTTCTCGACAAGGCCGACTTCGCCTACACCGAAAGCCTGCTCGTCACATTGGAAAAATGGGGAAATGAGGAAACGCTCGGACGCCTCGTGCGCATGGTCCGCACCCTGCGCCCCGAGGTGATCGTCACCATGAATCCGGCCCCCACTCCCGGACAGCACGGGAACCATCAGGCGGCCGGCGTGTTCGCCATCGAGGCCTTTGATCTCGCCGCCGATCCCACCTGGTTCCCGGAACAGATCACCCAGGAAGGCCTGCACCCGTGGCAGCCGCGCAAACTCTACATCGGCGGCACCGTGGGCTCGCTGCCCGCGACCGTGACCGTGGCCGTGGATCAACCGCTTCCCGATGGACGCACCCCCGCCGCAGTTGCCGCCGCCGCGCTCTCGCATCATCGCTCCCAGGGATTCGGCGCCTTCGTCAACTCGCCCTGGCTGAAACGCCCCCAATCGTTCACGCTTGTAAAGTCCGTACTGCCTTTCCCGGTCTCGGAGACCAATCTGCTGCAGGGATTGCCGGTGGCCGGCGATCTTCCTCCGCGCGTGCTGGCTCCCGGCGACGGAACCGGCCCCGCGAGACCGACGCTGGAATTCGTCCCCCGCCCCGGCGTGGAATCGTACCAGGCCTGGGTCCATGCCGAACGGATCGAGCATGTGTCCACGCATCAGGTCATTGATCTCCCGGTGGTAGCGGGTGAACGAAACGGGGTGTTTCTCTACGCGGGAAACCCCACGTCCGAAGGCATCAACACGGAGATCCGATTTGAACCGCCGGCCGGATGGAAGTCGGACTTCACCAACGTGACGGTTCGATTCTCCCCCAACCTGACCAACCGCATGCGCGTGCTGGTGACCCCGCCGGTCGGACGCCCTGCCGACGGAGTGTTGCACGCCGTCACCACCCTGAACGGCGTGGAAACGCGCATCGCCGCGCGGCTGCATCCGGTGCCCCGACTCGCCATCCCGCGAGCCAAGACTCCGCTGCCCGTCGATGCCGACGATGCCAACGCCGCCTGGGCCGCGCTGCCCGCCGAGGAAATCCTCCCCGGCCAGACCTGGCAGGGAACGGTGCGCGACGCGAAGGATCTCTCCGCGCGGTTCCGCACGGCATACAACGACACCCATGTGTTTGTGGAAGTGCGGGTGACCGACGACGTGGTGGTGAGCAACATCGCGCCCGATGACATCAAGGGCCACTGGCGGAGCGATTCCGTGGAGCTGTGCTTCGACCCGGCCGCAGGCGCGGAACACACGCTGGGCTGCTACAAGATCGGCATCTTTCCCTTCGACAACACCGGCAAGGTTCGCGCCGCGCGCGATGCCGATGCCCGCTCCGGCCCGATTGAAACCAGCGCGCCTGGAACTCGGATCGCGTCGTGGAAAACCGCCGATGGCTACGCAATCCGTGCCGCCATTCCGCTTTCGGAAATCGGATTCCAACCGAGCGTCGAGAACGGCCGCATTGGATTCAATGTGCTGGTGTACGACGGCGACAAGAAGGACGCGGCGCCGGGGGAAAACATCAACAAGTCGCGCATCGCCTGGTCGCCACGACCCGGAGTGCAAGGCCGCCCCGAAGATTGGGGACGCGCCGATCTCAAGTAAGCGGAGGCATCAGCCGCCGATGCAGCTCATCGTCCGCGCGGGCTGGACGAAATCCACTTGCCCGATGCGGTGGCCGGCTTCCTTGCCCTGAACGATCGACACCAGACGCGCCGCAAGCGCGGCATCATCGGCCCCGCCGCGAAGCAATGGCATGAGGTCGTGCTCGTGCAGGCTGAACAGGCAGGTGCGAATCTTTCCATCCGCCGTGAGTCGAAGCCGATTGCAGTGACCGCAGAACGGTTCCGTCACTGGGGCGATAATCCCCACCTCGCCGCGTCCATCGGCAAAGGCGTGACGCCGCGCAGTCTCGGCCGGATTCCCCGAAGGATCGATGGGCACCAGCTTAAACCTGGCCTGGAGGCGTTGCAGAATCTCGCGTCCGGACACCACCAGATCCCGCTGCCAAGCGTGCCCGGAATCCAGCGGCATGAACTCGATGAACCTGAGGCTCAGCTCGCGGCTTCGCGCGAACTCGACCAGCGATTCCAGCTCGTGGTCGTTGAGCCCGCGGATGACCACGGCGTTGACCTTCACCGGACTGAACCCCAGCGACCGGGCCTGGTCGATGGCCGCGAGGACTTCCGCCTGACCGTCGCGGCCGGTCATCTTTTTGAAATTCGCGGGATCGAGGGAATCCATGCTGAAGCTCACGCGCTTCAATCCCGCATCGCGGAGCGCCTGCGCTTGTTTCGCGAACAGAAACCCGTTCGTGGTCATGGCCAGGTCGCGCACGCCGCCGATGGACGCGACCCGGGAGATCAATTCCGGTACCGCCTTCCGCAGCAGCGGTTCGCCGCCGGTGATGCGGATCTTGTCCACCCCGAGCGACACAGCAACGCGAACCACACGCTCGATCTCCTCAAAGCTTAGGAGACGTTCCTTCGGCTTCCATTCGTAGCGAATCGGCTCGAGGGAAAACGGCTTCGGATTCCGGACCGCATCAAATCTGGAACGGTAGAAATTCGCTGCCTCCTCGGTCTCGGGCAGGCAGTAGAGGCAGCGGAAATTGCAACGGTCGGTGATGCTGATCCGAAGATCGCGCATTACCCGGCCATGTGAATCCCGCAGCTCGCCAACGCTCATCCGCGCGGACGATAGCGGGCGCGGGTCGAAGGACCAGCGCAGGATTCGCCCAATCTTTGTACAACGCCGACCCGGCCTGCCGACCCGGTCACTTGGCGGCCGGGGCGTTGGTCGAGGTGCTGACCTTGGCCGATCCGTCGGTGCCGACCTCGGCCTTGATCTCGACCGATCCGTTGGTGGACTTGGGGCCGGGCGACTTGATGCCTTCGACCAGAAGCTGGGCACCCTTCTTTTCAAACCCGTACAAGCCACGACGGATGAAATCCATGCGGGTGCGGATGCTGAGCTCTTCCTTCAGCTTCTTCACCTGCTCGCGAAGGACGGCGAGATCGTTGAACTTCTTCTCGAGTTCCGCCTTCTCCGCCATGAGGCGCTTCAATTCCTTCTTCAGGAGCTCCCGGTCGCCTTCGCTGGCGGCGAGGCGGCGCTCGGTTTCCTTGATCTGACCGCTGAGCCCGGTGATCTGGGAAGTGAGTCCATCCATTTTGACGGTCAGCGCATCCTTCTCGCCTTCGAGCTCGGTGATCTTGGCGTTGCGCTTCTCAATTTCGGCCTTGGCGGCATCAGCCGCGGCCTTGGCATCGGCCTCGGTCTTCTGGAGCTCGGCGGTGACTGCGGTCCACTTGTTCGAAATTGTGGTCAGCTCGGTCTCGCGCTGGGTCAGGTCGGTGTTCAGGCGCGCATTGACCGTCTTTTGGTCGGTCAACTGCACCGTGGTTTGCACCACCTCATTGGAAAGGGTGGAAATCCGCGACACGGCGGCCGCGTGTTCCTTGGCGGCCTGCTGGCTGGTCAAAACCCAGCCGGTCGCCAGACCCGCGAGCCCCAAAACCAGGAGAATGATCAGTGTTTTCGGATTCATAAATGCAGCCTCACCCTGCGCATGCCACAAGCGATTGGCAAGTTACAGGCATGCCAGCTTGCGATACGACCACTCCGGAGTAACCTGAATTCATGGAGATTCCCGATAGGGCTGGGGTGATGATCCTGGGGGGATGCAATCTCTTCCCAGGGGCGATGCTGCCGCTGTTCATTTTTGAACCGCGGTATCGCACAATGCTGGCCGAGTCGCTCGACGGCAACCGGATGTTCTGCATCGCCATGCAGCGCCCCACGGCCACCCGCGAGGCTCCCTGCCAGATTGCCGGCCTGGGACTGGTCCGGGCCTCGGTGCTGAATGACAACGGAACCTCGCACCTGGTTCTTCTGGGATTAACCCGTGTCCGCCTGGGCAAGATCGTCCAGACCAAGCCCTACCGTCAGAACGCCCTCGAACCAATCGCCACGGAGGAAACCGACAGCCTGGCCGCCGAGGCCCTGGCCGAACGGACCTTCGACTTGGTCGAGCAACGCCTGCGGATGGCCACCCGCCTTCCCGCCGCCCTGCTCCAGCCGCTGGTGCCCTGTACCAATCCTGAGGGATCGGTGGAGGTGGACGATTGCATGAAGGCCCTGCGCAGCATCGAACAGCACGGCGCCCGGGCTGATTTGATCGCCTCACTCCTCCTTGCCGATGGCGAGCAACGTCAGGTGATCCTGGAATCTCTCGATGTGGAGGAAAGGCTCCGAAACCTGAACCGATTTCTCTCGGCCGAGGTTCTTCGTGCCCGCAAGAATGCGCCGCAATGAATCCGCCGCCCCTGCCCGAGGACGCCCTGAGCGGCGCCTCGCTCGAAAAAATCCATTCCGCGCTGTTCGAGCAGTTGATCACCGGGCACGCGCAGATGTCGCTGATGCTCATGGGCAAGCTGCCCAACCTGCATTCCGGTGAACTCGAGGAACCCAATCTCGAAGCCTCCAAGATCTTCATCGATCAGCTGGAAATGCTCGAAGCCAAGACCAAGGGCAATCGATCGAAGGAGGAGGATCAACTGCTCGCCGACGTGTTGCTGCGCCTCCGCACCGACTGGCTGGGAATGATGACCGCGCAAACCACCGAAGACGCTGCTGCTGCGGCTGCGGCTCCCGCAGCTCCGGCATCGACGACTCCGCCCGCCGCCTGATCTTGCGTCGCAGGGTTGGCAGCGGGACTGGCTCCCACTAGGATGCCTCCATGAATCGAAAGGCGGCACTCGCCGCTGCGGGGGTGGGCCTGGGTCTGCTGTTCTCAGGCTGCCACCGGGACGCCGGATCCGCCGACACCCCGTCCGGAACCTTCTCCGTGGACTCGGCCCATCTGGCCTCCCGCCACGGTGGACGCGTGGTCCGCATCCATGTCCACGAAGGCGACGCCGTGCAATCCGGCGCCCTGCTCTTGGAACTCGAAGCCCCGGAGCTTCTGGCCCGACGCGATCAGCTTCGCGCCACCCTCGCCGAATTCGAAGCGGGGCCGCGCCCTGAAGAAATCGCCGAGGCCCGCGCCTCCGTCGAAGCCCTCGCCAGTGAACTTACCCTCGCGGAATCCGAGCGCCGGCGGTCCGAGGATCTCTTTGCGCGGAAGACCATTTCTGAAACCGAGCGCGACCGGGCGGTCTCCCGCGCCGTCACGCTTTCCAAATCGGTGGCCAGCGCCCAGGCGCGGCTCAATCTGCTCCTCGCCGGAACCCGACCCGAACGCCTCGACCTGGTTCGCGCGCAACTCGCCGAACTCGACACCCAGATCCGCGAACTCCGCGTCACCGCCCCCTCGGCCGGCGTCATCGAATCCATCCCGGTCAAACCCGGCGACGTCCTCGCCCCGGGCCGCGAGGGGATTTCCCTCATCCTCGACGACTCCCTCTGGATGCGCGTGTACGTGCCCCAGTCCTGGCTCGGCACCCTCGCCCCCGGACGCGCCGTCACGCTGCGGGCGGATGCGCTGCCAGGGCGTACCATTTCTGGAACCGTGGAACAGGTGGCGCGCGAGGCCGAGTTCACGCCGCGCAATGTCCAGACGCCCTCGGAACGAATCCAGCAGGTGTTCGGCGTGAAGATCCGCATTCCGAATCCGCAGCACGATCTTCGCGCCGGTCTGACCGCCGAGCTCGTAAGCCCCGCGGCTTCATCTCCCGCCCCCAAAACGCCGTGATCCGCTGCGAGGCCCTGACCAAGAAGTTCGGCGGATTCACCGCGGTGGATCACGTCTCGTTTTCCGTGAACCAGGGAAGCATCTTCGGCTTTCTGGGTCCGAACGGTTCGGGAAAGTCCACCGTGATCCGCATGCTCTGCGGCCTGCTGGAACCGACCTCGGGCACGGCCCACATTGCGGGGATCGATACGGCCAGGGAGTCCGACCGGATCAAGTCGCTGATCGGCTACATGTCGCAGAAGTTCTCGCTCTACGACGAACTCACGGTGCATGAGAACCTCCAGTTTTACGGACGTCTCTACGGCCTCTCGGGCGCGGCGCTTCAATCCCGGTACCGGGAATTGATCGAGCTCACTCATCTCGATCCCTACCTCAACCGCCGCGCCGGGCTGCTCTCCGGCGGATGGCGTCAACGGCTCGCCATGGCCTGTTCGCTGGTGCACCGGCCCAAGGTGCTGTTTCTCGATGAGCCGACGGCGGGCATTGATCCCGTGGCGCGACGCGAACTCTGGGACCTGCTGTTCACCTTCGCCGCCGACGGCATGACGCTGTTCGTCACCACGCATTACATGGACGAGGCGGAGCGCTGCTCGCAGGTGGGATACATCCATCTCTCCAAGCTGGTGGTCTGCGGCGAGCCCGATGCCTTGAAGGAACTCCCCGTGGTGAATCCCCTGGGAACGCGTCGACTCGAACTCACCTGCCCGCATGCCATGTCGGCACTCCAGGCCGTGCGGAATCTCGACGGCATGCGGTCCGCGACCATGTTTGGTCAATCGCTGCACCTGCTTGCCGACGATGCCCTGGACGAAGCCCGCCTGCGTTCCACCCTTGCCGGCGCGGGCATTCATTCGGCCGACATCCGCCCGACCACGCCCTCGCTGGAAGACGTGTTCGTGGCCCTCACCGCCTCCCGCGAATCCGAACTAGCCTCCCGGACATGACCCATCCCTTTCGCGGATTCACCGCCATTCTCTACAAGGAATTCCACGTGGTACTGCGGGATCCCTTCACGCTGTTCTTCATGCTGTTTCCGCCGCTCATGGAGATGATCGCGTTCGGTTACGCGTTGGACAACGACGTGAAGCACATGTCCACGGTGGTGCTGGATCAGGACCAGACCGTGGAGAGCCGACAGTTGGTCGAACGGTTCGTGAACACGCAGACCTTTCGCGTGACCGGCTTCGCGCATTCGCCCGAAGAAATGGCGCTGCAAATGCGGCGAGGCGAGGCGCACGTGGGAATCCAAATTCCGCAGGACTTCACGCGCAACCTGCACGCGGGACGCAACGCGCGGGTGCAGGTGTTGATCGATGGATCCAGCTCCACGATTGCCGGCTCCGCACTCAATACCGCGGTGGCGGTGACGCTGCGGGAATCGGTCGGCGCCATGATGGCCGCGACCGGACGGACCGATCTGCCCATCGAGGTGCGTCCGCAAATCCTCTACAACCCGGCGATGCGCAGTCCGAATTTCTTCGTGCCGGGAGTCATCGGCGTGGTGCTGCAGATCGCCACGACGTTTGCCACCGCCATGTCGCTGGTGCGCGAACGGGAACGCGGAACGCTGGAACAATTGCTCGTCAGCCCGCTCTCCCGCTGGGGATTGATGCTGGGAAAATTGATTCCGTATCTGGTCATCGGCAGCGGAATGGCCGCCGGGCTTTATGCGATCATGTCGCTGCTGTTCGATGTCCCCATTGTGGGCAGCGGATTCGCACTCGCGGTGGCCACGGGCATCTACCTGTTCGCGCTGCTGAGCCTTGGACTGTTGCTCTCCACGCGGGCGCAAAACCAGATGCAGGCGCTGCAGATGAGCATGGTGTTCATCATGCCGTCGGTGTTTTTCAGCGGGTTCATTTTCCCGCGTGAGACCATGCCCGAGATTTTCTGGTGGGTCGGGGCGCTCCTCCCCACCACGTATTTTATCGAGCTCGCGCGCGCCATCATCCTGCGCGGAGCCACGCTTCAGGAATTCGGCCCGCACCTGGTCATCCTGGTGGGGATGGGACTGGCGCTGTTCGGGCTCTGCGTGGCGCGGTTCCGGCAGAAGATGGGCTGATGCGAAACCGCCCGCCCCGACGACTCAACCGGCCTTGGGAAACACCTTGCGGGCGCCGCTCTGTTCCATTTGTCCACGGGTGACGCCGATCTGGTTGTTGAGCTTCAGCTCGTGCCACAACTGGGTGCCGGTGATCTCGCGACGGAGCAACGCCCGATAGCGCGCCAGCGTGGTCTCCACTTCCTCGGGAGTTTCATTCACGAACTCCACGCGGAAGCGACGGACGCCGAGCGTGAGCAATCGATCGGCGGATTCCGCACCGGTCTGCGCCCGAGCGTTAAAGACGGTGTTGCGGCATCCGGCATCGGCCCGGAGCGGATGCTCCATCCCGACGCGATCCTTGAGCCGCACCTCGTGCTGATCGCAGGGGCGTCCGCAGTTGGTGAAGTCAGTGCCCTTCGACAAAAACGCGCAGAACACGCAGTGCTCCATGTGGAAGAGCGGCATGTGCTGATGGAGGGTGATCTCGAACCACGACGCCGGCGCCGCGGTGAGCAGCGCTTCGAGCTGGCTCACGTTGAGGTCGTAGCTCGCAGTGACCGATTCCACGCCGTACCGACGCAGCAGGTATTCCGCGGTGAGCGGGTTGGCCACGTTGAAGGAAAAGTCGGCGATACGGCGGTCCGCAGCGAAGAACTTGAGATGGTCGTAGTTGCGAACGAGGTAGCCGTCGGCATCGCACGACCGCACCTGCTTGAGAATCCATTCCTCGCCGGGCTTGGTGATCCTCGGGGGGGCGACCCAGATCTCGCGCGGAGGCAACGTGCAGGTCCCCATTTCGCGAACCATGCGGACGGCTTCGCGGTATTTTTTGGGATCTTCGAAATCGCAATACAGCGTGGTGGTTCCGCAACGCAGTGCGGCTTCGAGCTGGGGAAGCGTGCGAACGAGAACGATCAGCGTCGGCGTCGAAGCAGGCTCAGCAGCAGGAGTCGCCGACTCGATTGGCTGAACCGAGGGCACCGCGGCCACGGGCTGGAGCTGCCACCGCTTGGGCGCGGCGCGGAGCGCTTCCAAATGCGTCACGGCGTCGCGACGCAGCCGGTTCAATTCGCTCACCGGCACGATGACTTCGCCCTCCAATCGGAAAATGAGATCGCCCAGATGGAACGGCGTTCCGCCCATGCGTCCGAGTGAATCGCGCAGGGACTCGGCCGACATGGGACGCTTCAACGCCACGGCCAGCGGCATGGTGGACTCCACCTGCACCACGTGTCCCTCGCCATCACGAAGAATCAGGGTCAATGGAACCCCGGCATACCCGTGCACTTCGACCGTGACCGGGCGCGTGTGCTGAGGCACCTCGCCCTCGAAGGTGCGGCGGATCTCGCGATCCAACGCGGGATCATTCGTCTTCCAAAGCCGGTGCCCGGGCAGGACGCGGCGGAAGTCCACGGCGCCCGTACCAAAAGTGATCACCGTTTCGCCCTGGCGGGTGTCGACGGAATAGACGCGTCCGCCCTCCTCGGGTTCATCGGGCCGGCCGGCATCGAACACCACGCCGTCGCCGGGCTTGAGGGGGCCTTCGAGCTTGAGCGCCACGCGGTCGCGATCCACGCGGGTGATTTCCCCGAGCGACACGCCGCGTTTCTTTCCGAAGCGTGCGTGGGCCAGTTCCTGATTGTTGATGCCGCGGAACCATCCGGTGTAGAGGCCGCGGGAGAACGCCATCTCGAGGGCGTATCGATCCTGGGTCTGCACCGGTGCCGGAGCGGAGCCGGGGGCAAGGCGGTCAAGCGCCTGCCGGTACACCCGCGTGATGCTGGCCACGTATTCCGGGGATTTGAGACGTCCTTCGATCTTCAACGACGCCACTCCGGCGGCGACCAGTTGGGGCAGGACTTCGAGTCCGGAAAGGTCCTGCGGGCTGAGCAGGTAGCGTCGATCCCCGAGCGGAACCGTCTGGCCGTCCGAGATCAGTTCGTACGGCATGCGACAGGCCTGCGCGCATTCGCCGCGGTTGGCGCTGCGTCCGCCAAGGGCCTCGCTGGTGAGGCACTGGCCGGAATACGCCACACACAGGGCACCGTGCACGAACACCTCGAGCGGGAATCCCGCCGCGGCCGAACCGCCGGGGACTTCCACGGTGGAATCGAGCGTGTTCCGAATTTGGGCAATTTCCTTGAGCGAGTTCTCGCGCGCGAGCACGACGAGGTTACATCCGAGCTCCCTCGCAAACTCGACACCGGCCGGGCTGGTGACGGTCATCTGCGTCGAGCCGTGGATCGGAAAATCAGGCGACAGGCTGCGGATCAGGCGGCAGATCCCGACATCCTGGACGATCGCGGCATCGACTCCCGCGGCGATGATGCTGCGCAGGTATTCGGCGGCGGAGCCGAGTTCATCGGCAAAGACGAGGGTGTTGAAGGTGACGTAGCCCCGGACCCCGCGCCGGTGCAGGAAAGCCATGAGCCCGGGAAGATCGGCCTCGGTGAAATTGTGGGCGCGCATCCGGGCGTTGAACCGGTCGAGGCCGAAGTAGATGGCATCGGCCCCATTCTCCACGGCGGCGCGGGCGCATTCCCAGTCGCCGGCGGGGGCGAGCAGTTCCGGCAGGCGCACGGCAGGAGCGTTCGTGCTCGAACCGGTGGAGGCTGAGGCGGGCGTGGATGGCGTAATCGGCGTGGACAAGGCGCTCAAGTCGAGAGGACTAAACATCAACCGGGCCGGGAAACAAAGCCCGCAGACGATGCGGCGTCGGTCCGGGAGCAGAAACCCGGCAAATCGCCGTCACGCCTTCCGTGTTGTTCCTTGCACGGATTCCTGTTCAATCGCGCCCCGATGTCCGCACGTCCGCTCGTCATTGCCGGTCGCACCTTTGACTCCCGCCTCTTTTTGGGTACGGGGAAATTCCCGTCGCCTGAATCGATGCGCGACGCCCTCGCCGCCAGCGGCACCCAGATGGTGACCGTGGCGCTGCGCCGTGCCGATTTGACCGGAGGCCGGGATCCGTTTGCCAACATCCTGGAATTCATCGATCCCGCCAAATACCTGCTCCTGCCGAACACCAGCGGTGCGATGAACGCCGCGGAGGCCGTGCGACTGGCCCGTCTCGCCGTGGCGGCGGGCCTGCCCAAGTGGGTGAAGCTGGAGATCCATCCCGACCCGCGTTATTTGCTCCCGGATCCGATCGAAACCCTCGCCGCCGCCGAACAATTGGTGAAGGAAGGCTTCGTGGTGCTGCCCTACATCAATGCGGATCCGGTGCTGGCCAAGCGTCTCCAGGAAGTCGGCACTGCGACGGTGATGCCGCTCGGATCGCCCATCGGTTCCCACCGCGGAATCCAGACGCGCGATCAAATCCGGATCATCATCGAACAGGCCACGGTCCCGGTGGTGGTTGATGCCGGAATCGGCGCGCCGAGTCATGCCGCCGAAGCCATGGAACTGGGTGCAGACGCCGTCTTGGTGAACACGGCGATCGCCGTCGCCAGCGATCCGAATCGAATGGCCGTGGCCTTCCGTCAGGCCGTGGAGGCGGGTCGAACCGCCTACGAGCTCGGACTCGGTGTGGCCCTGGACCACGCGAGCCCCACGAGTCCGCTCACGGCGTTCCTGAATTCATAGCGCGCCGAATCCAACCGGTTGCACGGTGGATGCTCGCTGAATTTCGCTGACTCAGTTCCGCAACCGGCGAGGCGTTTCTGTTGCCGTTTGACGAAGAGCCCCGGTAGCGTTCGCCGCATGGATTCGATTCGTCCGCCCCGTGTCCGCCAGCTCCTGGAACGCGCCGCCAACACCCGCATTCTCGTGGTGGGCGATGTGATGCTCGACCAGTTTGTCTGGGGGCATGTGTCCCGAATTTCCCCAGAAGCACCGGTGCCGGTGGTGGATTTCGACCGTGAAAGCTTCATGCCCGGCGGTGCCGCCAACGTGGCGCGCAATCTCACATCGCTCGGTGGGGCAGCCGATTTGTTCGGAGTCGTGGGTGTGGACTCCAATGCCCAGCAGCTCCGCAAACTGCTCACCGAACAGCGCGTGGGATGCACCGGACTGGTCCCGTTGCGCGATCGGTTCACCGCCACGAAGACGCGCATCGTTGCCCATCAGCAACAGGTGGTGCGCGTGGATCGCGAGAGCAAGGGCGCGATCGATTCAAAGACTGCTGCCGCGGTGCTGCGTCGAATCGATGCCCTGCTTCCCGAGGCGGATGCCGTGAGCGTGGGCGATTACGGCAAGGGCGTGGTGACCCAGGAACTGCTCGACGGGCTGAAGGAACGCTGCCGCGCGTTGGGAAAGTGGCTGAGCCTCGATCCAAAACCGGTACACAAGCTTCAGCTCCAGGGGCTCTCGCTGATCACGCCGAATCGCAAGGAGGCGTTCGAACTCGCGGGGCTCGGCGACACCACCAAGAATCCGAATCCCTTTGCCGATGCGCAGTTGATGAAGGTCGCGGAGAAACTCCTGACCGAGCTTGGGCCCGCGTTGCTGCTGATCACCCTCGGGGAACTGGGCATGCTGCTGTGCCAGCGGGGACGGAAGCCCTATCACATTCCGACCGTCGCGCAGGAGGTGTTCGACGTGTCCGGCGCCGGTGACACGGTCATCGCCAGCTTCACCCTGGCCATCGCCGCGGGGGCATCGCCGATCGAGGCTGCGATTCTTTCCAACCACGCGGCAGGCGTGGTGGTGGGCAAGGTGGGCACCGCGACGGTGAGTGCCGAAGAACTGATCCACAGCTTCCGTTCCAAAGCCTGACATGACCAAGAACCGCGCCGTTTTTCTGGATCGCGACGGAACGCTGATCGTGGACAAGCACTACCTCCACAAGCCGGAGGAGGTGGAGATTTTCCCCGGCGCGGCGGAGGCGCTGCGTCGTTTGGAAGATGCGGGATTCCTGCTGTTTCTGGTCACGAACCAGTCCGGGGTGGGCCGCGGGTATTTCACGATGAACGATGTCACCCGCGTGCATGCGCATCTGGAGGCGGAGTTGGCGTCCGAGGATGTCACCTTCACGGGCATTTACGTGGCGCCGGAAGCGCCCGATCAACCGAGCCACGGCCGCAAGCCGTCGCCGGGATTCCTGTTCGATGCGCGGGAGGAATTCGAGGTGGACCTGTCCGCGAGCTACATGATCGGGGACAAGAGGATCGATTTGGAGGCGGGATGGAATGCGGGTGTGGCCGCGAGCCTGCTGGTGCGAACGGGCTATGGCGCGGAGACCGAACGGCGCGAAGCAGCAACTCTGGAGAAAGCGATCGTGGTGGATGGATTGAAGGAAGCCGCCGACTGGATCCTTGAACGGGAGGGCTGACACCCAACAGAGCGAGGATCCGCGCGATTTTGGAGCAATGATTGCAGGACGATGCGTCGACGCCGCTTCGATTCCGGTCGTCCCCTGAAAACCGACCGCCTTCCTCGCGTCCTGCTTCGTAAAGCGCCAGAGGACTGGCGCACTCCACGACGCTACCGCGTGGGATTTCTCATTCGTTTGGAGTCCCGTCTTCAGACGGTTCGGGGAGGCGCGTCTTGAGGGATGCAGCGGGTTGATTTCCAACCGTTCGATGGCCCCGCGTCCAACAGCAGAGCCGCGTATACGCGGTACTCCATGCGCCTTAGGGAGACGGCGTTCCCCTTCAACCTTTCAACTTTTGTAACCCTTCAACTGGTGCCGCTCACTGCCCGCCGAATCCGCTCCGATGCCGCGTCAGCCAGGCTTCGGCCCGGAGGAGTGCGTCGCGCAGGGTGGAAAGTCGGAGGGGTTTGGTGAGGAAATCGTCCATACCGGCATCGAGGCAGCGTTGACGATCCTCAAGCGTGGCGGCGGCGGTCAGGGTGATCAGGTACGGACGACGGGAATTGTTGAACTCCGACCGAACGGCACGCGCGAGCGCAGCCCCATCAAGGACCGGCATCTGAAGGTCAGCAATGACGACATCGGCGCCGGTGGCACGGATCGCGGCAATGAGCCGTTCACCGTCCTCGAACAAATCGCAATTCTGGCCCAGCGCCCCGAGCATGGCCTGCGCAAGATGCCGGTTCACCGGGCTGTCCTCCCCCACCAGAATCCGCAGGGCGGCCAGCGGGGTGGCCGAGGGCTTGGAACCGCGGCGTCCCACCGGAGCCTGAACGGCGCGTCCGAGGGCATCGAGAAACCGGCTGGTTCGGATGGGTTTGACCAGCACTGGACGCGATGAAAGCAGGCCTTCGGCGGGCGCATTGCCCTGTCGATGGTCGAGCCAGAGAATCCGATCGGCAATGATCGGCTCGACGGCAACCAGAGCCTGCAACGCCGTGCTGCACGTCCGCACCTCGGCGAGGATAATCTGCGATGCTTCGACCGATGCGGCCCAGGTTTCGCCCAATTCCGCCGGCCCGGACGACGCCTTGACCTCGAGTCCGGCGGCGGTGGCGAGTTCCGTGAGTCGTTCCCGCTGGGACGCGTTGGGTTCCAAGATCAGTGCCTTCAATCCAGCGATTCCCGGCGGAAGGCTGATCGGTTCCGGTGCAACGGGCGGGATCCCACCCACCACGGAAAACCGGAACACGGATCCGTGATTCAATTCGCTTTCGACGGCAATGGTTCCTCCCATGAGGTTGACGAGCCGACGGCAGATCACGAGACCGAGCCCGGATCCACCAAACTCCCGGGTGTTCGAGGAATCGACCTGACTGAATGGCTGGAAGAGTCGATCGAGTCGGTCGGCGGGAATTCCGATTCCTGTATCGCGAACTGTGAACTCAAGGCGTCGGCTTCCATCGGCGAGATCCTCCGACCGAAGCTTGAGCACCACTTCGCCGGCGCGGGTGAATTTCACCGCGTTGCCGATCAGATTGATGAGGATCTGCCGGAGCCACGTGGGATCACCCACGAGCGCGGATCGACAGCCGGGTTCCGGCCGGAACACCATTTCCAACCGCTTCTCACCGGCCGCGAGGACAAACACCTCCATGGCCTGCTCCACCGAGTCTCCGGCATCGAGCGGAATCGATTCGAGTTCAAGATGCCCACTCTCAATCTTGGTCAAATCGAGGATGTCGGAAATCAGCCCCAGAAGGGCTTCGCCGCTGGTTCGAACGTGTTCCGCGTAGTCGCGCTGGACCCGGTTGAGCCCGCTCGCAAGCAGCAATTGGGAGAATCCGAGCACCGCGTTCAGCGGCGTGCGGATCTCGTGGCTCATGTTGGCGAGGAATTCGGATTTCACCCGGGTGGCGCGGGCCAACTCCGCGTTGGTCTCCTCCAACACCTCCACCGATTTTTCCAGCTCACGGGTTCGCTGAGCCACCAGTCCGGCGAGCACCGTCCGGCGGCGGACCAGCGAGCGCATCCGCCATTGCACGGAGACCAGCACCACCACGGCCGCCATTCCCACGAGGGAAAGCTCGAACCAGAGGGTCTGATAAAAATGGGGCAGGATCTGAATCTCCACGGCCTGCCCTGGAGTGCCCCATTCCCCACCATCAACCGAGCATTGCACCACGAATCGATAGGTTCCGGGAGCGAGCCGGGTGTATTCGACGCGCTTCTGATTGTCCTCCTCGCGCCAGGTGTTCTCGAGTCCCTCCAGCTTGAAGCGATACCGAACCAAATCCGGAAGCGAGAGTTCGATCGCGGAGTAGCTCAGAGAGATGTCACCAAATTTGGGCAGCACCCGCACCGGAGAACGGGGAGGAACGGAATCATGATCCACCGTCAGTTCATGAAACACCACGCGCGGAGGCTTCGGCGGCCCGGCCAGACGTTCGGGATGAACCGAGGCAATTCCACCACCGCCGCTAAAAAACAACCGTCCGTCCCGGGTGCGACATGCGGCGGGCTGGACTCCGCCGCCGCCCTCGCGGCTGCGCAGCCCGTGGCTGGTGCCGAAGGTTCGTGAGACCACACGCGGCGCCAATCCGCTCGCCACGGCTTCCAGTTGGGTGTGGGAAACCCGGTGAATGCCGCGCAATGAGGGAAACCAGATCGAACCGGCGCGATCATCGAGCACCTGAAATACCTGATCGTTGGGAAGCCCGTTCTTCTGATTGAACACGACCACGTTGGTGCCCCGCAGGCGCATGAGTCCGCCGCCGTTGGAACCGATCCAGAGCGTGCCGTCGTCGTCCAGGAGCAGCGAGCGGATGTAGTCCACCGACAACCCCTCACGGGTGGTCCAGGAAGTCCAGGTGCGGTTGGTGGCGGACAGGTGGGCGACTCCGCCGTTGTAGGTGCCCACCCAGACTCCGCCGCGCCGATCCGAAATCACGGTGCGAACCTCGTTCGACGGCAGCCCGTTGGATCGGGAATGGTGCACGGTCCGTCCCCCCTGCACCTCGAACAATCCAACGTCTGTCCCGTACCACGTCCGATCCGGCCCGTCCTCCAACACCATGAAGAACGCGGCGTTTTCGGGAACACCAGGAGGCCGGTGCCGTTCCACCCGACCAGCATTCCACGCAGACAAGCCTCGTCCCGTACCGATCCAGACGCCGCCCTCCCGCCGGTTTGCGAAGGTCAGGACGTCGAGAGAAGGAAGCCCCTGCGCGAGCCCCAGATGGGTGACCTGATCCCCTACAATGCGATCGGCTCCGTTTTCTTCACCCGTCCCAACCCACAGGACGCCGTCCGAGTCCTCAAACACCAGATCGGTAAGCGGATCGGTCAATCCCTCGGGCGGCCCGAACGGAGTGAACGGAGCATCCTGAAGCTGGTACAAGCCGGAATTCGAAGTGCCCACCCAGAGGTCCCCGTTTGAATCGAGAGCAACACTCTCCACGTCGCGGGGACACAATGAAGCCTTGCCCAGAGACTCGAACTTCCCCTCCCGAAACCGCATCAATCCTGCGCCATATGAGGCAATCCAAAGATTCTGGTCCACATCCCAGACCATCGAGGAGAGCGATCGCGCCTCCCAGGAGGGATTGGGCCAGAACACGGTGAAACGACCATTCTCAAACCGCGCGAGAAATCCCGTATCCGACCCCACCCACGGGACCCCTTTGGAATCGACCACCACGCTGAGCAACTCCCCTTCCGGCAATCCTTCCGCACTGGAGTAGCGGGTGGATTTGCCATGATGAAACAACACCAACCCCTGATCGGTCGCCAGCCACAGACCTCCACCCGGGGCATCGCAAATTGCCCAGACGGCTCCGGATCTGGGCCCGGTTCCGACTGGAAAGGTGGTAAACCCGCCCCGATCCACCCGGATCAATCCGACGCCGGTGCCCGCCCAGAGCTGGCCGGAGACATCTTCATACAGCACTCCGATGTGCTCCACCGGAAGCCCTTCATGGCGGGTGAAGGTTTGGACCACCTGGCCGTTTTCGATCCGATTCAATCCCCCCTTCGTTCCAAACCAGATTGAACCATCGCGGGTGGCGCAGAGCGATCGGATGGTCAGGTTTCGGTTGGCCACCTTGGATCGGTCCTCGAACGGGAGAAAACTATCGCCATCGAAGCGCGCCACTCCGTCGCCGGTCCCCACCCACAGAAATCCATCGGGGGATTGGGCAATGCAGCTGACGGAATTCTGCGGAAGGCCGTGCTGTCCCTGCCAAATGTTTCGCTGAAACTGGGTCAGGCGTTTGCTGGGATTCAGCGCCCGGACAGGCAGGACAAACACGACCAGGGCAGCCAAAAGAAAAAACCCACGAATCCCGGATCGAATCTCTCTTTCCGAAGGCCGCCAACGGAGGATCCGCCCCTGGACGCACGCCGTCCACCCGGCACGGGCGGCAAGCCAACCCTTTGGAATCAGGTCCTGGAGCTCCATGGCGTTGTTTCGTGCAGTCTATTCAGAGGGCAATCCCACGGCATCTGGAAAACAACACTCCTTCGAAATCATTCTCACACGGACATTTTCCGCCCTTCCTTCATGCCTTCGCTAGGGGGTTCGCACCGCCGTGTTGATGGCCATCATGCCCCCGAGGAGTTGAACGAGTCCCCGCTCCGAAAAACCGGTGACCCGAAGCCGCTCATCCACGGCCCGCTGACCCGGATAGGCCTGGAGCGATTGCAGGATGTAGCCGTGGGTGTCGGCATCTCCGCAAAAGACACGTCCCAAAATTGGTACACACCATCGGAGATACTGAAAATACACCCACCGCCACGGGGCCCAGTCCGGCTTGCCGAAATCCAGAATCAGCAAACGGCCACCGGGTCGGAGCACCCTTCGGAGTTCGCGCAGGCCGGCGTTCAGATCTGACAGGTTTCGCAACCCGTAGCTGATGGTCACCACATCGAAGGATTGATCGGGAAAGGGCAGATTGAGCGCATCGCCCTGGAGAAACTGGAGCGCCGCCGCCCCTTTCTCCCTCGCGTCAAGGCGGCGATGTGCCACCTCGAGCATGGCGGCGCTGAAGTCGATCCCAATGGTTTCCGCCCCCGCTTGGGAGAGGGCAAAGGAGACGTCGCCGGTGCCGCAACAGACATCCAGGGCGCGAACCCCGGAGCGGGCCCCGGACAGCCGGACCAACCGACGCTTCCAAAGCCGGTGCCAGCCAAAACTTTGCAGATCGTTGATCAGGTCGTAGCGAGGCGCCACGGCCGCGAACAGGTCTCCCACCCTCGCCGCCCGTGCTTCCGGAGTCTCCCCAACCACATGGTATTTACCGCCCACCTGGGAAGCGTACCGCCGAATCGTGGTAATTCCTAGCCGAAGGAGGAGACTCCCTAGGTTATTTCCGCATCCGTTCCTAAAGCTTGGATTGAAGCTTGGTCCGCATGCCTGCTCCTTTCATGCTCACCGGCGCCACATGCCCGTCCGCCGGACCCGGATCCTGTTTGTCGACCACGTCAGCAAAGTGCTGGGCGGGGCGGAAGTGAACTTGTTGGAGTTGCTGGGCACGGACGCCGCCGCTTCACGGTGGGACTCCCATGTGGCTTGCGCTGCCGGTAGTCCCCTGGATTCCGCTCTTCGTCCGCTTGCCGTGATCCGACATGACCATCAATTCGCACCCGCTCTCAACGAACTGCGCATCGTGGGTCGAGGTCTGCACCTTGGGGCCAAGTTGCGAGGATGGCGGGAAGTGCGACGGGCCTCGGCCCGGTTGCGGGAATTGATCGAAGCCATTCGCCCCGACGCTGTGATTTCCTGCACCAACAAGGACCATTTCGCCGCTGGAGCCGCCGCTTCTGCCGCTGGAATCCCCTCGATTTGGTGGGTCAATGACATCCTGTCGTCCGACTTTTTCCCCTGGCCGGTTCGCGCCGTGTTCTCGCTTCGCGCCCGGCGACTCGCCCGGCGATTGGCACCGGTGTCCAATTGCGGCCGACGCGCCTTGATCCAGATCGGCGTCCCAGCGGATCGCTGCGTCACCATCCACAACGGAATCCCGCTTCAAAGGTACCGGCGGACCCCCGGTTCCGATGCGGCTTCCGGGCTGGAATCCGGAGCGCGCGAGCCGGTCTTCGGCATTGCGGGCCGCATCACCCCGTGGAAGGGGCAAATGCTGTTTCTCGAAATCGCCGCGGCCTGGGTCCGGCAGCAGCGTCCTGGGATCTTCGTCATTCTCGGGCGCGCCTTCAATGAAGACGCCCCCTATCAGCAGGCCCTGAAGGATTTCATCCAGGCCCATCAACTGGGGAATCGGGTCAAGTTTCTCGAATTCCAATCCGATATGGCCTCGGCGCTCTCCGGCATGGACGTGCTGCTGCATTGCTCGACCCGTCCCGAGCCCTTCGGCCGGGTGCTGATCGAGGCCATGGCGGTCGGAATCCCGGTCATCGCCGCACGGGCGGGCGGAGTGCCGGAGATCATCACCGACGGCGTGGACGGTCTCCTTGCCGCCCCAGGAAACCTGCCCTCCTACCTCGGCGCACTCGAACGCATGACTGCCGACCCCGCACTGCGCACGCAACTGGTCCGCGAGGGCCACAACACCGTGATTCAACGTTTTGGCGTGGACCGCGTGGTCGGGGATTTTGCGGCGTTGCTCGATTCCGTGATTCCGCGCAAGGACTCCTGATCTGATGCCCGCACCGGATCCAAAACGTTTCGTCTTCCTGACCCTGGGATACACCCCGGATCTGGATGGCGGCGGGTATCGATACGCGACCGAAGTCGCGGAAACGCTGGCCCGGCGGGGGCACGAAGTTCACGCGCTGTACCCGAATCCGAAAAACGCGTTCCCTCCCCGGGAAACGCGCAATGGCGTTCAACTTCACCGCGTTCCCAAGGCGCCCGGGGGATTTTACGCCGGATTCAAGAGCGCCAACCGGGATTGCCGGACTGAGATTCGGCAGCTTCTTGAAGCTTCCCCAAAGCCCACCCTCCTTTTCCTACACCAGGCGTATCTGGCTCCTGCGCTGAAGGGCCTGCCCTACGCGATGATTCTTCAGGGCCCTTGGGGTCTTGAACACCGGTTCGCCCGACAGGCAGGATCTCGCTCGTGGCTGCGTCGTCGCTTGGACGACCTGGCCGTGTCGGTAATGACCCGGATCGAACGCCGCGCCCTGATCCACACCCAACATCTGTTCGTCGCCAGCGAGTATTCCAAAACACGGATTCCACACTGGCATGCTGGACTGAAACTGTCGGCCGAAGTCATCGGAGGCGGTGCCGATTTGACGCGTTTTCATCCGGTCAGGGACCGGGCGGCCCTGCGCAGCGACCGGGGGCTTTCGGACTCCGACTTCCTGTTCCTCGCCGTTCGCAGGCTCGATCCCCGCATGGGATTGATGCACCTGGTGGAGGGATTTGCCCAGGTCGCCCGGACGCATCCGCGCGCCCGGTTGTGGATCGCCGGAAAAGGAAGTCAGCACGCCGAGCTCGAAAAGCGCATCCGTTCCCTGGGCCTCGAAGGCCGGGCGAAGCTCTGCGGATTCGTCCCGGAGGATGAGCTTCCGCGGCTCTACGCGATGGCCGATTGCACGCTGATGCCTTCGCTGGACCTCGAAGGATTCGGCCTCGCGACCGCGGAATCACTCGCCTGCGGAACCCCGGTGGTGGCTTCCCGAGCCGGGGCCAACCCGGAATTGATCACACCGCTCGGAGGCGAACTGCTGTTTGAACCCGGGGATCCCCAATCCCTTGCCTCCATTTTGGATCGCATCCTTTCCGGCACGCTTTCGCTGCCGAACCGGGAAGCGTGCGTGGCCTACGCCGGGAAGGAATTTCGCTGGGACCGCCCGGCCGATGCGATGGAACGGGCCTTTGATCTCGTGGCCCGGGCGGGCTGGCCGGAGGGAGTCCGATGAGGATTCTCGAGCTCGGGAAATTCTATCCGCCCGATCGCGGCGGGATTGAGACGTTGCTTCGACTTTGGTGCGAGGGGTTCGTGGCCGCCGGCGACGAGGTCGATTGTGTGGTCGCCAACCGGTCCGCACGGACCGAGCGCTCACGCATCAACGGAGTCCGTGTCCATCGTCTCGCCAGCCTGGGCATGGCGATGAGCACTTCAATCTGTCCCTCATTTCCGACCGCGCCGTACCGCTACCCGGCGGATCTGATCCACTCCCATTTCCCGAACCCGCTCGCCGACATTGCGTGCGTGATGGCTCCGTCTGAAATCCCGGTGGTCATCACGTGGCACAGCGACATTGTCCGGCAGAAGTCGGTGTTGCGTTTCTACAAGCCGCTTCAGGAAGCGCTCCTCCGCCGGGCCAACCAAATTGTGGTCGCGACGCCGAACCATTTGACCTTCTCCGACTGGCTTCCGGCCTTTCAGGAAAAAGTGGTGGTCATTCCATTCGGGTTGGACCTTCGACGGTTCGAGTCCAATGCCCTGGATGCAAAACGGGTGGCGGAGCTTCGGGCAAGCGCGGGAGGGCGAAAAGTGCTTCTCAATGTCGGGCGCCTGGTCGGTTACAAGGGACAGCGTTACGCGATCGACGCTCTCAAGGAACTCCCCGACACCGTCCTCTGGCTGGTCGGGGCGGGTCCGCTGGAGGACGAGCTCCACCGGCACGCGGCCGCGCAGGGCGTTGCACGCCGGGTGGTATTCTGGGGCGATGTGGCCGATCCGGAATTGCCCTACTTCTTTGAGGCCTGCGATATCTTTGTATTCCCCTCGATTTCCCCCAACGAAGCCTTCGGACTCGTTCAGGTCGAGGCCATGGCCTGCGGGAAACCAGTTATCGCCACCGACCTTCGGAGCGGTGTACCTTGGGTGTGTCGTGACGGGGTTACTGGCCGCGTTGTTGCGCCTGAGAGCGGCGAAAGTCTTACCCTCGCTCTCCAACCGCTTTTGAGTGATGCGACGCTTCGTCACCAAATGGGCGAAGCGGGCCGCGCTCGTGCCTATGCGGAATTTTCCGCCCCTGTTATGATTCAGCGGTATCGAACCCTGTTCGAGTCTTTGATTCGAACCGCTGCGGCAGCATGATTTATAAAACTTACATCGCGATGTTCATGGTCTCCGCCTTGGGGGCCTACTTCCTGACGCCGTTCGCCGCCTGGCTGGCGCAGCGGTTCGGCGCGATTGACCTTCCTGGTCCTCGTAAATTGCATGCCCGGCCGATGCCCCGCATGGGAGGTGTCGCCGTCTATCTCGGTTTCCTTCTCCCCTGGGCCGGTCTGTATCTCCAGCACAACCTCATCACGATCGAGTTCCAGCAAAGCGAAAAGCAGTTCCTCTCCCTCGTTCTCGGAGCAACGGCCATGCTCACCCTCGGGGTGTACGACGACATCAAGGGGGCGGATGCCATCAAGAAGCTCCTCGCCCAAACCCTCATCGCCCTGGGCATGTGGATGGCCAATTATCGGATCACCGCGCTGCAGAATCCGTGGGGAACCTACTTCGAACTCGGGTGGCTCGGCCTCCCGATCACGCTCCTTTGGATCGTCGGCATCACCAATGCGATCAACCTGCTCGACGGCATCGACGGACTGGTCACCGGGGTGACTGCCTTCATGGCCATTTCCCTGGCGATCATCAACATCATCACCGGCCATGCCGTGGTCGCGCTCCTCACCACCGCCCTCGCCGGGGCGTGCTTTGGCTTCCTTCCCCACAATCACGCACCAGCCCGGATCTTTTTGGGGGATTCGGGAAGTCTCACCATAGGACTGGTGCTGGCTTGCATCGGCATCTCCTCCTTTTTCCAGGACCCGCGCCACGCGGTCAGCCCGTTGATTTCGGTCCCGCTGATTCTCTTCAGCCTCCCGGTGTTCGACACCTGCCGGGTCATGTTCAAGCGGTGGCGCCGGGGCGTCTCCATCTTCCAGGCCGACAAGGGGCATGTGCATCACCGCCTCCTGGAGCTCGGGTTTAACCACCGGCAGGCCGCTTGGTTCCTTTATTTGGTGGTCATCTCCACCGGTGCCGCCGCGATCACGCTGGTGGTCGTCGGGACCCACCGACAGCTCCCGTTTTCCCTCGTGTTCTGCGTACTGGGCATCGTCGCCGGCGCGGTGTGGAAACGATGGGCCCGAACCCAGGACGCCCCCCCCCAGCCCCCGACTGGCCCCGCCTCCGGTCCCACGCAGTGAAGCCGGCGCTTTCGGTCGAAACAGCCCTAGCGACGCTCCTTGCCGGAGCGAATCCTCTCCCGCCCCACCTCGTTTCCGTCCGCAATGCCGGCGGACATTTCCTTTCGCACCCGGTGGTTGGGCAACTGCCCGTGCCACGATTCGACAACTCGGCGATGGATGGATACGCCGTTCAAGCGGCCGATGCCGGAAAGGCCGGGGCACGGCTCAAGGTTTCCGGCCGTTCCGTTGCCGGTGAAGGTTTCCCAGGCGCCCTGGCCCCGGGGCAGGCCATTCGCATTTTCACCGGAGCCCCGCTCCCGCCGGGTGCGGATGCCGTCATCATGCAGGAGGACACGGCACTGGAAGCCGAAGCGGCCCCCGGGCTCGGATCGATTCAGATCCTCGATCCGGTCAAACCTTGGGAAAACGTCCGTTTTCGCGGGGAGGACGTCGCGCCCGGTGACCTTTTGATCCCCGCCGGGGCTGAACTCGGGCCTCATCATCTCGCCGTTCTGCTATCCACCGGAATTGACGAAGTTTCCGTCCACCCGTCCCCTCGAGTGGCCCTGGTTGCCAACGGATCCGAACTGCGCCAGTCCGGCGAATCCCTCGCACCCGACCAGATTCCCGAGAGCAACTCCGCCATGCTCTCCGCCTTGTTCTTCCGACACGGTGCCCGCGTGGTCTCGACGGAATGCGTGCCCGATGACTCCGAGCAATTGCAGAATGCCCTGAAGTCCGCCGCCTCCCAGGCCGACATCGTTGTCACCATCGGAGGGGCCTCCGTCGGGGACCATGATCTGATCCGCCCCGCCCTGGTAAGCCTCGGCGGAAACCTCGATTTCTGGCGGGTGGACATGAAACCCGGGAAACCATTCCTCCACGGACGAATCGGATCCACCCCCCTTTTCGGCCTCCCGGGAAATCCGGTGTCGGCGTTTGTCACGGCGGTAATCCTTGTGCTTCCGATCCTGCGACGTCTCCGCGGGGATCCTTCTCCAATCACCCGGACCCGCGCGGCAATCTGGGCTGAAGGCGTTTCGAATCCGGACTCACGACGCCATTTCGTCCGGGTCCGCACCGATGCCGAAGGACGCATTCGCCCCTCCGGACCGCAGGGATCCCATCGAATGGCCTCCCTCGCGGCGGCCGACGGATTGGTGGATTTGCCGCCGGGAATCCGCATTGAAGCCGGCGCGCCCGCACGTGTCGTGTGCTGGTGACTTTCAGCTGCCCGCTTCCCTCCCGACCCACCCTACCACTACCCTCCGTCCGTGGCTGAGTTCATTCCACCTCCCCGGGTCAACGCGCTCGGCGTCGGCATTTCAATCCTCAACCTGACTTCGGTCATCGAGGTGCTGGATTCCGCGCTGAAGTCTGGCACGCGCGGTTACGTGACCGTCACCGGAGTTCATGGAGTGATGGAATCGCAGGACGACCCGGCGCTTCGAAAAATCCACAACCAATCCCTCCTCTCCACCCCGGATGGCATGCCCATGGTCTGGCTTGGGAAATGGGCGGGACATCGCTCCATGAGCCGTGTCTATGGGCCGGACCTGATGGAGGCCGTGTTCGAATGGAGCGCCCGAACGGGGCGTTCCCATTACTTCTTTGGTGGAAACCCAGGCGTGGTGGAAGAACTCAAATCCCGCATGGAAACCCGGTATCCGGGACTCCGAATCGTTGGCATCTACACCCCGCCGTTTCGTCCGTTGAACGAGGCGGAGCACGCGAATCTCGTCGCTTCCGTCAGGGATGCAGCTCCGGATTTTCTATGGGTGGGCCTGAGCACTCCCAAGCAGGAACGCTTCATGGCGGCGGAAATCGATCAACTCGATGCAAAGATCCTGATCGGAGTGGGTGCCGCCTTTGATTTTCACGCCGGCCGGGTGTCCCAGGCTCCCCGCTGGATTCAACGGAGCGGGTTCGAGTGGCTTTACCGGCTGTGCCGCGAACCCCGCCGATTGTGGCGGCGTTATTTTCGAAACAATCCCCGGTTCCTCTGGAGGATTGCGGGGCAGTTGACCGGCCTTCGAACGGTTCCAGACCCGGCCCACGACCGGACCGCAAACGGCTCGAACTAGAGAGCCACCTTCAGCAAATCGCGTTCCTCGGGTCGCAACCCCTTGGAATCCACTTTGCGCGCCATCTCACGGGCCGCCGCACGCTGGTCGTTCGCGTTCAGCACCGCCACATACAAGGCTTTCATCCGGGGTTCCGCCCGACTCCAGTCCATCTCGACCCCTTCGATCAGGGACAACGATTTTGCCGCATTGCCCTCACGAAATTCCGCCAGCGCCAGAATCAAGGCGTACAGAGGATCCTTCCCCTTCTCCTTGTCACGCATCAGCGCCTCGAGGCGAGCCTTCGCTCCCGGCAGACGCTCTCCCAACAAAAACCCAAAATAGGCGCTGGAGGAGAACAGCGCATCATCCCCCGGCAGGAACTGGGAAAGGCGGTTCAACGCCTCCCACGCGCGTCGCGTGTCATCGACCGACGCCAGCAATCGCAGCACTTCGCGTCCCGCGGAATACGTCGCAGGAGGCCAGTTCATCAGTTTTTCATACGCGTAAATCGCCGCCATCGGCTGGCCCACCCGCTCCGCGTATCCCGCCACGAACTGCAATTGCATCGGTTGGTTCGTGCACGCAGCGATGGCACTCATGAAATGCACCATCACCATCTGCGCCTGCCCCGCCTTTTGCGCCGCCATGGCCTGGAGGCAGTGCCCGATGTACGGGGAAACGTTGTTCTTGTCGCTCTCGAGGTAGGGACGCACCTCATCGATCTTGTCCAACTCCAACAGAACCTGAAGGCGAGCACTTAGAAGATTGGTGTGCTTCTGAACCACTTCGGGCGGCAGCAATGCAAGGGATCGCTGAGTCTCCCGATTGGCGGCAAACCATCCGACCGCTTCGGCGAGAGCGCCCGCGCTGCCCGATTGCCGCGCCTCCTGCTCAAACTCATCCAGGATCTCCTTCCGGCGCGACGGATCGAGCTTGGCCCGCAGCTCGTAGTACCAGGCCCGTCGATCCTTTCGGTCTGCGATTGAATTCAGCAGGATTTGGTTCTCGGCGGAATTCAGCTCGTTGCTCGGAATCAACAAATCCACGGCCTGATTCTTGTACTCGCCCCGACCGACTGCGATCGGCCACAAGAATCGGCGGCCTTCGGCCCGCTCATCCGCATTGGGGGAATAGGACAACAGCATTCCCAGCGTCAGTTGCGCCTCCTCGCTGGACGGAAAATTCTCCAGCCAAAACCGGGTGCCCAGAATCGCGGTAGCTGGGGAATCCGTGTTGCGCAAAAATCGGACGTAAAGCCGGAACAGCGGCTCGTTGGTGCGGGTGGTCCTCAGGAGCTCGCGCAATTCCGGACCTGCAATATCAGCCCGGTTGAAATTCACGGCGAGCTCCGCATAGCCCATGTGATCCTCGAATGTGGCCTCGGGAGAATTCAGAAGCATCTGCCAGTAATTGAACCCCTCCTGCATCGATCGTTTCGTGCAGAACTGCGCCGCAAGGCGTATCACCTTGGGTTCCCCGGGGGCCATCTCCAGAAGGACCTTGAGAGATCTTCCGGCTTCCACCCACTTGCCCGCCTCCATCTCGGCCGCCGTTGCTGAAATGGTCGCCAGCGCGCGCTGCCGCTTGATCATCCGATAAACGGGCCGCGCCGACATCCACCCGCCAATGGCAAGTGCAGCGGCAAGAATGATGCCGATAATGAAATACTTCGACGTATCCCGAAATTCAGGACCCGACGAAACCGGAACATCTCCACTGCTGTTGCCAAGCCACCCCATGAGCTTTTTGATCTGAGATCACCTACGGAAGCCGCACTCTCCTCGGGAAAATCCCATCAGGCAACCTCTCAATCTTGCTTTACCGTTTTACCAAATCACGGGTAGTCAACCGGAGGTCGCTCCAATAGCCGTACGCCCCTTCACCCGGCGAGGCCCGATGTTCCAGGCGGACCACCACCCGGCGGCCGGAAAACTTGGAAAGATCCACCTGCACGCGTCGCCAGGATTCAGGCCCGGTCCCTTCCCCCGCGCGAACGGTCACGGTGCGAATCGCCTCCCCGTCCACCACCACGGCGAGGTCCCACGGATTCTTGGCCACCGCCGCCGCCCAGAATTCCAGCACCGGGGCCTGCCCACGGGGGATCTCCAGCATGCGGGTGATCGTCCCCGGCGTCGCTTCGTCGCGCGGGTGAGTCACCAACACGTTGTTGCGCCCTTGGAAGGACGGCAGCTTGCGCGGCGCATCGGCGAACACCGGATTCGTGACCCGCCACTCGGGATTCCACAGGGCCACACTCTCACCATCGGAACTTCCTGCCGGATCCACCGAGGCGCGCTCATCCGATCCACCGCCTCCCATCAGTTCGCGACGACGCGACTCATCCAGAGGCTTGTTGTCCCCCGGCGGTGCGAGGATGTACCAAATCAGGTTCCGGAAGTCGGCGTCCGGCATCTGCTCCAACCCCTCGGGCATGACAGAATTCTCGGTGATCCGCAGGCTCTTGATGTCGGCCTTGCCTATCACCACCTCGGTCGGCCCCGCCATCACCAAACGCACGACGCGATCGTTGTTCTCCACCATCCGTCCGCTGAGCTGACGGTCATCCTTCGTCTCCACCTCCACGTTTTCGTAGCCCTGACCGATGATTTCATTCGGATGGATTACGTTGTGGAGCAGCGCGTCGAGGGAGCTGCGGCCCACGCCGGTGAGATCGGGTCCGATCTCCGCCCCTTCGCCGTAGAGCTTGTGGCACACAAAACAGGTCTTCTTGGCCACCTCGTGACCCGCTGAGAGATCCACCGGACCGGTGGTCACCACGCGGCGCTTTTCCGCGATCAACTTCAGCTTCTCCGCCGACGACGCATTCACGCGCCCGAACAGGTTCTGCGCCTTCATGCGTTGGTCATCGTCGCGCGATGTGGCCAGCGTGCGAATCACACTCGGGGTCAAATCCCCGCGCTTCACATCGCCGCGCTCCACCGCGTTGAAGAGCGACCAGCGCCAGGCGTTGCGTGTGGTGCACAACTCCGCCGCCGCGCGCCGCACCGCGGGCGACATGGCCGCCCAACCGGAGAGCAACTCCTTGCCCGAGTCATCCGCACCCACGTCCGCCAGCGCGCGAATCGCCTCGATGCGGACGGTTTCCGATTCCTTGGAATTGATCACCGACACCAGGGTCTTGCGGACATCTTCGCCCCGCACCGTGCGAGCGGCCTTGATTCCAGCGAGGCGTTCGGCTTCGGATGCCGACGGATCGGTGATGCGCGCCAGACTCGCCTTCAATGCCGACGCATCGCCCCAGAGCGTTCCCAACTGCCGGGCCGCTTGGGCGACCTCCGCATTGGCCGATGCGGTCAACCGCGAGATCACTGCCACCGCTTCGGCCCCGGGATTCGAGGCCCGTCCGCGTTGCCCGTCGATCAACCCCTTCAATCCGGCAGTCAGCGCCGGACTCGCGCTCTCCGGGATTTTCCCAAATTCCAACACCACCCGGCCGAGCACAGCGTCATCCCGCAGATCGCAGGCACGGCGCATGATCTTGGTCAGCAACATGGCGGAGAACGGCAACTCGGCCGATGCCCCATCCTTGGTGTAGGCGTTCACCGCGTGCACCGGGTCGTAGGCAACGATCGGCTCCAGCGCCATCCAGTAGAGGAAATCGAGCGTCGGATCCGGCGTCTTCTGAGCCGCGTTGCGATGACCTCGGAACAGCGCGCTGAGCACCGGTCCGGTGACCACTTCGGAAACGGGCACCAGCGGAGGTGTATCAATTGTGAGCGAGCTCGACACGAACTGGCGCGCCGCGACCGTGACTCCGAGCCGAACCGTCGGATCGGGATCCTCCGCCAGCTTGGCCAGTCGCTTGATCGCATCGCCGAGGGGCAGTCCCCGCTCACCGGTGATGCGCGCGGCCCAGGAACGAACCCCCGGATCCGCATCCGCCGCCACTTCGTCCAGCGTCTCATCCTCCAACAAGCCCATCTCGTGCAACGTCCACAGCGCGTTCAACCGGGCCTCCGGCGTGGCGCCGGACTTCAACAGTTCATGAACCGGAGTCTTGGCATGAAGCGTCCGCGGGCCAAACGCCGTGGCCCCGCGTTCCCCGAGCAGCCGACGCGCCGTGCGCTGATGCCACACGTTGGGATGCGCGAGCAGCCGGGTGAGTTCCACGCTGGAGAGCTTCGCCAGGTCCATGTCGGCCGACGGACGCGAGGGCACCGGCTTGCCCGCCTGGTCGCCAACCCACACCACGCGCCAGATGCGTCCGCGTTCGCGGTCGATTCCGTCCGGATCCGCCTGTGCGTTCTGATAGCAGGGATAACGGTCGTACCAATCCATCACCCACACCGCCCCATCCGGTCCGGTCTGCGTGCTGACCGGCATGAACCATCCGTCGGCGGTGGTCATGAAGTCCGGACGCGCCTGCGCCTTGAACGACGCGCCCATCGGCTCCACGTGCTCGTGGTTCAGCGCGTTCTGATGGATGTTGCCTACCAGGATCTCCCCCTTCCACGACGCGGGCCACTGGTTGCCCTGGTACACATCTACACCCGCGTACGCGGCCATGTGATGCCGGTGGTCCACAATGCTCTTCAACTCGCCGTACCCATATTGGAACGGAGGCTGACCGGCCTGGCGGTTGTAGAGGCCGCCAGGGACGAGATGGAACAAATGGTCAATCACGCACGCGCTTACGAAGGCGTTGCCCCGTGCATCGAAATCCACGCCCCACGGATTGCTCGTGCCCTCGGAGTAAACCTCGATGGAACGGGTCTTCGGGTTCATGCGCGCCACGCCCGCGGAAATGAGCGTGGGGCGTGCCGACGGATTCGCCGCATCGCGCGCTTCGGTGCGCGTGAAGACGCCGTGGGTCATGTAGAGCTGGCCATCGGGCCCCCAGGTGAAGCCGTTCAGCAATTCGTGACGATCCTCGCGCCCGAACCCGGTCAGAACCTCAACCTTGCGATCCGCGACGCCGGTGCCCTTGGTGTCCTGCATGAACCACAAATGAGGCGCCTCGCCCACATACACGCCGCCGTGGCCGACCAGCAGTCCGGTGGCGAGACTCATGCCATCGGCAAACACCGTCACCTTGTCCGCGCGGCCGTCGCCGTCGGTGTCTTCGAGAATCTTGATCCGATCGCGCCCCGGCTCACCGGGTTTCACGCCGAGCGGATACTCATACAATTCCAGCACCCAGAGGCGTCCCCGTTCGTCGAAGGACATGGCCACCGGATTCACCACGTCGGGTTCCGACGCGAACAAACGAACCTCGAACCCGGGCGGAACCTTGAAGCTCTTGCGTTGGTCCTCGGGCGACATCGCCGGATTTCCAGCCGGCGCGTGTTGCCCGGACAACTGGCGGCCCGCCGGCTTGTTCTTATAAACCGGGAATCCGAAGCGCGGATGCGGCGTGGACTCGGGGGCGGCCAGAAGTGCGGAGGCGATCGCAGCGGACGCCGCGCCTGCAAAGAATGGGGAGTGCGGGAGCTTCATGCGGAGGAACTGGACCTAGGCTGACGAGAAAGCCCCGGGGGTCAATTCATGATCCTCCGGGGCTTGCAGGAATTCTTGGAACGAGACGGACCAGATCAACCGGCCTTCCGGGGGATCACCACCAGAAGCTCGGATCCGAACCGTCGGTGCGGACCACCAACTGGCTGAACTTGCGCCACTCCACATGCCCGTCGAGGCGCAGCGTGTTGCCGCCCGCGGGCAGGCGCCCGTTGAGATGCGGGGATTGGTGCCCCTTCCATCCGCCGTCCACACCCACGTACTTGTTCTTGGTGCGGTCGTTCATGTTGTTGCCGATCGACAGCGTTCCATCGGCCGCGATCACGCGATCGGAGGGCCCCGGGTTCACTTCTTCGCCGCCGATCTTCCACGGCTTCGGGTTCATCGACTCCGTGATGTTGGTGAGCGCGACGCGCCCTGCCCCCTTGAACGCCAGCGCGTATCCGATCACGCGATAGCCCGTGGCGTTGTCCTTGGCGATCTCGTTGGTCGAGCCCGTGGTGAAGCTCCAAAGGGTGTCGTTGTCCTGCTTCGCAAAGGCGGGATCGTACAGGATGTGACGCTGGCCGCCGTTGCGAACCAGGGCGTTGGCCGACTGCGCGGGAATGTCCCACGGCCAGACCGCACCGGAGCAGTCGGGGAAGTTGTCCTTGTTGTCGTCGGCATACATCCGGCAGGCGATGCCGAGCTGGCGCAGGTTGCTCGCGCACTTGACCTGGATCGCCTTGGCCTTTGCCTTGGCGAGACCGGGCAGCAGCATGCCGGCGAGGATGGCGATGATCGCAATCACCACCAGCAGCTCGATCAGGGTGAACGCCCGGAACGCTCCAACGGAACCGGACCGGCGATTTGAAAAAACTCGAAGGGTATTCATGTCAGGACGGGTCGCGGCCATGCAGCAGCGATTGCAGAACCGGGGTACCACATCATCCAACCACCCGGGCGAATCCGAGTCCATGAAGTTGCACGCTTTTGAAATGAGCTTTTTTACCCCGGGAATTTGCGGAACAGCCGCCTCCGGGATCGACCCACGGACGCGATCACGTAGCCTCCACCCATGCACCGCCCGAAAAAAGTGGCCTTGCTCGTCGAGACGTCCAACGCCTACGCGCGGGAATTGCTCCACGGCGTGCGCGACTGGTTGCGGGAGCACGGGCCCTGGAGCCTTTGGCTTGCCGAGGCGGGACGCGGCGCCGCTCCGCCGCCCTGGCTGCGCGATTGGAAGGGCGACGGAATCATCGCCCGTATCGAAACCCCGGCCATCGCCCGGGCCGTCGCGGCGACCGGACTTCCCACCGTGGATGTCAGTGCCGCCCGACTCCTGCACGATCTTCCCTGGCTCGAAACCGACGACCGCGCCATCGCCCACACTGCCGCCGAACATCTGCGCGAACGCGGATTCCGGAGTTTTGGATATTGCGGCGACGCGCGGTTCAACTGGTCCCGGTGGCGCGGCGAGGCCTTTGCCACGCACCTCGAACGGCACGGATTCAAGTGCGCCATCTTCTCCGAACCACCGGTCCACCGCAGCCGCACCACCGACTGGGAAACCGAGCTGAACTCGCTTGCCGAGTGGATCGCTGAACTCCCCAAGCCGGTGGGCATCTTTGCCGGGTACGACATCCGCGGCGTGCAGGTCCTCGAGGCCTGCCGGCGCCTCGGTGTCGCCGTGCCCGATGCCGTGTCCGTCCTCGGCGTGGACAACGACGAACTGCTCTGCGACCTCGCCGATCCCCCGCTCTCCAGCGTCATCCCCGACGTCCGCCGCACCGGCTACGAAGCCGCCGGATTGCTCGACCGGATGATGAACGGAGAAAAACTCCGCGGCGAGGGACGCCTCTTCGCCCCCCAGGGCGTGGCCACCCGGCAATCCACCGACGTGGTCGCGGTGGCCGACAAACAGGTCTCCGCCGCCGTCCGCTACATCCGCGAACACGCTTGTACCGGAATTGGTGTGGCCGACGTGTTGAAGGCCGTTCCTATGTCCCGACGGGTGTTGGAAACGCGCTTCCGCAAACTCCTCGGCCGGTCCCCGCACGAACAAATCCTAAACGTGAAGCTCGACCGCGTGAAGCGCCTCCTCACCGAGACCGACCTGCCCCTCTCCGCCATTGCCGAGAGAACCGGTTTTGCCCACGTCGAATACCTGAGCGTGGCCTTCAAGCGACAAACCGGAATCAACGCCAGCGACTTCCGGGCCGGCAAACGGGGCTGAGAACCCCAACCCTGTTCCCCAAAAAAAACGCGAATCAGGCCGCGCTCTGCGAAGGATCGGGAATCGAGGGATCCCCGCGCTTCAGGCCGATGTTCGCCTCGTAGGTTCCGAGGCGTACCGTTTTTGGTGCAGACTTCGCGCGACGATCCATCCCGAGCAAATGGATCCGGGATTCCGCCTGCTGGGACCATTGGCTGTCGGGGTAGAGCTGCACGATGCGTTCGAGCGTGAGCTTTGCCACGCCGGTGCCATCGGGAGATTTCAACTGCAGATCCGCAAGCTCGTTCAGCCAACGCACCACCTGCCGAGGGGCCATGCCCGGCTGGGTGATCAGGTGCTCCAGCAGGCCGGTCGCGAGATCGATCCGGTTCCATCGATCCACATACAACCGGGCGAGTTTTTCGCGGGATTCCCAATCGTCGGGCGAAGCCTCGATGCGTGCCACGTAGTCGCGGGTGAGTGCCTCCTGGTCCACCTCGGGGGCGCGACCTGCACCCAGGTGATCGGTGAGGCCGAGCCGCTCCTCGTGTCGGACCACCTTGATCGGGGCGAGCTCCTCGCGCGCGGCCAGGGCATCGGCATCCGGCAAATGCGCGAGGCGCTGCGATGCGGTGATCGCCGCATCGGTTCCCGGGAAGGTGGACACGATGCGGGTGTAGATTTCCCGGGCCGCGTGAACATCGCCCATGCGATTCAATTTAAGCTCCGCCTGCCGGCTCATCGACTGGGCCACGCCGGAGGGATCCATCTCAGGGTGCACCATCATCTCCGTCAGCACCGCCAACGCCGTGGGAACATCCTTCAAATCGTCCGAGTGAATCTCCGCCAGCATCAGCATTCCGGTCGGATCGCCCGGGAACCGGACCAACTGGGCTTCCACCTCGGCCACCGCGGCCGCGTATTCGCCCCGTTTCCGGTACGCCACCGCGCGGGCATAAAACGGCTTGAGCTCCACCTGCTCGCTGCCACCGGTCATGGCATTCATGATCGGAGAAACGGCGAACTCCACCACCGAAGGCAGCCAGAGCGCGCACAACGGCACCGCGGCAATCAACACCGCCACCAGGGCGACGAGCTTCTCGATCAGGCCGCCACCCCCGCCCGTCCGGAAGGCCCAGATCACACCGCCGATGAGGAGTCCGGTGAGAATCAGCCGCGATGGCAGGTCCACCGCATCGTGGATGTTGCCCGCCTTGCTGATTCGCCAAAACAGAAATGCCGTCAGCACCATCAGGATCAATCCACCACCCAGACCGACAAGCAGGGAGCCGAGGAGGAACATGGAGAAAAAGGAGAGAAGGTTGAGGTGCTGCGGGAACCAAGCACAGGGCGGAAAAGCAGTCCACGACGAATTCACCCCATCCCCTGGGCCGACCCTCAGGGCGCAAACGGATCCCACTGCATCCCCTCCACCTGCCAGCGGCCTTCATTCTTCGCGAAATCCCAAAACACTCGCGACGACCACTGGGTCACATGTCCGTCGAGGAACAGAAAATGGCAGCCCGATCCGTGGAGATTGGTGTGGGGATTATTGACCGATGCCACCGCCGCGAGATGCCCGTTGTCGAACAGCCACGGGGTCAGCGCTGGCGCGGGCACCGCCCCCTGTTTCACCTGACGCCCCGAGCCCCGCCCGTTGACGTTCTCGTTCAGACAGTAGTGGAACAGGTTGATGCCATTGCTGCGTCTCCGGTTCGACGGACACAACCAAATAGTGCGCGGTAGCGCGCTCGAGGCATTGGTGCGCCAGCTGTTCTCCCGATACGCGGAAACCCCGGCCATCCGGGGCAGATCGACATACCACCCCGCCTCGGTCGATTCCCCATTCGGCGCGCCATCCGGCGGGAGCAGATCCGCATTTTCCGAGGCGTACCCGTGCGTGGCGATGCCCCACTGCCTCAAATTTGAAACACACACTGCACCCCGGGCGCGCGCCGTGGCCCGCGACAACGCGGGAAGCAACAACCCGGCAAGGAGGGCAATGATGGCAATCACCACCAGCAACTCCACCAAGGTAAACGCGCCCCAACTCCGGGTGCAGAGCCCTCGAATCGAACTCACGGCGTGCGAACCCGGTAAAAGAAGTTGAGCCAATCAGGCCCCTGCGACTCGGTGAACACCGTCGCATCGGTCCCCGAAAATACGGGAGCAAACGGTCCGGCCGGCGAGGTGGAACGCTCCACGATGTAGCGAATCCCGGGCGTGGCATTCCATTGGATTTCCACCAACCGCCCCGGCAGGACACGCGCCCGGGCTTCGATCGGATCCGGCACCGGCTCGGGGATGACCTCCACCCAATTGCGTCCGTCGGACCGCAGCCCGGCACTGGATCTCGCGCCATTCAATTCCGGATGCGCCTGAAACTCCACCGGAGTCTCTGGGTTCCAAACCTGGGACACCCCGGGGAACGCTTCCGCAGGCATGAGCTGGATGCGGGCCACCAAGTTCGATCGCTCGTTCCGCACTGACAGAATCTCACCCGGAGCCAACAAGGTCTGCGACGAACCGCTGGCTATTTCCGAAGCCGGCGCGCTGAGAACCGGCAGTCGCGGGACGGATCCGGTGAGCGGACCGCCGTACACCACCATCGCATTGGTGGGAGCCAGCAACGCCGATGCGTTGAACCGGTGAATCCGTCGATCTCCGATCCAGAGCGTCCAGTCTCGCAGGTCCAGGGTGCGATTCCCAAGGTTGATCCACTCCAGAAAGGCGTCCTCCACGATTGGGTTCGCAGCCGGTTCGACGCGATGCAGCGGATTGAATCCAGGCCCTCCCGCCTCCACGCCAAGCGACATCCATTCCGAAAGTGCCAGCTGGCTTTCCAGTGGCGTGGGCACGGACACGATCCACTCCACCTTTGATCCGATCGGCGGCGTGGTCCCCGGCAGGTCGATGAACGCCTCCAGCGTCACGTGTCGCACTCCGCTTCCCTCGGCGTCCGTCGGCGACCAGACCCAGGTGGCGATCGAAGTCCCCGCCTCGGGAGAATCGACGCTCCAACCGGTTCCCAGCCCTGACGCATTCGCCGAAGGCTGCCAACGGATCGCGCGCCCGGCCGCGTCGCGCACCATCACCTGACAGTGCAGCGTCTCGCCCACGCGAACCACCTGCTCGGTGAATGCGTTCGTGCCCGCGAGCCCCGGTTGTCGCTGGCCTTCGATCCACGATCGGATCTGCAACACCGGCGGTGTCGGGACCCGCACCTCAAGCCGCGCAATCTCGCTGAGCACCTGCCCTCCTCCATTGCGAACCCGCACGCGATACTCCCCCGCATCGGTCAGCGCCACCGCCTTCCACCGGAGCGCGGCGTTGGTTTCTCCGGTCAGTTCCGCCTCCCCACGCAACCACTGATAACTCAGGGGCCCTGTGCCGGTGGCCACCACCGAGAACCCTGCGCTCAAACCCGCCTCCACCGACACATCGTGCGGCGACTCGGTGATCTGAGGGGGAATCTGCGGCGCGGCTTTGGGTTCGCCGGTGACCGTCACCATGTCCAACCGCCACGTGCCCGCGGTGCTGTAGCTCGAGCCCGCTTTCACCGCGGTGTAATTGGTCCCGGAGGAGAAATCGGAAACGATGCGAAACGCGAATCGCGGGTTGTCCGCCACGCCGGTGTAGAACTCCAGCGGAAGCGCGATGCCATTGGTGAACACGCTGTCCGCTTCGATGAAAAACGGAATCGCTTCGAGAAACGTGGCTCCATCGGTCGCAACCAGAAGCACGCCCTTGCGACTCGCCGTGGCCGTGGAACGGAGGTCAAATCGGAGGCGGATTTTTTCGTATCCCTGCGTGCTGACTTCGAACTGAACTCCGGCCGAACGCGCCCCCTTCCCCTGCGCGGGAAACTTGGAGAGCGACAAGGCCAGATCATTCGTCCCCGCCGGATCGCTGGATCCCGTCCCCGCGGAGAACGATGCCCCAAGCCCACCTAGCACCGTTGCCACACCCGCCCCCGCGGAGGTCGCGGGGTGATTGGTGTCCGAGGTCGAATTGAAATTCCACTCGGCCAACACCGCCGCCGTGGCGGTTCCCGGTTTCAATCCATGCAGCACCATCAACAGCAGGATCGCATGCCGGATCCCTCCACGTTTCACCGCATTCCATGCCGCATTCCACGCCGCCGCAACTCCGGTTCCCATGAAGCACCTCGGTTTGATCGACTCATGGACACCCGGGAACGTTCCATTCAGACACGCCCGAAGTGTCGTGGTGAAGATGCCGCCCTTGAGCTCTCCAGCCGGACGAGTTCAAAGGTCTGCGGTCCACTCAGTCGTACCAAACCCCTGGGTCGGTCTCAGCCAACCCCGCCAATGCGACCGCAAACCACACCCCGCGCCGGAAAAACTCAAAGGCAGCGTGGGACGATAGAATGAAGAAAGAGAATCCGCCTAGTTGTGCGCGGAAGACACAGGGGAAAAATGATACAGCCCTGAACCGCAGGCTAGGCGCTGTTAGGGCTGCATCGGGGCAATGGATTCGTAAACCGACTCAGGACCTGGCCGCGGCACTTCCCGTGGCCAGGGATGTAGGGGGCGTTGGAGGCGGGGTTCGACGCGAGATCGCGAGGACGATCATCAACACCAGCCCGGCAAGGCCACCGAGCCCAACACATAAAGCGATGTTCATTGGGCGATTGGGTCCGACCGGTGCATTGCTTCCGCCACCTGAATCGATGATTTCCAGATCGGGCAACACCGCCCTCAAGCGCGACAACTCCAATTCCTGGTTCGCCAGAGCGTCAACCACAGCTCGAATCCTCGACTCCTCGTCGATCAATCGCTTCTCCTCATTCGCGACGGCGGTCGATTCCAATTCTGATTCCTTTGCAGCCTCCAGAGACTTGACCATCGCTGCGATTTTCCGATCGAGCTGCAGCAATTGCTCATCGCGGCTGCTCTCCACCAACTCGTTCAACGCCTTCAGGTCGGCACGCTTCAGACCCAACTCGGTCTTGAGTCGCGCATCGTCGGGAGCCACGGCCAGCCGGTTCTCCAGTTTTCGGATTTCAAACTGGAGCTCGAACATCGGATTCGTGGAGGTGGCAGGGCCCAAGCGGATCTTTCGAGACTCCTCCAGTTGAGTCTTCTCCTGCAGCAAGGCTTCGTACGCCGCTTGCTTGGACGCAAATTCCTGATGCTTGACGGAGGGGATGGAACTTCCGTTTTTTCGGCGGAATTCATCCAACGCCTGCGAGGCCTGCTCCAACTTGCGCTGGAAGGTCAGGATCTGCTGGGTGTTGGCCGCCTGCGAATTGCTCAACTGCCCGCTGAGTTGCCGACTGTAGAACTCCACAAACTCATGCGCCCAGGCGACCGCAAACTCCCGGGCTTCGAGCCAGTCGAGTCCCTCCACCGACATTAGGAAGGTATTCCCGGGACCCTGGCGTGCGCTGAGCGCGGGACGCCACAATGCATTGGTTCTTCCCGGCGCCGCATGACTCTCCGCGAGTTTCATTCGAACACGTTGCAAGACCACATCCTGCACCATCTGGCTCAGAATTGAGTCGGGCGTCATGGACGATGTCTGCACGAGCCCCTTGCCACCCGCCTCTCGGGTTACGAAGTGCAGCGTGGAAGAAGCGCGATACCGATTCGGCAGGCGGGCATTGATGGCGGCCCCGACCAATCCCGATACAACGGCACAGATCGGGATCCACCGCCATGGCAGAAGACGTGCAGGGGTGTTTGGCATGACGGAATTCACGGAAGGACGCGCCGGCGTCTGGGTTGAGCGTTGAAACCAAGTTCGCATGGCACGCCAGTGCTCGCGCGGAAGGGAAGTGACGGAATCCATCACCGCCCTGCCCCACAATCCGAGCAGCGCACCGCGCTCTGGCGAATCGAGCGCCTCGCGGACCTGGTCGCGAAAAACTTGGAGCATCGGCTCCTCGTACTCGGCGCGGAAGGAAGCGGGATAAAGCCGGGTGACGCGACGAAACCAAGCCGCATGTCGGCGAACCCGCTCGCGTCGTGCTTCGCCGGATGGAAGTGAGGTGGGGTTCATGCGGGGGAAGGAAATGCGCCGCGTCGTCCACCCAGGCCCCGGCGTGTCGCGGCGCGGACGATTCGCGCCATGCGCTCCGTTTCCGCCGTCGCCACCCGGCCTCCCTGCGCGGTGAGCTTGTAATAGCGCCGACGCTCCTCGCCCGGCTCGGGATCCGGCCGCTCGCCGGCCTCGGCGATCAGCCCCGCTTCCAGCATGCGCTTCAGCGTTCCGTACAAGGTGCCCGGCCCCATGCGCACCGCCCCGTCGGTGGTCTCCATCACATCCTTCATGATGGCGTAGCCGTGCTTCTCCCCTTCCGCCAGGGCTACCAGAATCTGGTACACCGCAGGAGTCAGCGGCCCGGCAAAATCCGGATCCGCCCCCGGCGGGGGAGAGGACTGGGAAGGGTGGTCGGCTTTCATACGTCTCCTCGGCTCTGCATCCGCAATGGATATATCCGTCACGGATATAGTCAAATTCAAAAACCGTTTTTGGTTCCCCTCCTTCTGCGTTGCCGCCGCCGGAAGAAGGCGGATCACCCGAAGCCGTGAAGTCATCCGCCCTCCATTGGCACGGACGGAGGCAACCCGGTCGCCCGATGCGCGGGATCCGCTGGAACCCGGCAACCCCAATCAGGGAACGGACGCCTTCAAACGCCCGTCTGATCCGCCTCGTTCCCTCGGCGGCTACAAAACGCCGGGCCCATCCACCTCCGATTTTGGTTTCCCTCCTTCCGCGTAGCCGCCGCCGGAAGAAGGCGGATCACCCGAGGCAGTGAAGTGGTCCGAACTCCATTGGCACGGACGGAGGCAACCTGGTCACCCGATGCGCGGGATCCGCTGGAACCCGGCAACCCCAATCCAGCAACGGGCGCCTTCAAAAGCCCGTCTGATCCGCCTCGTTCCCTCGGCGGCTACAACAGGAACAGCAACGTCGAATCGGCGTTTCGCATTCCATTCTCCGCGCCTCTGCGTCTCTGCGGTTCTCTTGATCTCTCTCGGGAAAAACAAAACACCCGCGGGCTCCGGTACGACCGGATTCCCGCGGGTGTTTTTGAAAACCAATTCTGCGAATTGCGAATCAGCGGAGCAGCTCTTCCGCGATCTGAACCGCGTTCAGCGCAGCGCCCTTGAGCAACTGATCGCCCGCGACCCAGAAGCAAAGGCCGTTGTCCAACGCGCAATCCAGACGGAGCCGTCCCACCGCGCAGTTGTATTTGCCCGAGACGTCGAGGGGCATCGGATACCGCTTGTTGGCGGGATCATCCACCACATCGAGCCCGGGGGCGCGAGAGAGCACTTCGCGTGCGGCTTCCACGCTCACCGGCTTCTCGAACTCGGCGCTCACCGCCACCGAGTGCGCACGGAACACCGGAACACGCACGCAGGTCACCGAAGCGCGGAAGCCCGGATGATGCATGATCTTGCGTCCCTCGTTCTCCATCTTCATCTCCTCCTTCGTGTACCCGGAGGGCAGGAAGGAATCGACGTGAGGCAACACGTTGAAGGCGATCTGGTGCGGATACACCTCCAGGGTGCGGGGCGTGCCGGCGACGTACTCGCGGACCTGTCGTTCGAGCTCGTCCACCGCCTTGGCGCCGGTTCCCGACACGGCCTGGTAGCTCGACGCAAACACGCGGCGAACTCCGAAGGCCTGATGCAGCGGATACAGCGCCATCAGCGTGATCACCGTGGTGCAGTTCGGGTTGGCGAGGATGCCCTTGTGGAGCTTCACGTCGCCCGGATTGATTTCCGGAACCACCAGGGGAACGGAATCATCCATGCGGAAGGCGGAGGAATTATCCACCACCACGCACCCGGCCGCGGCGGCGATGGGCGCGAATTCGCGGGAGATCGAACCGCCGGCGCTGAACAACGCGATGTCGATGCCCTTGAAGGAATCGCGCGTCAGTTCGGTGACGGTGTGTTCAACGCCCTTGAATTTGAGGCGGCGGCCGACCGAGCGGGCCGAGGCTAGGAGTGTGAGTTTGCCCACCGGGAAGTTTCGCTTCTCGAGGGTTTCGATCATTTCCACGCCGACGGCGCCTGTGGCGCCGACGACGGCCACGTGCGGAGTGCGATTCATAAAAGGTCGAGCAGCCTAGGAGACGCCACGGAAGTGTCGAGGCGAACTTTTCAGCCTAGAAACAGCAGTTAAAGAAGAGTTCAACCACAGATGGACACGGATGAACACGGATGGAACTGAACGGAGTGGAAGATTCATAGATCACCCAAAAGGTGAAACCGTTCGAGCCCGGTCCCACCACCCATCTCCTTCTCTATCTGTGTGAATCTGTTTCCATCTGTGGTTTCAACTACCGTTTCAAGGCGCCACCCAGGTGCCCCGCCAGCACGCGACCCCTTCCCCCGACTGCCAAAGGAACCGCGCCCGCACGTGCCCGGTTGGGTTCAACGCCAGCAACTCCATCTCGCGCGCTTCAAACCGCAGAACACCGAACTGCGACTCCCCGTCCCCGCAGGTTTCCCAGCCTTCGGACGGTGTACCAATCCTGATTCCGGGCGCGACCCGACGACGGTAGTTCACCGCGTTCACCGCCGGCACTCCCGCCCACGCGGCTGCGGACACCTCATCGTCGCGATGCACCGTCACCCGCCCGCGGGCGCGCAGCTGGAGCTGCGTTCTCGGATCGTAAAACACCCACACGCATTCGGGTTGCTCCGATGCCTGTTTCATTTTTGGGGCACGCGCATCGCTGAAACAGGTCCAGGTGCGGGCGGCGGGATCGACCGATCGAAGCACGATCACGCGGGCATCCGGTCCCGACGGCGTGGCCGTGGACAGCACCGGGGTCCGCCACGGATGCGCCACGTCGCCGGCCGCAGCCGACAGCTCCGTCCAAATCCGCGCGGGTAGCGCGTCGAGCGATTCAAAGTTCCAGGGCTGGTGCATCAACGGCCTCCGGAGACCACGCGACGCGCCTCCTCCACGGGATCCTTCGAACGGCGCGGCAGCAGCGTGTAGCGATTGGTGGCCGAGAGGCGCTCGCCCTGCGACAGCGTCTTGAGCCGGCCCAGCGTTTCCAATTCCACGTACGGAGTCGGGTCTGGATTGGTGTAAATCTCCGTGCTGCATCCGCCGTCGGCATGCGGTGCCGCCGCATTGCGATCGGTCTCAATACCCAGCACCCAGTCCTTGCCCACCCACACGATGTGTCCGGCGTCGTTGCCGATCTTGTGGCTCGCCGCGGTGTCGCGTCGCAGCTCGATCCAGTCCTTGCGAACGGTCATGTGATTGGTGGGAATGCCCCACTCGTGCGACACACCGCCGGGAAACTTGCTGTCCTTGGGGATCGGCAAAAACGCGGCGACCGGATCCTTGGTCTGCGTGATCACCCACACCCCGACCTCCACCGGCGGGCCCTGCACTTTTTCATAAGTGGTGACCACCTCAACGGAATCGCTGCCGGGCCGCAGGGAGAAACGACGTTCGGTTTTGATTCCGAACCGCGCGCTCACCGGCGAGGTCAACACCACGGCGGAATCCTGCGTCACGCGAAACGCGAGCGGGGCGGCGTCGAAGACATCGGGCGGCGGCCAGTTCCACGCGCTCTGCGGTGCGGGCCAGGTTTTGTCGCCACCGAAGCTTCCGTGCGAAGCCTCCCACGGCTTTGCCATCATGGCTTTGCCGGCGAGATTCGCGTTTTCCCAGAACGGTCCGGTCTGCTGCCCGGCGCGGCGAAACTGCATCCAGCGTCCCACCGACGGCACGATCACCGCCTCGACCCGCCCGTTGGACAACACCACGGCATCGGACCAGCCGTTGTATCGCACGTTGGTTTTGACCGACACCGAATCGGCAGCGGCCCGATTCGCGAGAACGAGGCCAAGGCCAAGGGACAAAGACACGAGTCCCCGGAGGAATTTCTGATGCGTGTTCACACCCACAACCTCTGGCGGATGCGTCCATGGCTCAAGCCTGGAATCGGCGGGCCCGGAGGCCATCCCCTTGACGGTTCCGATTCGACTCCGAAGATGCACCCATGCCGATCTACGAGTTCGCCTGCCCGAAGTGCCGTCGGATCTACAATTTCCTTTCGAAGCGGATCAACCCCTCCCACACGCCCACGTGCCCGAAGTGCGGGAACAAGAATCTGAGCCGACAGATGAGCCGGTTCGCAGCGTTGAAGGGCGTGGCGGAGCCCGCATCCGCGGGTATTGCCGACGGACCAGAGGGAGGCGGGCCGATGCCGGATCTCGACGATCCGCGGGTGGAGCGCGCCATGTCGGAAATGGAGCGAGACATGGAACACCTCGATGAAAACAACCCGCGCCACATGGCCCACATGCTGAAGAAGATGAAGGACATCATGCCTCCGGGCAGCATTCCGAAGGAGATGGACGTGGCCATCCGCCGACTCGAAGCCGGCGAGGATCCGGACAAGATCGAGGAAGACATGGGCGACGTGCTCGGCGACTGGATGGGCGGCGAGGGCGGTCCCGTTTCAGGCGGAGGCGGCTACACGCAGGACAGCGGACTGTACGATTATTGAGCCCCGAGGGGCAGTTGAAGGGTTAAAAAAGTTGGAGGGTTGAAGGGGAAATCGGCAGCGCCCCACTTTGGACTTTGGACCTCGGACTTTGGACCTGCCCCGAAGGCATCCCAAATCCAAATCAAAATGCTATTGGACGGAATGCGTTCAACCGGTAGCGTCTCGCCCGCGGTTTGGCCGATGGTGTAATGGTAACACAGGGGTCTTTGGAGCCCTTATTCATGGTTCGAATCCATGTCGGCCAGCCAATTTCGCCCTCCCAAGCAACTTCCCCGCCGGCGGCAATCCGGGCCTTCTGCCTCCTAAACCGACTCCTGATGCGCGGCAACTGCGAAAAGCAGCGCCACCAAATCGAGACCCTGAAATCTACTTCGCGCTGGAGCGACGGCGCAGGGCCACAGCTCCCGCCAGCAGCGCAACTCCGAGGATCAACGTGGATCTGGGCTCGGGAACCGGGGCGATATCGGATCCGAGAATTCCCCAACTGTTCAGCTTGGCCACATTTCCATTCGCCAGATCCGCCACCAGCAAAGTCCAGGTGCCGTTGGGATTTTCACCCACCAGCGTGTCCAGCGTCGCCGACCGGCTTGCGCTCGTCGCGCTGGTGCGTCCATCCGACTGCCAGTTCCCCGTCAACTGCCCGGAGCCATTCAGGGTGTACAGACCGGACTGGTAGGTATGGATATCGCTCGTGGCACCATAACCAATCGTCAAATTGAAGCCCGAATCCCCGTAGCCGGTGGTCGTGTCCGACAACGAAAGCCCGGGGCGATTGATCAACACCACAGTCGTTCCAGCAGGGCTGACCAGCTGCACGTAAAGATCCCCACTCCACGCGGTCTCGCCCGTTGCGTTGCCGATGTCCAGGGAGATGTTCAGATCCCGCAGCACGGTGACCGGCGTGCTGATGGTCAGGGTGCGGGCCAACCCCGAAGAGGGAGGGTCGTCGATCTGATTGTTGGAACTCAGCGTCTCGCTGTTTTGAAAAATGGCCGCGCTTGCAGTGAATCCAGCCGCGAGCGCGGTCAGGATCAAGAGGGTCCAGGGTTTCATGGTCATTCCGGCTTCTAAGTTGGGATTGGCAGCCACCGTGTTCCAAGTTTTCGGAATCGTATCAGGGATTGTTGACGCTCCAATAGGACAGACTGGGCGGAGCCGCGTGTTGAACCGGAGCTCGCCATGCAGGTGGGCCGCCTCGTCAATCTCGCGGTCTTTCAGCCATTCGCCGCGAACCCGCGAAACGCCCACCGCCGTACGCGCTGATCCTTCCCTACCGTCTTACCGCATCCCCCCCTTTTCAAGCAGTCTCAAAGCCGATTTCGCCGGAATCGAATTCCACGGCGCGCGAGAGAAAACATCAGCAACGCCATCCCGGAAATTGCCGTCGCACGCACCGGCTCCGGAACCGACACCACTTCGATGTTCACATCCATGTAGGGCGGATGTCCGGAAATCACCGATTTTTCCCATCCGTCCACATGCTGTTCGTCCCAGGGATTGATCCCCGTGAGGCTCGAACCGGTGAAAATGTAGGTGTAATTCAGCGTCAACAACCCCGGCGTGACGGTGGGCACGTTGTACTCCGCAATCGGACCGTTCACCGCCACGTGAACTCCGTTCGCGAACGGTTGAACCGCATCACCCAGATTGTTCTTCCACACCAGCAGGTAGTGGATTCCCGAAAGCAGCATGGGCGCCGGGGATCCGGTGACCGGTGCGAACACGTAGTCGAAATCCGCCTCCAACGCCGAGCTTCCGCCAAGCGTGACCGTTGCTGTCGCTTCCGCCGTCGCAGCCCCCTGCTTCCAAACCTCCAGCACCGCGGTGCCTGATGAATATTGGGAGTAGTTGAATGCGCCAAGGCGGGTCACCAACACGTCCTCATTGGGCGTGAAATAGAAACCAAACGTGCCCGGGGTCTGACCAACGCTGCCTCCCACCGCACTGGCCTTGTCGAACAAGGCGCCGGATGCCTGCAGGGACTCCGGAATCGCCGCCGTTCCACCCACGACCACGCCTGCAACCACGAGGGATTGGACCCAATTTGGTACACACATATACAAGCTACGCTGACCGACACATCTGATTCATTGGATCCGGAATCGGGTCCCTCTGTCATGGAATTGCCATGCATCCCGTGCCGAATCCGTCCGCAACCTTCCCACTGGGCCCCTCCCTCAAAGGGAATCCGGCATCGATACCGCTGAGAGATCGCCGAGCTCGACTCGCCGCCCGGCCACCGTCTCTCGTCATTCGCATTCATCACCAGAGCCCGCAAAAATCGTCGACCGCGAAGCCCTGAACAAACGACGTAGGCGAAACGCTACCGGTGAACCCATTTCCAACTCAAGCGCGGAACCATGGCGCGAACGGAGTGTCGGTGGTGGGTTTGACATTCATTTCAGACCAACTAGTCTGAAATTCAATGGCAGGACGACCCCAGGAATGCGATCGGGCCGAGGCGGTGCGCCGCGCGGCCCTCCAATTCTGGCGGACCGGGTTGGAGGGCACGTCGGTCGATGACCTCGTGGCCACCACCGGGATGAACCGCTTCGGACTCTACGGCGAACTCGGGGGAAAGAAGGGCCTCTTCCTCAAGGCGTGCGACGCCTACTCCCGCGAGTCCGCCGAGCGTTTGCTTGAGCCGCTCCGCACCGCCCCCGAGCCGGTCGCGGCACTGAAGCAGTTCTTCCGTCTCATTATTGACCGGCAGCTCGGCGACGATGCGGCCGTGCCGTCCGGATGCTTCATGGCGCGGACCCTCTCCCAGGAGGCCGCAACCGATCCGGAAATTCGCCAGGCGGTGTGGGCCCACTTCAAGCGACTCGAGTCTGGACTAGCGCAAACGCTCGCGCGCGCTGCCGGATGCAGCCCTGCCTCCGCGCGCGCCCGAACGGCAGCCATCCTCCTGCTCAACACCCTGTTCGGCCTGCTCCAGACCGCACGACTCCATCCCTCGAAATCCGTCCTGAACCGCATCGCCGACGCCGCCGTGCGCGATGCCGTTCAACTCTGCCGGGGGGATTCCTGATTCTTCTGCCCCGAATTTTTAAAGAAGCATGAACTCCACAGCCAAGCCCACTCCACCCCCCACCGTGTTCTCCCCCGTTCAGCTCGGGGCCCTCACCCTGCCCAACCGGATCCTGATGGCGCCGCTGACGCGCTGCCGCGCCGAAGCCGGAAACGTTCCGGGACCGCTCAACGCCGAGTACTACGGTCAGCGCGCGTCGGCAGGACTGATCATTGCCGAAGCCACTTCGGTGTCTCCTCGCGGATTCGGCTATCCCAACACTCCGGGCATTTTCACCGAGGCGCAGGTGGCGGGATGGAAACTCGTCACCAACCGCGTGCACGCTGCCGGCGGACGCATGTTTCTTCAGCTCTGGCACGTGGGGCGGATCTCGCATCCGTCCTATCAACCCAACGGCGACCTGCCCATCGCCCCTTCGGCCATCGTGGCGCGCGGCAAGGTGTTCACCGGCACCGCCATGGCCGACTACGTCACTCCCAGGGCGCTCGAACTCTCCGAAATTCCCGCAATCATCGAGGAATACCGCCACGGGGCCAGGCTTGCGCGCGAGGCCGGTTTTGACGGCGTTGAAATCCACAACGCCAACGGCTACCTGCTCGATCAATTCCTCCGCGACGGCACCAACACCCGCACCGATCGCTACGGCGGCTCGGTGGCCAATCGCGCACGACTCTCCCTCGAAGTGACCGAAGCCGTGGTGTCGGTGTGGGGCGCAGACCGCGTCGGCATCCGACTCTCCCCCGGCGGCGTGTTCAACGACATGCAGGACTCCAATCCGTTGGAAACCTTCGGCCACCTCCTTCGCGAACTAAGCCCAATGGGCCTGGCCTACGCGCACATCACCCGCGTCACCGCGCAAGACATCGCGCACGGGGCCCGCGACGGCGTAGGACCGAAGGAACTGCGCTCGCAATTCCGCGGACCCGTCATCACGGCCGGTGGATTCGGATTGAAATCCGGGAATCAAGCCCTGGCCGAAGGCTGGGCCGATGCCATTGCCTACGGCGTCCCCTTCCTGGCCAACCCCGATCTCCCCAAGCGTTTCAAAACGGGTGCACCGCTCAACTCCCCCGACGAATCCACCTTCTACGCCCCCGGCGCGAAGGGCTATACCGATTACCCGGCTCTGTAAGTCCAAAGTCCAAAGTCCAAAGCTCAAACGCCAAACGCACAAATTCACCCGCCCCTCATTTAACATTTTTAATTTAGAATTTTTAATTATTCCCCATGTCTACTCCCAACCTCACCCAACGCCCTCCCCGCAGCATGCGCGTCCGCCTCGGCGGATACGTCATCCTTCCCCGACTCCTCGACAAGTGCCGCGCCTCCCTGGCCGGACTTTCGGGCGAGTACCACTACAACTGCCCGCTGGATCAACACTGGTTCTCCTTTACCGGAATTGATCCCGAGGCCCTGAAAAAAGAAGTCGCCGCCGGAAAGGGCGACGGCGAACTCCTCGAATGGATCCAGGCCAACGCGCCTCTCAAGCGGTCGCCTTGGGAAATCGAAACCTGGAGCGCGTACCACGATCGACGCGGCCCCGACAGCGACGCCGAAACCCTGCAGTTCTTCGCCTCGCTCGCCGCGAAGCTCTCTCCCAAGCGCGAAGACATTCGCAGCTGGGCCGACCTGCTCGACTTGGACGACCACGTCACCTTCGGCGGCCTCGCCTGATCCGCGCTTAGCGGGCGGTGGGACATGGATCAAGGGGTTGTCAGCCTTGGACGATTGGATCACTTTGACCGCCGTGATCCTTGCAACCCAGGATCCACACCCGATCCATGTCCCTTCCGTCTGCAGTCCGATTTCGAGCGTTTTTGCGGTGCCTGGCGCTGAGCGCGCTTTGGGCTTCGGCCGGCGTCACGGGCCGGGCGGGTACCGTCGTGGCCTGGGGAGATAACAGCTACTCCCAGACCAACGTTCCCATTCGGCTCTCCCGCGTCGTCGCCATCGCCTCGGGAAGCTACCACAACGTCGCACTTCGGGCCGACGGCACCGTCTCGGTCTGGGGTTGGAACGGATACCATCAGGCGGATCTGCCAGCGGAGGTTCGCGATGCCAAGGCCATCGCGGCCGGATGGAACTGCGCGTTTGCGATCCGCAAGGACGGCACGGTCGTGGGATGGGGAAACACCAACTTTGCGCAAACCACCCCGCCACCGGGTTTAACCCAGGTCACCGCCGTCGCCGCCGGCTTCGGCCACACCGTTGCTGTGAAAGAGGACGGTTCGGTCGTGGCCTGGGGCTACAATCAGTTCGGTCAGACCAATGTTCCGCCCAGCCTGACCAACGCCGTGGCGATCTCCTCCGGCGATTCCCACAACCTCGCCTTGCGAAGCGATGGCACCGTCACCGGATGGGGATTCAACGCCTTCGACCAGGCAACCGTTCCCGCCGGATTGACCAACATCAAAGCCATCGCCTGCGGGGCCTATCACTCCGTGGCCTTGAAATCCGACGGCACGGTCATCGCCTGGGGCTACAACAGCGCGGGGCAAACCAACGTTCCCTCGGATTTGAACCAGGTGGTCGCCATCGCGGCGGGCCGCCTGCACACGGTGGCACTCAAGTCCGACGGCACCGTGGTCGCCTGGGGCGACAACGAATCCGGCCAGTGCCAGATCCCCCAATCCCTTGCCGGCATCACCGCCCTCTCCGCCGGATTTGCCCACACCATCGCCCTCAATGCCGTGGATCCGCCACTGCCCAAGGCCGCCACCGCAGTACCGGTGCTTGCCGGCAGTTCTGTGGTGACCGCTCTGATGATCGACGGTGGCGAGGGATACACCAGCACCCCCCAGGTGAGCATCGTGGGAGGAGGCGGCAGCGGAGCGACGGCCGTCGCAACGGTTAAGAACGGCAAAGTGACCCAGGTTACCATCACCAATCCGGGATCCGGCTACCTCTCCATTCCCGAAATCCTCATCCAATCGCCGGATGAAATTGCCGGGGTGCCGCCCACTGGAACCGCGAAACTCAACGCGGGGCACGTGACCCTCGAATTCGCCGTGACCGCAGGGCTTCGATATCAATTGCAGGCTTCCAACGATCTGACTTCGTGGACTCCGCTGGGCAATCCGATCAACGCCACGGAAAGCGTCATTTCCCAGACCCTCAACGCGGCCGAAACCTCCGCGTTCTACCGATTGATCGACGCCCCGTGATTCACCGGAAAAAACCCGGCTTCGCGCATCAAACCGCGAGCTGAACGCGACGCTCGTCGAGCTGCCCCGTCCAGCGGGCCACATAGCTCATCGCCCGGTACACCTGCTCCAGTCGCTCCAGCGGCAACGCGGCTCGGCGCGACGGATCCCCGATCGCCGGGGCCTGGTCCCAGACCGCATTCATCGCCTTCAACTCGGTGATCAGCTCATCGCGTTTGGCGATCACCTTTCCGCGCAACGCCTCAATCCGACTCGTCCACTCCAAGCCCTCACGCATGGCCTTCAATTTGAGCATCGGGGAAGTTTGCTGCGTTCGCGATGCGAGGAACGTGTCGCAATCGCGGCACCCCTGCCCCACTTCGACGAAGAGATCCATCGTCCCGGGAGGAATCCGCTGAATATCTCCCGGCGACGCTCCGGCTTCCAACTCCAGCAGGTGAAGCAATCGCTCCCGAGGTTCGCGCAGCCGGTTGTACGCGGAATTCAGTTCCGAATATCGGGCCGTGGCTGCCTCCCGTTCCGCCTCCGAGGCGCCGTGCACGCGATCCGGATGCACCGGTCCGGAACGTTCGAGGAAGCGGGATTTCAACGCGTCCTCGTCCAGCCAGGGACGGCGGGCTTCGGAAAGAAGTTCAAAGCAGTCAGTCATCGGAAAAACTCCAACTCGAAGAAATCCACGCAACCAGTGCCGTCAGGAACGATCCCGGCCCCTCGGCAATTGGGGCCGCGATTCAAGACGTCCGCGGCAGGATCGAACGCAATCCCAAACCAAACCCGATCAGGCGCTGAAGCTCTCGCCGCAGGAGCAACTCGTGGCCGCGTTGGGGTTCTTCACCTTGAAGCCACCCTCGGTCAGCGCGTCCACGTAATCCAACTCGCTGCCGGTGACATACAGCGCACTCTTCGGATCCACCACCACACGGACTCCGGCGCTTTCCACCAAAATGTCGCGGTTCTGCGGCTGATCCTGCAGGTCCATTTTGTACTGCAACCCGGAGCATCCACCGCCCACCACCGCGACGCGAAGAACGCCCTGCGGACGCCCCTGTTTCCCGAGCAGCGACGACACCTTGCGGCCCGCGCTCTCGGACAACTTGATCAGCCGCTCGTCCCCCGTGCGAAAGCCGGGAGCGGACGAAGCGGAAGAACTGGAGGCACCGATTTTTCCTGCGATCATGACGGGGCACCGTAGGCCGCGTTCGTCCGGGCGTCAACGAGCGCGCCCGGAGTTCTGGAGCGGAGATCCAAAATCAAGAATGAGGCAGGACCGGGTCAGCCTTTGACCGGCTCGGCAATCAGATCGTAGTCCGTGTGGCCGATGATCTTCACCTTGGCGAACTTGCCCACCGGCAGCGTTCCCCGGATGTACACCCGTCCGTCGATGTCCGGCGCATCCGCCTCGCCACGACCCACCAGGTATTTCCGATCCGACGGCTTCGACGCCGAACCTTTGCCGGTGCCCCCGTCGCGCATCAGGCCGTGTTCCCACGATTGCACCCGGGCCGCCTGAATCTGTTTCTCGGAAGCCAAACCTTCGACCAGCACCTTGATCGTGCGTCCCACAAACGATTCCGCAACCTGCACCGCCACCTCGTGCTGCGCCGCCATGGCCCGCTCACGGCGCTTCTGGCGCTTCGCCGGCGTGAGTTGCTGCGCCATCTTGCCGGCGATCGTTCCATCCTCCTTCGAGTAGGCAAACACGCCCAGACGCTCGAACCGCGTGGTGCGAATGAATTCCAGCAGTGTTTCGAAATGCTCCTCGGACTCGCCCGGGAACCCGACAATGAACGTGGTGCGCAACGCGATGCCGGGAATGCCCGCACGAATGCGCGCGATCAATTCGCGGATGTACTCCCCCGAGGTCTCGCGACGCATGCGGGCGAGGAGATCGTCGTGAATGTGCTGCAGCGGCATGTCGATGTACCGCGCCACCTTTTTGCATTCGCGGATCGTCTGGATCAGCTCATCGGTCCAGTGCGCCGGATGCGTGTAAAGCAGCCGGATCCAAAAGTCCCCGCGCAGACCGTTCAACTCGCGCAGCAGCGTGCACAAGGTCGTCGAATCCGCCGCCAGCGCCTTGGTGGCCGCGGTGAATTTTGCCGGGGAAGCGATCGACGGCGTGTGACCCGGACGCAGATCCAGTCCGTAATAGGTCGAATCCTGCGAGATCAGGTTAATCTCCTTCACGCCCGATGCGATCATCTCGCGCGCCTCGGCCACGATGTCCGCCTGCGTGCGGCTGCGGTGCGAACCGCGCATTCGCGGAATGATGCAGAAGCTGCACGGATGATTGCATCCCTCCGCGATCTTCAAATACGCGAAATGCTTCGGGGTCAGACGAAACCTCGGCGTCTCGTACTGCGGGATGTACTTCGGCCGCACCGTCACATCCACGGTCGTCGGAGGCGGTGCCGCCTGAAGCGTGATCACCTTCTTGGTGTTGCCAAAGCGGCCGGTTCCACGAAGCGACTCCTCATGATCATGATCATGATCGTGATCGTGGTCATGGGAATGCCCCTTGGCCTTCTCGATTTCGTTCAAACGCGAGGCGACCTCCTCCTTCTTCTTGCGTCCGCGCGCAGGCGGCGGCGTCACCAGTTTTTCCGCCCGCGAGGCGATGGCCTGCTCCACGATCTGGCCCACCTGCTCCACCTGGTCGATGCCCATGAAGCGGTCCACCTCGGGCATCAATTTGGGAAGTTCGTCGCGAAAACGCTGCGGCATGCACCCGGACACGATCACCGCCTGGTTCGGGCGCACCTTCGACCGGAACTCCGTGGACTCAAATATGGTATCCACGCTCTCCTCCTGCGCGGCGTCGATGAACGAGCAGGTGTTCACGATCAACGCATCGGCCTGAGCCGGGTCGTTCACGATCTCGACCCCCTGTTTCAGGAGCGATCCGAGCATGATTTCGGCGTCCACCAGGTTCTTGGCACAACCGAGCGAAATCAGCCCGACACGACGCGGCGCGCCGGCGGCGGGACGGGAAGCGGATGCGGATGCGGCTTTGGATCCGGATGCAGATGCAGTCACAGGCCGCGGAACCTACCCGCGTCCCCACCCCCCGCGCAACGCCCGAGCCTGCAATTGGCGTGGAACCTCCCGGAAGGAGGAGTCCCGAAGACCCAGTTTGGACGCAAAAAGGCGTTGTCCCCGATCCCGGAGAAAGACACCCTCGCGGCTTTCCTATGGAGACGGTCAATCTGGGGCTTATTGGCGGTGGAACGGTGGGCGGCGGAGTCATCCGCGCTCTCCGGCGCAACGGCGCACTCATGGCGTCCCGGCTGGGGGTCAACCTCGCCATTCGCCGCGTCGCGGTCCGCACCCCGCGCAAGCATCAGGATCTCGACCTCCCCGAGGGCGTGCTCACCACCGACTGGCGCCAGGTCGTCGAGGATCCGCAGGTCCAGATCGTCGTGGAACTCGCCGGCGGCACCACCGCGGCCCGTGACATGGTCCTGGCCGCCCTCCGCCTCGGCAAACCCGTGGTCACTGCGAACAAGGCGCTCCTGTCCGCGCACGGCCCCGAACTGTTCCGCACCGCCGCCCAGCACGGCGCCAATCTTTACTACGAAGCCTCCGTCGCCGGCGGCATTCCGATCATCAAAGTCCTGCGCGAATCCCTCGTGGGCAACCGCGTCGTCTCCCTCGCCGGCATCGTCAACGGCACCTGCAACTACATCCTCACCCGGATGAAGCTGGAGGGCATCGAATTCAACGAGGTGCTCGCAGAGGCCCAACGACTCGGATACGCCGAGGCCGAACCTTCGCTCGACGTGGACGGACACGATGCCGCCCACAAGACCGGCATCCTCGCCTCCCTCGCCCACGGATTCTGGGTGGACCCAAAATCGATCCACACCGAGGGCATCCGCCAGATCAGCCGGCTCGACATTCAATTCGCCACCCGCCTCGGCTACACCATCAAGCTGCTCGGCGTCATCAAGACCTTCGAAGCAGCCCCCTCCGGCAAAAAGAAACCGGCCCGCAAAAAGGCGGTCGATGGTCCCCGGATCCAGGTCGCTGTTTATCCCGCGCTGATCCCGAACACCCACGTGCTCGCCTCGGTGAACCACGCCTTCAACGCGATTTCGGTTCGCGGCGACATCGTGGGCGACACCCTGTTCTACGGACGCGGGGCCGGCGCCGATGCCACCGCGAGCTCCGTCCTCAGCGATCTCGCCGATGCCGCACTGGATCTCAAGCACCGCTCGGTGGAACGCGTCCCGTGCTTCGTTGCGCATTCTTCTGATTCCCGCGTGGTGCCGATGGAGGAAGTCGTTTCCCGCTACTACCTCCGGCTCGAAGTGATCGATCAGCCCGGGGTATTTGCCCGCATCTCCGCCCTGCTCGCGCGCGCCAAGATCGGCATCTCCTCAATCATCCAACCCGAGGGACACGCCGGAGAAACCGTGCCGGTGATCCTCATGATTCACGACGCCTCCAACGCCGCGATGCAAAAAGCCCTGAAGCAAATCGCCCGACTCAATGTCGTCCGCGCCGAGCCGGTGCTGATCCGTGTCGAACCCTTCGAGTGATTCCCTCGCGCTCCCGCCCCATTTCCGCCTCCATTTGCCCACGCCCACGCTCATGAGCAGCCCGAACAAACCCTGGCCCGGAGTCATCCGCCGCTACGCCTCCTTCCTCCCGGTCACCGATCAAACCCCGGTCATCACCCTTCACGAGGGCAACACCCCGTTGATCCCGGTGCCCCGCTTCGTGGAGAAAATCGGCGGCAAGTTCGATCTCTTCCTCAAGTACGAGGCGCTGAATCCCACCTGTTCGTTCAAGGATCGCGGCATGACCCTGGCCGTGTCCAAGGCGGCTGAACGCGGAGCGAAAGTCGTGGTCTGCGCCAGCACCGGCAACACCAGCGCCAGCGCCGCCGCCTATGCCGCCCGCGCCGGAATGCAATCGGTCGTGCTCCTCCCCAAGGGCAAGATTGCCCTCGGCAAAATGGCCCAGGCCCTCATGTACGGCGCCAAGGCGATCAGCATCGATGGCAATTTTGACGACGCCCTCCGCATTGTGCGCGAGCTCGGCGAAACCGGCATTGCTGAAGTCGTCAACAGCGTGAACCCGGTTCGCATCGAGGGACAAAAAACCGCCGCCTTTGAGATCTGCGACGTCCTTGGCGACGGACCCGACTTCCATTTCCTCCCCGTGGGCAACGCCGGCAACATCACGGCCTACTGGCGAGGCTTCAAGGAGTACGCCAACGCCGGATTGTCCGACACCCTTCCCAAAATGATGGGATGGCAGGCCGCCGGTGCCGCTCCGCTCGTGCTCGGCCATCCGGTGGAAAAACCTGAAACGGTCGCCACCGCGATCCGCATCGGCAACCCCGCGAGCTGGGACGGCGCCATGAACGCTGCCTCCGAATCCGGTGGATCGATCCGCAGCGTCACCGACGAACAAATCCTCGAAGCCTATGCGCTGCTCGCGCGCACCGAAGGCATTTTCGTGGAGCCCGCCTGCGCCGCACCGCTCGCCGGTCTCATCCTCGCCACCCGCGCCGGAGAAATTCCCGCCGGAAGCCTGATCACGGCCACGATGACGGGCCACGGATTGAAGGATCCCGACACCGCCATCCGCGTCAGCGGCATCGTTCCCATCGAAGTCGCCGCCACCAAGGAAGCCGTCCTCGGCGCCCTCGGGCTCTGATCCCCGATTCCGATTCCGAAGCCAAACAAAAACGGCCCAGGCAAGAGCGCCTGGGCCGTTTTGCTTTTGAAGCGATCAATTCTGGAACGCGGACCCGACCTCAGTGAGCCGCAGCGTCCTGCTCGGCGACGAACTTCTTCGCGTTGTCCACGAACTCCGCTGGCTTGTTGGCGAATTCCTGGCTGTCGGTCTCGATGGCCAGTCGGCCCTGATATCCCGTCTCGCGGAGCACCTTGAAGAGGCCCTTGAGATTGGCATCGCCCGCACCGATGTGGGTGTCGAACGCCACGTCATCCCCGGCCTTCACCTTCTCCACGCGCTTGTCCTTCAGGTGCAGGTCAAACACGCGGCCGTTGTATTCCTTGTACACCTTCGCAGCGTCAAAGTTCGCCGACGTGATCCAGCCGATGTCCATGCACACGCCGAGACGCGCATCGCGGTGCTGCAGGATATTCCGCACCGTGGCGGGATTTCCGTAGGTGGACTTGATGCCGTGATTGTGCACCGCGACCTTGATGTCGTACTCCTTCGCGAGCTCCTCGAGGTTGTCCCAGATCTTGAAGTCACCCGGCTCCACCACCACGAGCTTCATGCCCATGAACTTGGCGAACTCGAACAACTGGCGGTTCTCCTCCTTGTTCAGCGAGGTGCCGGCAACGCCGTAGGTGTAGGCCGTCAACCCATTCGCCTGCAGCACGCCCTTCTTGCGGGCGATTTCTTCCTTCGACTCCTTCTTGTAGTCGATGTGATTCGGGATCAGCTGGAGATCCTTGATGCCATGCGCCTTCGCGAACTCGACCACCTTGTCGAAGTTCATGGTGCGCAGGGTCCAGGTCTGGATCGCGACGCGATCCGCGAGGCCTTCCGCGCAAGCGTTGAGGGCGGTGCATGCGGCAATCAAAAGAGCCGCCGAGACACGAAGAGAACGTAGGTTCATGGAAGTAGCAGACGGGATTTACTGCCCGAAAGTGAATCCCAGCCCGCGCCATTCGCGCAAGTCCGTTCCCGGCCCCACACCCCGCCTCACCGGCGCGAAACGTGCGCGCTGCCTGCAAGATAGAACCTCAACAACCTCCGCGCCCAGGCCCCTGCGTAGTCCACCCCGATCCGCGGCCGACGCACAATTCGCCCCGCCTTCCCATCTGCAGATTCCACAACCCGCAACGGCCCGGTGATCAAATCGGATCCGTTCAATTTCAAATCAATCCCCATCGCGGAGCACAACAATCCAGGCCCTGAAGTCTTCGAAACAATCCCCACCACGGGCTCCACCGCACGGATCAACACCGCGCAGCCGTTCCCCTCCGATTCCGTCACCGCATTCACGCAATGATGAATCCCGTAAATCCTGTAGACATAGGCGAACCCCGGCGGACCAAACATGATGCGCGTCCGGGGCGTGACTCCCCGCGAGGAATGCGACGCCCGATCGTGCGCACCGATGTAGGCTTCCACCTCCACGATCCGTCCGACCCGAATTCCTTCTGCCGAGTCGTGAACCAGCACCTTCCCTAACAATTCACGGGCGACCACCGCCGTGTCACGGGCGTAAAAACTTCGCGGAAGAGGTTCCATCGATTGTATTCCCTCTCCAGGAACCAAACCCGTGGAGGTCCTGATTAATTTCACCGACCTCGGAGGATCTTCAAGCCATCCCGATTCCTCCTCATCGACGTCCTCAGAATGGAGTGCGGTGGCAGAGCTTAAGCGTCGACACCGCTTTCGAGTCCGGACGGAGAGCAGAACCGACCGGTAGCCTCTCGCCCACTTGCCCACTTGCCCACTTGCCCACTTGCCCACTTGCCTACTCGCCTACTCGCTCATTTCCGCACTGGAGCATGAAAAAACCCCGCTCTTGGATTTTACCAAGAACGGGGTTTTTTACTAAAGGAAGGCGGCAACCTACTCTCGCACAAGCTATACATGTACTACCATCGGCAATGCTGCGTTTGACGGCCGAGTTCGGGATGGGATCGGGTCGGACCGCAGCTTTATAGCCACCAAAAAAGTGTTTAAAAGAA
>CANGKZ010000032.1 GCA_947454705.1 Verrucomicrobiota bacterium
CCGGCCGCCCTCCGGCCCTCCCAGACCGCGCCACCCGTGGTCACAGGCTCGGAGCCATCTCCGTCCGCAAAAAACTCCCGACCTAGGACCCCTGTCACTCCGCCATCTCGCAACACTCCCACTGACCAACTCTCGCTGTCATACGCCCGTTGAAGAGTTGAAGCGTTGAAAGGGGGTGAGTGCGCAGATTCGACCTGCGCGACTCACCTGTCTCCCGATCTCCGATCTTCGATCTTCGATCTCCGATTAAGCCGTCGCGGTCAACGCCGCGACGGTCGCCTCCAGCGAGGCTGCATCCGACACGCCGAGAACCTGCACCGACTTGTCGATGCGCTTCATGAAGCCGGCCAGCGCATTGCCGGGTCCGAGCTCAATGAACCGCGTGTAGCCCTGCGCGATCAGATAGCGCATCGAATCCTCCCAGCGGACCGACGACGTCACCTGGCGCACCAGCAGGTCGGACAGCGTCGCCGCCGGACCGTGCGGCTGGGCCGTCACGTTGGCGATCACCGGCACCGAAGGATCCCGCAGCGTGATCCCGGCCAGCGCCTGCGCCAGCTTCGGCTGCGCGCTCGCCATCAACGGAGAATGATACGCACCGGCCACCGGCAGCGGAATCGCCTTCTTTGCGCCCTTCGCCTTCGCCGCATCCACTGCGGCAGGAATTCGGTCCGATGCACCGGAAATCACGATCTGCCCGGGGCAGTTCAAATTCGCCAGCGTCACGCCGGTGGCCTCGCACACTTCGCGCGTGGCCGCCTCATCGAGACCGATCACCGCGGCCATCCCGCCCTGGGTCGCATCGCAGGCCTCCTGCATGAAGCGCCCGCGCAGCTGCACCACCTTCAATCCGTCCTCAAAACTCATCGCCCCCGCGGCAGCCAGCGCGGTGAATTCCCCCAGCGACAACCCGGCGGTCGCGCTGAAGACCAATCCTGGTACACGCTGCTGGAGCAGTCGCAACGCCACGAAGCTCACCAGATAAATACCCGGCTGGGCGTTCTCGGTGCGGGTCAGCTCGGACTCCGGTCCTTCGAAGCAGATGGTGGACAACCCATAGCCCAGCGCCTGGTCGGCGGATTCAAACAAGGCCTTGGCTTCGGGAAAGGCCGACGCCAGATCGCGTCCCATTCCCACGGTTTGTGCGCCCTGACCGGCAAAGAGAAGTGCTGTTTTGCTCATTACGGACGACCAGCCTAGCGCAGATCCGTCCGACGGATGAAGAAGGAATTCACCGCCCCGGCGCCCCGCTGCGGTCCGGCCGATCGCACCGCCAGAGGGTCGGCCGCTTGTCATTCTTGTCCGCCACGCGGGCGAATCCGTTGTTGTCCACGCAGAGCCAGATCGACTTCGCATCCACCGCCAGCCCCTCCACAAACCCGTACGGATACGGGTGCGCATAGGCATTCGCTTTCGAGGTCTCGAGATCAAAGTAGTCGAACTGCGCCAGCACCCGGCGCGACTTCGGCTCCACCTGCAGCACGCACCGGCTCTCCCGGCACAGCACCCAAAGCGAGTCCTCAAACCAGCAGAGATCCGTGTAGTGGACATCGCGCGCGGTCACGCCGATTGGACTCACCTGAAAGCTGTCCCGCACGCGCATGGTGGAAAGGTCCACCTCAATGATGCGCCCGATTTCACGCTCGTTGGCGACGTACAACGTGTCGCCTCCCACAGCGATCCCCTCAAAACTCGCGTTGAGATCCGACCCAAACCACCGCTTCACCGGGGACCAGTCGATCTGCAGCCGCTCCACCCGTCCGCTCGACGGATCCTCGCGCACCACCCACCGGTCGCTCTCATCGCACACGTACAACCTTCCCGCCGAATCCCGGGCCAAACCCTCGCAATCCCACGGACCCGTTTTGGTCCGTTGGATCGATTTCAATTTTGAGGCATCCAGCCATCCGGTCGGCTGGAGCGTCGCCGTGTCATCGGTTCCAAGCAGGATCCGCCACACCCCGGGAGTCTTGTCATTCACCGTGAGTAGCGATCCATCGGGCTGGAGCAGCAGCGCCGAGGCATCGAATCGGGCGCCGCCGGGCAGATCGATGCGCCACGTCCGCGCCGCCTGAAGCGTGTGGCGGGCGATCGAACGGTCCGCCGCCCGAACCACTGGAGGTGCGGCATCAAGCCGTAAAATCAGGCCCAAACCCACACCCAATCCCCAGACGGCCATGGCGGCCAGAGCCGGGAATTGGAAACCACGTCGGGAAGAAAACGCACTCACGGGGAACCACCTTGCGGACGCCCGGCAGGCTGCGCAACTGCGGGTCGATTCATGCGTTCAGAAATCCGTTTACACCGGGGGCCATCGCGTTACGGTCAGGCAACGCGATACCTACTGCCGTCCCATGGGCACCGAAATTGATACACGACGCGAAGCGCGCGCCCTTCTCCTCAACACCACCCTTTACCGGGAGTTTCAGGCGGAGAAGGAAGAGATCCTCAAGCACAAGTGGATCGAATCCGAGAAGGCCGGCTACGACATCGGCTTTGAGCGGGCGCTTGTCGATTGGATCACCCACCACCGGGCGGGCTGGCGTCGCGCGCGGCACCCATCGGCGGGAATGAATTGATCGATCCCCGGGATCGACTTCGCCCCGCCCCTTTAATTCCGGCCAGCGAGCCGGCAAAGGCGCAGTGAGCTACTCCTTCCAGTCTTCCAAGACCACGCTTAAGCCCACACCCCGGTTCGAAACCGGATTCAACTCTGAATCCGGAGGGGTGCGGTGAGTGGTGTCCTTCTTGATTCCGCGGCGCTCGCGCGCACGCTGACCCGCATCGCCCACGAGATCGCCGAACGCAACGGCACCTGCCACGATGTGGTGATCGTCGGCATCCAGCGGCGCGGAGCATTCCTGGCCGATCGCCTCGGGCCCATGCTCAGCCGCATTGCAGGGATCCCGGTTCCCGTCGGTCGCATCGATGTGACCATGCACCGGGACGACCTCAACTGGCGCACCCTCCCGAAGCTGCGTCCGACCGAAATCCCCGTGGACATCACCGGCAAGACGGTGGTGCTGGTCGATGACGTCCTGTTCCACGGCCGCACCATCCGCGCAGGACTCGATGCGCTCGCCGATCTGGGCCGCCCCACCCGCGTTCAGCTCGCCGTGCTGATTGATCGCGGCCATCGCGAACTTCCCATTCGTGCCGATTTCGTGGGCAAGAACATCCCCACCTCCCTCACCCAGCGCATCAAGGTTCACCTCGTCGAAGATGACGGCACCGACACCGTGACCTTGGAGGATCCCTCATGAGTTTCGCCCCCGCTTCCCCCGCAGTCCCCTGGAACCGCAAGCACCTGCTCGATCTTCAATCGCTCGGTGCGGAGGATCTCACGCTCATCCTCGACACCGCCCGCTCGTTCAAGGCGATCAATGAACGCGCCATCAAACGCGTTCCGCCGCTGCGGGGAAAGACGGTCATCAACCTGTTCGTCGAACCGAGCACGCGCACGCGCATCAGCTTTGAACTCGCGGCGCTGCGTCTCAGTGCCGATGTGATTAATTTCTCAGCCGAGGCGAGCTCGCTGAAAAAGGGCGAGACCCTGCGCGACACCGTGCGGAATCTGGAGTCGCTCAACGCGGACGTCATCATTCTGCGCCACAGCGCGAGCGGAGCGCCGCATTACCTCTCCCGGTTCGCACGGGCGCACATCATCAACGCCGGCGACGGGGCGCACGAGCATCCCACCCAGGGCTTGCTCGACACCTTCACCATCCGCGAACGCAAGGGACGGATCGAAGGACTGAACGTCACGATCCTGGGCGACATTCTCTACAGCCGCGTGGCCCGTTCGAACATCTGGGCCCTGCTCAAGCTCGGCGCGAAGGTCACGCTCTGCGGCCCGCCCACGCTGGTTCCAAAGGTGTTTGAACGCTTCGGCTGCCGGGTGACGTGGAATCTCGAAGAAGCGCTGCGCGATGCCGATGTGGTGAACCTGCTGCGCATTCAGCACGAGCGTCAACGCGTGACCATGTTTCCCAGCTTGGGCGAATACACGGCGCTCTTCGGTTTGAATCAGGCCCGCATGAAATGGGTGAAACCCGATGCGTTGATCATGCATCCGGGCCCGATCAACCGCGGCGTCGAGATCGAGGGCGACATCGCGGACGGTGCGCAGTCAGTGATTTTGGAACAAGTTACCAACGGACTTGCAGTGCGAATGGCCGTGCTCTTCCTGGTGACGGGCGGTCGCGCGGAAGATGCGGCGTAAGCGCGCGCTGGCGCGCAGTCCCAAGTCCAAGGTCCAAAGTCCAAGGTCACTTTCGACTCCCGTAACCGTTTGGAGTACCGCGTTTACGCGGCTCGGCTGTTGGACGCGGGACCATCGAACGGTTGGAAATCAACCCGCTGCATCCCCGAACCGTCTGAAGACGGGACTCCGAACGAAGAAGAAAACCATCGCGGTTGCGTCGGCCCCCCTTCAACACTTTAACTTTTAACCCTTCAACTGCCGTTTCTAGGTTCAACCGCCGCTCCCAACCTCGAAGAGAAAAAGCAAAACGCCCGGGGGACACCCGGGCGCTTTCGTAATGAAGCGAGGTTACTTGACCTCGGCGACGATCGCCTTTTCCAGCTCGGCCTTCAGATCCTTCTTGGAACGGAGTCCAACGATCTGGCCGACCACCTGGCCCTTTTTGAAGAAGAGCAGCGCGGGGATGCCGCTGATGCCGTACTGGACCGCGAGGTCCTGATCGGTATCCACGTTGATCTTGCCGATGGCGGCGCGTCCGTCGAACTCGGTCGCGAGTTCGTCGAGCAGCGGAGCGATCATGCGGCAGGGACCGCACCATTCCGCCCAGAAATCAACGAGGACGGGGACGGGAGAATTGACCACCTTCTCCTGAAAGTTCTGACCGGTGATGGTATGGATCAAAGGGGAGGCCATGGATCTGGAATAATCGAACTTACTTCGGAGCCTGGAGGAAAATCACGACGGCCAGGGCGATGCCGACGACCACGCCGGCGAAGGCGAGACCGACATCGATGCCACTGACACCGGCGGCGGCGCGAGCCGGAGCGGCAGCAGGGCGGGCGGGAGCTGCAGCAGGAGCCGGAGCGGCAACCGCGGCGGCGGGCTTCGCCGGAGCAGCAGCGGCCGCGGGAGCGGCAGGGGCGGCAGCAGCGGGAGCCGCAGGCGCGGCAGCGGCAGGGGCGGCGGGAGCTCCAGCAGGAGCAGGAATCTTGATCGAAGGACCACCAGCCGGCTTGGGCGGAAGAGTGATGCGGACGGTCTGTTTCTTCTGGGCCGAATCAGCGGCAGCAGCCTTGGGAGCTTCAGGTGCCGGTGCCGGCGCGGGCGCGGGCGGAACAGGATTGGTTGGCTCGGACATAGGTGAAATGTGTCACGCCACGCTAGAGAGGCGTCTGTGCCGAGTCAAACGGATTGGCGTCGATGATCAAGGATCGTTTGCGACCGTGAATCTTGGACCACCCGGAAAAGACAAACGGCCGATTCCGGGAAAATCGGAATCGGCCGCTGAAATTGCTTCATTCGGTGCCGCGCTCACGCCGGTTGAACGGCGGAACTGCGGTCGAAGAGCGTGTTGGAATCCGATGCGACCGCATTTTTGAGTGCGGCCACGACCAGATCAGTACCGGTCGCCACCGCGATCACCGCGCCAGCCGCCGCCGCCGCCGCCACGGTCGCCGCCGCCGCCGCGATCACCGCGCCAGCCGCCACCACCGCCGCCGCCACCACCGCCACGGTCGCCGCCGCGATCACCACGGTATCCGCCGCCACCACCGCCACCGCCACGGAAGCCGCCGCCACCACCACCACCGGGCGGGCGTTCTTCACGGGGACGAGCGATGTTCACCGTCAGGGCGCGGCCACCGAGGTCCTTGCCGTGGAAAAGATCCACAGCCTTCTGCGCCTCGTCGGGCGTGCTGAATTCAACGAAAGCAAACCCGCGGGATTTGCCCGTGAACTTGTCGAGCATGAGGTTGACACTGGTCACCACTCCAGCAGCGCTGAAATGATCCTGGATGTCGCGCTCCATGGTCTGGTACGACAAATTGCCCACAAAGAGCCTCGAATTATTGTCCATAACTGACTGACCGCGCCAAACGCCGTGGAGGGAACCTGCACCTGCAGGTTACTGGTTGCGTGGGTTATTCCAACTTCCACTCAAGCCGTCTTTGTGACACCGACACTGCCGTTCTTAACGGACGGGCAGGAATACGGCACAAATCAGGCCCCGCCGTCAACGGGGGATTTTCCACCGCAGGGGGTTCGGAGGCCGGATTGCGATGCGTTTCCCTACTTCCGCTCCTCGTACCAGGCCATCTGGATGTTCTCCAAAACTTTCTCGTTCGACGCATCGGGCCGATCGCTGAAGTCCTCGAGTTCGCAGACCATGGCGTGGAGCTTCGGAAACGACAGGCGCAGCGGATCCTGGTCCGGGAACTTGTCCATCAAGGCCCAGGCAATCTCGTCGTAGTCCTTCCAAGTCAGTTGCATGGCCAACTCGTCGCCGATGCCCCGGAACACGTCAAGCCTCGGTCCGGGAGCCGCATCAGGGATGCGCGGTTCCGGACTTGCGATCGCGAACCTCCACGCGCCATTCCGATGAATTCCCGCGAATTTCCGGCACGTACATGGCCTGCGCCACGACCGGCAGCGCGTGATAGGTTCCGGGCGTCGTCGCCCGGAAGCGGTACCGCAGTTCCCAGAGCCCCTCGGGAAGCCGGTGCACGAACACCGACACCGTCCGGTCGCGCCACTCGGGATGCGCCCACGAGGTGCGACCGGTGCGTTCAAGGAAATCCCCGGGCGGGCCGGACGACGCGAGACGCGCCTCAATTTTGGTCCGCTGAAGTTCGTTGAGTTCGATCCCGCCGCCGCTCCGCAGCTCCTCGGCCTCGATGCCCGCAGGCTTCAGGTCCTCCAGCAGCACGTACTCGAGATCGACCTTCGACTCCACCGTCACCACGGTCTCCAGACGGTCGCCTGAATCAATTTTGGTTCCATCGGCCAGCCGTTCACGACGCTCCTTCACCCCGCTGAGCAGCGTCGGCTCGGGCACGAGTCGGAAATAGTCGCGACGGATGAACACCTCGTTTCCGGCGGCGGCCACCGGTTCGGTCACGGTGAAGCATCCCGCCGACACGTTGAAATAAATCGGCGCGTTTCCCGAGAGTCGCACGATGCGGATCTCGTTCGTGTCGCCCAACCAAGCCGGATTCACGCTCCAGCTCATCGGCGCCTGCAGCATGGTCTCGGGAGTGACGGAGTGGCGGCCCACCGCGTGTCCGTTCACTTCCACCGAGAACTCGAGGCGGTTCTTCAACTCGCCGGTGGTCTCCAGGTAGTCGTTGAGCGCGAGAATCGCGAGCGCGGTGTCGCGGGTGTTCGACCACTGCGCGCCGCGGCGATTCTTCAACAGCCAGTTCACGGCGGGTTCGATCAGCGCGTTCTTCGGATCCTCCAGCAACAGCGCCCGGATCACGGCCGACGTGGTTTCCACCGCACCGTCCTCCCATCGGTACCAATTTTGATCGCGCCCCCAGTGCACCGTGGGCGGAGCGCCTGCGCCGCCGCCCGAGATCAGGACGGAGACATCGGGTTTCTCGTCGCGGATCACACCGTTGGACAGCGTGAGGATCACATCAGCAGCCCGGGCGCGGTCGCCCAGATGGTGCAACACGCCCACCAGCAGGGCACGGCTGTACGACGACAGTTCCTTCCGCTGCGCCCACACGTTTTCCAAGGCCTGTTCCAAGGACGGTCGCCGTTGAAGACTCAGCTTGCCGTCGATGGACAGCGGCTCGACCAGCGCCTGCAGCATCCAGAGTTGAAGCGCGGGATTGCCCTTGAACTCGACCAGATGCGCCAGCATCCAATCGTCGGCGCGACGCAGACGATCCGCCTCCACTCCCGGAATGCCGGCCCGGCTGGCGCGCTTCATTCCCCAGGCGACGTACGCGGTCATCCACGCATCGCTGCCGCCTTCCTTCCACCAGCCCCAGCTGCCGTCGTCGTGCTGGAAATCCGCCAGACGTTCCAACCCCGACTGCGTCATCAGCCCGAGCCGGGTGAGATCCTTCCGCGCTCCGAGCGACGGACTGACCGCGCCGTTCCGGTTGGTGGAAATGCCGCCAAAGGTGCGCTGCATGGCCGCCTCGGCATCTAGCCCGGTGGTCTTAAGGGTTTGACGCACCATCACTGCAGGAAGGAACCGGCTCATGGTTTGCTCGGTGCAGCCGTACGGGTAGTCCGCGAGGTAGGGCAGCGCGTCGAGCAGCGTCAACGCGAGGCTCGGTGTCACCCGCACTTCCATGCGCGAGGATCCCGGGGCGCGCTCTGGCAGGGGCAGGCGCACGGTCACATCGCCATTCGCCGCTTTTCCGGCGCGGGTGAATTCCTGCAGCAGCCCGTGGGCGTGGACTTCGATCGATTTCTCCACGCCGTCCGAAACCGATCCGCCATTGGCCGTCAGCCGGAACGCGGCGCGTCCCGCGGCGGCGGCCGACACGGTCCAGTCCAGACGCGCCTCGGCCCCGGGCGCGAGCGTGATCCTGCGCGGTGTACCAAATTCGGTCGCCAACGGATGAACCCCGGTGGCCTCCAGCCGGATGGCGGCGTTCACCGTGTTGAATGCGTGGTTGTGAATCAGGGCGGAGACCACGGCGGTGTCGCCCACCACGAGGAAACGCGGGAGTTCGAGTCGCGCCACCAGCGGTTGCACGGTCCGCGTTTCGGTGCGTGCCTGTCCAAACTCACTGCCCGTGGTCACGGCGCGGGCAACCACCTCCCAGCGGGTGAGCGATTCGGGATAGCGCACCGTCACCCGCGCGGTTCCGTCCGAACCGGTTCGCACATCCGACTGCCAGAACGCGGTCGCGCGGAAATCCGTCCGAACCACCACCGCATTGCCGCCTTCGTCCGCCGCTCCACCGCCACCGGCGGCTGCGGAATCCATGACCATCGACGCGGCGGCCGCTGGCATGAGACTTCCGGTGACCACCTGACGCTGGTCCCCTTTGCGCATGAGTCCGTAACGCGCAACCTCGGCACCTGCCATCATGCTCTTCGATGCACTCGCTCCAGCGAGCCCATACCGCCTCGCCAGCACCGGAGCGTTGAGGGGATCCACGGGAGGCGGAGGAATCGGCAACGGGTTGCCCGACGCGTCCAATTCCGCACGTTCGCGATCATCCAGGATCGAGCCATTGCGGGTCCGGATGAGCCGAAGGTACGGCCGCTCGTCCAACGTACTTGCACCACGCATTCGCTCGGGGCGATGGCCGCCGAGGAAGAGCCGACGCGGATCTTCGGCGAGCTCGGATTGAATCTGCAGCACGCTTTCATCGAAGACCGAAAGCGCGACCTCCGCGCTGACCGGCCGCCCCGCCGCATCGCGCGTCACCACGGTGAACGGCGTTTCCGCGCGCGGCGCAGACTGGCCGACCTCCGGCTTTACCTCCACGGCGAGCACGTGTTTGAGCGGCGGCACCGCAATGTCTTTTTGAACCGAGTGCATCGCGCGGTCGTTCACCAGCACGCCGTGAATCCAGAGGTTGGGCGACATGGCATCGGTGATGGGGATCTCGATCCGGGCCACCGTTCCGACGAGGTGCACCACGCGTCGCTCGATCCAATGATCCGAGACCACGGAGAGCAGCACCCATCGATCCGACTCGGGTCCAACCACCAGCACCGGGAGCGATTCACCGGGTCGCGCGGTCTCGACACTGGGAATCAACTCGAGGCCGTTGTGCGAATAGGAAAGATCCGTGGTGGTGCGCGTCGAGACCCACACGAGCGTCTCCGCGCGCACGACCGGCTTCCACTGCGGGAGCTGCGGATCGGCTCGGTCCGGCCCCTCCCAGATGAACCGGTAGAATCCCTCGCGCTCGGGCTGAAACACCGTTTCCGCTCGGCCCGATTCATTCAGGGCGACCTGCCGCGAACCGAGTTCCTCGCGTTTGTAGCCGGAGGATTTCAACCGCCATTCGCGCATTCCGGGAGCAGGCCGCGGTGGCCAGACGGGGGATTTTTCGCGCGCACGCTTGAGGGCCGGGCCCTCGATTTCATTGCCCAGGCTGTCGAGCCACACTTCCCACCAGGTCTCGCGGGAGATCTTCAGGGTTCCCGTGACCGCGATGGGCTGGCCGTTGGGGTCCACGGATCGGAATCCCAGGCGAACGGTGTCGCCGGGGCGCGGAACGCGAATCGAGGGTTTCACCGCCACCGAATACGCGGAACGCGTGGCGCGCACGACACCGCGTCCCGTAACTTCACGACGCGACGCATCGGTCACCCGGGCCTCCACCCGCAGCTCCACGTCGCCCTGCGCGGCATCGGAATCGACCCACACCACGACCCGGCCCTGCGCATCGGTTCGCACGGTTTCGCGTTTCACTTCCTGCGGCGGCGTCTGTCCGGGCCCCATCCAACGGCGTCCCATCCGTGCCATTCCCCCGCCACCCCCATCCGTGGCCGCGTCCGCATCCACCGGAGAGAGCCATGGGTATTCGGTCTCCACCGGATGATTCCACCCGAACGGACTTTGCCGGATGCGCACTTCCACCTCGGCATCGGCCACCGGTCCGCCAAAATAATATTCGGCACGAAGCGTCACCGGAATCCGCTCGCCGGGCCGAAACGACTTCGGCTTCACCACGCCGCCTGCCGTGGTTTCGGTGGGCGGTTCGACCCGCACTTCAAACTCGGGCAGCTTGTATTCCTCCAGGCGGAACAGGACCGCGGTGGCGATAAACTTCCCCTTGGCATTCGCGTCGCGGAACCGAATTTGGTACTGGCCCAGAATGGCCGTGGAACCGGGTGAGAAGGTTCCCCAGGCCGACCCGAATGCGTTGAGCGTCACGGTTCCATTGGTGAAGGCGGAGCCGCGGGAATCGAGGAGTTCATACCACAGGATGCGTCCGCCGGGCGTCACCAGTTCGCCGTTTTGCTGATGCCGCACGGTGAGTTTCCAATTCACCACATCGCCGGGCCGGTAGGCCGGACGGTCGGTGAAGGCGTGGACCTTCCATTGATCCGGATTGCGAGCATCCCCGGAAGTCCATCCGCCGACGAACGCCTGTCGCGCCCCCGCGCGGGCCGAGATCCACTGCTCACCCCACTGTCCCGTTTCTGAAACCCACTCGGCGATGCCCTCGGCGTCGGCCACGCGATCGCGCGATTCCCAGCGTCCAGCGGTCCCGCTGCCCGGCTGGAAGCGAACCCATTCGCGCACCTGCGCCCCGGGCTGCGGACGCCCGGTGATTGCATCCACCACCCACGCCACCGTCCTCGCGCCCACGCTTTGGACCACCACGGTGAGGTCGGTCACCAGCAGCACCTCGCGGGCCGTGGTGGATCCGGTCTTCGCCTCCAGCAGATACGCACCGGCGGGAAGTTTCGGACTCACCACAATCGCTCGATCGGCGGCCTGGTGCTCGCCGGTATCGCCGGTATCCAACGTCCATTCCTGAACCGGCTTCACACCCTCAACGCGAATCGCCTGCTGCCAGGCGTTGATTCCGATCCCCGGATCGGCGAAGCGCACGTCCCGCGTGAGATCAATCGGAGTGATGCTGAAGCGGATCGATTTTGTGTTCCGCCAGTTGGCCTGGAATTGGATCTCGGATCCCGGCAGGAACACTCCCTGGACGGAAAGGCCGAGCGACACCGAGGTGATTTCCTTCACCCGTTCGCGTGCGGCTTCCCAATAGGCGGATTCGCCCTGTTTGAATTCCCGCAGGAACCGTTGGTACGCGGCGAGGGCCCGGGGCGCATCGGGTTCGCGCACCCATTGTCCATCGGGCATGCCGCGGAACCGTCCGCTGGATTCCAGCCAGCCGGCGTATTGAAAAAGGGTTTCATCGAAATCGGACACCGTCTTCCCCGCAGCGAGGGCAGCCTCCAAATCCTGCTCCACTTGAAGGCGCATCCGTTCGGAATTTCCGGAGGCGATGGCAGCCTGCGCGCGGATGCGATGGGCGCGCGCGACATCCGCAGGCGTGCGGGCGATGGACACCGCGTTGTCCAGCACCTGCAGGGGCATCTCCTGGCTAAACCCCTGGAACCCGCGTCCGAAATGCGCCGGTGAATGCCACTTCCACACCAGAGAGAGGTAGCGGCTTCGCGCGGTCTCCAAATCGGTGCTCCCCGCCCACGCTTCGAGGGCGGCGGTGTAATGGGCGATCACCTGTTCGCGCGCCTCGCCGCGTCGCGATCCCAAATCCCCGAGGGATTCGCGAACCTCGCGCCACACGGCATCGCGCTCAGCAGGGACCGCATCCAGCGGTGCAAGCGCGGACAACGCGGCTTGGGCCGCATCCACCGACTGGCCGTCGGGACCGGAAATCGCGGCCCGCCAGGCGGAGTCCGCACGACGGAACAGGATCCAGCGCACGTCCGCCGGTGGGAGCCCGTTGGTCTGGAGTTTGAGGTACGCATCGCGGGCGAGCGCGAAGGCGCCCTTGGCGTGGAGTTCCTCGGCCTTGTCCCACGGATGCGCCGCCCACGCGACGGAGCGCAGGCCGGGGGCAAGGCCAAGCATCAACAGGAGAAGAAGAATCGGGCGTTTCATGGAACAATGCGGGAGCAACCTCTGAAGTCAGTCAGGTCCGGTGCGGGACGCAAGTCCCCAAAGATTGCTGAACCTTCAACGGGCGAAAGCGGGATTTCTTAGGGCAAGCGACGAGATTTCCAATCAACCAACCATTGCCCGGAAGGGCGGGAAGCGGCCATCTTTCCTCCCGACCAATGCCCACCAGCGCACGCCGTCCCAGCCCCCCTTATGAGCGCGCCGATTGATTCACGACCCATTGCCATTGTGGGTCTTGGATACGTCGGGCTTCCGCTGGCGCTCCACTTTGCCGATGCAGGGGCCATGGTCATCGGTCTCGATGTGGATCCCGCCAAGAACGCGCGCCTGAACCGCGGCGAATCCTACATCCTGCACCTGCCCTCCGAGCGCGTGTCGCGCGCCGTATCCGCGGCGAAGTTCCACGCCACCGCCGATTTCTCGCGCATCCGGGAATGCCAGGCCGTGCTGATCTGCGTGCCGACCCCGCTGAAGGGTTCCCCCGAAACCAGCCGCGAACCCGACCTCAGCCACGTGCTGAACACCGGACGTTCACTCGCCCCGCACCTCACTCCGGGCATTCTCATCATTCTCGAATCCACCACCTATCCGGGCACCACCGAGGACGAACTCCGCGCCGTGCTGGAGGAAGGCTCGGGACTCAAAGCGGGGGTCGATTTCCATCTCGCCTACTCGCCCGAACGCGAGGATCCAGGCAACCCGGCATCTGACGTGTCGCGTATTCCAAAAGTGGTCGGCGGCCTCACTCCCGCCTGTCGCGATCTGGCGATGGCGCTGTACGGACGTATCGTGAAAACGCTCGTGCCGGTGGAGAGCTGCCGCGTGGCCGAGGCGGTAAAACTCACGGAGAACATCTTCCGTTCGGTCAACATCGCGATGATCAATGAGCTGAAGGTGGTGTACGCGGCCATGGGGATCGACATCTGGGATGTCATCGCCGCGGCCTCCACCAAGCCGTTTGGCTTCATGCCCTTTTACCCCGGGCCTGGGCTGGGGGGGCATTGCATTCCGATCGATCCCTTCTACCTCACGTGGAAGGCACGCGCGTACGGACAGGAAACGCGGTTCATTGAACTCGCCGGCGAGATCAACACCGGGATGCCGCGCTACGTGGTGAACCGCGTGCAGGCGGCCCTGGAGACGCGTGGCAAATGCCTCGCAGAATCGCGCATCCTGCTTCTCGGTCTGGCCTACAAGCCCGACGTGGACGACGACCGCGAGAGCCCCGCTTACAGCCTTTGGAAGCTGCTGGAAGAGGCGGATGCCACGGTCGAGTACCACGATCCCCACATTCCCGTGGTGCGTCCTTCGCGCGAGCACCGTCAATTCACCGGCCGGACCTCGGTGCCATTGACGGCAGAAACACTGGCCACCTTCGACGCTGTCCTCGTGGTCACCCGACATCAGGCCGTGGACTTTGCGCTCGTGGCCAAGTCCGCTGCCTTGATCATCGACACCCGCAACGCGCTCGCCGGACTCCCGGTGAATCCCCAGACCTATTTCAAGGCATAAACCTGAAAGCGAAGAGTGTGGAAGCGTGAAACCACAGATGAACACGGATAAACACAGATAAAACGCGCAGAACAAGGCAACCTATGAATCGCTCCGAAGGGGATCATGTTCGACGTGCGTCGACTCTCAACTCCCGTCCCATCTGTGTGAATCTGTGTCCATCTGTGGTTTAAACTGCCCCATTTAAGATGAAGGCTTTGATCACCGGCGGCGCCGGATTCATTGGATCGCATATTGCGGAGGCCCTAGCGCGACGCGGTGCCGAAGTGGTGATCGTGGATCCCGCCGCGGAATCGCGTCGTTCCAACCTGGAGTGGATCCGCCCCACGGATCGCGTCGAGGTCGTTGCGGGCGACATGGGCGATGCCTCCCTGCTCCGGCAGCTGCTCACGGGCGTGAACTGCGTGTCGCACCACGGCGCGATGCCCAGTGTACCAAAATCGGTCGCCCATCCGGTCGAGACCCACGAGCAGAACCTCAATGCAACGCTCACGTTGCTGACGGCGGCGCGCGAGGCCCGGGTGGATCGATTCATCTTCGCCTCCTCCTCCTCGATTTACGGCGACAACGAAGCTCCCTCGAAGCGCGAGGACCTTCCCGCGCAGCCGCTTTCTCCATACGCCCTGCAGAAATACGCCGCTGAGCGCTACGGCCAGCTGTTTCACCGGCTGTATGGAGTCCCGGTGGTGAGCCTGCGCTACTTCAATGTGTTTGGTCCGCGCCAGGCCTTCGATTCGCCGTATTCCGGGGTGATCGCGAAGTTCTGCACCGGATTCCTGCGCAACGAGGCGCCGGTGATTTTTGGCGACGGCCTTCAGTCGCGCGATTTCACCCACATCCGAAATGTCATCTCGGCCAACCTCCTCGCCATCGATTCCCCGGCCGAGCGCGTGGCGGGACGTGTTTTCAACGTGGCCTGTGGGGAGAGCATTTCGCTGCTGCGTCTGGTTTCCGATCTGAACCGCCTGACCGGACGCACGCTGCAGCCGCGCTTCGAGCCCGAGCGCGTGGGCGACGTGAAACACTCGCGTGCCGACATCGGTTCCGCCCGCGAGCGCCTCGGCTACACGCCGCTGGTGGATTGGGAAACCGGCCTCGCAGAAACGCTCGATTGGTATCGCTCCCAAAAATGAAACCGCTCTCCCGCGATGAGTTTGACGCCATTCGTCCCCGCATTCCGGAATGGAAACGCCGCGGCGAGGTCATTCGCCGCACCTTTGAGTTTGCCGACTTCAAGGCCGCGCTCCGGTTTGTGAACGCAGTGGGACGCGCCGCCGAATCCGCCCAGCACCATCCGGACATCGACATCCGGTGGAATCGCGTCCGACTCGCCCTCACCACGCACGACGCCGGCGGGCTCACGACGCTCGACGTGGACCTCGCCGCGAAGTGCGATCGACTCGCCGCATCATCCCTCGCGAAGGCCTGATTCCAGGCCTCGCTGAACCCATGTCCCCGGCTTCAGAGATCCGCGAAGCCAGCCACGCCTTTCAGCTCGAATTCTGCCGCGCGCCCGATCGTGTATTCCGCGCCCCGGGCCGAATCGAACTGCTGGGCAACCACACGGATTACAATCAGGGGTTGGTCCTCGGCATGACCCTCGATCTCGGAATCACCGTGGCGGTAGCGCATCGGTCCGACCGAACAATCCGCCTGCGTTCTTCCGCCTTCCCGGATTCGCCGGCGAATCTGGATTCTTCCTCCCTTCGCAAACTGCCTCGCCAACATTGGGCCCGTTACCTCCTCGCACTGGTACCAGAATTGAAACAGGAAGGATTTCGAATTGGGGGATTCGACGGAGTTGTCACCAGCAGCCTTCCGTCCGGCGGCGGATTGAGCAGTTCGGCGGCCCTGCTGGTGGCGACCGTGATCGCGCTGACCGGGCTGCCGCATCGGACGGGATCGGAGCGCCTTCGTATCGCGCGGATCTGCGAGCGCGCGGAGCACCGGCTCGGCGTGAACTGCGGATTGCTCGACTACCTGACCATCCTGCACGGGAAGGCGGGTCGTGCGGTGTTCATGGATCTCCGATCCTTGCGGGTCGAAGTCATGCCCTGGCCCAAGTCTCTCACCCTGGTTCTGGTGGACTCCGGCGTGCGGCATGAACTCTCCGATGGCCGCTACAATCGAATCGTGCGCACCTGCGCCGCTGCCGCATCGGCCTGTGGTGTTCGAAGCCTACGCGAGCTCCATCGACGCGACCTGGAAACCGCGGTTCCGGGTTCAAAGTCGAAATCAAAACTCTCTCCGCGACAGCGCGAAGTCGCGTTGCATGTGTTGGAGGAAAACGAACGCGTGCGTCGGGCCACGCGAAGTTTGAAACGAAAGGCCTATTCGGAGCTGGGGCCGCTGTTCACCGCGAGTCACGCGAGTTCACGGGACCAACTTCGGAACAGTTGCCCAGCCCTCGATGACTCGATTCAGCGCGCATCAACACTTCCCGGCTGGCTGGGCGGACGCCTCACTGGAGGCGGTTTCGGAGGCATGACGCTGCACTTGGTGAAGGCGCGTTCGGTGGGAGAATTTTTCCGGGCGCTTCCAAACGGCGGGGAACAAAGTCCAAAATCCAAAGCCTCTGTCCCAATCCGTGTGGGTCCGTGGAATCCGTGTCCCTTTGTCTCTTCGACTGCACGCTTAGCAGAGCCACGTGAAGGCGGTACTCCGTGCAACGAACGGGCTCAGACTTTGGAGAGGAAGTAGCCGCGCTGCTTGGCGGAGATCGGGAGTTCGAGGTGCTCCATCACGGCCATGAGATCTTCCCACACCTTGCGCTTCTCCGACGGGGCCTGATTCCGGAGCAGATACGCCGGATGGTAGGTCGGCATCAGATGGATTCCGCGGTACTGCTGCCAATTTCCGCGAAGCTTGGAAATTCCCAGCGTCTTGCCCAACAGACCCTCCACGGCTGTCGCCCCCAGCGCCACGATGGCCGAGGGTTGGATGATGTCGATCTGCTGATGCAGCCACGGAATGCAGGTGGCCATTTCGTCGGTGGTCGGCTTGCGATTTCCACTCGTCTGCCCCGGGGTGTCGGGTCGGCACTTGAGGATGTTCGCGATGTACACGTCGGACCGGCTCAGGCCCATGGCGCCGATCATTCGTGTGAGCAATTCGCCCGCCTTTCCGACGAACGGTTCGCCCTGCTCGTCTTCATCCGCTCCCGGCGCCTCGCCCACGAACATCAGACGCGCCTGAACCGTTCCCACCCCGAACACCACAGTCGTGCGGGAGGAGGCCAGATTCGGGCAGCGCGTGCAGGCCAGGGCCTTGACGCGCAATTCGGCGAGCGCGGCCTCCTTGGCGGCGGGGTCCAGGGGCGGAGGCAACGGCGGCTGGGCGGGGGGCGGCGTGGGCGGCATCGGAGAACTGGAACTGAAACTGGGCGAAGACGAGGGAATCGAAGCGGTGGATGCGCGAGCGGGAGCAGGCGTCGGCCCAACGGGGGTTCCCGACGACCGGGCCCAGCGGGCCACTGTGGCACTGGAAATGGAACGCGGACCCGCCGGAGCTGGAGCAGGAGCCGCGGGCGGAGCGGAAATCCGGTCGGGCTGCGATGTCGGATCGGCCGCCACGAAGCCCGGGGCGGAGGCGGTGGCGGATCGGGCCGGGGAGAAGGACGACGTCGGAGCAACGGCGGCAGCGGCGCGGGAGGCCGAGGGCCGGGGCGGCGGGGCCATGAGCGCCGAAAGCGTTTCCGGGCGCACCGACACCCATCGCACCCCGTCAGCGCGCTGCGCTTCCAGGTGGCGGATGACGGCATCCATCAATTCCACGGCGACGGGACCGGACGACACGGGCGAATCCTAGCCCCGGGAGGAACCGGAGCGAAGTGCGAAGTGCCATCGGATCGGTTTCGGCACTGGAATCGAATCCGGAGCCGCATAGAGTGTCGCACGTCCTCGATATGACTCCGTTGTTCTCCTCCGCAGGCACCCGGCGCATTGCCACTCTGGCCGTGGTGATCTTTGCCGCCGACCAACTCACCAAGCTGGCGGTGCTCCGCTGGCTTGGCGTCACGGAGGAACGGCAGGTCGTGGAGGGATTCTTCAAGTTCGTCCACTGGCAGAACACCGGGGCCGCCTTCTCCATGTTCCGTCAGAACAACAACGTGCTGGGCATCATCTCGGCCATCGCGTTGGTGGCATTGTGGGTGTTTCGACGTCACTTCGAGGCGCATCGCCCCCTCGGCCAGCTCGCGCTCGGTCTGCTCTTTGGCGGCATCACCGGGAACCTGCTCGATCGACTCCTTCCCACGCGCCATCACGTGATCGATTTCCTCTACTTTCACCTGCATCCGCGCGGCGGCGGGGAGATCGGCTTTCCGGCGTTCAACATTGCCGACATGGCCATCACCGGCGGGGTCGGATTGCTGATGTTGCTCTCGCTGCGTCCTGAGGCAGAAGCCCCGGCCGCAAACTCCGGCGCCGCTGCGACCGAAGGCCGATGATCCAACCCCTGCTGCTGACCGGGCCCACCGCCTCGGGAAAATCGGCCGTCGGACTCCTGCTCGCCGAGGCTTTGGGCGGGGAGATCGTTTCGGTGGACAGCATGCAGGTGTATCGCGGACTCGACATCGGCACCGCCAAACCGACCCGCGAGGAACTGGGCCGCGTGCCGCATCATTTGATCGATGTGGTCGATCTCACCGAATCGTTCGACGCCGCCCAGTTTGTCCGACTCGCCAAGGCCGCGATGGAGGACGTTCAATCGAGGGGCCGCGTGCCGATTCTCTGCGGTGGAACCGGATTGTATTTCAACGCGCTGCTCGGCGGGTTGGGCGAGGCGCCGCCGGCAGACCCAGTGGTGCGCGCCGAAGTCGAGGCCCTGCCCACGGAGGCGTTGCTCGATGAACTGGCGACCCGCGATCCGGTGTTGTTTGACGAGATCGACGTGAACAATCGTCGGCGTCTGGTCCGGGCCGTGGAAGTGATCCGCATCACCGGCCGTCCCTTCTCTATTCAGCGCGCAGCCTGGCCCGACCGCGCCCCGGGACTCGCGGGACGCAGCTTCGGATTGGAGCGATCGGTCGAAGATCAACGCCGACGCATCCACGAGCGGGTGGAGGTGATGATGAATTCCGGCTGGATCGAGGAAACCCAGCGCGCGCTGGCGGCCGGGCTGGCGTCGAATCGAACCGCCGCCCAGGCCATAGGCTATCGATACATCGCCGAATTTCTCCAAGGCGAGCGCACGCGTCTGATGACCGTGGATCTCATCCAAACCAAGACCCGCCAGTTCGCGAAGCGCCAGCGCACCTGGTTGCACAATCAGTTGGATCTCGAGTGGCTGGAAGTCGCCCGGGAGGAATCTCCAGAGGTCACCGCAGAACGAATCCTGTCGAAGCTCACCGCCGGAAGTCCTGCGGGGCCGGTTGCGGAAAAATAAAAACCCGGCGGGTCTAGAGGACACCGCCGGGCACAGGAGGAACCGGGGCAAAAGCCCCTGACAACGGAGGAAGTTTAGAAACGCGCGTCCGCCAGTCAAATGACGATTTGACGACGGCCCAACGGTCGCGCGGAACCGATGGCGGACTATCGGTAGTGGAAGGAACTGAAGACCAGTCCCCACAAAATCGCGAGCAGCGTCAGGAACAGGAAAATAAACCGGTTGCGCGCCACGCGTCGTTCGCGTCGCAGCGGTCGTAGCCCATGCAGGCTTCCCGCTGCCAGCATGCGCACCATGGCCGGATTGTTCCCGGTCGGGCCGCTCAGATGATTCCGAAGGCTCTTCCACAGGGCCACAACATCGAACTTCCGGACCCCGCGATCGTTGAAATGGCCGGTCGAATTGCCACCGGAAGCCGACCGGGCAGAAGCCGCGGGTAAAGGGGCTGCAAAGCCCTTGCCGGATGCCGACGACGGCTCGGTGGACTTCGGAATCGGAGCGGGCTTGGGCTTCTCGCGGGACAGGCGCTGGATCTCCTGCTCGAGACGGACGAGATCTGCGCTCAGCGCCTTTTCGCGCTGGGTCATGAGATCGTCCTTTTTCGAAAACAGGGACATGGGACCCGAAGGTTATTTGCGCAGGATCAGCACGACGGCCGCGATCACAGCAATCAAGGCCACCAACGCGAGGGGCCAGGTGATGGCGAATCCGATTCGCATCCATTGCGCCGTGGAAAGAGAGGCGAGAGAGCCGAGTCCAGAAGTGCTTGTTTCCGAGCCCACGGGTTCGAGACGACCATCGAGCACGGGCCACTTGAGGCGCGCGGCATTGAATTCCAATCGGGCATTCTCGATGGCCGTGAGACCGCGGGTGAGTTCCTGCTCCCAGTTCTCATCGGTCCACGCGGATTCGCCCAGCGGTTCCAGCGATTCGAGTGAACCGCGGAGCGCATCCAACGTCCGGGCGAGCTGCTCGGCTTCGCGACGTGCATCGAGCTCGGCCTTTTGAAGCAGCCCTTCCCCGCGGGTGAGCTGCTGCCGCATCTCGTTGAGGCCGGCGGAAAATTCCGCACGACGACGGCGCATTTCCTCCAGCGCAATTCGGGCCCGTTCCAACTGCTCCTGGGTTTCCCGGAGCTTGGCGAGCTGCTGCTGCGTCCCGGTCAGCTGGGAATCCAACTCCTCGCGCGTCGGCGCCCGGCCGGGCGTCGCGGACGGACGCGGTTTGGAGTAGTCGGTATCCTCAAAATCTGTGCCTTCGAACGCCACGGCCCTAACTTGCGAAGCCCGAAGCCAGTTGCCAACGAACAAATCGACGGAGTGACGTTTTCTCGCGGCGATCAGGGTTTGAACGCCCGGAGGTAGCCGGTGTTCGTTCCCGGAGCTGCGGTGTACGGGAGCGTAATCGCGGCGTCCACCCACGGACCTTCCGGCGAAGACGCCGTCTGGAGTTTGTACCCGGCAGGAACCCCTGAATCCGAGGTGACGGTATATTTGCCATCGGACCAAGTTACGCTCAGCACCGGGGTAACCACGTTCACCACTCCCTTGTAAGGCCGGAGCGCGATGTAGTCGGCATCCCCGCCACCACTCCGAAGCGAAAGACGCAAAGTCTGGGTCCCCCCGGGAATGCTCACGATCGCAGGCTTGCCGCCGTTCGTCTCATCCGTCCCCTGGAACACTTCGAAGGAATCCAACCCACGGGTCGGACGGCCGGGCTTGAACACCGCCAGCCGGCTCAGGGTTTGACTGGCAGTCCCGGCACCCTCGGTGACCAGGTCGAGCGTCCAGTCAATCGATCCGGTGTCGGACGCCGTGTGCATGAAGACCTCATAGTAGCCGGTACCAGAATTGGTCGGGAAAGTCCGGGTGTAGTTGTACCACTCGCCGGGATCATTGCCGGTGACCACCCACCAGTCCTTCACCGAGAAGTAACCACGATCGCCACCCGCCGCCCCACCCTGCCGGCTCGCCGCAACAAACGTCGCTGGCCGATAGGTCTGATCCACCACGCTGTCGGCGTAGTAGTCGAAGAACAGGTCATCCGACGTGCCCCGGCCCTTGAACGATCCACCGTTGTACGGTCCGGTCATGCCAATGGCCACGTCGGTCACCGACTGTCCGTGTCCGAAATCGAAATCCTCCGATTCGATGAACAGGGTATCGCGGGTGATGAACGAGGTGGTGAAGGACCAGGCAATCGTGCGCGGATTGCCGATATTGTCCCGGAAGGTGAGCGTCACCGGAATCTGGGTGCTGGCCGGAAGATCGGTCGGCGGGGTGTAGGTCACCGTGGTCACCCCGTCGAGCTGGGTGATCGTGGGCACCACGTTCGTCCCCTGAACGGACATCACCATGGCGTTCTTGCTCACCCGCTTCACGCCGTCCACGAGGATCGCCGTGATGGCCGGGGCCGGGGACTGTTCGATCGACCCGTCGGCCGGAATGACCGCCTTCACATAGGGGTTGGCAATGGGGTTGCCGACTGCGGCCCGATACGAACGGATGGCACTCGGATTGGCCGGATCGTTCAGCAGCACCTTGGTGCCGTCCGCCGCATAGGAGAACAACTCAATGTCGGCTCCATCGCCGCCACTCACCCAGGTCACGCGAATCGGATAGGTGCCATCTTCGGCCACTACGAAGCGGAATCGGGTGTTCGAGGAAGCGCGCGTGCCGTTGAACTCCCCGAGGAAAACCCGGGAAAGCGCGTCCTGAATGGGTCCGCCGGTGGCGCGGAATCCGTCGTCGGAATTCACGCCGAGAATGACGACGCCCTTCTTGAGCGTCGCATAGGTGATGAAATCCGCGCGCGCTCCGGTCCAGCTGCCAGCCGCGGTCGGATTACCAGGCATGGCGTCATCGGGAACAAAGAATCCGTGGCTCGCGTCCGCGGATCCCGTGGCATCCAGATTGATCACGCCGGGAACTTCCCAGGCGAGGTTCGCATTCGCGGCGGCGCTCTCCGGCTTGCCGGCGGCGAGGGCGACTCCGAGGGCGTTCGGATTGGAAAGATTGGGCAGCGGGCTTCCATCCGAGGCCTTGAGCAATCCGTTCAGCGCATCCTCGGTGGTCTGGTTGTCGGTGCTTCGATTGGCCGGATTGGTGAAGGTGCGGACCTGGAACCCGGGCTTCGAGGTGTCGGGAGTCACCCGCATCGTGGCGGCCAGCAGTCCGTAGTTTTGAACCGTGAAACTCCACTGAAGCGTCTGCGGGGCTCCGTCGTTGAAACTGACCTGGACGGTGTGCTGCGACTTGGGGGCGAAGAAGGTGGTGGGCTGGTAACGGACATCGGTGGTGCCGTTCAACTGCGACTTGGTGACGGGCACCGTGACGCCGTCCACTTTCATCACCAGGCTGGCGTCGTTCTTGACGTTATCGCCCACCAGCGTGATGCGGATCGGCGTGTCAAACGGGGCCGCCGGAGCTCCGTTGGCCGGAACGAGGAAACTGGCGTAGGTGGGAATCGTCCCGGTGACCGTGCGGAAGGTCCGCAGACCGCCGTTGACCGTATCGTTCAACAACACCAACCCGCCGCCCGCGCCGATGCTGTACAATTCGATGTTTGCCCCATCGGTCGCGCTCTCCCAAATCACGCGGGCCGGATACAACCCGGCCTTGGTGGTGACCACGCTGAAGACGGTGTCGGAGGCGGTGCGCGTGCCGCTGTACTCGGCCGCGGTGAGGGTGCCGATGCGATCTCTCGGCGCCACGCCGCCGATGCTGAAGCGGAAGCCATCGTCGGAGTTGCAGCCAAAGGTGGTGGCGCCCGCCGGAAGTTCGATCCAGAAGAGGATTTCGGCCGCGCTGTTGTCGGTTCCACCGCTCAGGCCGGGAGCACCGGGCATCTGATCATCGGGAACGAAATTCCCGTTAAATCCGCCCGCGCGATCGACATTGATCACCGAGGAAACGGTAAACCCGATCACGTCGGTGCTCGTGGCCGGAGACGCAGCCGGCGCGTCGGCGATGCCGGCCGAGGAGGGATCCGCGATGTTGTCCCCGTGCAATCCCGCAAGTTGATCCTCGGTCCATTCGAGGTCGTTCGGCTGAGATTCGGCGGTTTGGTGAAAATTCCAGATGAACCCCGGCTTGGCAGTGTCCGCACGGCTCACCGGCAGCGCGAACCGCTCCTGGAGGGCAACCTCCACGGCGCGGAGGTTGGAGGTCAGGGAAGTCAGTGCAACCGCGGCGGCGAGAGTCAGGCGGTGGGTGGAGGGGGATCGCATACAGGACAATCGGGATAGAAGGGAAAACACCCTGAAATGTTACAGCGGGAATCGAGGCCCGCCCTGGGGCATCTGGCGGGTGTGGATCAAAAAGGGTCAGGGGCTGAAGCTCAGGCGGCGACCGACGAAGGACGCGTTTGCAGCAGGGCGGGAACCTCCCCGGTCACCACCGCGCGATTGATGGTGACGCCTGCAATGTCCTCGGAGGACGGAATCTCGAACATCACATCGCGCATCAGCCGTTCCAAAATTCCGCGCAGCGCCCGCGCGCCAGTGCCCTTGCGAATCGCCTGCGCCGCGAGTTCTGCGACCGCATCCGGAGTGACGGTCAGCGTCACACCATCCAGCGACAGCAGCTTGGCAAACTGCTTCACCAGCGCGTTGCGCGGCTCGGTCAGAATGCGAACCAGGTCGGCTTCCGACAATTCGTCGAGCACGCTCACCACCGGAAGGCGGCCAATGAATTCCGGAATGAATCCGTAGCTGAGGATGTCCTCGGGCTCCACGCGCTTGAGCACTTCCTGCGTGGTGATCTTCGCCGCCTCGGTGGCATCGGCCCCGGCAGAGAATCCCATCACGCGTCGACCCAGCCGGCGCTGGATGAGGCGATCCAATCCCACGAACGCCCCGCCGCAAATGAACAGGATGTGGGTGGTGTCCACCCGGATGTATTCCTGCTGTGGGTGCTTGCGTCCCCCCTGCGGCGGAACGGCGCAAACGGTGCCCTCCAAAATCTTCAACAACGCCTGCTGAACGCCCTCACCCGAGACGTCGCGAGTGATCGACACGTTCTCGGTCTTGCGGGCGATCTTGTCGATTTCGTCGATGTACACGATGCCCATCTGGGCCCGCTTCACATCGTACTCCGCGTTCTGCAGCAGACGAAGAATGATGGTCTCGACGTCCTCGCCCACGTAGCCTGCCTCGGTGATCGAGGTGGCATCGGCCATGGCAAACGGGACGTCCAAAAGCCGGGCAATGGTCTGCGCCACGAGCGTCTTGCCGCAACCGGTCGGACCGATCAGCAGGACGTTGCTCTTTTGGAGCTCCACCTCGCCGTCCTCCGGCGTGCCAGTCGGCAGGTTCTGAATGCGCTTGTAGTGGTTGTAAACCGCGACGCTCAGGCTCTTCTTGGCGTCTTCCTGGCCGATGATGTGTTCATCCAGCCGGCGCTTCAGCTCAGTCGGCTTCGGCACATTGAGGCGCTGCGCCTCCTTGTTGCTGTCCGATCGAAGCTCCTTCGCGAGCACGCCCTGGCACACCGACACGCAAGCATCGCAAATGTACACGCCGGGGCCGGCGATGAGCTTCTTCACCTCTGCGCGACTCTTGCCGCAGAAGCTGCACATCGTGATCTGGTTGGGACGGGCCACGGAGGGAACCTGCCAAAAAACGGCGAAAGGGCCAGTCCAGAGAATGGCCCCCTCGCATTGGGATGTTCGAACCGACCTTAGGCTGGCTTGCCCGGGCCGCGGGTATCCTCCGCCACCAGGGCGGGAATCTCGCGGCGGGAGGCCACCACTTCATCGACCAGACCAAACTCCTTGGCCTCGGCCGCGGTCATGAAATTGTCGCGATCGCAGGCACGCTCCACCACATCGTAGGGCTGGCCGGTGTGATGGCTGATCAGCGTGTTCAACCGCTGCTTCAATCGCAGCATGTGCTTCACGCGGATTTCTACATCGCTGGCCTGGCCTTCGGCGCCGCCGAGGACCTGGTGGATCATGATGTCGGCATTCGGCAGCGCGAACCGCTTGCCCTTGGTGCCGGCGCAGAGGAGCACCGCGCCCATGCTGGCGGCCATGCCCACGCAGTAGGTGTTCACGTCGCACGTGAGCCACTGCATGGTGTCGTAAATGGCCAGACCCGCCGAGACGCTGCCGCCGGGCGAGTTGATGTAGAAATGAATGTCCTTCTTGGGATCGTTCATTTGGAGGAACAGGAACTGCGCCACGATGACGTTGGCCACCATGTCGTCCACAGGGGTTCCCAGGAAGATGATGCGATCCTTGAGGAGCCGGCTGTAGAGGTCGTAGCCGCGCTCACTGCGGCCGTCCTGTTCGATGACGTAGGGAATGGAAAAATTCCGCATAGAAGGAGAATTCAGAAACACCGATGAATGGCGCGAAGCTAGGAGGCAGGGTCCGCAGCGTCAAGGAACCGGGCCTTGGGGACTGCGGTTTCGTTACATGCCTGGAGAAACCCGTGACCCAATTGATTCAAAAGTCGGCATGACATACGCCTCGGAAATCAGGAATGCTTCCTCCCGATTTTCGTCATGACACGCCGCTGGAATGGTTCCATTGCCGACGCCGGACCGGTTCGATTCCCTTCGACCCGGATGTTTTTCCCTGCGCTGGTCGCACTCGGCGTGTTGAGTTTCGCGCTGGCTTGTGACCCCTGGGGAGTCATGCACCTCCAACTTCCCCACGGCTCACGCACCCGCGAAATTGCGGGATTCCTGAGCCGGTGGATGGACTGGCCATGGGTGTTCGCAGTGCTTGGGGCCGGCGCGCTGGTGTCCCAATTTCGGGGCGATCGCGGTTCGCGTCGATTCTACCTCGCCCTGCTCCTCGCCGCCGGCATTGCCGGTGGATCCGCCACGCTGATTCGCAGCGTAACCGGAAGAACCCGCCCCTCCGCCACCGTGACCCAAGGTTGGTACGGTCTCCGATCCGAAGGCCGGTGGTTGATTGGCGTCCGCGATTACAACGCCTTTCCCTCCGGGCACACCGCCACGCTGGCGGGCATTGCGGCCCTGCTGGTGGTCCGACGCCACCGGGCCGCGCCCGTCGGCGTGTCCCTCACCGCACTCGTTGCCTGGACCCGAATCTCCGTCGGCGCACACCGCATCTCCGATGTCGTGGCTTCTGACGTGCTCGCCGCCGTGGTGGTGTCGTGGTCGGAGGCCCGTTTTCCGGGCTTCCGGGCTTTACGCTGAGAGGGAAAACAACCGCAGATAAACGCAGATGGACGCAGATTCAAATGCACCGTACGGAGGCCATTGAGACTCACCCAGCAGGTGAATGAATTGGAAGTGCCTCAAGCAATTCATCTCCCTCTCCATCTGCGTTCATCTGCGCTCATCTGCGGTTCGAACCGCCGTTTTTAGGTTCAACACTTGGCCGTTTTTCGCTTTTTCCCGAGGGAGCCACGCGCCTCGATCTTGCGAATGTAGTCCGGTGCGAACGGAATCGAACACTCGGTGTCGCCGAGATCGGCCGTCACCGGGCCGATGCGCTCGCCGGTCTGAATCGCCAGCGCACTGAGCGGCAGCACATAGGCTCCCACCGCAATGACGAAGCCGTTCATCTGGTACCGAACCACGTCCGGTGCGGTGTGAATCGATTTCTCCACCCGACGCAACAGGGCTTCGAAGGCTTTGGTGTCGAGTTGCGCGTCGGGCGTGACGGACACCCAGCTTCCCAGCGTGGCCCAGCCGCAGGCGGCTTCGTTGGCCGTTTTGGAATCAATCCACTTCAGCGCCATTTCCCAAGCGAACGGACCCCCGGCCGCCACCCAAGCCACCGTTGATCCGCAAAGCCCGCGGCAGTAGGCCCCATCGACCCAGTGTTGAAGATCCTTCCGGGTCATCCGCGCGTCGTCGGCGATGAGGCCGGCGAGGTACATCGCGTCGTAAACCCCGGTGTCGTACAGATCGAGCGCGAGCTGATAATCCTTTTTGATCCGCTTTCGGATCACCTGGAGATCACTGACCTTCACGCCGTACACCGGCTCACGAATGCCGTGATTGAGCAGCACCTTGCGGATGCTGGCGCTGCCGAGGGGTTTGAGTTCGGACAGGATTTCCTTCGCGGTCATGGGGATCCTCCGGGGTTGGATTTTCCCCAGTAGGAATCAACCGCCAAAGTCCGGCAACTCGAAGGTTTGGGTTGAGAAGCGGAAGCTGAGGCGTTGAACCGGGAAACGGGAGTTGAAGGGTTAAAAAAGTTGAAGCGTTGAAGGGGAATCCGGCGCTGCGGAGCGTCAGCGCCGTCGTTTTAGCACTGGAAGCCGATCGGAGAAATCTATGACGCGCCCCCTCCGATCTTCCATCTGCGATCTCCGATCTCCGACTTCCGAATCCCCTACTCCGCGACCGGCTCTTCGTTTCGCGGATTGAATTGCGAGGTCGCCGCCAGCGTACGCCAGGCTGCGAGTTCGTTCTCCGTGAAGGTTGTCGGCATTTCGATCTGCAGACGCACGTAAAGGTCTCCGCGATCCAGCGGGGCTTCGACCCGCGGCAGCCCACGTTTGCGAACGCGCAACTGCTGGCCGTTGGCCGTGCCGGCGGGAATCTTGATTTGCACCGGCCCTTCGAGACTCGGCGCGGTCACCGTGGCCCCGAGTACCGCCTCCCACGGCGCGATGGGCAGGTCCGTGTGAAGGTCGTTGTCCTCGACCTCGAAATCCGGATGCGGACTAATCCGCACGCGCAGCATCAGGTCGCCCGCCGTGCCGCCGCCGACTCCTGCGCCACCCTTTCCGGCCACGCGGATGCGTTGTCCTTCCTTCACTCCTATCGGGATCCGAACCTTGAAGGTCTCTGATTCCGCCGCGCCGGTCGTGGGATTGGTCGAGCGCACCGACACGGAGCGCACCGAACCCTCCAACACTTCCAAGAGCGACACGGCGAGGTCGCCTTCCACGTCCTGACCGCGACGCGAGGCCGCGGCGTCATCATCGCTGTCGTAGCGATCAAAGCCGCGTCCGCCCGGGCTGCCCGACTGGCTGAAGAACCGTTCGAAGAAGTCGCTGAATCCGGTTCCGCCGAAGTTGAATTCCTGCGAATTGGCGCGTCCCCGGCCCGGGCCGCGCTGGCCGCGGGGGTTCCATCCGGGCGGGGGTTGCGAGGCTGCCCCGCGCTTCCAATCGGCCCCGAGGGTGTCGTATTTGCGACGGTTTTCCGGAGTGCCGAGGACTTCGTAGGCCTCGTTGATCTCCTTGAACTTCTCCTCCGAACCCTTTTTGTCGCGCGAGACATCGGGGTGATGGATCCGCGCGAGTTTGCGGAATGCTTTTTTGATCTCGTCGTCCGACGCGGTGCGCGGAACGCCGAGAGTCGCGTAGTAATCTTTGAATTCCAGACCCATGTTGCTTCCTGGCGAACATCGCTCGCGCCATCCCGCTGGCAACTGTTGCTTGCCCCGCGATTCGGAGGGCGGACGGGTCCCGGATCCGGCACAAAGGGCCGGCTGCGGATCAGGCTGCGCTGGCCGCTGCGGCAGCCTTCAGGCCGCGCGCCATGCTTTCGAAGATCCAGCGTCCGTCGTCGGTGCCCAAGATTGATTCACTGGCCCGGTCCGGATGCGGCATCAATCCGGCCACGTTGAAGCGGTCGTTGGCGATGCCGGCAATGTTCAGAAGCGATCCGTTCGGATTCGCCCCGTCCGACAGCTCACCGCCCGCGGTGCAGTACTGCCAGAGAATTTGTCCGCGCGACTGGAGCCCGGCGAGCGTGGCTTCATCGGCAAAATAGCATCCCTCGCCGTGAGCCACCGGCATGCGCATCGGGCGGTCCGACGGCGTGGCTGAAGTGAACGGCGTGTTGCGATTCGCGGTCTTGAGATAGACCTGCTCGCAATGGAACTGGAGATCGCGATTGCGAACCAGCGCGCCCGGCAGCAACCCGGCTTCGCACAGGATCTGGAATCCATTGCAGATCCCGAGCACCAGGCCGCCGTTCGCGGCAAATTGCTGCACGGCCTGCATGACCGGACTGAAACGCGCAATGGCCCCGCAGCGGAGGTAATCGCCGTAGCTGAACCCGCCCGGCACGATCACGGCATCGGCCGCGCCAAGGCTGGTGTTCTTGTGCCACACAAAATCACCCGTGTGCCCGAGCACGCGAACGGCGTGGAGGCAGTCCTGGTCGCAATTGCTGGCGGGGAACTGGAGGACAGCGAAGTGCATCGAAACAGAAAGGGTTCGGGAAATCTCGGGTCGGTGGCGGTGGCGGTGGCGTAGCGTTTGGAAGCACTAAATCCGGGCTCAATCCACGATTTCCAACCGGTAGTCCTCGATCACCGGGTTGCTCAGAAACCGGTGGGCGGCCTCGTTCAAGGCCTGACGCGCCGCGGCGGCGTCGGTGCCCGGGGCGAGATCGATTTCCAGATACTTGCCCACGTGGACGCCGGTGACCCCGGTGTAGCCCATGTGTTCCAGCGCGTTCTGGACCGTCTTACCCTGGGGGTCGAGAACGGCTTTCTTCGGGGTGATGACGATCTTGGCTTTCATGTCATTTCAGAGCGGAAAACTCGGCACGGGCACTGTGAGAGCCGGAGGGAGAACCGGCGAGGGATTTTTCACGCCAACGGCGGCGCATACCGGCGCAGGTATTTCAACGCCACCTGCATCACCTTCGGCGTGGGAGACTGGATCCGGACCAGCTCGTTGGTCGCCGGATGGGGCAGTTGAAGCGATGCGGCATGCAACGCGAGAGTGCCGATCAACGGGCGCTCCTCGCGATCGTGCTTGAGCCGGTAATCCCCGTGCTTCAGCGCCGAAAGCATGAGCTGACGGCCGCCGTACACGGGATCGGCGTAGATCGGGTGCCCCGCCTCCATGAGGTGGACACGGATCTGATGCGTCCGCCCGGTGCGCGGATGGCACTCCACCAGCGCGGCGCCGGCGAAGCGTTCGATCACCTTGAACGCAGTGAACGACTTCTTGCCCGCACGCGACACGCGCATGCGACCGGGCTCGAAGTGATCCTGATCCAGCGGCAGATCGATCGAAAACTCATCCGTGGCGGGCGATCCCATCACCAGAGCGAGATACGTCTTCTTGGGCGTCTCGGACCCGAAATGATTCGCCAGCCGAACCAATGAGGGACGGTCCTTGGCGAGCAGCAGCACGCCAGTGGTTTCAAAATCGAGGCGATGCGCGTTCGACAGATATTCCAGCCCCCGCTCCTTGGCCCACGGCTTGCCCGCGGCGATGCCGTCGTGCAGCAGCCGCATCAAATTTGGGCGGTCCGGGTCGTAACGGTCCGGCGATGTCAGGAGACACGCCGGTTTATCGATGGCCAGAAGATGATCGTCCTCGTGGAGGACGGGGATTTCCCAGAACTCGGACGTGGCGCGGGACGACAGCTTGATGGCCGGGGCGGCCGGTTTCATGTCAGTTCGCCCCGCCCTGCTTCTTGAGCAGCGACGCGAGCCCGGACTTCTGGAATTCGTGGCCGAACCATTCCTGGAACGCCTCTTCCTGACGCTGACGGCGCTGTTCTTCAATGAACCCGCTGAGACCGGCCTTCACGACCGCCTCGTCCGCGGGCTTCACTTCCTTGAGGAACATCACCAGACCTCCGTCCAGGTACGGAACGAATGAACCCACCGAGCCCGGCTTGAGGCTCGAAGCGACACGCTGGAGGAAGGGCAGGCTGATGGCCGGGGCTCCTGCGGGCAGCGCCGTGGTGGTGGCGGAGAACGGAGGAAGTTCGGCGACGAACACCTTGGCTTCGGCAGCGGCGGCGGCGAAGGACTTGGTCGGGCCGACGGCCTTCTGGGCGGCAGCGGCGAAATTCTGGCCGGCCTGGCGGGCCAGTTCTGCCGAACGGGCGCGGCGGTAATCCACCGTCACCTGCGGCTGCACGGATTCAAAGGCCGGCACCCGGCTCGGGATGCGACGCACGAGCGAGGCGACGAACACCGACTTTTCCGAACGCACCGGACGGGTGAACGGCTGGGCCGGGGTGAGGCGGACCGACGCACGGATCAGCTCACCGGCGTCCTCGAGTCCAACGATCTGACCGCCCTCGGAAAACGGCTGGCTCTCGTGAACGACCAGCTTCTGTGACTTCGCGAGCGAAACCAGATTCTCGGCCTTCGCCGGCTCCATGGCGTAGAGGGCGTTGGCAAACTCGGTCGCAGCGCGACCGGCGCGATTCACGGCTTCGCTCTCGACCACGGTGCGACGGATCTCAACCAGCGCCGCGTCCTGCGTCATGACTGCGCCCGCCTTGTCGCGGAAGAAGTCGGCACCGCGCTGACGGTAGATGCCGAGGAAGGTGTTGGTGAGGTCAGGCCGCTTCGCGAGCTCGGCTTCGACTTCCGCCATGTGGGCCGCGGAATCCCAGCGGACGTAGCTGATCACGGTCTGCTCGGGAATGCGGTAGTTGGCGAGCTGGTTGGTGAAGTACTGGCGGATCGAGGAAGGATCCATGGCGACCGATGCCGTGAAATTGGTCGGCGAGAACATCGCTACGCTGGCGACGTACTGGTCGTTGAGGCGGCGGAACTCGGTCTTAGCTTCCTCCGGAGTCACGAGCTGACCGGCGACGCCCACGACGTCATGCAAGTGGGTCAGACCAATCTGACGGCGGACGAAATCCTGGAAGTCGGCTTCGGTGAAGTGATTGGCGGTCAGCACGCGATCGACGAATCCCTGATAATCCACGGCACCGGTCTTGGGATCCTTCAGGTTGTCGCGAATCCAGTTGGCCACGGCTTCATCGCTGGCGGTGATTCCGAACTCCTTCAGCTTGGCGTCCACGAGCATGAGCTCCAGGCGCTGCTGGTTGACGTCGAATCCCATCTGGCGGGCCTGCTGGCCATCCGCGCCGTCGCCGAAACGGAGCCGACCGGCGAGCTGAGCCTGGCGCCCGAAATTGATCAGCATCTCGCGGGTCAGCGGTTTGCCGTTCAGGGTGCCGAACTCACCTCCCCCAGTGAGACCACTGAGAGCGGGTTGATTGGGCGTGAAAAAGGCTACGAAGCTGATGATCACCCCGGCGATGATCACGATCCAGAGCCACTGCTGATGCTTACGAATGGTGCCAAACATACTGAAAAACCGTTGGATTCGGAGCCGGGGAAGCTATCGGTCCGGTGAAAAGGCGGTCAAACACCAATTCCAAGGGAATGACGGGTTCCGAAAACCTCCCGGCGGACCCTTTCCGACTCACTTGGGACGCACGGCATCCCCGGATTGAGCCTGTCCGGCCACCAAATCCGCCACGGTCATGGTGTTTGAGGCCGGTCCAGTCACCCGCAATTCGCCCACCGATTGCCCATCGCGAACCACTTCCAGCCGCTGCCCGGGCTGCGGCACGGCGGTCAGTGTGAAGTCCAAGACCACAAACTTCAGACGCGCATCCACCCGCACCACCTTGCCCGACCCGGAATCGAGCGGACGGATCCGATCGGCCGGCACCGGATGCTTCAGCACCCTCGGCACCGCGGGATTCTTCGATTTTCCGGCGCATCCCATCCCGGCCATGGAACCGAGAACCACCAAGGACAACACGAGGCGCTGGAATCCGCCGGTTCCCATCCTGGAACGCCCCTTGGCTGCATCGTGATGACTGCGCATGCGCAGGATGCAGCCCTGCCCGTCGCGGTTCGTCAATCCTCGCCCGGCCCGGATCCCGACCCGTAACCGCCGGGGAATCGATACGGTCTTTGGTGGCATGAAGTCCGCATCGTTGTGTCTGATCACCACTGCTCTGCTGAGCCTTTCGGTTCAACTCCCCATCACTTTCGCTCAGGAACCCCCAAAGGATCGGCCCGAAGGTCCAAGGCGGGAAGAGGGGGGCCCGGGCGGCGGCGACCGGGAACGCTTCGGCGGAGAAGGATTCGGACGCGGACGCATGCGGGTGTCGCCACTCATGCAGGCGCTCGACACCAACCACGACGGCGAACTTTCCGCCGAGGAAATTGCCAACGCCCCCAAGGCGCTCAAGAGCCTCGACAAGAATGGCGACGGCAAATTGTCCGCCGAAGAATTGCGACCGGCGGGAGGGTTCGGACCCGGCGGTGAAGGTCGACGCTCCAATGCGGCCGACGTGACGGATCAGGTCGGACGCCTCATGGCCTACGACAAAAACGGCGACGGCAAACTCGCTCCCGACGAACTGCCGGAACGGATGCGCGCCATTGTGACCCGCGCCGACGCCAATCGCGACGGCTTCGCCTCCAAGGAAGAGCTGACCGCATTCATCACCGCGCAGGCGTCCAAGGATGGCGCCCGGGGACCCGAGGAAGGCGAACGCCGGGGACCGCGTCGCGAACAACAATAACGGTCCGTCGGTGATTGTCGCCTTATGATCTCTCCCCTGCTGCGCCGATTCGCCCTCGGCTGCTGTCTCACCGCAACCGTTGCCGCCGTCGCCGCACGGGCCGCTTCGGTGGGCGAGCCGGAGCGGTTTGTCTTTCACCACGAGAACGTCCTCGGCACCTCGATGGAGCTTCGCCTGCGAGCGCGCGACGCGAACTCGGCAGCCCGGGCGGAGTCGATCGCCCTCGCGGAGATCGACCGGCTGGCGAGGATTTTCAGCAGCTATTCTCCGGATTCCGAATTCTCACGTTGGCAGCGCACCCGCGGTGAAGCGGTCGCCATTACGCCCGAATTGTTCGAGGTGCTGGATCAGTGCGACCGCTGGCGCACGGTCTCCCATGGGGCCTTCAATCCGACGGCCGAGGTGTTCAGTCGACTCTGGAAATCAGCCTCTGCAACCCAGAAGGAACCTTCGTCCGAGCAATTGTCCGCAGCGGCACTGCAGGCCAATCGTCCCGCGTGGAGCCTGGACCGCGCGCACGGCACCGCGACGCATCTTTCCGATGCTCCGCTCACATTGAACGCCATCGCCAAGGGCTTTATCATCGAACGCGCCAGCCTCCGCGCCCAAAATACCGAGGGCGTGGAGGGTGTGATGCTGGAGATCGGCGGCGATCTTCGGGTCCGCGGCCGGTTCACCGAAACCATCGCTCTCACCGATCCGCGGCACGATGCCGAAAACGTCACCCCGATCGGGACCGTCACCCTGCGCGACTCCGCACTCACCACCAGCGGCAACTACCGCCGCGGAACCGACGCCGCGGGGCGTCACCGTTCCCACATCATCGATCCCCGCAGCGGGGAACCCGCCGACCACGTCCTGGGAGCAACGGTGATTGCCGCCGACACCACCACTGCGGACGCGCTTTCCACCACCTTCAGCGTGATGGATCCGATCGAAAGTCTGCGCGTCGCCGACGCCACCCCCGGAGTGGCGTGTTTGCTGACCCTGGCCGACGGGCGCACCGTTCGCAGCACCCGCTGGCCGGAATCAGGCCCGACGCTGGTGGTCGACGATCTCAAGCCGGGATCCGCCAAGCCCTCCGCATCCAAGGCCGAAACGTCGATGGAACTGGCCGTGGACTTCGAACTCGGGCGCGCTGAAGGCGAGCGCTATCGGCGTCCCTATGTTGCCATTTGGGTTGAAGACACCGACGGATTCCCGGTGCGCACCGTCCTGCTCTGGGTCCTGCAATCGCCCAAGGGTGCGCGCTGGATTCCGGATCTCCGCCGCTGGCGTCGGTCCGACGACACCCGGCGTCTCGCCGACGACAAGGACCTTGTCACCACCACCTCCGGCGCCACCCGCAATCCGGGGAAATACTCCGTGGTGTGGGACGGCAAGGACGACGCCGGCGTGGCGGTGAAGCCGGGCAAGTACACCCTCTACGTCGAAGCAGCGCGCGAGCACGGGCCTTACAGTCTGGTGAAGCACGAATTCACCCTCGGCGAGCAGCCCTTCAACGCCACGCTGAAGGGCAACGAAGACATCCAGGGAGCCACACTTGAACTCCGACGACGCAGCGCCCGGAAGTGAACCGTCCTCCGGGGGCGGATCCGGCCGCAGTCGTCTCCCCGCCTGGATGCGCTGGCTCCACACCTACGCCTCCATGGCCGGGCTCGGCGCGTTGCTCTTCTTCGCGCTGACCGGGCTCACGCTCAATCATCCCGATTGGACCTTTGGCACCCGACCATCCACGCACCGGATCACGGGTAAAATGCGGGTTGAATGGTTGAAGCCCGGGGACGATGCGAAGTCGGTGAACCGCCTGGCCGTCGTCGAATTCCTGCGACAGGCGCATGGAGTGACCGGCCTGGTGGACGACTTCCGGGTGGAAGACGACGAAGCCAGTCTGGCCTTCAAAGGTCCGGCCTTCTCGGCCGATGCAGTCATCCAGCGCAAGACGGGCGCGTACCAACTCACCGTCACCCGCGAAGGCTGGGTCGCGCTCGTGAACGACCTGCACAAGGGACGCCACACCGGCACTGGATGGGCCTGGGTGATCGACGTCTCCGCGGGGCTGCTTGCGCTTATTGCAGCATCCGGTCTCTGGCTGCTCCTGTACGTCCGTCGCCGCCGCGCCTCCGGGCTTTGGATCGGAATTCTCGGTGCCGGCGCAGTGGCCATTCTCTACGCGCTGTTGGTGCGCTGAGACGCCACCATCCACGCGTGAACCCGCAGCGTCGTTGATCGGGTTGGAAACGATTTCAACCTCGCGGAGCAAGTCAGGACGTTGACAACCCGGCTCAGGTGACGAGGTTTGGCGCATGGATTGGCAGCAGCCGGCAGCCCTTGCGGTGGTGGCAGCGACCGCCGGGATTTTCCTGTGGCGGCGCTTCCGGCCGCGCCGGTTTTCCCTCCAGCACGACACCGCCTGCGGTTGCAGCGCTCCCCCGGGACAAACGCCTCCGGGATTGGTGATCCAGGGTCGACGCGGGGAACAGGCCACCATCCGCTTCACTCCGTCGGCACCGCGATCCCCTTCCGCCCGCAAACCCGTTCCGGGCTCCCCACGCGCATGATTCCTTTCCTTCCCAAGTCTGCTGCCGCCGCCCGGATCACCCGAGTGGCTGCCCTCCTCCTGAGCCTTTCCAGCGCGGTCCCGGTGTTGGTGCGTGCCGCAGAACCTGTGTTGATCGCCGCCGGAAACGACGCGTCGGAAGGAATGGCCCTCGCCGCCGAATTGCGAACCGCGCGGCCGAACCAGAGTTTCACCAACGCGGCGGTCCTGCATCGGCGCGGTGCCGACGGGCGCCGGACGCAAATCCCGATTCGCATCCAGACGCTGGTTCCGCAGACCGGCGACGATTGGACCGTGGTGTACCGGGCCGAGCCGAGCGGTGCCTTGGGCGGACAGACGCTCACGCTGCATCATCGTCCGGGAAGCACCCCCACCCGCGAAGTGCTGCGCGATGGCGCTGCCACCGCGGTGACGGCCGGACCGGAAGAATCCTTCGCCGGATCAGATTTCAGCGTGTCGGATCTCGCCCTCGAATTCCTTCACTGGCCGGGACAAAAGATCATTCGTCGCGACCGACCCGAGATGCGGAAAGGCCGTCCCTGTCGAATCTTGGAAAGCACGCGTCCTGCGGGAAGCACCTCCAACGGCGGACCGGTGAGGGTGAAGTCGTGGATCGATCTCGAGCACAAGCAGCCCCTGATGGCCGAGGCCTACGATGCGCGCGGCACGTTGATCAAGGCCTTCAGCGTGGGCAGCGTGAAGAAGGTGGACGGCGTCTGGAAACTGAAGGATCTGGAAATCGTAGACGAACAAGCCGGCACCCTGACGCGCCTGGAGTTCGACTGGACCGTTCAGTAATTCGAACTTTTCCGCGTAGCCGCCGCCGGGAGAAGGCGGATCACACGGGTCTCGGAAGTCATCCGCACTTGCATTGGGGTTGCCCGGCGCCCAGCAACGACGGCGCTCGCGCTGGTCGTTTTGTAGTTACGAAGAAGCGGCAGCTCCTCCCTACCGTTGATCCTAGAAACGGCAGTTGAGAGAGAAAACAACCGCAGATAAACGCAGATGGACGCAGATTCGAATGCGCGGAACGGAGGCCATTGAGATTCACCCCGCAGGTGAATGAATGGGAGGCGCATCCAGCGACCTATCTCCCTCTCCATCTGCGTTGATCTGCGTCCATCTGCGGTTCGAACTGCCGCTTTTAGGTTGATGGATAGGGGGCCGCTGGCGCGTCATGCGAAGCGGTCGGGATTCATCAGCGTCAGAGGGATGGACGGCGTCTTGTGAGCCAGCAACTCGGTCACCAGTTGACCGGTCACCGGACCGAGGCTCAGTCCCATCATCGCGTGTCCGGTAGCAACCACCAGGTTGTGGAATCGCGCCGGGCGACCCAGGAACGGCATGCCGTCGGGGGAGCACGGACGCAATCCGCGCCACGGCTGGATGCCTTCAAAATCGCTGACCTGGAATTCCGGAAAATACTTGGGCACCGACTTGATGATGCCCCGGACGCGGACCGGATTGATGTCCTCGTTCAATCCCGCGATCTCCATCGTTCCGCCGAAACGGAGCGTCTCCCCCATGGGCGTGATCGCCATGCGGGCTTCGGTGAAAATCGAGCACAAGCGCGGGAGCTGACGCGGCTTTTTCAGGGTCAGCGAGTATCCCTTGCCCGCCTGCATCGGCAGGTGGAGTTCGAGTCCGTTGGCAATGCCCGTGGACCACGACCCACCCGCGAGAACGAATTCGTCCCCGGTGAGTTCGCCCACTCCGCCGGAACAACGCACCGAACGAACTTTACCAGATTCGGTACGCCAGCCTTCCACCTCGGTACTCCAGTGCCATCGCACGCCGAGGCCCTTGAGTTTGCGGAGCAGCCCGGCCATCAGGCGATCGGGCGACAGGTGGCAATCCCGCGGATAGTAGACCGAACCGACGATGTCCATGGTGACATCGGGATCAAGCGCAGCGGTCTGCGCGGCATCCAGGATATCGGCGGGAATTCCCAGCGCGCGCGCACGGGTGGCGCCGCGGGCTTCGTCGTCGAGCGCGTGCTGCGTCTTGCACAGCATCAGCAGGCCCTTGCGGACGAGGCCGAAGTCCATGTCGGGAAGCGCCGCGAGTTCCTCGTACGCGCGCCGGCTGGCGAAGCTGAGATCGCGGATGACCGGGCCGGCCCGTTCCACATGGCCTGCCGTGGCGGAGCGCCAGAATTGATACCCCCACGCGATGAGGTCCGCATTGAGGCGGGGCTTGATGTAGAACGGCGACTCCGGATTCCACATCCACTTCAACCCCATGGCCACCATTCCAGGCGCGGCCAGGGGCACGAAGTGGCTGGGCACGATCATGCCCGCGTTGCCGAAGGAACAGCCATCGCGCTGCTCCGGGTTGCGGTCCACGACCGTGACCCGGTGCCCGTCGAGCGCCGCATAATACGCGGTGCACAACCCAATGACCCCGCCGCCGAGAATGACGACTTCCGCCATGGAGGATGCGATCGCGAATTACTTGCCGCAGCAGCTCTTGTACTTCTTTCCGCTGCCGCAGGGGCAGAGGTCGTTGCGGCCGACGCGCGGCGTGGCCTGCACGGGACGCGCCTTGGCCAGCGTGGCGTTGGCTTCCGAAACCATTTCGCTGGTCTCCCCCTGGGAGGGCTCGGCGAAGGCATCAGGAGTCTGGTGCGTGGTGACCTGGGGCAGGTTGTGCAGAAACTGCTCAAACGCCATGAGGCTCGACGCACTGCGGAAGATGTTGTGGCAGACCTCCGTCTTGATGTTGACCATCAATTCGTCGAAGAGCTTGAAGGCTTCCGCCTTGTACTCGATGAGCGGATCCCGCTGGCCGTAGGCGCGCAGGCCGATCGAGCTGCGGAGCGAATCCATTCCGTACAGGTGCTCCTGCCAGAGACGGTCGATCGCACTGAGAATGGTGTAGCGTTCGATGCTCGCGAGTGCCTCGGGCTTCTCGAAGCTGACCTTGAGTTCGTACGCGTCGCGGATGGCTGCGCTGACGAAGTTCAACGTCGCAAACTGCGCCTCGCTCAGGCCGTCGAAGAGCGAACCCGTCACCGGGAGCTCCTTGCCGGAACGGCCGGCCTTGAGGATTTCCTCCTCGGGCATGCCGATGGGGAAGTTCAGATTCACCCAGTCGGACAGGCCGCGGATGTTCCATTCGCCCGGATCGGACTCCGCGCTGGTGAACTCCTGCACCTTGAGCAGCACCACTTCTTCCATGACGTCCATCAAACGGTCGCGGACGTCGTCAGAGCGGATGATCTCGTTGCGGAAGCCATAGATGACCTCGCGCTGCTTGTTCATCACGTCGTCGTACTCGAGCGTGCGTTTGCGGATCTGGAAGTTGTGCTGTTCGACGCGTTTCTGCGCGGTTTCGATCGAGCGGTTGAGCAGCGGATGCTCCAGCTCCTGGCCTTCTTCGAGGCCCATGCGTTCCATGACCTTGGTGATGCGGTCGGAACCGAAGAGACGCATGAGGTCATCTTCGAGGGACACAAAGAAGTGGGAGGAGCCTGGATCGCCCTGACGCGAGCAACGGCCGCGCAACTGGCGGTCGATGCGGCGTGACTCATGACGCTCGGTGCCGAGCACGTGGAGTCCGCCGACCTCGGCCACGCCGGGTCCGAGCTTAATGTCGGTGCCGCGGCCCGCCATGTTGGTGGCGATGGTAACCGCGCCGCGCTGACCGGCGCGGGTGACGATCTCCGCTTCCTGCTCGTGGTACTTCGCATTGAGCACGGCGTGCGGGATCTTTTCCTTGGTCAGCATCCTGCTCAGCATTTCGCTGGTTTCCACGGAAATGGTGCCGACGAGAATCGGGCGTCCCTGCGCATGCAGTTCGCGGATTTCCTTCAACACGGCGGCGAACTTCTCGCGGCGCGTCTTGTACACCGTGTCGTTCGAGTCCTTGCGGATGTTCGGACGATTGGTCGGGATGGTCATCACCCCGAGCTTGTAGATGTCGTGGAACTCCGAGGCCTCGGTCTCCGCCGTACCGGTCATGCCGGCCAGCTTCGCATAGAGGCGGAAGTAATTCTGGATGGTGATGGTGGCGAGGGTCTGCGTTTCGCGTTCGATTTCGACGCCTTCCTTCGCTTCCACGGCCTGGTGGAGGCCTTCGCTCCAGCGGCGGCCCGACATCAGACGACCGGTGTTTTCATCGACGATGACCACCTTGTTGTCCTGCACCACGTACTGCACATCGCGCTCGTAAATGCAGTAGGCCTTGAGCAGCTGGGAAATCGCGTGAATGACCTGAGCGCGCTCCTCGAACTGCGCCTGGAGCTTGGCCTTGGCCTCAAGACGCTTGCGGGGATCCGCCTCGGCGCCGGAATCGATCTGGCTGAACATGGTCGCCAGGTCGGGAAGCACGAAGGCCTCGGGATCGGACGGAGAGATGAATTCGCGGCCCTTTTCGGTGAGATCCGCCTCGTGGGATTTTTCCTCGATGGCGAAGAAGAGCTGTTCCTTCTCTTCGTAGAGTCCCTTCTTGGACTGGTCGCCGTGCAGCTCCACTTCGTACATCTGCACGCGCTTCTGGTTCTCCGGCGTTTCGAAGAACCGCATCAGGCCTTCGGACTTGGGCTGGCCGAGTTTCACCTTGTAGAGCAGCGAAGCGAGCTGGCGTTCCAGTTCCTCGGGGGCCTTGGGATTCGATCCATCCGCCGGCTTGAGCTTGCGCAGCACTTCCTCGGCTTCGCGGAGGTACCGGTTGGTCAGCTCGCGCTGCGCCTGAACCAGACGCTCCACCGCGGGCTTGAACTCGGTGTACTTGTGTTCGACCGAAATGACGGCCGGACCAGAAATGATCAGCGGGGTGCGCGCCTCGTCGATGAGGATCGAGTCCACTTCGTCCACGATGGCGAAGTAGTGTCCGCGCTGGACCTGCTCTTCGGCGCGGGAGGCCATGCCGTTGTCGCGCAGGTAATCGAAGCCGAATTCGGCGTTCGTGCCGTAGGTGATGTCGCAGGCGTACATTTCGCGACGCACCTGCGGAGATTGATCATGCAGGATACAACCGACGGTCAGCCCGAGGTAACGGTACACGGCGCCCATCCAGTCGGAATCGCGGGCGGCGAGGTAGTCGTTGACCGTGACCACATGAACGCCGCGGCCAGTGATGGCGTTGAGATAGACAGGGAGAGTGCCGACCAGCGTCTTACCTTCGCCGGTGGCCATTTCAGCGATGTGACCGCGGTGCAGCGCGATGCCGCCGATCAACTGGACGTCGAACGGAACCATGTTCCACACCAGCTTGTGCCCGCGCACTTCAACCTCGGCCTTCGAATCCGTGAGGCGGCGGCAGGCGTTCTTCACCACCGCGTAGGCCTCCGGCAGGATGGCTTCGAGCTCCTGCTTGAGCACGTCGAGATCCTCGATCTTGGAGAGCTTTTCCTTCCACGCGGCGGTCTTCTGGCGCAGCACCTCTTCGGGCTGGGCTTGGAGCTGCTGCTCGAACGCGTTGATCTGAGTGACCAACGGACGCAGTTTCCGAACCTCACGTTCGTTCCTCGATCCGAGGATCTTTTTGATGATGTAGCCGATCATGGCAGGCGCATTTCTGTACGGAAACCCGAACCTAGGGGTCGGGAGAAGGGGCGTCAAAGGCTTTGGCCAAGGCAAATTGGCACCCCTCATTGGCAAAGTGGGGTCATTCGCGCGACAAATCCGATCCAAGCCGGGGCGTGACACATCAATTCGCCCGATGCACTGGCCGCTGGACTCCGAACCGTTTCCAGCGACCTTATCGCAGTGACTGCGGAACACGCTTCGCCAAAGCAAACCATCGCCAGCATCGCCGCCCGAAAGGGAAAGTCGCGCATCCCGGCCCTGACCGCCTACGACTACCCGACGGCGCGTCTGCTGGATGAAGCCGGAATTCCTTTTCTCCTCGTGGGTGATTCCCTCGGCATGGTCGTGCTCGGACACCCCGACACCACGCTGGTGACCATGGAGGACATGATCCACCACACCCGCGCCGTGTCCAACGCGCGTCCCGCGGCGCTCGTCGGGGCCGATCTGCCCTACCACAGCTACGACACTCCGGAGATCGCCGTCGCCAATGCGCGTCGCCTCATGGAGGCCGGGGCCGAGTACGTGAAGGCGGAGGGCGGCACCGAGATTTTGCCGCAGATTGAGGCCATCATTGATGCCGGCATCCCCTTCTGCGGCCATTTGGGAATGCTGCCCCAGCACGTGGTGGAGGAAGGCGGCAAGTACCGCATCAAGGGCCGGGATGACGAAGGCCGCAACCGGCTGGTGCGCGATGCACTCGCGCTGGAGGCTGCGGGCGTGTTTGCCTGCGTGCTGGAATTGGTCACCCCACCGGTGGCCGAGGAGATCACGCGCTCCTGCAAAAAGATGATCACGATTGGCATCGGAAGCGGGGACGCCTGCGACGGACAAATCCTCGTGACGCCAGACCTGGTGGGATCGTTCCCGTGGTTTACGCCGCGCTTCGTCACGCCCCGCGCCAAGACCGGCGAGGCCGTTCGACAGGCGGTCGGCGAGTGGATCAACGTGGTCAATCCGCGCTGAGGTACCACCAATAGGAGTGGTCCGGCGAATCCGGTCAGGGTTCCACCACGACGGTCGTTCCCGGCTTCACGCGACGACGCAGCAGTTCCGCATTCCAGTTGGCCAGACGAAAGCACCCGTGGCTTTCGGTTCGGCCGACCTGCTCGGGTCCGGGCGTGCCGTGAATGCCGAATCCGGGGCGGTTGAGTCCGATCCAGGCCACGCCCACCGGATTGTTGGGGCCGGGCGGGAGGATCAGTTTAGTGCGGATTCCGCGGGCCTCCGCCGATTCCGGAAACACTGCGGGATCGAAGGTGTAGTTGGGATCCTTCGCCGTCACCAGCACCTGCAATTCGCCCACCGGACGCTTCTCGGCGATTCGGCCAATGCTGCACGGGAAATGCAGGAGCAGGAACCCGCGGTCATCGAACGCCCGCAGCCAGCGCTGACTGAGATTGATCCGCACCACCGAAGCCTGGCGCACGGGGGGTGTTTCAATTTTGGGCACCACCAACTCGACGCCCGGTTGGAGGGCGTCGAAGTTCACCGTCGGATTGAGCTGCCGGATCAAACGCGGATGCGACTGCGCCTCTTCGGCGACGAGTTCGAGTACGGATTCGTAATCGAGCCGCGGAGATTGGGATTTGCCCAGCCACGTGGTTGGGATGGGACGAATCCGGGCCAGGTCGGCCTCGGTGATCCGACGCGCAGTCAGGCAACGCCCGCCGGGTTGCAATCGGCGCAACGTCTCGGAATCGGGTCGACCGGTGGACTCCAATCCCTGCTGAAGCTGAAACGCACGAATCGCCGATTCGGTCTGCGCGCCCGGAAGACCATCGATCGATCCACTCGAAATGCCCCGCGCCGCGAGCGCGATTTGCAGCGCGATTCGATTGGTGGCCGGCAACGACCACCGGGCCGAGTCCAACTCATTGGTGCCCGCGACGACGACCTCACGCGGCGCGTTGGTGCGGACCAATCCTGATTCCACCCGCAGCGCGGGGCGGTTCGACGACACCACCGGCGCATTGGTGAGGACCGGTGAAGGGATCGGCGCGGCGATGACATTCGTGTTCCGCGACGTCGCGACCGGGCGGTTGGTAAGCGCGGGACGAACGGGAGGAGGTTCCACCACGCGTCGCTCGACGGGAGCAACGACCCGATTGGAAGCTGAAGGGGGAACCACCGTCGGTGGGACCACGGGCCGGGGTGCGGTCACGGCGTTGGTCACGACCTGGGCTACGGGCGCGGGTACAGGCGCGGGCGAAGGGGTGCGATCGGTGGACCGGGATCGATTCCAATATTGAGACACTCCCCATCCTCCGCCGATCAGCCCGGCGAGCAGGAGGAACCAGATCCATGGGGGAACCACCGAGGGACGGCGGCGCGGTTTCCCGCCGCTCAACTGGATGGAGGGCCGGGGCATGGGACCGGATCAGACGTCGATCACCGGCCCCTGGTCGTCATCGCGACGACGCGGGTTGGTATGGCGGCCTTTGACCGCGACCTTGGGTCCACCGCCGAGGAAGAGTCCGAGCACGAGCGAGATGATGCTGATGACCAGCGCGCCCCAAAACGCGGGCCAAAATCCCGCGACGTGGAATCCCTTCACGGCGGAGCCCACGAACCACAGCAGGAGCGCGTTGATAACCAGGACGAACAAGCCCAGCGTCGAGAGCAGCAGCGGCATGGAAAGCACCAGCAGCAGCGGGCGCGCGAACGCGTTGAGGAATCCGAGCAAGGCAGAGGCGAGCAACAGTGCGACGAAGGAATCGTAAGCAATGCCCTTCACCACGGACGCCGCCACCATCACGGCAAATGCGGTGATCGCCCATCGCTTGAGAAACTGGATTACCGAGGCGGACATCGTTTCGAGACGATAGCGGACGACGCGGAGCGGCCCAAGCGAATCGGGACGGAATCAGCGCGGAAGTGTTCCGGCCGAGGCCAATTCCACGAGATGTTCCACCCGGGCGATCTGGCCGGGAAACAGCCACGCGGGTCGCAGGAATTGCATCTCGCGGGCGACCTCGACAGGACGCCCCGATTGAGAGCCGAGCAGGACCCGGGCGTAGGCGAGTGCATGCCGTTGACGCGGCGTGAGGGAGTCGAGATCGACTGACTCCAGCAGCGGACGCGCTGCCCGGACCTGCCCGGTCCCAAGCAGGGCGAGACTGTGGTGGATCAAAGCGGAAGAAGAACCGGGATCCAACTCAAGGACACGGCGGGTCAACTCCCGGGCGCGTTCGGGTTCCCGTTCGTTGATCAGCAAGGCGACTGCGAGGTCATTGGTGGCATCCAGGCTCTCGGGCTTGAGGTCCCATTCCCGCTGCGCCGCCTGCAACAACAGGGAGCTGTCCTGAAGAACCAACGCCGCCTGCACCAAGGTCTGCCAGTACCGGACTGATTCGGAGGCACCAGATTCGTGTCGAAGCAGGAGTTCGGCGGTGATCTCCGGGAATCCGCGATGGATCAAATCCGATCCCACCGTCACCAGCGCCCCGGGATCGAACCGCGAGGGTTCCAACATGCGCCGAAGCGTCCCGAGGGCGGCGTTGGTTTGTCCATTGGCGAGAAGGGAGAGTCCGTCGAGGTAATGACTGTAGCCAATCCATGAAACGACCTCCGTGGGGTGACTGCGCATTTGACCCGCCAGGTCTCCCGCTTCGCGCCAGCGTTCGAGACGAACCAGCAGCGAGCCGAGCGTGACCCAGATTCGTCCGCGTCCCTCGGGCCGCTCACACCAGCGGCGGTAGGAGTCCACGGCCTCGTTCGTCAATCCGAGCCGGACCAGGGAAGCGCCGATCCATTCGAGCTCATCGACCGTCACCGGAGGATCCGCGAACGATTGCGCGAGCGTTCGGGCCTCGTCCTCTCGACCGAGATTGGCGAGCAGGTTCCAAAATCGGGCATGATCCACCGGAGTGTCCCCGCGCGCCTCCCGCAGTCGGGACAGGGCAATCCGGACCGCATGGGGATCCTGCCGATGCATCGACACCACATATTCAAGGCGGAGACAGATCAAATGCGTGCGGGTGGAGTCGGAGGCCGGGCCGGATTCAGTGTTTGAGGCCTCTTCCTCCCTCAGGGACCGCAGCGCCTCGGCGCCGCGGTCCGACAGGTCGGTCCCTGCGATCCATGCCAGCCAATAAAGTGGCCACGAGGAATCGGAAGCCGTGTCGAGCGCGGTCAGGGTTCGGGCTTCGGCTTCGAATGCGTCAAATCGACCCGACCGCAGATGCCATTTCGCCCGTTCGCGCCGTTGAAACGGGGAGCGATCGGCCCGGTCAGCCGCGAGCACCGCGCCAAGAAGCTCCTCCGCGTGCAGGGAATCCAGAACCTGCACTGCGAGGTCGAGATCCGCCCGATTGGTCGCAGTCAGGCGCAACAACCACTGCACCTCGCCGCCGAGCCGATCAAGGGCGGCGCGATTGCGTTGGGGCAGGTGTCCTTCGGTTCGGACCAATTCCCGAAGCGCGATGGGATCTGCGGGATTCGCGTTCACCGAAGCCCGCCAGTGATTCAATGCGCCGGAATCATCGTGTCGCACCCAACACGCTCGCGCAGCGCGGGATTCCATCCGGGCCTCAAGGGCATCGAACCCGCTGATTCGGATTTCAGGGATGAATCCCCGCGGCGTGACCCTCCAAAGCCTGAGACCACTGGCGGCAGTGCCCGAAAGAACGATCAAGCAAAGGGCAGCAGCCACGCCGAAACGAGGCTCCGCAAACAGCTGCCTCAGGAACGCAGGATCAATCCGTTGTGCGAAATCGATTCCACGGGCCCCCTTCGTGGTCAGCCAAACCACAACCCGCCGGAAGGGGTTCCTCTCAACGCAATCCAAGCCTTCGGGCTGGTTCGACGAAACCATGGGTCAACGGAAGAAGTCCAAAGTCCGGGCAGCGGGAATGCGCGGTTCGATTCCCACCTGCGTTGCTTCCCATTTCAACCCTTCAGCATTTCGCCCCTTCAACCGCCGGATTTCGGTTCACCAACCTTCGGGAACCGCCAGCGGTCCAGCCCGGGGTTCGCAACATGGCGCACCCCGGGGCCGAGCCCGACTACTTCTTCGGAGCCCCCTCCACCGCGGTCTTCAACCACTCCAGCTGCTCGGGGAAGAGGAAGGTGCGGTCGAGGTTTTTGGCGAGGCTCTGCGCTTCGGCCACTTTTCCATTCTGGAGGTAAACCTCGATCTGAGTGAGGTCGTATTGAATCAGCTGCGCCGACACGAGGGACGCACGCGGGATGGACCGGAGCATCGAGCGCGCCTCGTCGGTCCGCCGGTTCTGAACCAGCGACTGGGCGTGGTTGATTTGATAGTTGATCGAGCCCGGACTCCGCTGAATGAGATCAAAGGTGAGGCGGAGGGCTTCCTGCGGCTCCTGCCGGAGCGTGAGCAGCGCGGCCGCGTAGTCATTCATGGCTTCGCGATCGGAACGATCCGTATCGTAAAGTTTCTTCGCCGCCACGAGCAGTTCCTTCGCATTCCGTGCCTCAAAAGCCGTGAGGAGGTACTGCTTCCAGAAAACGGTTCCGGCATTGGTGGAACCCGCCATGGTCTTGAGAAGGTTCAATCCCAGGGCCGAGTAGCCAAGGCGCGCCATGGTGGTGGCGGAATTGAAGTTCGCTCCCTCGGACACGGTGGGCTGAGCCACAAAGCGCTGGAAGGCATCTTCTGCGGCCTCGTCGCGGCGCTGGCCGCGAAGACCGACGCCCTCAAGGTACCAGCCGTAATTGCCGAGGACTGGACGCACCAGTTCGATGCCACGGAGCTGGATGCCGATCGCGCGCAGTTCATCCCAGGCCTTTCCGTCCACCAGAATCTGGCCGAGCTGAATCCAGATCGTGGGAGTGTAGCGGAAACGCAGGAGCTGCTCGCGGGCAAACTTGGCCGCCTCCGGATACATCTGGAATTCCGACCACACCTGAAGCAGCTGTGCCGCCTCGTTGGGCGAATCCGGCGCACCCAGCGCGGTTCGGGCGAGATCCTCCGCGTCCTTGGAACGACCCAGGGATTTCAACAGCAACAAGTGCACGAAGCGGTCGTGGAACCGGGCTTTCTTCAACGCCTCCAGTGCCTGCAGGTGTTTCTCAAATTCGTTGATTCGAAGTTCCTTCTGATCGAGGAACAGCAGGATGCGCAGGGCGGACACCTGACGTTTGGGATCCGTCGCGGCGGTCTCCAACTCGGCCCGGGCGGCCTTGCTTTCCACGGTCGTTCCGGTCACCGTCAGAAACGCCCGCTTGTAGAGCTGAGACTCCTGATCGTTCTCCACCAGAGCCGCCCGCTCCTTGAACAGCGCTCCCAGCCGGCCGAACTGGTCATTGAAAAACAGGGCGGCGATGAGACACCGGGTGGCGGTGAGGTTCTTGGGGGCGGTCGGATTGTCGAGCCGCTCCATCAGCCACTCGTACTGGTTGTACCGAAGATAAAACTCCGAGGCGGCGGTGATGGTGGTTTCGTTCGTTCCCGCCAGGCGCATCAGTTCCGAAGCCTCGTAGGCTCCCTGCGGAAGAAGTTCATGATCGGGAACCGGCTGAATCGAGAGCGCCTTCAGGAAGCCTTTGACCGCATCGACATTCGCCGGATCGGCGGCGAGGGCCGCACGCCATTTTTGAATCGATTCCTCCAGCCTTCCAGCCTCGGCCTCCTTCACGGCCGCACGACGGAACGACGCTCCCTGGATGATGTCCAGCCCGCGAACCTTGCGAACCGGGATGTACCCCTCGGGCGAGGTGATCCAGATGCGCGGCACCAGTGCCACGACGATCAACACGCAAACCACACCCGCCGCGACGGCCCAACGGAAGAAGCCCTCGTAGAACAGCAGGTACAAAAAGTAATTCCGCCGAACCGCACGCGGAACGCGCTTGGTGCGCATCCGGAGGTTCCTGGCCATCATGTCCGAAATCTCGGCCGGCGTGGCGCGATTCGGGGCGTCCCCGGTACGGGGCGCCTCATGCGCAGACGGCTTCTCGGAACCTTCAGGCAATGATTCAGGCATAGTTGTTGAGCTGTGTTACCGATGGATAGACTCCGAAAACAGTAATTGAAGTGATGTTCAAACTCCAATCAATCCTGTGCGCCAGAGGCCAATCCGAATCCGATCACCGATCCTCTTGGCGGCGACGCAAACTCCGAACCGCCTCGCGGATCGTTCGCAGGGCGCTCACCGGGGCACTTCCTGCACCGTTCTTGGTTCCCGGCATCAACGCCTCCACGGCCTCGGCATACCCCACCCCGGTCAACTCCATGACCATGCGCGCCGCCCGGTCGCGCAGTTTCGCGTTGGAGGGATTCAGGTCCACCATCAAATTATCCATCACCTTTCCCAGCCGCACCATCGACAGGCTGGTGATGACATTTAGGATCAGCTTGGTGGCTGTACCGGCTTTGAGACGCGTGGAGCCGGTGATCACTTCCGGCCCGGTCTCCACCGCGATCACGTGATCCGGCTTCCATCCCCCGCGAAAGGAGAGTCGCGGGTTCAGGGTGATGAGACCGGTCTTCGCACCGACCTTCCGTGCCGCGTCGAGGGCTCCCCAGACAAACGGGGTCCGGCCGCTGGCGGCAATTCCCACCACCACGTCGAAGGAACAAACCTTGCGTCCCTCCACCGACCGGGATCCCGCCGCCGTGTCGTCCTCCGCGCCTTCCACCGCCGAATGAAGCGCCGTCACGCCACCGGCCATGACTCCCTGCACCCACTCGGGTGGGGTGCGAAAGGTGGGGGGACACTCACTCGCATCCAGGACCCCCAGTCGCCCGCTGGTGCCGGCTCCGACATAGATCAGACGCCCACCGTTTCGAAAGGCCGCCTCGACCGAACGCACCAGAGCCATCACGGATCGACGCACCGGCACAGAATTCAATGCCTCCATGCCGAGTCGTTCCTCTGACCAGAAGCAGTCGAGGGCCTTTGAAAGCGTCATGCGGTCCAACCCACGGGACCGCGGATTCCGCAACTCGGTGGGGGAAAGCCCGCGACTCGCAGGAATCCAAGGGCCGGATTGGGTATTGGAATCAAGGACCGGAGCGCTGGCGCGCGTGGGGATTGAAGTCCGATTCGCCGCCTTGCGTGCGGGCGTCACAGGACTTCCCGGGGCATTGCGCGCCAGCCACACCTCCCGGGCCATCGCGACCGCGCCCCACACCGACTCGCGCTGCAGCGGCGCCACCAGCGATCCTGGCCGGGCGGCACGGATTCGACGCGCCACCGCCGCACCAAACTTGGGCTGCTTCAACAGCACGCTGCCGGTCAGGTGAAACGCAACCTTGCCGCCTCCGGGCACCAGCCGCCGGGCGCAGGCCACGGCATCCTCGGCGAGGCTCCCGGCAAGCACTTCCAGCACGTGCCTCGATCCACGGTCTCCAGCCTCGGCTGCGGCGAAGACTTCGGGAGCCAGCCCGGCTATGTCGCCTTTCCCGGCGGACTGCATCCAGGCGATGAGGTCATCGGGTTCATTCAACTGAAGGCGCCGCAATACGCGGGATCCGAGGACGCCCCAGGTTCCCGATCGATCCAACTCCGCGACCGCATGCCGAAGCGCGGAATGCGCAATGTCGTAGCCGCTGCACCGGTCTCCGAGGAGGTGTCCCCATCCGCCCACCTTGGCGGTCGTCCCCCGGGAAGCCCGGCCAAAGCAGCAGGAGCCGGTTCCGCTGAGAACGATGACCCGCGCCTCCACCAGGGAGCGTTTCGCGCCTTTTCCAGCGGTTCCCTCCATCTCCGCCGCAGCGAGCGCGGACTGCAAATCGTGATCAATCGCCCGTGGCACTCCGGGCCACACCCGCTCCAGCAATCCTTCCACCCGTCGAACATCGGCCGCGCCCCGGACCCCAGCGATGCCGGCTCCGATCGCACGCACGGTCGGAATCTTTCCGCGCAACTCCTCGAATCGGGCCACGAGGGCCTCGTCCGAAACCAGACGCAGGTTGGCGGGCCCGGATTCCACACGGGCCTTGAGGACTCCCGATGCGTCCACGGCAAGCGCCACGGTGCGCGTCCCCCCGCACTCCAAGCCGAGGAACACGTCATCCTGATCCTTCTGCCATTGAACTGGATTCTGGCTCACTGCGTCAGCATGCGATTCCTCCCGCCGGACGGGCAATCCCTTAGCCTCGGAACCCACCACCGTTTTTAGGTTCTTCCATCGGCTCGAATTCGATTCACTTCGTCCACATGCAAATCCCCAAGATCGCCTCGTTCCGCACAGCGGAGACCCTGCGCGACCACGCGAGTTCCCTCGGACTTCGCCTGCCCTGCGACGCCACCTTGATCTCGGGAGCCGCATCGCCGCTGGGAAGTCCGGTGACGCTCGGTTCGCGCCGCATTGGGAATCGATTTGCGGTGTTGCCGATGGAGGGATGGGACGGCACCCCGGACGGACGGCCGACCGACCTGACCGTGCGACGTTGGAAGCGATTCGGCAGCGGTGGTGCCAAATTGATCTGGGGCGGCGAGGCCGCTGCGGTTCGGCACGACGGACGCGCCAACCCGAATCAACTGCTCCTCACCGAGGAAAATCTAGGGCCGATCGCTGCGATGCGCGAGGCGCTCGTGACATCCCATCGGGAGAGGTTCGGATCCGCAGACGACCTGTTCATCGGCCTTCAGCTCACCCACTCCGGACGCTTCAGCCGGCCCAACGACTCCAAACGCGGCGAGCCCCGCGTCGCCTACCGGCATCCCCTGCTCGACGGCCGCTTTGCCGTCACCTCCGACGCGCAGGTGTTCACCGACGACGAGCTCGACCGCCTGGTCGAAGATTTCATTCTCGCGGCCGGACGCGCCGCACGCGCGGGGTTTGATTTCGTGGATCTGAAACACTGCCACGGCTACCTCGGGCACGAACTCCTCAGCGCCGTGCAGCGCCCCGGCCGATACGGGGGCAGTCTGGAAAATCGGACCCGCTTCCTGCGCTCCATCGTGGCGGGCATCCGCGCCACCCAGCCCCAGCTCCAAATTGGAGTCCGCCTTAGCCTCTTCGATCAACTTCCCTTCCAACCCGGTCCCGATCGACGCGGCGTTCCGATGCCCTGGACCGGCGCCTATCCCTTTGGTTTTGGCACCGATCCCAGCGATCCCACCCGCATTGCCTGGGATGAACCCGTCGCCTTTCTTGAACTTCTGGAATCCCTCGGAATCCGCCTCGTCTGCCTCAGCTGCGGAAGTCCGTACTACAACCCCCACATCCAGCGCCCCGCGGCCACTCCGCCGAGCGACGGCTACCTCCCGCCGGAGGACCCGCTGGCCGGCGTGATCCGGCAAATGGAATCCGTCGCGCACGTGAAGGCGGCGTTCCCAAACCTCCTGCTCGTTGGAAGCGGCTACAGCTACCTTCAGGACTGGCTGCCCCACGTCGGTCAAGCCCAGGTGGCCGCAGGCGGAGTCGATTTTATCGGGCTCGGACGCATGATCCTGAGCTACCCGGATCTCCCGGCCGATGTCCTCGAAGGCCGCGCCGTCGAACGCCGGAAAATTTGTCGCACCTTCAGCGAATGCACCACCGGTCCGCGAAACGGCCTGGTCAGTGGATGCTTCCCGCTCGACGACTTCTACAAGGATCACCCCGCCGCCGCTGCGCTCAAGGCGCTGCGTCGCGATGCCGCGAGCCGCTGATACCAATCCTGGTACTTCGCCCCCACCACGGAGGCCGACCGATGGGCGACGCTGGCGCGAATCGCGGCCGGGGACTCAAAGGCCACGCCGCCCGACACGATGCGGCTCAACTGCTGCGCCAAGTCTGCGGAAGAATCAGGCTCGAACAACACTCCCGTGGCCCCGTCCCGGAGAATGTCGGGATTCCCCCCGCTGCGGCTCGCCAAGGCCGGCACACCCGACGCCAGGGCCTCGATCAAGGCCACCGAACAGGGCTCCTGGGTGGAGGGCAGTAGAAAGAGATCGGCAGCTGCGAGGGCCTCCATTGCATTCGAAGTCGCCCCCGGGAAGCGCACCCAGCGCTCCAATCGTCCCTGCGCGACGCGGGCGCGAAGCTCCGATTCAAACAATCGCGCATCCACATCCGGCGGCGTGGGGCCCCACACCTCGCATTCCACGCCATCGCGGACCGATTCCGGCAACCGTTCCAACGCGTCCAACAGCAGATCCCAACGCTTCCATCGCACCAGATTTCCGAGCCCGACGACCCGAAGTTTCCGGCCCGCCCGGGGAGGACGCGCCGCGGGCAGTGCCGACTGGAACCAGCGATCCATGGCACATTCGGAAACGATCTCCACCCGCCCCGGAGTCTCCGCGATCCCGTAATGACGCGCCATGGAGGGCGTCAGCAGCACGGTCCGCATTCCCGGCCATTGGGCCACGCGACGGTACATGCCGGTCCGTCGCGCGTAGGCGTGCTGGGTGAACAAGACCGGGCGTTGGCGGGAAAGCCATGCGGCCAGCAGGAACGAACCCCGTGTATGCGCGTGCACCACCCAGGAGGGATGCTCCACGAGCAAGCGCTTCAAACCGGGCCACGCGCGGAAGGCGCGAAACAAAAGGCGGGCATGCCCCGGGGATTCATCCAGCGCGAACCGGTCTTTCAGCAGGTCGAGCGCGGGGGTCCGGGTTTGTTGAAATCCCTCGTTCACCCACACCCGGTGGGAAACCCGATCCCGGGTCGCCTCCTGGACGGCCCGGAGGACGGAAAGGATTCCACCATCGTCCGCACGGGCCCCGGTGAGGTGCAGCACCGTCAGGCGATCCGACCCCGACGGCGGCTCATGCAGCGCGGTCATCGGGAAGGGTCCCCTGTCCCGCCAGATGCCGGTAGCAGGCAATCAGGAGCCCGGTCTGCAAGGCGAACAGGAGCATTGCGAACTGACTGTCCCCGTGCAGGAAGATGAACACGAACGTGTGGGTCAGGTAGAGGCCCGCCACCACGGAGCACAGCCGTCGGAAGGGGGTGTCGCAGCCAATTTCGCGAATCTTCTTCAGGATGCGGAATGCAATCGCCGCTCCGCAGGCCACGAAGGCGAGCATCGACACACCGCCCGCCAGACCGGTGTTCACGAGCAACCCGACCGGGCCGTTGTAGAAGGTGCCGGATTCGATCTGCGCGTTGACGTTCGGATCATCGGTCATCCACTGGGCCTGGACGGTGTCGGTATGACCGAACCCGCGTCCCACCCACAGGAAGTGGGGAATCAGCCGCATACCGGCGTTACGCATGAGCGAGCGTCCGTGCAGCGTTGCGGCCGCGTCCTGTTCCGCAAAGGCATCCAGCCGAATTCCCGGCAGCACCGTCAACGCGCGCTGGGCCGCCAGCGGAAGGCGGTCGCCCACCAGGTACGCGGTGGCCAGGCCCATGCCGATGATGAAGGAAAGAATGATGACCCGCGCCGGGGTGAACACCCGCTGGGCCCAGCCGACCCAGAGGAAGGTGACGCCGACCATCACCAGCAGCGCGCGATGGCCTCCGAGGAACCCGAGCACCAGGATGATCGCCACCGGGGGGAGCGTGAACCAGGCGCGGCGATTGATGAAATCCCGGATCGGCACCAGCACCAGGAGCAGCTGGAAAAAGGCGAGACTGACCGAGGCGAACGACTGGAAGCGTCGAATACCCTGGGTCATGGACGCCACCTCGAAGCTCAGAGAGTCGTTCGACAACTCGAGGAAGTTCAACAGCCAGTACATCGAACTACCGGCCGCGAGCGCGAGATCCGACACGATGAAGCTCAGGCTCAGCACGCACTGCCAGATGTACAGCTTCACCAGCTGACGCGGCGAAAACGCCACCATCATGAACAGCAGCGGAAACACCGCGACCGAGATCTGCTGGAAATACACACGGCCGCCCATGCGGTCGCCGCCGAAGATGCGAAGACCCGTTCCGCGCATTTTCATGGTGAAGATCAGGGCCCCGACGTAGAGCGCACCCCAGAAGAACAAGGCGCGGTGTCGTCGGAAAACTGCCGGAAAATCGGGAGAATAACGGCGCAGGGCGAAGGTAATCACCGCGCCCGACCAGCCCAGAAACGAGGCAAACTCCCACACGAACGGTCGCCCAGGGAAGCCCGGCACCATGAAAGCCGAGGCAAAGGTGACCAGCGCCATGCCGCTCGCGAGACGCGCGTGATACGGGAGCAAGCCCAGCCAAAGCACCCCTCCGACCGCGAGAATGAGCAGGAACTCATTGCTCACCATCAGCAGCGCAAACATGAACACCGCGACCATGGCGGCGCCGAACCAAAGAAGGCGTTCGAATTGCTGCTGGCGGATGATCTCGGTCATGGACCGCCATTCCCTAGCGGGGGGGGAGGCCGACGGCAATGTCGATCTTTCCGAAAAGCCCTTGTTCCCGGCCGGGACGTCGGCTTGCATTCGCCCGCAGTCCCACTGCGTCCCGTCCCGCGATGCTTTTCAACAGCTGGTCCTTCGCCGTCTTCCTGCCGCTGGTGTTCCTGGTTCATTTCCTGGGACGCTCGACGGCTTGGCAGATTGGCGTGCTTACCGTGGCCAGCTTCGCCTTCTACGGCTGGACCGATCCCTCGCTCGTCCCGCTGCTGGTCGCCTCCACCTTCATCAACGGCCTCTGCGCCCAGCAGCTCCTCACCCCGGGCATGGCCCCGGAACGCCGTCGAACCGCCCTCCGACTCGGCCTCGGATTCAACCTCGGCGCCCTCGCCTTCTATAAATACGCCTCCCTCCTCGCCGGCCTCATCGTGTCCCGGGAATGGTCCACCGCCCTGCACGAGGAGATCCCGCTCCCCATCGGCATCTCGTTCTACACCTTCCAGGGAATCAGCCTGATCCTCGAATCGTGGTGGTCCGGCGACCGCGGACTCGCGGGCCTCACCGCCCCCACCCCATCGACCCCGCTCGCCGGCCGCATCGGCTTCCACGCCCGAATTTGGTTCTTCAAGGCCTTCTTCCCGCAGCTCGTCGCCGGCCCGATCGTCAAGGCCGGGGAATTCCTGCATCAAATTGGGTCCAAGACCCTGCGCGACATCGATTGGAACGACGCCATTCGGAAGCTCGTGCTCGGCTTCTTCCTGAAATGCGTGGTCGCCGACAACCTCAAGGACGAAACCGCCGCGCTTAACATTGGCGAATTCACCAAGCTCCCCCGCGCCAATCTCATCGCCCTGCTCTACGGGTTTTCCTTCCAGATCTTTGCCGACTTCGCCGGCTACTCGCTCATCGCCCAAGGACTCGCCCGCCTGTTCGGCTACCAGCTCCCGATCAACTTCAACATGCCGTACCTCAGCCGGAGCCTCACCGAGTTCTGGCGACGCTGGCACATCAGCCTGAGCAGCTGGCTCCGCCAATACCTCTACCTCCCGCTCGGCGGGAATCGGCGCGGGCCCTGGCGCACGCATTTCAACCTGTTCGTCGTGATGTTCCTCGGCGGTCTCTGGCACGGCGCCGCCTGGAGCTACGCCATCTGGGGTTCCGCGCACGGACTCCTCCTCGCCTTCGAACGCATGGGACGCGGCGAGGCCAAGATCCAGGCCGATCCCCCGTGGAACCCGCTCGGCGTGATCCGCGCCCTGCTGGTCTTCACCGCCGTGTCCGTGCTTTGGCTGCTCTTCAAACTGCCCGAGTTCTCCCACGTCATCGCCTTCGGCCGAAGCATCGTGCAGAACTCCGCCCCGGCGCAGACCCAGCCCATCTTCGTCATCACCCTGTTCTCCCTCCCGGTCGTCGCCTGGCATCTGTGGGCCGCGGTTCGTCCGTGGCGTGCGAAGCTGCCCTCCGCCTGGACCACCCCGGTCGAAACCGCGATCTACGCCACCGCCCTGCTGCTCGTCTGGATCAATTCTGGTTCAGCCGGTGACTTCATTTACTTCCAGTTCTAAACCCGAATCCCAAGCCCTCTCCCGCGCCCGTTCAAATTCATCCCTCATGGAACGCGCCCCCTCCAAACCACGTCAGGCCCTGTGGATCGTGCTGCTCGCGATCGCCGGGTTCATTGCGTGGACCCTGCTGAGCGCGCGGGTGGAACGACCCGAGGTGGCCGAGTCCAACTTCCAGGCCAATCTCATTCGGCTCGAACGCTGGAAGCTCGATCCCGCGCCGGCCGATGTGCTGGTGGGATCCTCCATCGGCGCACGCCTCCTGCCCCGCTACTTCCGCGGCACCGCGCTCGACGGCATGCACAATCTCAGCCTCGACGGCTCCGGCCCCTCGCTCGGACTCCGGCTCCTTTTGGAAGGCACGAATCAACCCCGGCGCGTGTTCATTGAAGTCCACCGTCTCGGCAAGCCCTGGCATCCGAACGACGACGCCGTCCTCGCCGCCGCCCACAGCCCGGGCATGCGCCTTGCCGGATGGCTCCGCGGAATCCGGGCCGAGGCGCGTCCGAGCACGCTGATGTTTGCCTGGATCAAATCCCACCAACGCTCCCCCGGCGCACCCTACGTTCCCACGCCCACTGCGAGGACCAACTCTGGTTCAACCTCGAACCCTGGACCCGCCGCATCGCATCGCCCCTTCACACCCAAGTGGGAGTCGGATCTGGCGCGCGACGTGGCGGCGTTGAAGCAGCGGGGGATTCGGGCCGTGCTGATCCGGTTTCCGGTGGGACGCGAGAATCCGGTCGATGCCGAAGCGCGGAGCGGATCCGACGAACTCTCCGATCATCTGGGGATCCTGCTGGTGGATCTGCAGCGCGAAGCCGTTCGACGCGGCCTGGAAGTTCGCTACACCGACAACCTTCACCTGACCCCGCAATCTGCCGAAGCGGTGAGCCGAATCCTCGCCGACTGGGCGGCGAAGCATCCCTGACCTGTCCGATCCGAAATTCGCGAGACAGAAGCGGTCGACACAGATTTCACCGATTTTCACAGATTTGGGGAAACGGAGTTCAGCACTCCGTGAGAATCCGTGAAATCCGTGTCTCACTCTCACAGAGCTGGGAGTTGGTGGGCCCAACAGGATTCGAACCTGTAACCAAGGGATTATGAGTCCCCTGCTCTAACCGTTGAGCTATGGGCCCTGCCTTCTCTGAAAAATCACCGGATCGGCGGACGAGTAGCAACCAACCGCCAAAACCAGCGACCCCTA
>CANGKZ010000033.1 GCA_947454705.1 Verrucomicrobiota bacterium
CTTTGGACTTTGGACTTTGGACTTTGGACTTTGGACTTTGGACTTTGGACTTTGGACTTTGGACTTTGGACTTTGGACTTTGGACTTTGGACTTTGGACTTTGGACTTTGGACTTTGGACTTTGGACTCCGCGGCTCACCCAATCATCCCGCGTCGGCGCAGTTCCGCCTCCATCACCTGGTCCATCGCGTATTCCGCGAGCGCCGTCGTCACCTGATCCAGATCCGCCGTCGCGGCCTTGAGCTTTGCCGGATCACCGGTTTTGGTTCGCGGATTCTCCAGAGAGAGCACGGCTTCCACCGCATCGAGCGCGGCGTCGATCTGCTTCTTGTACTCCGGATCGAGTTGATCGTGGTACTCGGCCATCGTCTTGCGCGTGGCGACCAGCGTCTCGCCCGCGCGCAGCTTGGCTTCAATCCACTGACGCGCCCGCAAATCATCAAAGGCGTTCTCGACCGATTCCTCGACCATGCGCTGCACGGCCGCATCGTCCACATCCACCGCCGACTTCATTTCCACCCGCTTCTGGTGGCCGGTCTTCACGTCGCGCGCGAGCACGTGGAGGATGCCGTTGGCGTCGATCTCGAACTGCACGCCCACGCGGGGAACTCCCTTGGGTGCGGCCTCAAATTCGATTTCAAACCGGCCCAGCGACCAGTTGTCCATGGCCCGTTCGCGTTCGCCCTGCAGGACGTGAATCAGCATCGACCGCTGATTGTCCACCGCGGTGGTGAACAGCTCGCCGGCCTTCACCGGAATGGTGGAGTTGCGGTGGATGATCACGTTCATCAACCCGCCAAAGGTCTCGATGCCGAGCGACAGCGGAGTGACGTCGAGCAGGAGCAGGTTCTTGAGTCCGCCCGACAGAATCTCGCCCTGGATCGCCGCGCCGAGGGCCACCGCTTCGTCCGGGTTCTGACTGGTGTTGAGCTGCGGTCCCACCGCCTTGTGATGCTCGGTGCCGAGGCGCAGATCGCCGCGGGTTTCCTCGAACTCCGCGCATTGGAACCACTCCGCCACCAGCTTTCGAACGAGCGGCATGCGGGTCTGGCCGCCGACCAGAATAACCTGCTGCAGATCCTTCGGCTCCAGTTTGGCATCGGCCAGCGAACGCAGGCAGTGGCTGCGGGTTTGCTCGATCAAGTCGCGGGTGAGCGACTCCAACTGCTCGCGCGTGATTTCGAGCGAGAAGCTGAAGGTCGGCGTGAGGAAGGGCAGGGAGGCTTCGGTGCGCGTCTCGGATGAGAGGCGGATCTTCACCTGCTCGGCGACTTCGCGAATCCGGCTGAGCAATCCCGCCTGCTCCGTGGCGTCGGGGCCGCCGGCGTCGCGGATCTTGGATGCGAGAAAATCCGTGATGCGACGGTCCAGATCGTCCCCTCCCAGCCGCGTGTTGCCGTGCGTGCTCAACACCTGGAACACGCCCTGGTTCAGCTCGAGAATGGAAAGGTCAAATGTGCCGCCGCCGAGGTCGTACACCGCGATCTTGGAACGTTCGCCGAGACGGTCGAGCCCGTAGGCCAGCGCCGCCGCGGTGGGTTCGTTCACGATGCGCTCCACCTTGAATCCGGCGAGTTCGCCGGCGCGGATGGTGGCGTTGCGCTGGGCGTCATTGAAGTACGCCGGGACCGTGATCACGGCGCGGGTGACCGGTTCTCCGAGCGCGGCCTCGGCATCGCGCTTCAACTTCGAGAGCACCTGCGCGGAGATTTCTTCCGGCGTCCAGCTGCGGCCCCGGATGTCGAAATGCACCGGACCCGATCCCGTCCGCTGAACCGGATAGGTCACCCAGAGATCCTCGGGCGGAATGTCGGTGCCGCGACGGCCCATGAAGCGTTTGACCGAATAAAGCGTTTCAGCGGGATGCAGCGCGCGAACGCGATTTGCGGCGTGACCCACAATGGGGGCGGCGTCGCCCGCGGGGAGGTGAACCACCGACGGGGTCAGGCGCTGACCCTCGGGGTCCGCGATCACGTAGGGAATGCCACTGTCCACGACCGCCACCAGGGAGTTGGTGGTGCCAAGGTCGATGCCGACGATTTTGCTCATGTGCGACGCGGAACGTGGTCGATGCCGCCCCGAAGGGCAAGGGGGCACCGGAATTGAAACAACCTCCGGAAGCTGAAAGAGAGTTCAACCATAGATGGACACGGATGAACACAGATCGAAAGGCGCGGAACCGAAGGATTCATGAATCTCCCAACAGGTGAAGAATTCGGAAGCGCTCCAAGCCTTTCATCTCCCTCTCCATCAGCGTTTATCTGCGTTGCTCTGCGGTTTGAAACTGCCGGTCAGGGCAGCGGGGTGGGTTCCGATCCGAGATGCCGCGCCTGGCGGCTGGGAAGCGCCGCGGCGGCCCGGCGTACTTCCTTGAGCACCTTGCGCCGGGTGTGTCGCGGGAGGACGTCCACCGGCAGCTGGCTGTGACGCGAGGCCCAGGGTGGTTCGTCGTCCCGGCCGATGCGCCGGTAGTCGGCCAGCAACAGTTCCGTTGCACGGGCGAGGTCCACCGTCGGGCGGGTTTCCAGATACTCCAGCAGCAGGGAGTACTGGCGCTGAAGCGCAATGCCCGTGGTTTTCACGTCCTGCTCGTGCAGCCAGTCGGCAAACGCCATGAAGCCGTGAAAGCGCGATCCGTCGTCCCACACCAAGCCCAGCGATTCCGTGAAATTCCCGCTGTTGCCGAACACATCCCAGAACGCGGCAAATCGGCGCAACCTGCCCAAGTCCTGCGCGCTGAGGAGACGGTTTTGCAGGATCTCGTAGGGCGGATGCGGGTTGTACACCATGCCCCATTCGGCGTCGTGACGGATGATCGGTGTTCCGCGAAGTCGCTTCAGAATTCCCACCTGGATTTCCTGCGGGCGAAGCGCGAGCAATCGGTCAAAGCCCGTCGCGAAGCTCTCCAGCGTCTCACCGGGCAGGCCGGCGATCAGGTCGGCATGGATGTGAACTCCGCTCTCGGCACGCAGCCAGCGGAGGTTGTCTTCGAGTCGTGCGTGGTCCTGTCGGCGCCGGATCAGTTGCTCCACCTCGGGATTCAACGACTGCACGCCCACCTCAAATTGCAGCCCGCCGGCCGGAAACTTTTTGATCAATTCACGCAATGCCGTCGGCAACCGATCCGGCACCATCTCGAAATGGACAAACATCCCGGGCTGCCAGCGCTCGAGGAAGAAATTGAGAATCGCGCTGCTGGTGGGGAGGTGGAGGTTGAAGGTGCGATCGACGAACTTGAACCGCCGCGCGCCGCGATCGAGCAGTTGCTGCATCGATTCCAGAAACGCCGCGAGCGGGAACTGGCGCACGGGCAGATCGATTGAAGACAGGCAGAATTCGCAGGTGAAGGGGCATCCTCTCGAGGCCTCCACATACATCACCCGATGCGCGAGATCTTGCTCGTCGTAGAGTTCGTAGGGCAGCGCCACCTTCGCGAGATCCGGCAGCGGGGCGGTGATCACCCTGGGTGGACGCGGCGCGTCGGAAAGCAACTGGCGGCACAAGTCGGCAAAGGCCAGATCGGCCTCGCCCGTGATGACGTGATCCGCTCGGCGCACGATTTCCTGATCGCCCGTCTCGTAGCTCACCTCCGGGCCGCCGAGCACCACGATCAAGTCCGGACGGACGCGCTTCAGGATTCCCACCAGCTCGGTCGTGGCGGTGATATTCCAGATGTAAACGCCGAAGCCCACGATCCGCGGATTCCTCGACAGGATCGCATCGGCGATTTCGATCGGCTTCTGGTTGATGTCGTACTCGGCAATCTCCGCGCGGCCCTTCAAGTCGCCAAGGTTCGCCATCAAATACCGCAGCCCGAAGGCCGCGTGGATGAACCGCGCGTTGAGGGTGGAAAGCAGGATGTCCGGCATCGGAGGCGGAGCCTACCTGATGGATCCGAGGTGCACCAGCAGGACGGGGAGACCACCTTTGGTACAGTTTGGGTCCGGGAATTCGACATCGATGCGTCGGGCGCCCATGCGGAGGTAGAAGCCTTCGGCGTTGGGGTCCGACACAATCCGCAATTCCTGCCATCCCAGCCGGACGCCCTCGCGGCAGGCGTGGTCGAACAAGGCGCGTCCGATCCCGCGTCCCATCGCGCCCGGCAGCACCCACAGGTGGTCCAGGCGCAGGCTCCTGCCCAGAGGCTGGAGCTGGTACCATCCGACCGGCCAGCCGGCGTCTATCACCACGCCGGTCGGTCGCGATTGGATTTCCTCCGCGCTCACGGTGAGCTGCGGGGACCATTCCTGGAGCTGGCTTTCCGGGTAGCCCCAGTGGCGTTTTGCGGCGTGCGCGATTGCGGTCAGGGCTGCGGCCATCGAGGGATCCGCACGCACTACCGGGTGAACGAGGGAGTCGTCGGATCGAAGCATGACCAGCAAGGAGGCTGCGAAACCCTCAGGAACCGCGGGGAAACAGCGTTTCCAGCGCTTCAAACACGCCGTCGCCACAGGACTGCGCGGCGATGTATCCGCCGTGGCTTGCGACCTGCGCCTTCACGGTGGGAAGCCCGTTGGAGGGCGTGGCGAGCCAGCGCGCGAACTTCGGCTGGAGCATGGGGAGATCGTTCAGGTGATCGCCCGCGGCAAAGGTTTCACCGGCCGTGCGCCCGGTGAGACGCTGGATTTCCGCGAGCGCGGTGCCCTTGCTGTAGTCGCGGTGGCTCAGACGCGAGTACACGTCGTTCCGCACCGAGACCAATTCCGGTACGGATTCGCTGTAGACTTCGAGCTCGGCCTGGATGGCGTCCATCTGGCTGTTGCTCCGCGCAATCACGCACAGCGGCGACCATCCATCGGCGTAGAAGGTGGCGTCGTAGCGCTCCTCCAGCACCCGGGCGAGCTGTTTCAATTCCGGGGCATGGGTGGCGTAGATGGCGGCGTGGTCGCTGTGGCAGCGGTCGTTCCAGGGCTGGACCGGTTCGAAGTGGCCGCCCACATGACGGTAGATCTCGCGCTCCACCGCGACCACGTAGTCCGGGATCACCTGCATGCGCGAGCGGCCGATGCTCTCCATGAGGCTCGCGAGGTCGCGCCCGGTGTTGATGACCCACAGCACGCCCGACGTCTGCAGCGCCTTCAAGCGCTCCTGCAGGACCACCGGCACGGGGCCGTGGCTGAAGTCGGCATGGATGGTGCCGTCGAAATCGGTGGAAACGAGGCGGAGCGGGCGGTTCGGTTTCATCAATCGGGCTTCGGATGCAGGATCACCATCGGACGGGCGGACAGCTCGGCTTCGGTTTCGGGGGCGGTGGATCAGGATCTGGAACTTCAACTCAATCCAACTCAACTCGCTCCCCACCAAGCCGCAGCCTTGCGGACGGCAAGCATCCCGACGAGGGTATCGGCGTCAATGGCCATGTCCCACCAGGATCTCTACGACGACGCAATGTACGAATACTCGACCGGGAACTATCCCCGTGCGCTCGAGTTGCTCGCCTCGATCCTCGCCGAGGATCCGGTTCACTTCGACGCCCAGCTTGCCGTGGCCATGTGCCATTACCGGCAGGGCGACTTCCCCACGGCCATCCGCGAGGGGCACAAGGCGGAGAAGCTCAAGCCCAACGAGCAGCTGGTTCACACGAATCTGTCGCTGTTCTACATGAAGTCGGGCGACAAGCAGACCGCCGAGAAACATGGACTGCAGGCGCGCATCGCTTCGTGGAAGGAAAACATGGCCCCGCCTCCCGCGGCCGGTGCCGGCGGCGCTGCTGGCAATTCGAATGCGGTTGAGGACGAACTCCGCATGGCCCAGCCCAAGGCGCCTTCAGTGAAGCTTCCGGAAAAGTTTCCCGACATGCCGTGGAAGAAGAGCAAGGCCCCGATCACTCCGCCGCCCCCCTCCAAACCCCAATGAGCGCGAGCCGCGAATACGACATTGCCGACACCGCGAGTCTCGCCCCCGGCGCAGCGCGCAGCGTGGAAGTGGATGGACGGCGCCTCGCGCTGGTGCATCTGGAGCAGGAATTTTTCGCCATCGACGATGCCTGCCCGCATCGCGGCGGCCCGCTCGGCGCGGGATTCGTGAAGGATTGCCGCGTGCATTGCCCGCTTCATGGCTGGGGCTTTGATGTCACCACGGGAGCCTGCGATGTCCGGCCCGACAAACCGGTGCGCACGTATCCGGTGACGGTTCGCGACGGACGCGTGTGGGTGACGCTGGAGCCGCGCGTCGGTTCCGCAGCCGTCGTTTAGCCGGTCGTCCGGCGGACGTTTCCCGATTTTCCCGTCTTTTTTTGCCCGGGATTTCGAGACACCGTGTCGCGCGCGCCATGTCCGACCTGAGACTCCTCCATCTCAACACGCAGTTCGCCTCCATGGGCGGACTCGAGGCGGTGCTGCGTCGTCATCATCTGGAGGACGAACGCTTCGGAATCGATTCGCGGTTCATCGTGTACTACGAGCCGCCATCGGCCGGATTCCCGCGGGCCAGCTTTCTCAACTTCAGCGACCGAACCTCCATTTCCCAAGCTCGCACGGCGCAGCGTGCGGCCCTCAACGCCTTCGAACCCGATGTGGCGCTGTACCACACGGTGTGGGGCGTTCCGTATCTGGCAGAGCTCGACCGGGCGCATCGCCGCGTGCTGATGTTGCACAGCGATATTCCGCGGCTGGATGGGTTTCTTCGCAGCCGATTGCCGTGGATGGATGCCGTGATCGGGGTCAGCCAAACGCTGCTCGATCGCGCGGCGGCCGCGGCGCCAGCGGGCCTCGGTTTGGGTCCGGAGCGAATGCACCTCGCGCCGTATCCGGTTGTGCCACCGGTGCTCCCTCCGCGCGCGCCGCGTGACCCGGATCGACCGTTGGTGATCGGCTATTGCGGCCGACTCGTGCGCGAGCAGAAACGCGTGGAGCGGCTTCCGGAGTTGATCGCGCACCTGGATCGACTCGGCATCGCGTATCGATTCGAACTCCTCGGTGAAGGCCCCGAGCGCGCGTGGCTGGAGGCCCAACTTCCCGATCGCACGCGCCACGTGTTTCACGGAAGAAAATCGGGAACGGAATATTGGGACATCCTGCGCTCGTGGGACGTGATGGTGTTTGTCAGCGATTACGAGGGCACTCCGATCGCCCTGCTCGAAGGCCTCGCGGCGGGGGTGCTTCCGTTGCATCCCGACTTGAAGTGCGGCGGCGATCAAATGGCCCGTCGCGTGTCGCCTTCGCTGGTGTATCCGGCGGGGGATCCGGAGGCGGCGGCGCGGGCCCTGCAGCATTTGTCCTCGTGGCCGGCCGGAGAATGGAAGCGCCTGCGGGATCATGCTTCGGCGGCGGTCGAGCCGCACCTGGGCGATCGTTATCTGGCGGGAATTGCGGCGTTCCTGAAATCGCTATCTGCGCTGCCGGATCGGACGAAGCCCCCGTTTCCCAAGCGGCCGTGGCCGGTGGATCACCTCGCGTTTGGCACGCTCGATCGGATCAGCTCGCTCAAGCGCCGGATTTTGGGCGGCGGGCAATGACCGCCACGCCGGCATAAATCGCGGCGGGATGCGACGCATCCACCACGCCCTGCGATGTGAAACGCCGGGCGATGGCATTGAGCATCGGAAGCCACACCCAACCATACAGGCGTCGCACGATGGCCAGCAGCTTGTGGCAGATCGGGCGTTCGGGCAGGTGTAGGGAATTGGCCGCGTAATGGACCATTTGAATCGCCCCGCGCGCGCCCGCGGTGAGTTTCCAGGAAGCCTCCACGCGGAGTCCGGCGCGTTCCACGGCGCATTCCAATCCACGCGCGGTCCAGCGGTGGTAATCGTGAGGACACCCGTGTTCCTCGAACATGCCGTGGGTGGTGATCAATACCTGACCGCCCGGCTTGAGCAATCGCGCGCACTCCGCGAGGTACGCAGCGGGATCCGGCACGTGTTCGAGCACCTGCGTGGAGAGCACGGCGTCGTAGGAGGCATCGGGCTCCTCGGTCATGCCATTCGCGGGCAGCAGTCGATCCACCGCAGGTCCGGGCGTGACGTCAGCGCGGATGTAGGTGGTGATTCCGCGGAAGAGGGATCGATACGGCGCGCCGCCGCTGCCGTAGTCGAAGAGCGATCCCGACACGCGCTGGGCGAAGCGCTCCACCACGTCGCGCAGATCCGTAAAGCTGAGGCAATTGGTCTCCGAAAGCGGCGGCGCGAGACGGCTGGCCAGGTAGGCGTCGGCGTGGATCACGTCAGACAGCCGAGATTCCGTACCGGCGGAGGTTGGCGAACCGGTGGAACTCATTGCCGGAAGAGCACGGCCTGCGTGGATTCAGGAAGGCTGATCAGCTCCTGCTTGAATTCGCGGCAGGCGACATCAATGGCCTGACGTGCGGCATAGCACGCGGGCCAGTTGTAATCGTCGAACACGATCATTCCCCCCGGCGAAAGGCGTTCCAGGCAGAAGCGCGTCGCGGCTGCGGTGGGTTCGTGCAGGTTCACATCGATGTGCGCAAAGGCGATCCGGTCGGCCTTCACTTCATCGAGTGTCCCAGGAATGAGGCCGGCAATGACATGCACGTCGGCCAGCGGATCGCGCAGCAGTTCGATCACCTGGTCGCGCGGGGCCAGTTTGCATTGGTCGATGGCCACGTGGGAGCCGTCGCGCGCGGCATCGATTTTCTGGTATCCCGCAAAGGTGTCGAGGAACCAGCCGCGGCGTTTCACCCCGAGTTCGCGGGAGAGATCGAGCATCAGCCGCGCGGCCCCGCCGCTGCCGGTGCCGGCTTCGAAGAGATCGCCCGGGACGCCGCGCGTCAGCCGGATGCTCTGCATGAGGGTGTAGAGCTTCTGACGTGACAGCATGGTGTGTCCCAGCACCGCGGGGGTGAACCAGCGGTCAAACCCGGGGCTGCGCCAGGGGCGGAAGAGGCGGGCGTGATCCTCGGGGCCGGTGTAGAGCGCGTCGTCGGGCAGGGGATCGGGAATCACCTGCGGGTGACGCCGGACCAGCTCGAGTCCGAGCGGAACAAGAATGCGATTGGCGAGCTGGCGGAACATGCGAGATGCGGAACGGTCAGAAGTTTCGGAGCATGTTGACCAGCGCAGTGCGAGACAAGCCCGAGTTCGCGGGACGCCGGAACCAGGCCAGCGCGATTCCGGGCAGGATTCCCGCAAGTGTGGCCGCGGCGCCGGCAGCAATGGCCAGCGGACCCGGACGCAGCTGCTGGACGATCAACCATCCGGCGAGCCCCGCCACCCCGGCGGCGGCGACCCCGCGGATCCACACGGTGGTGAACAATTGGAAGGGCGATTCCTTCACCAGATGCGCGTAGCGGGAGAGAATGGGAGTCAGCGTTCCAAACGCCGTTGCCAGCAGGAAGGAAAGCACCACGCCGGTGGGCCCGAACTTCCAACCCAAGGGAATGGAAAGCACCACGGCGGCGATCAATTCTCGCTCCACGTACCGGGCGAGCATTTTGAAATCGCCCCGGCCGAGCAGGAAGAACGCCGTGGGCGAGGAAAACGTGGTCACGCAAAACCGCGCCGCGAAGAGCAACACCAGCAGCGGCGCGGGGCTCCAGTCCTTCTTCATCAACCACTCCAAAAACGGCGGCAGTGTGGGGACACACGCGCCGAGCGCGGCCCCGCAGATCCACGCGTTCAAGCGGAGCAGGGGCTGTTCGAATCGGCGGGCCGAATCGTGTCCCGACGCCACCAACGGCCACATGGCCTCACTCGCGGCCTGAAGGCAGTTTCGGACGATGGCGAAGATTCGGGTCAACACCATGTACGTCGCCGCCTCCTCCTGTTGCGGGACGAGCCCCACGATCACGATGTCGAAGGAGAACAGCAGGAGGATCGATGCCTGACTGCGAAAAGCGGCGAGTGCCTCAGAACGCAACCCCGCGAGTCGTTTGAGGAATGCGGCATCGCGACGGAACTCGATCAAGGGAAGGCCGGGCTCGGTCAACCGGGCCAGGTAACCGGCGGCGAAGAATTGGATCACCGCACCGATCAGGAGGGATACAGGGAAGGCCCACACCCGCATTCCCTGATGAAAACACAGGGCGAGCAGGGCGAGATTGCCGAGCGATGCGAATCCGTTGATGGCAAACACCTGAGCCTGTCGGCCGAGCCCGGTGAGGAGCGTCGCCTGCATCTGGGCCATCAATCCCATCGCGCCGGCGGCCCCGAGCAGTAGGTAAAAGGACCACGGCTCGTGGGCGGCGCTGGCGTTTGGGGTGAGGGCGTACAGCACCATCAGCAGCGCGCCGACGAGTAACGCGACGACGCCAACCCAAGATTGGAGCGACTGGCTGAAGTGAAGGAGGTCGACCCGTTCCTGGTCCGCGGAATCGAGACTTCGGGCGGCGAGGAGGCGACGATTGACCACCATGCGGAATCCGCCGTCCAGAAGAGGGAGATACATCATCATCCCGAGTGCGGCGCCGACGACGGCGTACTCGGGTTTCGAGACGTGGTCTGAGAGCAGGCGAAGCGTGGCCAATCCGGAGACAACGGAGCCTCCGGTGGCAAACACCCGCCAGGCAACGGTGCGTGCGAAGGCCAGATCCACAGGGCGCGAACGCTCTCACGCGCCGCCCATCAACGCCAAGACCGAATCCGAATTGGAAACGGTGAGCGAAGGATTTGAAACGGATGAAAGCAGGAACCAGAAACCGTTCGTTCTTCTTCCCCGCGGAGGATTCCTCCAGAGCCCATTGAACCCCTTGACTTTGGACTTTGGATTCAACGGGGCCAGACGTTTGGCAGTGGCGCTGCTTGGGGCCCGGGGTGTTGGGGAATAATCCCCTATTTTTAAGAAATGTCGCCCGGTTGTAACCGGAGCATGGGCTCGAAGTTCATCTCGTCGCGGGTTGCGACAGGTCTTCATTCCAGTCCGACCCAGTCGGCGTTTACACAACATTTACAATCATGAATCCTTCCCATTCAGGGTTCGCGTATTCCCTTCGGAATTCAGTGCTTCGATGGCTCGGTCTGCTCGCCGCGCTTGGGGCGTTCACCTGGATCTCACGGGCTTCGATCGTCATCAGCGAGATTCACTATCACCCGGTGGAGAATGCCGCGTTCAACACCGACGGCACTCCGGTTCTGGATCTGAGCAACGACGTTCATGAATTCATCGAATTGCAGAACACGGGATCGGCACCGGTGGATTTGTCCGGCTGGACGCTCTCCAGCGGAGTCCGTTTTACGTTTCCCAGCAACACGGTGATTGCGTCCGGTGCCTTCCGCGTGATTGCGCGGGTGCCTGCGAGGCTCGCCGCGGTGTACGGGTTGGTCGCATCAGAAGTTCTCGGGCCGTATTCCGGGACGCTGTCGAACTCGGGCGATACGGTGCGCCTGCGCGATGCATCGGGGGCGACTGTGGATTCGGTGTCCTATTCGTCGCGGTTTCCGTGGGCGCAGTCGGCCGATGCGCTTGGGGTTCAGGACGTGTTTTCCGGTCTGGACTCGGAGGCGTTTCAATACAAGGGACGGTCGCTCCAACGCGTGAGCGCCACGTGGGCGTCGAATGATCCGGCCAACTGGCTGGCATCGCCCGTGAGTGGGCCGACTCCGGGAGCGGCGCAGGCCGTAACGCGGGAAGTTCCGGCTCCGGTGGTGATCGCGCAGTCCGCAGTGCAGTCCACGGACGGAACCCTTCCGGTGCGGGCCGGCGTGGGAGTCACGGTGAACTGCACGTGGTCGGGCGCGCAGTCGCTGTCGAACGTGCAACTCGAGTACTTCAAGGACGACGTCAATTCGACCTCCGAGGAACGGGTGCTGGTGTCCATGAAGTCGCTTGGCGGGGGACGCTACACGGCGGAGATCCCCGGGCAGTCGGACCGGACCATCGTGCGGTACCGATTCCGGGCGGATCGCGGATCAGGAAGCGAGGCGGTGTCGCCGAGGTCCGATGATCCTCAGATCGCGCCGACCGGCCCCTCGGGTGCGCTAGAAGCGTGGTTCGGATATTTCGTCACTCCGGTTCGCACCACGAGCAATGCGGCGATCTACGATGTGATGGTTTCCACGGCGGGGCTGACCCGGATGGCGAGCAACGTGTCGCAGAATCCGAAGCGCGTGACGGCCGGTTCGGCGGCGGGCCTTCCGCGTGACACTCCGTATGTGGCGGCATCGGCACCGCAGTGGAACGGAACGGTTCCCGGCGTGTTTGCCTCGGACGGTCAGGTGTGGGACATCCAAATTCGGTACCACGGCAGCCGGTACCATCGCGCCTCTTCAAATCTGTCGTACAAACTCCATTTCCCGGATCACCAGCCGTTCAACGGGCAGACGTCGTGGTTCGAAACCCTTCACGGGACCGAATTCATCGAGGCGCAGAAGCTGAACCGGCTCGTGGGCCTTCCGGCATCGCGGATGCGCCGGGTGGATTGGTACCTGAACAGCAGTGCGAATCTGGTTCATTCGGAGCAGGGGGAATACGCCGGGGAGATGCTGGATCTGTGGCATGAATTGCAGCAGCAGTTGAATCCCGGGTCTGAACGCGAGGAGACAGGAGAGTTGTACAAGGACGTCGGCAACCGGGACGCCTCCCAAAATAATTTGGAGGGACCTTTTACCCGCGGAGATGAGGCCCCGCTGGCTGCGAATTCCTCGTGGACGCAGCTTCAGCGCTACGACTGGACCTTCACCCTCCAAAATCATTCCTGGAAGGGGCCTGCGCCGATTCGCGATCTGATCGAAGGCATGTGGGCCGCGCGTGGCGATTCGCCGACCACCCATAATTTCGCGGACGACGCGGCCAAACTCGCGCGCACCCGGGCCTGGTTCACCAACAACTGGGGCATCGAGACCACCCTGACTTCGATGGCGTTGTTGGAGTGGATGAGCATTTGGGACGATGCGGCGCAGAACCACTTTTTCTGGCGTCGTGCCAACGGCAAATGGTCGCGACTGGGGTGGGACTACGACGGCGTGCTTGGCGGAAGTGGAACCGGTGGCGGAGGAGGTCCAGGCGGCGGGGGCGGGGGACCCGGGGGAGGTGCGACCCAGACCATCTGGGGCGGCGAATACGGCGCAACGACGGTGTTTGATGGCGTCAACTGGTGGAAGGACACCTTCTACAAATGCTTCCGGAGCGAGTACAAACAGCGACTCTGGGAATTGAACAACTCGGTGCTGGATCCGGTGAACCTGACCGCGCTGGGGCTGACCCAGGCCACGACCTTCGCGAAGACGCGTCAGGCCTCGGTGAATTCGCAGCTCGGATCCATGGGCACATACACGCGGCCCGATCGTCCGGTGTCCCTGTTTCCAGCCGATGGGGCGGCGATCGCCGGAACGACCAATCTGGTGACCAGCGCCTACACGCATCCTAGCGGCGTGGCCCATGCCGCCACGCGGTGGGAGATCCGTACCGCTTCGGGTACGTACGAAGAGCCGCTGGTGCGCGAGACCTCGACCAATGCGCTGACGGCGTTCGCGATTCCGGTCGATCGCCTCACCTACGGGCAAACCTATTATTGGCAGGCGGTTCATCTGGATGAGGCGGGGCATCCTTCGAACGTTTCCGCCGAGACCAAGTTTACCTGGGGGCTGTCGGCCGTGGCTTCTGGTTTGGTGGTGTTGAATGAAATCCTCGCGAACAACGCGGGGGCGGTGGCCACGGATTGGGGCACACCGGATTATATCGAGCTTCGAAATAACGGATCGACCGATGCTTCCGTGGGCGGGCTTTCGTTGACCGATGAAGTCTCCAATCCGTCGAAGTACCTGATCCCCGCAGGAACCACCATTCCGGCCGGCGGTCAGGTGGTGTTCTGGTGCGACAGCGCAACCAACGCTGCGGGATTCCACACCGGATTCCGGCTCAACGCCGAAGGACAGACCGTGTTGCTGATGAGCGGGAGCACGATCCTCGACAGCGTGCAGTTTGGCCTGCAGGCGGCGAATGTGGCGGTGGGGCGTATCGCAAATGGTACAGGTGGATGGCAGGCGAATTCGCCGACGCCCGGGGCCGCGAACTCGGCCCTGGCCACGGGGCCGGTGACGGCGTTGCGCATCAACGAATGGATGGCCAACCCGGCGGTGGGGGACGACTGGTTTGAACTCTACAATACCGACGACCGTGTGGTGCCGCTCTCGGGCCTGATGCTGAGCGATACCCCGTCCCGTCCGGCGATCACGCAGCTGGCCCCGCTTTCCTTTATCGAGGCCAGGGGGTTCCGGCGATTCCATGCGGATGGCACTTCTGGTGGTCAAACGCATGCCAACTTCAAGCTCGATGCGTCGGGGGACACGCTTTTGATTACGGCTGCGAACGGAATCACGATGCTGGACCAGGTGCGGTTCAACGCGCAGGACCGCGACATTTCCGAAGGGCGCTTCCCGGATGGGGCGGACACGACCGCGCGCTTCAGCGGCCAGACCGCCTCGCCGGGAGAAGCGAATTGGATCGAGTCCCAGGTGGTGATCCAGGAAGTGCTGCCCCGCGCGACCGCACCGAAGGAGGCTGCGGTCGAGCTCTACAACACGGGGGCGTCGGCCGTGAATCTCGGGGGATGGTGGCTGAGCGATGATGCCGCGGTGCCGCGTAAATACCGGATTCCCGACGGCACCCAGATCGCGGCGCACGGGTATTGGGTGGTGTATGCCAGCGCGTTGGCCTCGGGATCGGTTCCATTCGCGGTGAAACCCGCGAAAGGGACCGTGGTGCTCTCGGCTGCGGATTCGGCCGGTTCGCTGACCGGCTTCGGCGCCCGTGCGGAATGGGGAGTGGTGGCTCAGAATGTCTCAGTGGGACGCGTCGCGGCCCTTGGTCTTGATTCAGCGTCCCAGGGCGTGGCTTGGTGGCCCTTGGTTTCGACCACCTTTGGCCGGGATGATGCGTCGACCGTCGCGCAGTTTCGCACTGGATCCGGCGCTGCCAATTCGAGCCCGCGCGTGGGGCCGGTGGTGATCAACGAACTCCACTATCATCCCGCGAGCCAAGGCACGGCGGTGGAGGAGTTCATTGAATTGCTTAATCTTTCGACAGCATCCGTGGAACTGGGCGGCTGGCGACTTAGCGGGGATGTGAGTTTTTCAATCCCCACCGGCACGCGACTCGCGGCAGGGGCGACGTTGCTCGTGGTTCCGTTCGATCCTGCGGATACCGCGGCGAAGGCCGCCTTCACCACGGCCTATGGTGTGTCGCAGGGGGTATCAATTTTGGGACCGTATTCGCCGCACCTTCCGAATGATTCCGGCACGGTGATGCTGGGAGCACCGGACACCCTGGAGGGGGCGGCGGTGTTCAGGACCGTGGACACGGTGACCTATCTGGACCAGGGGGCGTGGCCCGTGGCGGCGGACGGAAGCGGGGCCTCGTTGCAACGGGTGGATCTCACATCCATCGGCGCGAGCGCATCGGCCTGGGTGGCTGCGGCTACGTCGGCTGGAGCGATCAATGCGGCGCAGTCCGGCGGGGTTCAGTCGGCACCGGTGCTGACCCTGGGAAGGTCCGCTTCGGGGGATTGGATTGGGACGGTGACTTTGAAGTCGGATGCGGGCGCGACCTGCGTGATTCAGTTCTCCGCGGACCTTCAAACCTGGGAGACGTTGACCACGGTGGCGGCTTCGGGATCGGCCGTATCCTGGTCGGATCCAGCCTCGGGAAACCGGGTTCGATATTATCGGGCGGTGGTGAATCCATGAGGAGCGCGGCGGGAGTGGATGAAAAAAACGCAAGATGTGAATAGGGAAGTTCCTTACTCCCCTCTTGACCGGGGCGTCGCATCATCTTATCACGCAATCCCAGCCGTCCGTCCCCCGACCCACCCCAGTACCCTACCTAACCCTCTACCCCTATGACCAAGCGTGACCTTGTCGTGCGCATTGCCGCAGAAACCGGCCTGATTCAGGAGCAGGTTTTGGATGTGGTCCAGAAAACCCTGGACTATATCGCGGAGGCAGTCGCCCAGGGAAAAAATGTGGAGCTGCGAAATTTTGGTGTCTTTGAAGTGAAGATTCGGAAAGCCCGCATTGGCCGGAATCCGAATTCCCCGGAAAAAGATGTCCCGATTCCGCCGCGAGCTGTGGTGAAGTTCAAGCCCGGCAAGGAAATGCGTGAATCGGTGATCAAGTTGACTCCGAAGGCCTGATCCGGCGCTCGCGCTGGAAATCCCCGCAGGACTTCCACACCACGGGATTCCGGGGATTGACGCCTGTCTCAAACTGCGGGAAGCGCCTCCACCGGCCGCTTCCCTTTTCCGTGTCGTTGGGTAGGCTCGGCGGACGATGAGTGAACGTTTGCCGGGATTTCGAGATTTCTACCCCGAACCGCTTCCCACGCCCGACGCGTGGAGCTGCGATCTTCGCCAACATCTGTTTGCCCGGTGGCGGGAAACAGCGCGCCGATACGGGTTCCGCGAATACGACGGTCCGCCGCTCGAACCCCTCGAGCTCTACACCAACAAGTCCGGCGCGGAAATCGTCGCCCAGCTCTTCAACTTCACCGACAAGGGCAACCGCGAGGTGTCGTTGCGTCCCGAGATGACGCCGACCGTGGCCCGCATGATCGCCACCTCGGAACGCGCCTATAAGAAACCCGTAAAGTGGTTCTCCATCCCGCAGTTGTTCCGATACGAGAAGCAGCAGAAGGGCCGCCTCCGGGAACACTTCCAGCTGAACTGCGACATCTTCGGCGAGGCCGATGTGAGCGCGGATGCCGAGATCATCGCACTGTTGATCGATGTGCTGCGCGGACTCGGGCTGACCTCGGCGGATTTTGTGATCCGGTTGAGCAGCCGTCAGGCCTGGCAGCGTTTCTTCGCGGCGCGGGGCGGCGACGCGGCGAAGGCCTATGAGTTTTATCAGGTGGTGGACAAGATCGAGCGGGAGCGTCCCGAGGTCAGCGCGGAGAAGCTCGCTCCCCTTGGTGTGAAGCTGGAGGACGTCCGCGCCTTCATCGATTCCAGCGTTCCCGAGCCGGAACTCCAGTCGGTCCTCGACAACCTTGCCGCCCGCGGATTGGCCGACTTTGTGAAGGTGGACTATGGCGTGATCCGCGGTCTTGCCTATTACACCGGCGTGGTGTTCGAAGCCTTTGATCGCAAGGGCGAGTTCCGGGCCATCGCTGGCGGCGGTCGATACGACCAACTCGTGGAGCAGGTCAGCCAGGGTTCCGTGAAACTGCCCGCGCTCGGATTCGGCATGGGCGATGTGGTCCTGGCCGAGCTGATCAAATCCCGCGGTCTGGTGCCTTCCTTCGCCGGACGGTTTGCCGCCGTGGTGGTGATCGAGGATGAAACGCTGCGGGCGGAGTCGCTCCGGCTCGTCCAAACGCTTCGCGAAGCCGGTCACGCCGTGGAATACGCCCTCACCCCGACCAAGGGCGACAAGCAGTTCAAGCGGGCCCTGGAATTGGGGGCATTGAACACGGTGCGACTCGAGCGCGGGGCCGATGGAGCCCTCACCGCCCGGGTTCGCAACCTCGCCACCCGTGCCGACACTGTCGTCGCACCCGAGGCGGTCGCCGGGCTGTTCTGATTTTGGTACAGCCCGCCGACTTGCATGCCGGACCGCTCATCGTAGGCTGACCTCATGGACGTCCTTCACGCGCCGTGGCGCATCGACTACATCCTCGCGCCCAAGCAGGTCGCGGGCCCCGGTGAGCCGTCGCTGTTCACACGCATCGCGCAGAGCTCGGACGACGTGGCCAACTACGTCATCGCCCGTTCCAAGAGCTGCTACGCGGTGCTCAACACGTTTCCGTACAATGGCGGACACGTGATGGTGGTTCCGTACCGCCAGACCGCGGGGCTGGACGAATTGTCCGATGAGGAGACGCTGGATCTCATGCGCTTGCTGAAGCGCTGCCAGGCCGCACTCACCGAGACCATGCGGCCGCAGGGGTTCAACGTGGGGATCAACCTGGGGCAGGTGGCTGGGGCGGGGATCGTGGAGCATTTGCACGTCCACATTGTTCCGCGCTGGAATGGGGATATGAATTTCATGCCGGTCATCGCCGGCACCAACGTGGTTCCGGAAGCCCTCGCCGACACCGCCGCAAAACTTCGCGCAGCATTGAATCGTTCCGCATGAAAAAGGCCGCCGCATCGTCCGCTTCCGCCCCGGCAACTCCTCCGGCTCCTGCCGCAAAAGCTTCGGCTCCCGCTGACGCGCCGGCGTCGCAGCCCGTGGTGGCCGAGACGCTCCAGTTTGAATCGGCCCGCTCCGCGCAGATGGCCTACGCGGGCGACGAGCGAAACTTGAAATCGCTCGAAACCGAACTCGGCGTGAAGGCGACCACCCGCGACGGATGGATCCGCCTCGAGGGACCGGCCGATGCCGTGGACCGCGCCAAGCGCCTGCTGCAGGCCCTGGAGAAGGGGCATCGCGATGGCGGGGCACCGCCCAAGATCCGCGAATTCGCCCAGGCGTTGAGCGTGGTGAAGGGCGATGGCGCCTCCGCGCTGGAGAATCTCGTGGCGACGCGCATCAGCACCTCGCCGAAGAAATCGTCGATCACTCCCAAAACAGTTGGGCAGCAGCTGTACGTCCAGGCGATCCGCGATCACGACATCACCTTCGGCATCGGTCCTGCCGGCACGGGCAAAACCTACCTGGCCATGGCCATGGCGGTGTCCGCGCTCAAGGATGGGAAGGTGGGGCGCATCATTCTCACCCGTCCCGCAGTCGAGGCGGGTGAAGCACTGGGATTCCTCCCGGGCGATCTTTACCAGAAGCTCGATCCCTATTTGCGTCCGCTCCACGACGCGCTTCACGACATGATGCCGGCCGACGAAATCGAGCGGAACATGGAGCGCGGGATCATTGAGATCGCTCCGCTGGCCTACATGCGCGGCCGCACGCTCAACCAGGCGTTCATCATTCTCGACGAGGCACAGAACACCACGGCCGAGCAGATGTTGATGTTCCTCACCCGCCTTGGGTACGGATCCAAAGTGGTGGTCACGGGTGATCCCACCCAGATCGATCTTCCCAGCAGCAAGAAGTCCGGATTGCTGGAAGCACAGCGCGCCCTCAAGTCGGTCGAGGGAATTGCGCTGATCCAATTCGAAAAACGCGACGTGGTGCGTCATCCGCTGGTGCAGCGAATTGTGACCGCCTACGAGCGTCATCGCGGCACCCAGGCCCCGGGCTGATCCCAGACCCTCAAGTGTCATGGGCCGATCCACCGCATCCAATGCCGGCGCAGGGACCCCAATGCCAAAGGGGCCTTCGGTGGAAGTGGTGGTGTCCGATCGCCAGCGGACCCGTCCGGTTCGTTCCGCCGCAATCCGCGCGTTGGCGGAGTCGGTGGCGCAACGCCAGGGCGTGGGGCTGGAACTCGGGATCCATCTGGTGTCGCCCAAGGAAATGGCCCGGGTCAACTGGCAGTTCCTGCAGCACGAGGGCTCGACTGATGTGATCACGTTTGATCACGGCAGCCGTGCCGATCATCTCCACGGGGAGCTGTTCATTTCGGTTCACGATGCCGTCCTCCAGGCGGCCGAGTTCGGCACCGAATGGCGGCAGGAACTTCTCCGGTACGTGATTCATGGCATCCTGCATCTGCAGGGGTTCGACGACCTTGATCCGGTCTCGCGCAAGCTTATGAAACGCCACGAGGAACGCCTTGTCCGGGCCGAGTCGGACCGGGCGGTGGAGCTGGAGCGTGTTCCAAAAAAGGTTCACGCCCGTCGGAAGCCCCGGGGCGCGAAATGAATTCCGAGCGCGCCAGCGGCATCATCCTGCGCGTCCGGCCGCTCACGGACACGAGTTTGATCGTTCACTGGCTGTGTCCCGAGGCGGGCCGCATCGGCACCGTGGCCAAGGGCGCCCGCACGGCCAAGTCGTCGTTCGCCGGCAAGCTCGACACGGGATTCGAGGCGGAGTTCGCGTTCCAACGTTCCAAGCGGTCGGACCTGCACGCGCTCCGAGAAGTCGTGGTGCGATCCATGAACACGGGGCTCCGGGCGGATTATGCGAAGCTGACCCACTGGGCCTACGGCGTGAATCTGGTCGAGGCCATGACCGAAACGGAGACGCCGCTGCCGGAGGTGTTCGACTCGGTCGTGGGATTCCTCCATCACCTCGCCTCCACACCGCCACAGCCGCGGAACATTCTCGCGCTGGAGCTTCGGGTGCTTTCGGTGCTCGGGCTGGAGCCGGAATCGGAGGGGGACGAGGCGTTGCTGATCCGGGATCTGATCGATTTGCCGTGGTCGGAGTTACCAGGATTGGTGCCATCGGGTCCGGCGGTGCGGCGACTCCGGGCCTCGGTGCAGCGTGCGCTGATGACCCATCTGGGCCGGCTCCCGCGCGGGCGCAGCGAGTGCCTGGGAGGCTGACTCCGGGGTGCCGCCCGGAGGGGTTGCGCGGTGTCCGGGAGCTCCTATCTTGCCGCGCCGGTTTCAACCCAAACGTCAACTCCGCGAGATTCCTTCCACCATGTCCCCGATTTCCACTTCCACGCTTCTCGAAGCCTTGAACTGGCGCTACGCCACCAAGAAGTTTGATCCCACCCGCAAGATTCCCGCCGAGACCTGGACCGCGCTGGAAAACGCGCTGGTGCTCAGCCCGAGTTCGTTCGGAATCCAGCCCTGGAAATTCATTGTGGTGACCGATCCTGCAGTGCGCGCGAAGCTGGTGCCGGTTTCCTGGGGGCAGACCCAGCCGGTGGACTCGTCGCATCATGTGGTGTTCGCCGTGAAGAAGGGCCTGGGCGAACCGGAAATCACCCGCTACATCGCGCGCACGGCTGAAGTGCGTGGGGTGCCGGTGGCCGCGCTCGACGGGTTCAAAAACATGATGCTCGGCAGCCTGCAGAAGGCTGCGGCGGGCGGGTTCCTCGACGCGTGGCAGACCCATCAGATTTACATCGCCCTCGGCCAGTTCATGGCCAGCGCGGCGGTGCTCGGAATTGATACCTGCCCGATGGAAGGCATCGAGCCGACCAAGTACGACGAAATCCTCGGCCTCACCGGCACCGGCTACACGACCGTGGTGACCTGCGCCGCGGGCTATCGCGCAGCGGACGATAAATACGCGACCTTGCCCAAGGTTCGGTTCCCGGTGGACGAAGTGATCACCCGGATCTGAAGCACTGCGCGCCAACGGGCCTATTCCTGGGCCGGGTCGAGCGACCTGGCTCCGGGGATGGCCCAGGCCCGTTGGATGCGGCCTCCGGCGACTTCGTAGATCATCGTCATTTCGAGCGTGCCCGGTCCTTCGGGAAAGGTCCGGGTGATTCGCTCGTGGTCCACGACGGTGCGGCCCATCACGATTCGCTGGAGGAGTTGGGCGTGGAGATTCGGCTCCTTGAACCGGGCTCCGAACCGTTCCCGAAGCTGATGGCTGCCGTGGGCTTGAAGCGTGGAGGGGAACTCGAAGAGCTGGGCGTCGTCGGCATAGACCCCGAGCAGGGCTTCCAAATCCCGGGCGTTGTAGGCATCGAGCTGACGCTGCACCACCGACTCGGAGGTTTCGACCGGGGACGGATTGAAATCAGGATTGGTACTCATGGGGTGGTTGGGGTACGGGCCGACGGACCAGTCGCAGCATTTCGTTTCCACCTGGCTGGAGCTCGTACGGAACCTTCACGCGTTCGGCCCGCGCACCGAGCTCCCGCGCGGTTTTTAGGACGGTTTCCACGTGGGGGGATGGGGTGCCTGCGAGCGTCAGCAACGGAAAGAGGCGCACCTCGGGTGCCAGCCGCAGCAGTTCCACGGTGGCGCGCCGGTGGAACTCCGCATCCAGCTGCTCCGTGTAGAGAAAAAGCAGGTGGGAACAGAGCACCAGATCGAAGGCGTCGTCGGGAAAGGGCAGGGAAGGAAGCGAGGCGGTTTGGTATCGCTGCGCTGTCCGTCCGGCGTCGAAGTCGGCCAGAAACCGCTCCAAGGCCTGGCGCCTTCGATCGCGAAGCGCATCGGGGGACGAATGGTAGCTCCAGCCCCATCGGGACGGATCCGCACGGACGGCCCCCAGAATGGAATCCGCCGCGGCGTCAAAGCGGCTGCGTATCTCCGGTCCTGTGAGCGAGTACAAGGGATCGACTGCGGTCACCCGGCGTCCGAGGGCATTCCATTCGGCTGCAAAACTGGCGGGGCCCCCGCCGCAGTCGAGGATTTGCCGGGAATAATCCTCTGCTCCGAGGAGAAACATCCGCTCGTATTCGTCCGCGGTTCGACCCCACGGAACAATGGTGGCAAGGGGGATGGACACGGCTTGTCGAATCGGTTTCCCGTCGCCATTTGGCCGATGGTGCTTCGTTGGATCGGGGCTAGGCGGGGCGTAACCGAGAACAACGGACAGGAGTCCTGATCGCGTCAATCGGATTTCCTGCGAGGAAGTGAATCCCGGTCGTCTCGCCTATTGCAGGCGGCGGGTCCGCTGGGTCAGGCTTACGCAGTTCTTCACGCACCGAATCACTGGCTCGTCCCCATCTCTCTTTTTCAAGCATGAAAGCTGCCGTGTTTTCCGCTGTTCAGTCCCTGGCTGTTGACCACGTCGCCAATCCGGCGGCCGCCGCGGGGGAAGTGGTGGTTCAACTCAAGGCGGCGGCGCTGAACCACCGGGATGTCTGGATCAAATCCGGGCAGTACGCCGGGCTTAAGTTTCCGGTGATTCCTGGATCCGACGGCGCCGGCGTGGTGGTTGAGGTCGGGGCGGGCGTGGATCCGAAGTGGCTTGGACGCGAGGTCATCCTGAATCCGTCGCTCGACTGGGGCCACCACGAGCGCGCGCAGGAACCGCGGTTCTCGATCCTCGGCATGCCCAAGGATGGAACGCTGGCCGAGATGATCCACATTCCCGCCACGCAGCTCGCCCTGAAGCCGGCGCATCTTTCCTGGGAAGAGGCGGCCGCGTTGCCGCTGGCCGGTTTGACCGCCTATCGGGCCGTGTTCAGCCGGGCAAACCTCCAGGCGCATGAGAAAATCCTGATCAACGGCATCGGTGCCGGCACGGCGATGTTTGCCCTCCAGTTCGCCGTGGCTGCGGGCGCAGTGCCGTTCGTGACTTCCAGCTCGCCGGAGAAACTGCTCAAGGCGTCCCAGCTCGGGGCCCGTCACGGAACGCTCTACACCCACGGTCAGTGGGCCAAGGAGTTCGAAGCCCATTACGGGGAATTCGATGTGATCGTGGACAGTGCCGCCGGCCCTGGATTCGGAGATCTCGTCGATCTCGCCGCGCCCGGAGGCCGGATCGTGTTTTTCGGGGCCACGCGCGGGAATCCTCCCGAGCTGGCGACTCGGAAGGTGTTCTGGAAGCAGCTCTCGCTCCTCGGCACCACCATGGGAAGCCCGGCGGATTTCCAGGCGATGACGGAATTCGTCACCACCAAGGGAATCCACCCGGTGGTCAGCTCGGTGTTCCCGCTGGATCGCGTCGCCGAAGCCTTCGACCTGATGGAACGCGGCGGCCAGTGCGGCAAGATCGTGGTGCGGATCTCGTAGTCCGTGTTTCACATTTGATACCGCCTTCCGCGACACCGAAATCGGGTCCGCGGAAGGTCATCACGTCGATTCCACCCGGCCCGACGAATCCTCGTCCGCCGTCTCATTCAGTCGCCTGACACCGTTCGGTGTAGGGCGGATGGTGGTGTTCACAAAAGGTCCTGTTTATGGGCTTTTTCGTGCATTCGCGAAGTCGCTTCAAAGTGAGGGGATCTAATTGGTGAAATGAGTTTCATCTAAATCCGCAGGAACGGCGTTTTCTTCTAAAGCTTTTAGGGAATTTCCCGATAAGCCGATCAATGGATGAATACGTCAAAGAGTTCCTCGTGGAGAGCTACGAGAATCTTGACCGACTGGACCGCGACCTAGTGGCCCTTGAGAAGGATCCGCGCTCCAAGGAGACGCTCGATAGCATCTTCCGCACGATCCACACAATCAAAGGGACCAGTGGATTTCTCGGATTCGGTCGGCTCGAGGCAGTGACCCACGTGGGAGAGAACCTCCTGAGTAAATTGCGAGATGGTATTCTCATCATCTCTCCGCGCATCACGACGGCTCTGTTGAGCCTGGTGGATGCGGTCCGCTACATCCTGAACCAGATCGAGAGCACCGGGGAAACCGGGACGAAGGAATTCGCCGAGCTGATCCAGGAACTCACCCGCCTCAACGACGGGGACACCGCTCCCGCCACTCCGGTTTCGCTGCCGCCCGTGACGGCTGCCGCGGCTCCCGAGGTCGAAGCTCCATCCCCCGTAGTGGCAACGCCGGCTCCCGCCGCCGTGGTCGCTCACGTGGAGGTTCCGGTTCCCGCGCCCACTCCAGCTCCAGCCCCGGCTCCAATTCCGGTGGCTGCGGTTGCTCCAGCTCCCGCGCCGGCACCAACGCCCGCGCCTGTTGCGGTTCCTCAACCGGTGAAGGCCGTCGTCGCTCCGGCTCCGACGCCAGGACCGACTCCGGCTCCCACGCCCGTTGCGGCCCCCGTCGCAAGCGCAGAGCCTGCCGCTGAAGTTCACGACGCAAAGGGGTCCGCTGTTTCCGACAGCACCATCCGCGTGGACGTCGGCCTGCTCGACAAATTGATGAACCTGGTCGGTGAGCTCGTGCTCGCCCGCAATCAGGTGCTGCAATACACGTCGCGCTGCAACGAATCGACCTTCCAGGCCACATCGCAGCGGCTGAATCTGATCACCACGGAACTGCAGGAGAGCGTCATGAAGACGCGCATGCAGCCCATCGGCAACGTGTGGAGCAAGCTTCCGCGCGTGGTTCGCGATCTCTCGGCGTCCTGCGGCAAGCAGGTTCGCATCGAGATGGAGGGCAAGGAAACCGAACTCGATAAGACCATTATTGAGGCCATCAAGGATCCTCTGACCCACATCGTCCGCAATGCGGTCGATCACGGCATCGAATCGCCGGATAACCGCGTCGCCCGCGGCAAGGAAGCGGAAGGGTGCCTGAAAATGCGCGCCTTCCACGAGGGCGGACAGGTGAACATTGAAATCTCCGACGACGGCGGCGGCATCGACTGCGCCCGGGTGCGTCAGAAGGCCCTCGATCGCGGGTTGATCACTCCCGAGCAGGCCGCACGGCTGACGGATCACGAGGCATTCCACCTCATCTTCCTCCCCGGGTTCTCCACTGCGGAGAAGGTCACCAACGTGTCCGGCCGCGGCGTGGGCATGGATGTGGTGAAAACCAACATCGAGAAGATCGGCGGAACCGTGGATCTCCACAGCCAGCTCGGCGAGGGAACCACGCTAAAGATTAAGATCCCGCTGACGCTTGCGATCATTCCGGCGCTGATCGTCACCAGCTGTGGCGATCGCTTTGCCATCCCGCAGGTCAGCCTGCTCGAACTCGTCCGATTGGAGGCCGAACAGGCCGCCGCTCAGATCGAGCTCGTTCACGGCGCCCCGGTCTATCGCCTCCGCGGCCAGCTTCTGCCGCTCGTTTATTTGAACGAGCAGTTGAAGGTGGAATCCGCCCAGCCGCTCACCGGCGAGGAACCGGTCAACATCGTCGTGCTTCAGGCCGATGGACGCCCGTTCGGTCTCGTGGTGAATCACATCAACGACACCGAGGAAATCGTGGTGAAACCGCTCGGCAAGCAATTGAAGGGCGTGCCCGTGTTTGCCGGTGCCACCATCATGGGCGATGGACGTGTCGCCTTGATTCTCGACGTGCTGGGCATTGCTCAGCAGGCCGGCGTCGTCAACGAGACCCGCAACCGTTCGCTCGGAGATCCCGCACCGGTCCGCCGGGGCATGGATTCCCGGCAGACGCTGCTGGTGTTCGATGCCGGGCAGGGGAGTCGCATGGCGATCCCGCTCTCCATGGTGGCCCGCCTCGAAGAGTTCAAGCGCAGCTCGATCGAATTCTCCGGCGCCCAGGAGGTGGTGCGTTATCGCGGCCAGATTCTCCCACTGGTCCGTGTTGCGCGCCACGTCCCGGTCGTTCGGGAGGAAACCGATTACGACGCCGATGTCATGCAGGTCGTGGTCCATACCGAGCAGGGCCGATCCGTCGGTCTCGTGGTCGGAAAGATCAGCGACATCGTTCAGGAAACCATCACGGTGAAGCGTCACGCCTACGGAAACGGCCTGTTCGGATCCGTCGTGATCCAGGACCAGGTCACCGATCTGTTGGACGTCCGCGCGGTCGTCCGTGCCGCGGATCCCAGCTTCTATCCCGCCGCTCCTGCGGCCCACGCCGAATGAGTCGCGAACCCGTCCAGACCCGAAACAGCGAGACGCGTCAGTTCTCGACCTTCTTCCTCGATGACCAGTTCTTCGGGGTGGAGGTGCTCTCGGTGCAGGAAGTGATCCGGTACCAGGAAATGACCCGCGCCCCCCTCGCGCCCGCGATGGTGAAGGGCCTCATCAACCTCCGGGGCCAGATCGTCACTGCGATCGACATCCGCCAGCGCCTTGGCATGCCGGCCCGTGCCGCGGACAAACTGCCCATGAATGTGGTGGTTCGTTCCGATGACGGCGTGGTGAGCCTGCTGGTGGATTCCATCGGCGAAGTCGTCGAAGTCGGCGACGAAGCCTTCGAGCGTCCCCCGAAGACCCTCGGCGCCGCGGCGCAGGAGCTGGTCAAGGGCGTCTATAAACTCAAGGAGCGCCTACTCCTCATCCTCGACACCGAGCGCGCCATCACGCTGCCCGGCATCACCAATCGAACCTCCACTGCGGTGGCCGAGTAATTCAGGCCGCCAACGATTCAATCCGTTTACCCAATCTCCCTTTTCTCAGTCCAGCCATGCAAAGTACCACTCATCACAGTCGATTCACCCAAAGCTCGGGATCTTCGCGCATTCCGGTGCGTGATCTCGCTCCGTCCCGCAACGGAAATGGATCCAACTCCAATTCCAATTCCAGCCACCGCAATGGGCAGCATAGCTCCAACGGCGCGCCCCATTTCGAAAACGGCCACGCCCATCAGTCGGCGCCGTCCACGAGCCAGCACGGCGAGCTCGGAAATTCTCTGCGTCAGAAACTCCGTGACCTCGGCCTCGGTGCCCGGGTGTTCATCGGACTCGCGGCGATCGCGCTGAACGTGGCGGTGCTGATCTTCGTGTACCAGACGACGCTGTCGAACGTCCGCGTCGGCGGGCCGGTGTACAACCAGATTGCCGATGCCAAGGACGTTGTCGCCGACATCCTGCCGCCGCCGCTCTACATCATTGAGGCGTTTCTCAACACGCACGAGATCGAGGATCGAACCGACAAGGAATCCCTGCAGAAGCAGATCGTGCGCAATGCCGAGCTTCACAAGGAATACAACGACCGCCACGAGGTTTGGGCCAAGAAGCTGCCTTCGGGGGCCTTCCGTTCGGCCATCGTTGAGGAAGCCCACGCTCCGGCGGTGGCATTCTTTGAAGCCGTGGAAAAGGAATTGATCCCCGCCATGCAACGCGGGGATCGGAAGGGCGCCCGCGATGCGATTGAGAATCACGTCAAGCCGCGCTTCGAGGAGCATCAGGCAGCCATCGCCAAGGCGGTGAAGCTCGCGGAGCAGGAGCAGTCTTCCATTCAGAAGCATGCCGATGAAGTCACCTCCAAGGCGACGACCCAGGTGGCGGTTCTGCTCGCGATCGCCATTGGTATCGCGTCCTTTGTGGGGCTTGTTCTTACCCGCAGCGTTGCCCTTCCGGTGAACCGCATGAAGAGCGAGCTCGACCTGATCAGCAAGGGCGACAATTCGGTCCGTCTGGTTGTGGACTCCCGTAACGAAGTCGGCCAGATCGCCGTGACGGTGAACAACGTCATGGAACAGATCTGCGACCAGATGCGCATCAACCAGGAACACCAGAATCAGGCGAATGCGATGCAGAAATCCTCTGCCACCATCGAGTTCCTCCCGGATGGAACGGTCGTGACCGCCAATGAAATCTTCTGTCGCGTCATGGGGTACTCGCTGGAGGAGATCAAGGGGCGCCATCACCGCATTCTTTGCGATCCGTCCTATGTCAACAGCAACGAGTATCAGCAGTTCTGGAATGATTTGAGGGACGGACGTCCCCAGAGCGCTGACTTTAGACGGTTCGCGAAGGACGGTCGGGAAGTCTGGTTGCAGGCGCTCTATAATCCCGTTGCAGATGAGTCGGGTCGCGTGGTGAAGGTGATCAAACTCGCCACCGATGTCACCAATCGGAAGCAGATGGAAGCCAGCCTGGCCCAGACCATGGATGCGGTTTCCGGCAACGCGCAGACCCTCGGGTCCGCCTCCGAAGAACTCGCGGCGAACAGCCAGCAGATGGTGAGCAACGCCGAGGAGACCGCCACCCAGGCCGGTGTCGTGTCCGCAGCCGCGGAGCAGGTGAGCAAGAACGTGCAGACCGTCGCCACCGGCACCGAGGAGATGAGCGCGAACATTCGCGAGATCGCCAAGAACGCGCAGGAAGCGGCCAAGGTGGCTGCCACCGCCGTTCGCGCCGCCGAGGTTACCAACTCCACCGTGTCCAAGCTCGGTGAGAGCAGCGCGGAAATCGGCCAGGTCATCAAGGTCATTACCTCGATTGCCCAGCAGACCAACCTCCTCGCCTTGAACGCCACCATCGAAGCCGCCCGCGCCGGAGAAGCCGGCAAGGGATTCGCGGTGGTCGCCAACGAGGTCAAGGAACTCGCCAAGGAAACCGCCAAGGCCACCGAGGACATCAGCCAGAAGATCGAGGCGATCCAGACCGACACCCGCAGCGCGGTGGCGGCGATCAACGAGATCAGCACGGTGATCAACCGGATCAACGACTATCAAAACACGATCGCCAGCGCGGTCGAGGAACAGACTGCAACGACCAACGAGATCAGCCGAAACGTGGCGGAAGCCGCCCGCGGAGCCTCGGAGATCGCGCAGAACATCACCGGCGTCGCCCAGGCGGCGAAGAGCACCATGTCCGGTGCGAACGACACCCAGAAGGCGTCGGCCGAACTCTCCCGGATGGCGTCGGAGCTCCAGTCCCTCGTCGCCGAGGTGCGCCGTTGAACCGGCCACAACCCCGTATCGGAATCCCATTCTATGCGCGCCCTGATTGTAGATGATTCAAGGTCGATGCGGATGATCCTGACCAAGATCCTTCGTGAGATCGGATTTGAGTGCAGCGAATCGGCCGACGGCCAGGCTGCCCTCGATCGCCTCAATCGCGGCGAGGCCTTCGACCTGATGCTGGTGGATTGGAACATGCCCATCATGAACGGGTATCAGCTGGTCTGCGCGGTTCGATCGAACCCGCTGCTCGGCGATACGCGGATCATGATGGTCACCACCGAGACCTCCATGACCCAGGTGCAGGCCGCCCTGAGTGCGGGAGCCAACGAGTATCTCATGAAGCCCTTCACCAAGGAGCTGCTTCTGGAGAAACTGCAATTGATCGGAATCAGCTGACGCGTTCCGATTATGCGCCGAATCCGAGTCCTGATTGTCGACGACGCCGTGGTGATCCGGCGGATGCTGTCCGACTGCCTTGCCGGCGACCCCGGCATCGAGGTGGTGGGAACCGCACCCGACGGGAAGATCGCCCTGGCCAAGATGGATCAAGTGAACCCGGATTTGGTGACCCTGGACATGGAGATGCCGGTGATGGGGGGACTGGAGACGCTGACCGCGCTCCGGAAGACCCATCCGAAGCTTCCGGTGATCATGTTCAGCACGCTCACCGAGCGCGGGGCATCGGCAACCCTCGATGCCCTGGCGCGCGGCGCGAGCGACTACGTCACCAAGCCCGCCAACGTGGGCAGTGTGACGGTGGCCATGCAGCGAATCCGGGATGAACTCGTCCCGAAGATTCGTTCGCTATGCAAGGTGGAGCAGTTTGTCCCGACTCCGCGCCTTTATTCCAATCCGGTGATGACTGCGGCTCCCACCCGGAGCCGGTCGTCCCCGCAACGTCCGGAGGTCCCGCTCGTCGGTGGCCGGCCGGAGCTGCTGGTGATCGGGGTTTCCACCGGGGGCCCCAATGCCCTCGCAGCCCTGCTGCCGAAACTGAGCCGTTCGTTTCCTGTACCTATTTTGATCGTTCAACACATGCCGCCCCTGTTTACCCGATTGCTTGCCGAGCGCCTTGCGGCGGTCAGCGGCATGCCCGCGCGGGAAGGCGTGGCCGGGGCGGTGTTGAAACCCGGGGAGATCTGGGTGGCCCCCGGAGGTCATCACATGGAGGTGGAGCGGAATCTCAACGTGCTTCGCCTGAAGATCCATGAGGAGCCGCCGGAGAACTCCTGCCGTCCCGCCGTGGATGTTCTATTTCGTTCTGCCGCCCGTTCGGTCGGTTCCCGGTGTGTGGGAGTGATCCTCACCGGAATGGGATCGGACGGCGTGCGCGGCTGTGAAGACCTGCGAGACGCCGGAGCCCAGGTGCTCGCACAGGACGAGGCGTCCAGTGTGGTCTGGGGCATGCCCGGCGCCGTTGCGCGCGCGGGTCTCGCCCACCGCGTGCTCTCCCTCGATGAGATGCCGGTGGAAATCAATCGTCGAATCTTTCCGGGTCTCGTTTCTGGTTCCTCCAGTGCGGCGAACACCCCGAGTCAGTCTGCCAGTCTGCTCAAGGCCGCATGAATCCTTCCACACCCCAATCGCCACGCATCCCTGCGAGGTTTCCGCTCCCCGCAGGCGCGCCGGCACGGCCGACCTCGGTCTTCGGCACACCCTCGACCCCGCCGCGTCCCACGGGCAGCGGTCCGGGCGGATTTCCCGCCCCGCTTCCTGCTGCCGCTGCGCCAGCGCCGATGGCACCGCCGGAAAAAATGTCCGCCGCTGATTTCGACTACATCCGCAACATGGTCCGGGACCAGGCGGCGATCGTGCTCGAAGTCGGCAAGGAGTACTTGGTCGAATCGCGTCTGCTCACGCTCGCCCGCAAGGAGGGCTTGAACACGGTTTCCTCCCTGGTGACGCAGCTGCGTGCCGCGCCGGGCGGGCCACTGCAGCGCAAGGTGGTCGATGCAATGACCACGAACGAGACCTCGTTCTTCCGCGATCTGCATCCGTTCGAAACCCTCCGCAAGGCGATCATCCCGGCGGCGATGGAGCGACGGAAGGTGGAGCGCCAGCTCAACATCTGGTGTGGTGCCGCCTCCACTGGTCAGGAGCCCTACAGCATCATGATGCTCATCCATGAGCATTTTCAGGAGCTGCTGGGATGGAACTTTCGGTTTGTGGCCACGGATTTGAGCTCCGAGGTGCTGGCTCGCGCCAAGGCCGGCCGGTTCTCTCAGCTCGAGGTCAACCGCGGCCTGCCTGCACCTCTTTTGGTCAAACACTTCATGCGACACGGCATGGAGTGGGAGATCCGCGAGGACATCCGCAAGCGCGTCGAGTTCCGCGAACTGAATTTGATCCGCGAATGGCCGGTGATGCCATCGATGGATATTGTCTTTCTGAGAAACGTCCTTATCTATTTCGACGCCGACACGAAGCGTCAGATTCTTGGACGGATCAGGAGGTTGTTACGGCCGGGCGGTTGCCTGGTATTGGGGGGAGCGGAAACCACCCTGGGTCTGGACGACAATTACGAACGCGTCGTTGTTGACCGGACCACGTTTTACCGGGTTCGAGCTGTCTAACAGGGGGAATCCGAATGATTGATCTCAACAATCTCATCGAGCAGGCCAACAACCTGACTCCGCTTCCGGCAACCACGGTTCTATTGGCGCAGCTGGTGTGCAGCCCGGACTGTTATCTGGAGGATGTGGCGGAACTGATCGGCTTCGATCAGGCGTTGACGCTCAAATTGCTGCGCGCGGCGAACTCCGCTGCGAGCGCGAGTGCCGTTCGCTACGGAACGGTCAAGGAGGCCGTGGCGCGGTTGGGGACCGCCCAGGTGCTGGCATTCGCGGTGGCCTGCAGCACGCGTCCGTTTCTCCAGGCTGCGGTGCCCGGATACGGACTCGATGAAGGCGCGTTGTGGCGTCATTCCGTGGCCTCGGCCATTGCCGCCGAAGTCGTGCCCGAGCTGTGCCGGGTGGAAGTCCCGCCCGAATCGTTCACCGCCGCGCTGCTTCACGATGTGGGCAAGCTGGTCATGGGACGCTTCCTCACGCCCGAGGTGCGCGGATATCTCCGGCGAGCCTACGAGGTGGACCACATCCCGCAGCGCGAGGCCGAGAGTCTCCTGCTCAATGTCCATCATGGGGAGCTCGGCGGCATCATCGCCCAGCATTGGAAACTTCCGGTGCGTGTCGTTCAGGGCATTACGCATCACCACACGCCCGACCGCGGCATGGATGTGATCTGCGACGTCACCTACCTCTCGAATCAAATCGCCAAGGGGATCGAGGCGAGCGTCGAGGGACGCGCCTACGAAATGAAGCTGGAGCCCGAGGTGACCGAACGGCTCGGAATCGAACCCAAAATCGTGGAGAGCCTGTGTCCGATCGCCGCGTTGCGATACGCGCAGGTGGGCCGTCGTTACAATGCGGTCTGATTCCGTAGCGCACTTTTAACTATGCAAACAACCAACGTGCAGGTGATCGGCGAAGTCTGTGAGCTGCTGAACAGCGGCATCAGCGAAGTGTTCAGCACCATGTTCAGCCAGTCCGTCGAGGCGATTTCGCCGCCGGATCTTCGGTTGACCCAGGAGGTGCTGATTGCCGGATCGGTCGGGTTCGTGGGCGAGGCCAACGGCGTGGTGTACGTGCACCTGACCGAATCCTTCGCCAAGTCGCTCGCCTCGGGCATGCTTCAGATGCCGGAGAACGAACTGGACGACGAAATGGTCAACGATGCCGTGGCCGAGATCAGCAACATGATCGTGGGCTCGGTGAAGTCGAACCTTTGCGACCGCGGCTTCCCGTGCGTCCTGACCATCCCGTCCATCGTTCGCGGACGCGACTTCGGCGCCGAAGCCTCCGCCGGCTCGGAACGCGCCAGCCTTGGTTTCCAATGCGGACCCGGTCAGCTCTTCGTGGAAGTGCTGGCACGGCCTCCCCAATAACGAACTCAGCCTTCAGGTTTCCCAATCACGACATGAGCAAAAAGATTCTGACGGTGGACGACAGTCGTACCATCCGAATGATCATCCGACGCGCGTTCAAGGCGCATGACTGCACCTTTGTCGAAGCCGGCAATGGCGAGGAAGGCCTCGCGGTTGCCGCCAAGGAAAAGCCCGACCTCATCATCCTCGACATCACCATGCCGGTGATGGACGGGGCGACGATGCTGGGTCGGCTGCGGCAGGATCCGGACCTCAAGGGGATCCCGGTGATCATGCTCACCGCCGAGTCCGGCCAGGACAACGTGGCCCGCATTGCGGGTTTGGGAATCAGTGATTACGTGGTCAAACCGTTCAAAGACGACGTGCTGCTGGAAAAGGCCTCCAAGGTCATTCCGCTGGCACTGCTCCAAGCCGCCTGACAGCGGCGGAAAGAATCCGATGCAACAGCCTGCACCCCGCTCCCTGTTTCCGACGAAGCCGCTTGCTCCGCGGCCCGCTTCGACGCCGCTGGGTGGCACTCCCCTGGGTGCGAGCCGACCGCTCGTGCCGGGCGCTCCCGCTCCTGGAGCCCCCAGGCCCGGCGCGCAGCCGGTGCCGCAAAAGCCCGGCGCCCCGGCCAAGCCCGGCGCTCCCGCCGCGGGCACCACGTCGGAAATCACCAAGCGTTTCGGCCTCGAGCCGCTGCCGGAAAGCGTCGTCCAGCTCACGCGGCTCGTGGCCCGACGCGAGGCCTGCGCCGATGAAATCGCCAAGGTCGTCTCCAAGGACCCCGCGATCTCCAAGCGCCTGCTTCGTTTCGCCAATCCCAAGGCCGCCGACGAATCGGATTACATCATCACCGAGGTCGGCTCCGCCCTCATGCGCACCGGCATGTCCCCGGTGATCCTGCTGGCGATGCTTGATCCGCTCATTCGCGCCGTGATCAAGGCCTTCGAAATGGGCCAAACCCACCTCAAGCACGAACCCCTGATTCACTGGCATCCGTTCCAGGGAACCCACCTGCTGGGCATCGTCGGTTTTTCCGGCAATGCCACCGGAGTGGTCCACATCCGCATCGAACCCGGCGTGGCGCAGCGCCTTGCAGCGGCCATCATCGGAGTGGAACCGAGCGATCTGCAGGATCCCGCGGAAGTCGATGACGTGATCGGCGAGCTGGTCAACATCGTCGCCGGAAATCTGAAATCGAACCTCTGCGATGCCGGCATCCCGTGCACGCTGACCCCGCCGCGGGTGGAACGCGCGGCGGACTGCAAAATCATCACCATCCCCGGCGGCGTTTCCGAGCGACTCGGATTCCTGGCCCCGGATTACCAGATCCTGGTGGATGTGAGCGTCAACCCCTGGACCGAGTAAAACCCGCACCGGATTACGGACGGCCGCCGTTCGAAAGGATCAGGAAACGAAACAGGGCCCGCCATCACGGCGGGCCCTGTTTGTTTTCAAAGGAGGTGGATCAATTCTGATCTGACCCACGCCGCGCCTCAGAGGCTGCGGACGAAACGGTCGAGACGGTCGAGTCCCTTCTCGATGTTGGCCAGGCCGGTGGCGTAGCTGATGCGGAGGTAGTCGTCGGCACCGAAGGCGATTCCCGGAACGGCGGCGACCTTTTCCTGCTCGAGCAGGCGGGCGCAGAAATCCGCCGACTTCAGGCCGGTCTTGGAAATGTTCGGGAACAGGTAGAACGCGCCCTTGCTGTTCACGCACGAGATGCCCGGGATGCTGTTCAGCTTCTGCCACGCGTAGGTGCGGCGCTTGGCGTATTCCGCGAGCCAGAGGGGCAGATGCGCCTGCGATCCGGTCAATGCCGCCACGCCGCCCTTCTGCGCGAAGGAGCAGGGGTTGCTGGTGCTGTGGGACTGCACGGCGTCGATGGCCTTGGCGATCGGCTCCGGAGCCGCGAGGAACCCGAGACGCCACCCGGTCATGCTCCACGCCTTGGCGAAGCCGTGGACAATGATGGTGTGGTCCTTGTGGGCCTGGCTGAAGCTGGCGACGCTCTTCACCACCGCGCCGTCGTAGGTAAGGTGCTCGTAGATTTCATCGCTCATGATGAGCACGCCCTTTTCGACGCAGATGTCGCCGAGGGCCTTGACCTCTTCCGGCGTGTACACGCTGCCGGTGGGGTTGCTCGGGGAGTTGAGGATGAAGAGCCGGGTCTTCGGCGTGATGGCCGCGCGGAGCTGCTGCGGAGTGACCTTGAATTCGGTTTGGTCGGTGGTGGTGAGGATCACCGGGGTCGCGCCCGCGAGCTTCACCATCTCGGGATAGCTCAGCCAGTAGGGGGAGGGGATGATCACTTCGTCGCCCTCCTCGCAGGTCGCGAGAATGACGTTGTAGCACGAGTGCTTGCCGCCGTTGCTGACGATGATCTGGGACGGCTTGTACGAAAGCCCGTTCTCCTTCTGGAACTTGTCGGCAATGGCCTGGCGGAGTTCCGGAATGCCGGAGCTCGGAGTGTACTTGGTGAAGCCGGCGCCGATGGCCGACGTGGCGGCGTCCTTGATGTGTTGCGGGGTGTCGAAATCCGGCTCGCCGGCACCAAAACCCACGACGTCCTCACCCGCGGCTTTCATCGCCTTGGCCTTGGAATCAATGGCCAGGGTAAGCGACGGGGACAACGAGGCTGCGCGATGCGCGATCTTGTAGTTCATAAACAGGGCGCGCGGAGGTTGGGGAACCCGCGTCGGGAGGCAAGCGGAACTTCACGTTTCCGTCACCGGTCGGTACCCCGGGGCGCTCCCTGCATGTACCAAAATGGGTGCGTCAAACCCTGACCGAATCCCAGTCCAGACCGAACCGGGCGAGGTACTTTCTCAGTCGGTCGGCATCGTTCACCGCCTTGCGCTTTTCCCGGCTGACCGAAAACAGCGCGCGCCCGGCTTCGGAAAGCGACCGCGATTTCCGGCAGGCCACAACCACCTCGCGCAACTGCACGCGGTCGAAACGATCCAAGTTTGATACTCCCTCGATCCCGAGCAGCGCGAGCAGCGGATCCGACGCATCGCCGGCACGTGCCACCGGTCCCCACTCGGAGCGCAGGCGTTCCAGCTCGGCATCGAGAAGTACCGCCGTGATGCGTCCTCCGGGCGCGAGCGTGGCCAGACGGGTCACGCACGCATTCAGGTCGCGGAAGTTCGCGGTCCATCGCGCCTCGGGCGATCGGGCAAACTTCAGGAACCGCTCCCGCAATTCCCGGCTCAAGGTCACCCGGAGGTTGCGTCGCCGGCCGGCCTCCTCGAGTTCGAAGTCCAGGTTGGGCTCGATGTCCTCGGGGCGTGCCGCGAGGCCGGGCAATCGGAAGGTCCACAGATGAATGCGCGCCAGCAGGTCTTCGCGGAAACGTCCCGCCGCGACATCGGCCCGGAGGTCGCGGTTCGTTCCGGCGATGAGTTGAAAATCGCTCCCCACTTCGCGATCGCCGCCCAGCGGCAGGAACCGCTTTTCCTCGAGAGCGCGCAACAGCATGGCCTGTTCGTCCGGTCCGAGTTCGCCGATCTCATCGAGGAACAGCAATCCCCCGTCGGCGCTGCGCAACAGCCCCGGACGGTCCTTAGCCGCCCCGGTGAACGCGCCCTTCACGTGACCAAACAAGGCCGACATCGCGGCGTCGCCCCGCAGCGTGGCGCAGTTCAGGTCCACCATCGGACCGGTCAGTTGATGACGCGACTTCTTGAGTTCGTAGATGCGGCGGGCGAGCCGTGATTTGCCCGACCCCGTGGGTCCGAGCAGCAGCATGGGTTCCGTGGAATGGATGGCGACCTGTTCAATGGAATCGATCAGCTGATTGAACTTCGCATTGCGCGTCTCAATTCCCGACTTGAGGAACGACACCGCATCCAGGGTTTCCCGCGAGAACCGGGCCGCGATGCGGTCGTACTTCGAGAGGTCGAGGTCGATGATGCTGAAGCTGCCCTTCGGATCGTCGCGTCGGCTGGCCTTGGGGGAAGTCTGGATCAGCCGCGCCGGGAGGTGTCGCGACTCGGTCAGCAGGAAGAGGCAGATCTGCTGCACATGGGTTCCCGTGGTGATGTGCACTAGGTACTCCTCCGCGTCGGGTCGAAACGGATAGCTCCGCGCCCACTCGTAAAGCGACGCGTACACTTCCTCGAAATCCCAGGGATTCTCCAACGGCTGGGGAATGAGATTCACCCGGATGTCTTTTCGGACCCGGGCGAGATCCGCCGCCACGCACCGCGCCGTGTCCACATGCGCGGGCTGGTGCAGCAGTTCCACGCGGTCCACGGGCAGGTCGTCGTGCTGGGCCAGCGACACGGTCGGCCGCCACTTGGCCCACCGCTCCTGTCGGAACCCGGAATCCAGCGTGCTGCCCAGGATTCCCAAGATCACACGTGGCTTCGATGACATATCCCACAGGATAAGAAACGAGCGGATAGGCGCGCCACCAAAAACCGGGTTGAACCCGCGATCCGTCGGAGCTTTATGGAAATACGCCAAAAACCGCGTTTTCTGGCCGTAACGAGTGGGGATTCCGGGTTGGCATGCCGCCTGCGATAAGGGGAGTGTCGATACACGACAAGACGAAGAAACAAAGGCATTCGATGAACACGAACGAGTTGGTGGAATTGGGGATTGGGGAAGGGGACGCCCTGCGGCTGGCCAAGGACTTGATGGCGACTTGGGCGCTGGCGGGAGTGAACCCGAAGACGTTTCGTGCCGAAATCGAAGCCGTGGTGGGGAACCCGTCGGCCTTCGAGGCCGATGCGGAACGGGGCGGGCTGGCGCGGGCGTTGATCGCCGGAGCGAAGTATCGGCGCGCACAGCCCGCCCCCTGGAAGCAGTGGGGTGCGGGGCTCGAACAGGAAGCCATCGCCCAGATGCGTCGCGCCAGCCAGCTCCCGGTCTCGGTGGCCGGGGCGCTCATGCCTGATGCCCACGTGGGCTACGGCCTGCCGATCGGCGGCGTGCTCGCCACCGAGGGCTCGGTGATTCCGTACGCGGTGGGCGTGGATATTGCGTGTCGCATGAAGATGACCGTGCTGGATCTGCCGGTGCGCGATTTGGAGCGCCGACGCGACAAGCTGGTCCGGGCCATTGAGGACGAAACCCGTTTCGGAATCGGTGCGCGCTTCAAGGTCCACCGCGAGCACGAGGTCATGGATGCCGATTGGTCCGTGAGCCCGATCACGCGTCAGAACAAGGACCGCGCCGCATCGCAGCTTGGAACCAGCGGAAGTGGAAATCACTTCGTGGAGTTCGGCGTGTTCACCAATCCGGAGCCGATCGGCGAGTTGCCGGCCGGCGAACACGTGGCGCTGCTCAGCCATAGCGGAAGCCGCGGAACCGGGGCTGCGGTGTGTGATCACTACAGCAAGCTGGCCATGCGGTTGCGGTCGGATCTGCCGAAGGAAATGCGCCAGCTGTCCTGGCTCGATTTGGATTCGGCCGAGGGCCAGGAGTATTGGGCGGCGATGGAGTTGATGGGTCAGTACGCGTCGGCCAACCACGCGTTGATCCACCGGCACATCGCTCAGCATCTCGGGCTCGAAGTGCGGCTCGATGTGGAAAACCACCACAACTTCGCGTGGAAGGAACGCCATCGCATTGACGGTGTGGAGCGCGACCTCGTGGTGCATCGCAAGGGCGCCACACCGGCCTCGGCGGGGGTGCTGGGAATCATTCCTGGTTCCATGGCTTCGCCTGGATTCCTGGTGCGCGGACGCGGGAATCCAGAGTCGTTGAACTCGGCCTCGCACGGTGCAGGCCGCGTGATGAGCCGCACCAAGGCGGCGGCCACCTTTGATTGGAAGACCGTGGGTCGCGAATTGAAGGAGAGCGGGGTGGATCTGCTCTCGGCGGGCCTCGACGAGGTGCCGGGAGTGTACAAGGACATCCATCAGGTGATGGCGGCGCAGACGGATCTCGTGGAAGTGCTCGGACGTTTTGATCCCAAGCTGGTCAAGATGGCCCCCCACGGGGAGCGGCCGGAGGATTGAGCCTCTCGAACGAGGCTCGTTGCGGAGCGGATAAAGAGGTGCGGGGGCGGGGACGACGTTGCAGTGCGCTGCGTCGGGACTCCGCCCCCGCGGAAACGGGGTGGGATTTCGGGGAGATGGCGGTGTCGCATGATTGAAATCGATGGATCACAGGGAGAGGGCGGAGGGCAGGTGCTTCGGTCGGCGCTGGGGCTTTCCATGGCCACGGGACGGCCGTTTCGCATGACCCAAATTCGGGCTGGTCGGAAGACTCCTGGATTGATGAAGCAACATCACACTGCCGTGGAAGCCGCGGCCCGGATCTCCGGCGCGGAGGTGATCGGTTCGTTTGTGGGATCGACCTCGCTGGAGTTTCGACCGGGCCGTGTGGTGACGGGCACCTACGACTTCGACATTGGGTCGGCAGGCAGCACCATCCTCGTGTTTCAAACGTTGCTCCCGGCCTTGCTGTCGGCGTCGGAGCCGACCGTGCTGACGCTTCGGGGCGGCACCCACAATCCGTTCGCACCTTCGTTTGAATTCTTGGAACGGAGCTTTCTGCCCTGCCTCCGGAGAATAGGCGTGGCAGTCCATGCCGAGTTGGTTCGGCCCGGATTCTTCCCGGCGGGCGGCGGCATTTTGAAGCTGCGCGTGGAGCCTTCGACGCGTTTGTCGACATTCGACCTCCTCGACTGCGGGGAACTGTCGGCCCCCGTTGCACGCGTGCTGCTCTCGCGGTTGCGGTCCGCTTGGGCGAATGACGGGATTCAGATCCTGAGGGAACAACTCGGACTCGCGGAATCGGCGGTGGAAACGGTTTCGGTTCCCGATCCGATCGGCCCCGGGAACGCGCTCCTGGTCGAGTATCGCATGGAAACGTTCTCGGCCGTGTTCACGGGCATTGCCGATCGGCGGGCCACCAGCGGAGATGCCGCCCGGGAGGTCTGCGCCGAAGCATTGGCCTGGCGGAAGGCATCGGTGCCGGTGGACGAACATCTGGCCGATCAACTCCTGCTCCCGCTCGCACTCGCCGGTGGAGGAAGCTTCCGCACCACCGCACCTTCCGGCCATTCCCGAACGCATGCCGACATTATCCATCGGTTCCTTCCGGTTCGGGTTGGGTTTGAGCTGGATTCAGATCGGACATGGCGCGTTGCGGTGGAGGGCGAGTCTCGCGCATCGACGGCTTGAAGTGTCGATCGGAACCGTGGATTCAAGGGGCGGATGATTCCCTTGCCACACGCACCGAGGCAGAGCGCATTCCATCGCGTTGTCACAACCGCGCTGGGATTTCTGTTCGGGCTGATGGGGTTCGTGTTCGTTGAGACCGCCTTCGGCGCGGGGCCGGAGCGATTGGGTCCTTCGTCACGGCGCACCGCGATCGCCTTTTCCGAACTGCATTTTGACGCGGATCCGGCGACGTCATCGCGAACGGGCTCGATGGAATTCGTGGCTCTCTTCAATGGCGACATCCTCCCGGTCGCGCTCGATGGCCATCGTCTCTCCGGCGCGATCCAGTTTCGTTTTCCTTCGGGCACACGGCTCGCCCCCGGGGCCACGTTGCTCGTTGCCCGGGATCCCCAGAAGATTCGTGCGCTTCATCCTTCGGCCACGGTGCTGGGTCCGTACGAGGGCTCGCTGCATTCGGAAGCGTTCCGACTCGAACTCCACGACGAATTCGGCGCCCTGCTGCTGGAGGTGCGCGTGGATCCGCAGGCCCGCTTTCCGGAGTTGAAGTCGAGGTTGGGACAATCGCTCGTGCTGACGCGTCCCTCGTACGGGGAAGGGAGTGTCCGCGCTTGGAGCCTCGGAGGGCGTCCGCTCGAATCGAATGGTAGTTCCGACGCGGGTTCCCAGTTGTCCCCCGTGGTGTTTAACGAGCTCCACTTTCATCCCATTTCTGGTTCGGACCACGACCAGTTCATCGAGCTGTTCAATCGCACGGAACTAAGCGTGGATCTGACCGGATGGCGATTGAGCGGCGGCGTGGAATTCACCTTCGCCCGGGGAACGGTGATTCCCGCCCGCGGATATCTGGTGGTGGCGCGTGATGCCCGGCGGCTTCGCGGAAGGTCCTCCTTCCTCAATCGTGGGAACTGCATCGGCAACTTCTCCGGTGCGCTCAGCCACTCGGGAGAACGCATCGCCCTGGAGCGGCCAGCAGCGGGTGCGCGTGCCGCGGCGGGTGGATTTGAACTTGCGGAAGAAATGACCTACCGCGCCGGTGGCCGCTGGGGGGTGTGGTCAGACGGCGGCGGGAGCACCTTGGAGCGGATCGATCCGGAGGCCGATGCTCGCGATGCGGATTCGTGGCGCGACAGCGATGAGTCGGCGAAATCGGAATGGACCCCAGTGGAATTCAGCGGACGCGTGGGCCCCGGGCTTGGAATCGGGGCAGGGACCTCTCTGCACCTTTACCTGCTCGGCGAAGGCGAGTGCCGCGTCGATGACGTGGAGCTGCGCGTGAATCAGGGCACGAATCGCGTGGTGAACGGGGGCTTCGAAGCCGCTTTGCAGGGCTGGAAGCCGATGGGCGCGATGGATCAATCCGGCGCTGAGCCAGGCGGCTTCAGCGGGGGCATGAGTTTGCATCTGCGCGCGGGCTCCCGGGGGGATCCCGGGGCGAACAAGGTAGTGTCCGCCACGTTTGCAGCGGTGAAGGAGGGCGATTGGATCACTCTCCGATGCAAGGCGCGATGGCTCAGTGGATGGCCGGAATTGCTGCTGCGTCTTCAGGGCGGCGGGGCCGAGGCGGCCGGGAAACTCAAGCGGCCGATCATTTCTGGTACGCCAGGAGCGCGCAATTCCCGGGCGGTGTCGGCCGCCGGGCCTGCGATTCGATGGGTGGAGCATTTTCCCGTGTTGCCTCCGGCGAATGTTCCGGTGGTGGTGACGGCACGCGTCGAGACCCGGGGTGGACTCGATCGCGTGATGCTTCGGTATCGTGTGGATCCGGGCGTGGAAGTTCATGACCTCGCCATGAACGACCGCGGCGAGTCGGGCGATGCGGTGGCGGGCGACGGCGTGTTTAGCGTCACCGTTCCTGCGCAGCCCGCGGGGGCACTGGTCGCGTTTCATGTGGTTGCGGTCGGAGGCAACGGAGCAACGAATTCTTATCCGCGCGAAGTGTTCCCCCGATCCGCCTCGGGCCGGTTTTTTCCCGGTGATTCGCTGTCGCACGAGTGCTTGGTGCGGTTCGGCGAGCCTCGGATCGAGGGTCCTTTGGCCACGTACCGAATTTGGATGACCCAGGCGAATCGGGATCGATGGATCGCCCGCGACCGCTTGAGCAATGCGGATCTCGACGTGACGTTCGTGTATGACGATCGACGCGTGATCTACGGGGCGGGGGCGCAAACGGCGGGCAGTCCGTGGCACACGGATCAGATGGCCACAGGGCCGGATGGCACGAACCGGTTCGACTACGTGGTGCATCTGCCCAAGGACGAACCGGTGCTCGGCGAGACGGATCTGAACCTGGTGATCCCGGGAAACGGCGACGGCTCCAACAGCAGCGATTTGAGCGCGCTCAGCGAGCCGGTGTCGCTGCAGGTATTTCACGACCTCGGCCTTCCTACGCTGCACCGGCGCTTCATTCATCTGTTCGTGAATGGGAGTGAACGGAGTGCGGTGTCCGGAGTGCCCGGGCATTTCGTGTATGAAGATGTCCAGCAGCCGAATGGGCATTCGCTGCAAGGCTGGTTCCCCGGGGCGTCCCACGCGCCCTGGTTCAAGATTGAGGATTGGTTCGAGTTCACCAATGCCATCGCCACCACGTTTGAGAACAAGGATGCCGACCTGCTGCGCCGCGTGATTCCGGGAACCACGAGCCTCAGCACGGCCCCGTATCGGTTCATGTGGCGTCTTCGCGGCGTGCACGCGGGGGAATCGGCCAGTGACTACGGCGGGTTGTTTGAATTGATCGATGCCATGAGTCCCACGCTGGATCCCGCGGCGGAGGTGGACGTGGAGCGGGTGATGCGCGTGGCGGATCTGGACCAGTGGTTCCGGGTGATCGCGTGTCAACGCGCGCTCGGGAACTGGGATTCCTACGGCTGGGATCGGGGCAAGAACTGCTACCTCTTCCGACCCCGCGGGGGGCGATTCGTGCTCGTTCCCTGGGATGTGGACGCCACGCTTGCGCTCGGCGGCAAGGAACCCGACAGCGACTGGTTCGAAGTCAACGATCCGCGCCTCGCATCCGCGTTGCGCGTGCCGCGCGTGAGGCGGAGTTATCTTCGATCGCTGCAGGAAGTGCTCGACGGGCCGTATCGCGAGGGTCGGCTGGAGGCGCAGTTCGACGAGCGCACCCAAGCGTTGCACGCGGCCGGGGTGACGACCGATTCGCAGCTTACAATTGAGAACAAGGCCTATTTGAAGACGCGTCGTGCGCACCTGCGAACCGAGCTGGCGCGGCATGCTGCGTCCTTCGCCGCCGAGTTGGATCCGCAGACGGGAACAACCCCTTCCCCACGCACCCTGCATGGCACGGCCCCGCTGGCGGTGGAATCCATCCGAGTTCACGGACGTCCGCTGGAGATTCGCTGGAAAAGTGTGACCGAATGGACTGCCCAAGTGCCGTTCGAACCCCCGAATGGGGCACGGGAAGCTGCGGTGGAATGCATCGGCTTCGATCGATTCGGAGCTCCGGTGTCGCAAGCTAGGATTGTGCTCCGATGGTAAGCCGAAGGGGGAGTTGAAGTTGAAAGGTTGAATTTGGAAACGTTGGTTGAAGGGGTGAAAAGGTGAAGCGTTGAACGGGAATCCGACGCTGCCGCGAGGGTTTTCTCATTCGTTTGGAGTCCCGTCTTCAGACGGTTCGGGGAGGCGTGTCTCGAGGGATGCAGCAGCTTGATTCTCAACCGTTCGATGGCCCCTTGGTTTTCACCTTTTTCCTTTGAACTTTTGCCTACCCTCCGGGGCCTGCTTTCCTGCTTTCCAGATTCAACCCCTTAGCTGTCGGACACGCGTTCTGGCATTGGCTGCTGACAGCAGTGCAGCGGTTGGAATAACTTCCGCTTATTCCTGACGCGTTCGCGGTGCTGTCCGGGTTTACTGCGTCTCCTTTCCAATCTGACTATGGACATCGATCCCAAGGATCTCGTCGCCCAAGCCGCCGAGGCGCGTCCCGCAGCCGGCCCGGCGTGGTTGAACTCCGCGGTGGCCATCACGGTGGCCTTGCTCGCCACGTTTACCGGCATCTGCAAGGTGAAGGACGATAATTTGGTTCAGGCCATGCAGCAGTCCCAGGCCGACAAGCTCGACCACTGGCAATATTATCAGGCGCGGAACATTCGCGAGGAGGTGGCGCGTGCCACGTTGGTGCAGCTTCGACTTCAGAAGAAAGCCGCGCCGCCGGCCCTGGCGGCCGAGTACGACGAACAGATCGAGGCGTACGAAAAAGTGTCTGCGGAACAGAAGTCCAAGAAGGAGGAGCTGCGGAAAAGCGCCGAGCGCGATCAGGCGAACTACGACGCAATCAACTATCGCGACGACCAGTTTGATCTTTCCGACGCCTGCATCGCCATCGCGATTTCCCTGCTGGCAGTCACTTCACTCACGCAGCTCCGATGGCTCTTCATCGTGGCCATGATTCCGTCTGGTTTTGGGGTGTTGATGGGAATGGCAGGCTTGATGGGATGGCACTTCCATCCCGACGCGCTGATCCGCCTCCTCAGTTGACGCACCGCGAAATCGGCGTGCCCCTCAAGATCCGGGCGGAGTGAAATTGTGGCTCGATGAATCTGCGATGACTCCGGCCGATAGAAGGCCTTCGATCAAGGTCCGGGTGGTCGCTGGCACCAGTTCAAACTCGGACTCCATCAGGGTGCAAAGCTCCTGAATGGAACGCTCCCCGTCGCAGTGTGAAAGGATCAGCTCCGCCGGATCATTCAGGGTGATCAAATCTCCGGTGGATTCTTCATACAGCAGGCAGCCGTCGGGAAGGGGCTCCCAAACGAAACGATCGGTGACGTTCGGACGTAGATCCAAACCGGTTGAATGAGTCGTACTCACTGAAGTTCAGAAGATCGGATTACGTTCACTCGTGCACCGACTACTCGTTGTCCGCGGCTCACAGAACTTCGTCCTGCCGGGATTCGCCGAAGAGGGGATCCGCCTTCGCCTGTCGGATGGAATGAACCACCAGGACGGGAACGACGGTCCGTTTGGCCGCCTTGCGCAGGAATTCACGCCGACTCTTCAGCACCGATGGACTTAATTTCTTCATTCTGCGTTCGGGAGGTCGGGATCCTACTGCGCGGGGATGACTCCGCGGGGTTGTTGGAAGAATCCGTCCGAGGAAAGAATTGTGGCGACACCCGTGCTTCGGTTGACGCGGTAGATTCGGCTTTCTCCGGGGCCGGCTCCGGATTTGCCATCGGTCACGATGTAGTTGCCATCGGCCTCGATGGCCACGTGGGTGGGTTGGAGGAATTGGGGATCGGAGGAGATGTCCGACTGCACGCCGCCGGGAAGTGTCACGCGAATCAGCTTCTTGGCCACTGCATCCACCACCACCAGGCTTGTGCCGTCGGTCTCCACGGCCATTCCGATCGGCCGGGAAAAACCTGTTGCCAACACGGTCTGGGCTCCGGTGGTCGAATCCACCTGGAGGATTTGATTCGGCCGTCCTCCGCCATTGCCGAAATCGGAGACGTAAATGTCACCGCTGGGTGCGAGCGCCAGGCCCTGGAGGAAGTAAAAGAGATTGAGCGAACTGAGCGTGTTGGTGCTGCCCCCGGGATCGATCCGGAACACGGCGCCGGCAGTGGTGGCTCCGACGTGGTAGCCGTAGTCCGCATCGGCAACCAGCAGCTTGCCGGTCGAATCGACTTTGATTCCGACGGGTGTCACAATCGGGGGACCGGCCACGAGACGGGTGACCGCGCCGGTTTGCCGGTGCAGACGGAAGATACTCGATCCGCGGGTGCCGAATCCGGACGGGTCGTAATCGTAATCTGCCACGATCAAATTTCCCGAGGCATCGAGGGCGATGTCGTACGGGTCCTTGAACTGCGTGGAGATCACTTTTTGGGCGAGTCCCGTCCGGTCCACCAGGAGGATCGTCCCAGTGCCGCGATACGGGCCCCGGTCCACGATCAGGTAGTCACCGGCGTCGAATCGAACGGCCATCGGCAGGATGGTGAAAACCTTTTCTATCGAGTTGCCGGCCGAATCCGCGGCCTTGACCCGAATGCTGTAGGACAGGTCGGCCAGAGCCGGCACGGTCAGAACTTTGAGGGTGGATCCCGAGATTGAGAAACGGACGTTGTCCGTGCCTCCGGTGCCGCCCACCAGGCTGTAGGTGAAGGTGCTGCCGCCGTCAGGGTCGGTCGCGCTCAACGTTCCAATGGTGGTTCCGGAGGCGGCGGCATCGAGTACCCGGTTCGAGCTGAGGGTGAGGGTGGTGGGGGACGAGGTATCGAGGGAAATGGCCGCGTTGGCTCCGAGCGATCCGGTGTCGCCCGGCGTGGCCAGAGTCAGCACCGCGGCATTTCCCGCCGCGTCGGCGATGGTGCCGCCATTGAGCGACAGGGCAGTGGTACTGGTGAAGTCCAGGTCGGTGGCAGTGTCCCCCGCCTGCGGGACGTAGTTGAAGGTAAGTGTGCTTGTGCCGCTGCCTCGATCGTAGCTGGCGGCCCGATCAGTGGTGCCGGTCTCCAAGGTCAATTGCGGTATCCCGGTGACCATCACCGGTTCCGAAAAGTTCACGGTAACCGCGATCGTGGATCCGGTGCCGTACAACCCGTCGGCACTGCTCGAGCTGACGCTGGTAACCGTCGGACTTGTCGATTCAATGAGGGCGAGCCGCGTCAGCGAGTTGCGCGAAATGGGCGGAAACAGGTTGCCGCCGATGGTAGCAAATGACCCGCTTGCAAACAGCGAGTCACCGGAAATAAACAGGTAGTTTACGAGGCTGCCTGCATTGGGGTTCCAACTTTGGAGCGTTCCGTCCGTCGCCAGTGCTGCGATGTTGTTTCTGGTCGTCGACGCGATGGACGTGAAGTTTCCCCCGACGTAGATGATTCCGTTGGAGATCGCGAGCGCGCTGACGGTGTTGTTTGCATTGGGATCCCAGCTCGACAAGGTGCCGTCGCTCCCGATTGCCGCCAAACGATTGCGGCTGGTTCCGCCAATGGTGGTGAACGCCCCACCGGCGTAAATGGTGCCTCCTGAAACCGCGAGCGTGTTGACGTTGCCGTTGGCATTGGGATTCCAGCTCGAAAGGGTTCCGTCTGTGCCGATTGCCGCGAGCCGACTGCGGGCCGTTCCTCCGATGTTTGCAAAGGTGCCGCCTGCGTAGATCGTCGTGCCGGAAAGGGCGAGGGTCGAAACCGTGTTGTCTGCGTTTGGATCCCAGCTGGACAGGGTGCCGTCCATCCCGATTGCCGCGAGCCGATTGCGCGTGCTCGCCCCGATCGTGGTGAAGGCGCCAGCCGCATAGATGGTGCTGCTGGAAATGATCAGGGCCGAGACGGTTCCGTTTGCGTTGGGGTCCCAGTTGGAAAGCGTGCCATCCGTTCCGATTGCCGCCAGTCGGTTGCGCGCCGTTCCGCCTACGGTTGTGAATGCTCCGCCTGCGTAAAGGGTGCCTCCCACCAGCGAGAGAGCTTTGACGGCGCCGTCTAGGTTGGGATTCCAACTGCTCAGGGAACCATCTGGCGCAACCGCTGCCAGGTAATTTCGGGTGACTGGCCCGACCATGCTCATACCGCCGCCGAGGAAGACGGTGCTGCCTGAAACAGCGACGATTCTTGCGGCATTGTTCAAGGTGCAGGCATTCCAACTGGTAACGGTCCCATCCGTTGCAATGCCTGCAAAGCCCGGTCGGTTGATCGAGCCGATGGTGGCAAAGGAGCCAGCGGCGAACACTGTACTGCCAGAAATCGCCAGGGAAGTGACCGCTCCTCCTCCTCCGGGATTCCAGCTGGTCAGGGTTCCGTTCGTTCCGACCGCAGCGAGGTTTACGCGCGCTACCCCGCCAATGGTTGTGAAGCTGCCTCCCAAGTACACAGTGTTTCCAGAGAGGGCTATCGCACTGACTGAGTTGTTCGCGTTGGGGTTCCAACTTCCAAGTGTTCCATCGATTCCAATGGCGGCCACGCGATTGCGGGTGGTCGAACCGATCGTCTGGAAGACCCCGCCCACGTACACGGTGTCCCCTGAGACCACCAGGGCACTGACTGAAGCACTCGCATTGGGATTCCAGCTGGCCAGAGTCCCATCCGTTCCAATCGCGGCCAGCCGGTTTCGGGTCGATGCACCGATCGTCGTGAATGCCCCGCCCACGTACACGATGTCCCCGGAGATCTGCATCGCGGCGACGGTGCCGTTGGCATTGGGATTCCAGGGTTTCAGCGTTCCGTCAGTCCCGATTGCCGCGAGCCGGTTTCGTGTGGTGCCGCCAATCGTGCTGAAGCTTCCGCCCACGTACAGGGTGCTTCCAGAGAGGACCATGGCTGACACGGCTCCGTTTGCCACCGGGTTCCAGGTCGTCACGGCGCCGGTGCTGTCGATGTGCGCGAGGTTGTTCCGGGCGTCGACCCCGACCACGGTAAACGTACCCCCGATGTACCAACCGCCGTTGCCGTCGGGAACGGCAGAGTTGATCGTTCCCAGCACATGGGGATACGACAGATCGATGGCTCCGGTCGTGACGTCCACCTTGGCGCCGCCACCGGTCTGGGCGTACATGGTATTGAAGTTGCCTCCCAAGTACTGAGTTCCATCCGATCCGATGGCGATCGCGGTTACGTTGCCGGCTGGCCCGTATTGAATGCGGTTGATCGCTTGAGTTTGGAACTCCAGACAAATCCACGAAAGCGTCGCGAGGAGCATCCCGATTCGGCACGGAAGGCGGGCTCGGACACTGCGAAAGAAGGATCCAAGGCGGGAAGGCGGGATCATGTGGGCAAAAGGAATCAAGGGGTGACGCCTCCTCATTTCTCAACCACCCGGAAGAATTGATTTCCCCCGTCCGCAGCGGCGGCGGTTTCCACCACCAGACGGCCTTGTACCAAAACCGGTGCCTCCGGGATGGCGCTCCAGTGCGACAGATCCGAAGAAACCTCCACGGCGTAGCGGGTTGCATTCGGTGCGCTAATGAGGTCTCCGTTCTGGTCCCCGAAGGTCAGTCGCACGCGGCCGTCCGCCGTCGATTCCGGCGACGCCAGCTGCTGCAATCCGCGCACCACCAGAACGGCATTTGCGCTCACTTGGCTTCCGGCAGATGAACTCACCTGAACCGAGTAGAGCCCCGCTTGCTGCTTCGACACCTCGTTCAAGGTGAGGGTCGAATCCGTGGCCCCACTCAGAGCCACTCCGTTGAAAAACCATTGGAAGGCGTTGCCGCTTCCGCCGGCTGCGGTGCTGAAGGTCACCGAGGCCCCGGCGAGGACGGTCTGGCTCAACGGGTGCGCGGTGATCTGCGGTCCCGACCCACGAAGCGCCAGGCTGTGGCTTCCGCGGGCTGCGATGGCGCGGATGTCGTGTCCGGCCAGATTCAACTGCCCAGAACTGTTGTCGCCCCAACCCACCACGGAGCCATCGGCCTTGAGAGCCAGGCTGTGGGTCGATCCTGCCGCAATGGCAGTGACCGAGGAGAGTCCCGCCGGGACGCTCGACTGCCCGGAGAGGTTGTTTCCCCACGCCACCACGGTTCCGTCGCGCTTGAGAGCCAGCGTGTGATTTTCCCCGGCGGCGATGGCAATGACCTCGTTCAATCCGTCCGGCACCACGGTCTGTCCCGCGTCATTCAATCCCCACGCCACCACGGTTCCGTTCGCCTTCAGGGCCACGCTGTGATCGCGTCCGGCATCGATGGCGATCACATCGGTCAACGTCGACGGCGGCGTGGTGCGTCCATTGCCGTGAAATCCCCACCCCACCACCGTCCCATCGCGTCGAAGCGCCAGGCTGTGGAATCCTCCGGCCGCCACCGCGAGCACGTTCGTCACGCAGTCGGGCAGCGTCAGCAGCTCGTTCCCATGAAATCCCCAGCCGGTCACGGTTCCGTCGGACTTGAGGGCCAGCGCGTGAACGATTCCCGCGGAGAGCGTCACCACTCCGGTCAGGGAGGGAGGGGGAGAAGAGCGTCCGTCGCGGCTCATTCCCCACCCGACCACGGTTCCGCGTTGGGTGAGCGCCAGACTGAAATCACGTCCCGCCGCCACCGCGACCGCGTCGCTCAACCCTGCGGGGGGAAGGGATTGTTCGTAATTGTTTTGCCCAACGGCCGAGACGGCGCCCGCGCGCGCGGGGAAACTGCCCAAAGGCACCATCAAGATCAGTAACGCCAAGACCGTCACCTGGCGAATCGAGTGCAAGCCATCGGCGTCGCGTGTGTGGACAAGAGATTCAACCTGAGAACGGCGGGAAGCCCGAGAGTGACTTGGCTGGAGACTGCTTTCTGCGTGCTTCAATTGGCCAATGCCTTTCTTCGTGGATGCGTCGTGGCGCTTGTTTGCTGGTTCCGGTTCGAGTGCTGTGCCGGGTCCAAGAACCAGTCCAGGCAACAGTCTAGCCCCAAGAGGTCCCATCGGCGCAATTCATGTAAAGGTGTAGGCATATCTGGCGGGTGGGGAATCGAGGATCGGAGATCGAAGATCGCAGATCGTGTCTCGGTGGAGGGCGGCGTTCCACCCACGCCCCATCTTCGTCTTTGAGCCCCGTGTGAAGTCGCAGCCCGGAACCCGGAGGAGAACCGCAGAGGCGCAGAGACGCAGAGGAGGGGAACTTCGGAGGGAGCGGGCCGGAAGGACTCTTTCGGAGATCGCAGATCGAAGATCGTGTCTCGGTGGAGGGCGGGGTTCCACCCACGCCCCATCTTCGTCTTTGAGCCCAGTGTGAAGTCGCAGCCCGGAACCCGGAGGAGAACCGCAAAGGCGCAGAGACGCAGAGGGGGGAGCCTCGGAGGGAGCGAGCTGGAAGGACTCTTTCGGAGATCGCAGAACGAAGATCGTGTCTCGGTGGAGGGCGGGGTTCCACCCACGCCCCATCTTCGTCTTTGAGCCCCGTATGAAGTCGCAGCCCGGAACCCGGAGGCGAACCGCAGAAACGCAGAGGAGTCTCCGCGTTTTTCTCCATTCCGGCTTTCAAGCTTTCCAAATTCACCCCCGCGCGTTTTGAGCCTTTTCGGCCCGTTTTTCGCAATTGTGAAAGTTTTTTGACCGTGCGCGGAACGCACACTAGCCGGACGTCCTAGCGATTGGATTAGATGGGATAAGAAATCGTCTTAGCGGGCGATTTTGTGGCGATCCGAGTGGGTCGTCTCGTCGCAGCGAACACTGAACGTGCGACGAATTGGTTCGGCCCTGGCTGAGCCTCCATCCCGATCCCGGGCGTGCGCACGCCCTCCAAGGCGTCGGGAAAAAGCGAGGCTCCGCCCCACGCGAAACCAATCGGGGTTTCAGTCCAATCCACATCGATGCACGCGCGACCCTCCATCGCGCGAGCGGGGGACCGTGTCCACGCGGCATCGATGGCAGACCCGCAAGGAGAAGTTCCATGCAACACTCGGTGACCGCATTCACCCGTCGGTATTCTTGGCTTCGGTTTCATTGGCTCATTCCCACCCTCCTCTCGCTCTGGCTCGGACTCAGCCAGGCTTCCGCCCAGCTCCTTGGGCCACCCACGGTAACTGAAGTGACCGCCCTTTCGGGCCAAACGCGCCTCTCGCCGATCTTCGGTGGAGTGACGCTTTCCTCCTCCGGCGAATACTTCGCCATCGGATCCCGCGCGTCGGTTCCCCAATTCACACCGGCAACGGTCCGGGGATGGAAATCAACCGATGCCATCAACTGGACCTTTGCACTGCCATCGAACGACGACAGCAAGGTGGTTCCTGTGCTGGGGCTCAACGGCTCGCGGTTGTTCGTCACCACCGACAATGGCGCGATCTACTCCCTCGATGCCCAGACACCGGATCCGCTCGCCCCAACCGCATTGCGGGTCAAGTGGACCGTTTCCCTCGGTGCGGGCGTGCGATCCCAAGTCGCGTTGAGTCCGGATCATTCAATCCTGTACGTGCGCACCATCAACGGGCTGCTGTACGCGCTGCGCACCAGCGACGCCCTGGCCGCAGGTCAAACGCGTGCGCTGTGGTCCGCCCCGGCAACCCTCTCCGACGGCCTGCCACCGGCTCAGGGCGAGCACACCTACACACAGAACTCCCCGCCCGTCGTGGTCGACGACGGCACATCGCCCGGCCGGGTGTATCTCGCCACCGCGAATGGCAAAGTGCTCGGATATCGGACTTCCGGAACCAGCCCAGTCCCGGTGTTGAACCTCAACCTCAGCACCCAGCCCGCGCTGATCGCCCTGTTTCAACAAGGTGGACACTTCGGAACTCCATCGGCCACCGTGGAGGCGTCCATGGCGGTGGGCACCAATGGCTGGCTCTACGTCGGTACGCGGAACTTCGGCACGGTGGGTGCGTTTCAAGTCCTCGCGGCGGTGGATCCAGCGTCTGCTTCGATGAAATGGGTGAGCTCCATCGGCACTCAGGACGGCGCTCAAACCCTCGGAATGATTGCCGCCCCCGTGCTGGACCGCGCGGGGTATGTCTATGCCTCGGACTTCGGTCATCAGATTGAACAACTCGATGCGATCACCGGAGCAAAACGCCGGGTGTGGACCGATTTCATCATCACCGGAAAGCTGTGTCAGACTCCGGCGCTGACCGAGGACGGATTGCTCATCGTGGCGGGCTCTTCGGCAGGTACGTTTGGAAAAGCCGATTTGGTGGCAGTCCGCTCCAACGGGGCATTGGGGGCCTGGGATCCAGGCAGCTCGCAGTGGGCCTCCCTCGGGGATGATCCGCCGCTGTGGGCTGTGAAGGCGGACGTGCTGGAAACCTCGGGCGTGTGCGACTTCTTCGGCGCTCCCGCGATCAGCAGCAGCGGCATGATCTACCTTGCCGACACGCGAGGACGGATCCTAAAGGTGCAGGGGACCACCCCGTTGATGGAAGGCCCCTGGCCGACCCTCGGCGGGGGCAACCGACACTCGGGGACTCCGCTCAACTACACGTGGAGCATCACGCGAATCTTCCCCATGGGCTCATCGAGCGGGAGTCCGATCATGACCGTGTACAACATCGACAATGCGAACCGGTGTCTCGGCTACTCATACGGCAACTACATGGGATCCTACGCCAGCTACGCGGCGACCTTTTGGAACCCGCTGTATCCGGCCCTGATTGCGAAACCGCAAAGCCCCTACCACGCCGAGGCGCTGAACTCCAACACCCGGGGCGACGTGGTGGGCCGCGACCTCCAGCTCAGCCAAGCCGCCTACTGGCCCCAGGGAATCTACCGTCCTAAAACCGATCGGCAGTTGCTCACGGTGCCATCGGGCCGGGATGCAAACGGTCAGTCCTTCGCCGTCCTTGCCTCTGCGGCAATTGGGATCGATGAAGCAGGAAACATTATCGGGAATATTTATGGGAGCAGTGCTTCAGGGCTCATTCGATGGCAGGCGGATGATCTACAGAATCCGAGGCCGATTACTCCGCCTGTAGGAAACGCTGCCAATTGCTTGGGAGTAACTGCGCGTGGAATGACCTTCGGAAGAGCCAGATTCTCACAGGGTTCTCCTGCCTACCATGCGTTTAGAATTGAATCGACCGATTTGCGGATCAACTCGTTCGCGGACCTCGGCACCCTCGCAGACACTGCATTCGCGAAGAATCCCAACCTCACTTCAGAGGCGCTCTCGGCCCGGGATGACCTCGGAATTGTAGGACGAAGCCAGAACTCCAGCGGCATCATGCGAGGCTTCCTTGTAAAGTACTTCTACGATGTGATGACCGATCAGCTCACAACTCCGAATCTGAGCGCGGTCAACGAGTTGCCGGGCAGTGCCGGAAGCACGAGTGTGTCTTCCAGTGCGGCCTACGGAGTCGATCGCGTGGGAACGATCGTGGGAACCGCTCAGGATGCGTTGGGTCAAAATCGCGCTGTGAAATGGGAAGGGGTTCCAACGAATCCTGGAAGCAGCCAAATCACCGATCTCAACACGTGGCTCTCCCCCTACAGCGGTTGGGTGCTCCAGTGTGCCACGGGCATCAGTGAGGAGGGATTCATTGTCGGATACGGGACTTTCGCCGGATCTCCGGCCTGGTTCATGCTTTATCCAAGCCGCGGCGGGAATTGAACGCACATCGGCGCGGCAGCGCTTTCGGATCATTGGGCCGCTCTGCCGGGCGGTCTGTTCTTCAAAAAGACATGAGAACCTCACATCAAAGATCACAGAAGCACCTGCGAGGATTTACCCTCGTAGAACTGCTGGTTGTGATTGCTGTGATTGGAATTCTTGCCGGTCTGCTCCTCCCCGCCTTGAGCAAGGCTCGACAAAAGTCCCTAACTGTGGCGTGTTTGAACAACCTTCGGCAGGATGGGATTGCAGGTAGCTTGTACACTTCGGATAATCGCGATTTCCTTGTTCCCAACAATCCATTTGACTACGGAGATGGATCTCAGCCGAGGTTGCCAACCTGGGCGGGAATGACGGCTGCCTATGGTTTTCCGGACGGAACGAACGAGGCAAACTTGCTGGGAGGATATCCAGGACAGCCTCACATCGGCGTTCTCGGGCCCTATATCAAAACGACACGGGTCTTTAAATGTCCCGCAGATCGATCTATGACGATACTCTCAGGAAAAAGCCATTCGAGAAACCGAAGCTACGTGATGAATGGATTTATCGGGAGTGACTCCATTAGAACGTTGGGTGGAAGTGCCATACTACCTCAGGTGCTAACCCTCGGGCAGTTGGCTCAGCTGAATCGTCCAGAAATCTTTACCTGGATCGATTCGCACGAGGATTTTCTCGATACTTGCTCAATGAATGTGGTCTACGGGATTTGGTATCAAGCCTTTGAAGGCCTTCCCGGTTCACGGCACGAAGGGGGCGCTGGAGTCGTTTTCATGGATGCCCATGCCGAGAATCACAAATGGAAGAATGAGGAGACGAAGCCGGCGGTACTTGGAGTACTGAAACTGAGTGAAGGCTCAACAAATGCGGTTACCGAAGACTTCATATGGCTCCGTCAGCGGATGATTCGAAGCACACTCGATCGGTGGTAGTTCATTTCTAGGGCGGACTCGGTCTCGTTCAACGAAATGCGGATTGCTGATCCGCTTTACCGGACTGTCTGTTTCTCAGTGAGACATGATAACCTCACGTCAAATATCACAGAAGCAGTTGCGAGCATTTACCCTCGTGGAATTGTTGGTTGTGATTGCTGTGATTGGAGTTTTGGCGGGTCTCCTCCTACCTGCTCTAGCTGGTGCCAAATCGAAAGCTCACACTGTTGGTTGTCTGAACAATCTCCGTCAGGATGCCATTGATGGACATCTTTACACATCCGACAATGGCGATTTCCTCGTTCCAAATAATCCAGTCACCCACGGCGACAGCGCCAAACCAATGTTGGCAACTTGGGCTGGCAACGCCGCAGCGTACGGGCTACCGGATGGAACAAACGACGCCAATCTTTTGGGCGGCTATCCTGGTCAACCAAACCTCGGGGTTCTCGGTCCCTACGTGAAAACAACGCGGATCTTCAAATGTCCCGCGGATCGATCGATGACTACCCTTTCTGGGAAGCGATATCCGAGGAATCGGAGCTATGTCATGAATGGGTTTATCGGTACGACTTGGCTTCAAAATATTGGATCAGAGGCGTTCTTCCCCATTGTTTTGACCCTTGGTCAGTTGTCGCAGGTGAATCGCCCGGAAATCTTGACATGGATTGATTCGCATGAAGACGGGCTTGGATTATGCGCCATGAACGTTGTCGATAGCGGTTGGAACCACGCCTATGAAGGCTTGCCCGGATCGAGGCACGGTGGTGGCGCCGGCGTTGTGTTCATGGATGCTCATGCCGAAAACCACAAATGGCGGAACGAGGAAACCAAAGCCCGGGTCACAGGCACATTCGTTGGCGGTGTTGAATCAAGCGACCATCTCACCGAGGATTTCATCTGGCTGCGTCAGCGAATGATTCGTGGCACGCATGATCGATGGTAGGCATCCGTCAATTCTCCCCGCTCCTCGCGGAGCCGCCGACGGAAAAGGGGGGATCCTGCAGCCTGTAGACTGTCCAATTTTCCCTCAGTGCGGTTGCCGGTCGCGTGGAAGGGCCTCCGCCTCGTCCCCTTGGCGGCAAACGGGGAGTCGGCATCCGGCATGCGTGCCGGTGGCCCTCTTCTGCGTTTTCTCCGCGCCTCTGCGTCTCCGCGGTTTGATCCATCAACTTGGCCGTTCGCCTTGGCCGAACGGGTGGCGGCGGAAGGGGAAGTGATCGAAATTCCTTTTTGATCTTGCCGGGATTTCCCCTGAACCGGTACTAACTGCGGCTCGGAGTGTTCCGCACGCCGATGGGTCGTGGAAGGGTGGCTGAGTGGTTAAAGGCACCTGACTCGAAATCAGGAGATGTCGCAAGGCATCCGGGGGTTCGAATCCCTCCCCTTCCGCCACTGACCAAAGGATGGAAAACCTCCGTTCCATGCCGCTACTTCGGCGACGAGAGCGCGCTTAGTCTGTCGATCAGACGCTTCATCTCCTTCTCGGGGCTGTGCCACCAGTCCGTAGACCAGATTCGGTGAAGTTTCCACCCGAGCCCTTCGAGAATCGATTGACGGAGTTTGTCCCGGTCTCGAGCGGTCGCTGCGCGGTGGTAAGTCGCACCGTCACATTCTACGCCGAGCAGGTATCGACCCGGAGCCTTTGGATCAACGATACCCAAATCGATGCGATATCCGGAGCATCCAATCTGATAGTGGACCTCGTAGCCAGCTCGCCGAATCCGTTCGGCGACCATCACTTCAAACTCCGAGTCCGCTTCGGCAGAGGAGTATGGAGTCGTTGCGGCGGATAGGGCTCTCGGACCACGATCGGCGTAGTCGAGAAAAAGTTTGAGATCGCGTACGCCACGCGACCTGGTTCGGGTGAGATCTATCTGGTCGGCGCGTAGGCCGCTAAAAACCTGAATTTCGTGCTTTGCGCGGGTGATGGCAACATTCAGCCGGCGCTCGCCGCCGTCTCGATTGATTGGGCCGAAATTCATTGAAACTTTGCCGGCTTCATCGGGGCCGTAGCAAATTGAGAAGAAAATCACATCGCGCTCGTCTCCTTGTACGTTTTCGAGATTTTTGACGAATACCGGCTCACCTTCAACGGGCGGTTCCTCACCAAAATGCGGTTCAATCTCTGGGTGTTTGCGGCGCTCTTCGTCTAGCAGGTTCTCTACGAGCTGCTGTTGCGCTTGGCTGAAGGTGACTACACCGTAGGAGCGGATTGGTCCGTCGTTGGATAGAAGGCGCTGAACCAGCTCTGCAACCAATGCTTCGGCCTCCTTCTTGTTGGTTCGGCTAGCACCTTTGTCGTATCTGGCCTCGGGCAAATAGCGGTAGCGAACGCCGCCATGGCCTGTCTCTGGAGAGGGAAAAGTCAGCAGGTCGTTTTCGTAATATTGACGGTTGCTGAAGGTAATCAGACTCTCGTTGCGGCTTCGGTAGTGCCATTGAAGGCGTTTGTGGCGTACCTGATTGCTGATCAGTTCGTCGAGGACGCTCTCCAGATCCTTGTGCGCATCCGGAGTCAGGTCGTCCACATCTCCATCTGTCGAGTTATTAAAGAAATTTGTGGGTGGTAGCTGCTTCGGGTCACCGACCATGATCAATTGCTTCCCCCGGGCGATGGCTCCAACGGCGTCCCAAACTGGAATTTGTGAGGCTTCGTCGAAAATGACCACGTCAAAGCTGTCGTGCGATGCATCTAGCAGGCCGTTGAAAAACCCCTGTTTATCTACCCGATTCTCTCCTGAGCGGTGTTCAAAAGGCTGAAAACTGGATTTGGCAAAAGGGTGGCCCGGCGGTGTGGGGCTGACTGGGTTCCATTTTCCCAGTCTCCCGACACACCGC
>CANGKZ010000034.1 GCA_947454705.1 Verrucomicrobiota bacterium
ATTCCCCCGGCCAAGTCGTAGACCTTGGACTTTGGACCTACTTCCCCCCCATTCCACCCGGATTCTGCGGCGGAACGAGGGTGTTCAAGTCCACGGAACCTTCCTTGCTCAATCGACGCGTCCGGCTTGTGGATCCGCCGCCGTAGAGGGTGCTGTTGATTTTGTAGGAGACCTGATGCGAGGAGTAGATGCGGAATGCCGCGCGCATCAGGCGGAAGGTGCTGAGGTGGACGGTGACCTTCTGGGTGACGGTTCCCAGCCGGGGAACTTCGATGGTCTCGCCGTTGAGTCCCTGGCCGATGTACACACCATCGAGATAGATCTTGTGGGCCGCCCCGCGAAGGACGATGGGATCGGGCGTCGCGTTTTGCAGGCGGACGGTGAAGACAAACTCCACCTCGCCCTCGGAACCGTGTGAGGAATCCACATTCACCAGCGTCACATCGAAATCCGTGTCATCCGGCACGGTGGCGCAGCTGCTGAACAGCAAAGCCACCACCAGCCAAAGGGAGGACCACCGGAGCAGCGGAGCGAACGCGGGTTTCATTTTTGGTAACCCTGACCCTGGGGGAAACTCCCGGCAAGATTTCGATCCGCGACGGTGACGTGCCGGGAATGTGGATTGCGATGTTCGCGCCCCTTGGACAGGTTGGAGGTGATGAATCCCTGGACTGAAACCCTCGCGGTGACGGCTCTGGCGGTTTTCGGAGCGTTGCTGGGGTGGGGCTGCTCGCGGTTGCGCGCGCCCTGGTGGGGATTGGGTTACCTGGTTCCGATGTCGGTGGTGCTGGTTCGGGTCGTGGTGGCGCGCCGACCCGAGTGGGCGCTGCATCCGCTGATCGCCTGGCAATGGACGGGACGCTGGGCGTTTGCCGGCGCTGCTGCGGCGGTGGCCATGCTGTTCGCCACGCTCGTTCCAAAACTTCCGGTGAAACGCGACCGGTGGGCACTCGGAGGATTGGTGATCGTTCTGGTCTCGTACCTGGGGATCTGGCCAACGGTTTCCGCCGCCTGGAGCCGGGATCGCCTCATGTCCCTGGTGACCTCGATTCCGCCTGATGGGGTTTGCCGGCAAAGCACGGACTACACCTGCGGGCCGGCGGCCGCGGTGACCGTATTGCGTCGCCTGGGAGTGTCCGCGGAGGAAGGAGCGCTCGCGCTCGCTGCGGGGACGAGTCCCGCCGTTGGAACTCCACCGGAAGCTCTGGTTCGGGCGATCAAGGAGCAGTTTGGCTCGCAGGGAGTTCGTGCAGAGCTTCATGGATTCCGATCCGTGGACGATCTTTCATCGCACCTGCCCGCGCTGGTCGTGGTCCGATTCGGACTCCTTCTGGACCACTGGCTGTGCGTGATCGAGAACCATGGGGAATGGTTGACGGTGGCGGACCCGCTGTCGGGCCCGGTGAAAATGAGTCGTTCGGAGTTGGAGTCCCGCTGGCGTCATGAGGCGGTCACGCTGCGTCGTGAATCTCGATAATCGGTCGAGGGCCCTCCCTTGTTCGGGTGACACCGCACTTTTTCTTTTCTGCCACGGCCAATGACGACAGGATCGCGGACGTGTCCACGAAATCCCCCCGCTCCCAGGATTCGGCCCGCGCCGGCAAGTCCGCCTCCGACACCGCGACTCCCGCCGCCTCGCAGCGTGTGATGTCGATCGATGCGCTGCGCGGCATGGACATGTTCTTCATCGTGGGCATGGAGGAGGTGTTCGAAGCGGTCTCGGAAATGTTTCCGATGAAGCCGTCGATCAACGACCGCTTGCAGCACGCTCCCTGGGCCGGGTTTCATTTCTACGATCTCATCTTTCCGCTGTTTGCCTTCATCATCGGGGTGTCCCTCGTCTTCTCGCTCTCCAAGGCGGTGGCCACCGAAGGAAAAACCCAGGCATCCATCAAGATTCTCAAGCGAACGGTCATTCTGATTCTTCTCGGCATTCTCACCTACCGGGGCATTGCCGACGGGGTGGACCGAATCCGACTCCTCGGCGTGCTGCAACGGCTGGCGCTGTGTTCCTGCGGCGCGGGGCTCGCCTTCGTGTGGTTGAACACCCGGGGGTTGATCGCGTTGACGGTGTCGCTCCTGGTGGGCTACTGGGCGATGCTGACCTTCATTCCGGTCCCGGGATTCGGGGCGGGGGATTTCACCGAGGGGCACAACCTGACCAACTGGTTCGACAAGATGTATCTGCCGTTCCGGAAATGGGACGGGGATCATGATCCCGAGGGAGTCCTGAGCACGTTGCCGGCGATTGCGTCGTCGCTGCTCGGAGTCTTCGCCGGATTGCTGATCAAGAACCCGGCGATCGTCCCGGCGCGCAAGGTCCGCCTGCTGGCGGCCTGGGGCGTGGCTGGAATCGTCACCGCGCTCCTCTGGCACCTGCAGTTCCCGATCATCAAGAAGATCTGGACCTCGTCGTTCGTTCTCCTCACTGCGGGAATCAGCTCCCTGCTGCTGGCGTTCTTCTATCAGGTCATTGATATCATGAACTTCCGCGCCTGGTGCCAGCCGTTTGTCTGGATTGGCACCAATGCGATCACCATCTACCTGATCGCCCACGTGGTCAGCCTCGACAACCTGGCCAAGCGGTTCGTCGGCGGACCCATCATGAAGTCGCTCGACGGCATGCACCACGGTCTCGGATCGCTTTTGGTCGCGTTGCTGGGAGTGACCTTCTCGTTTCTCATCTGCCGCTTCTTTTATCAGCGGAAGATTTTCCTCCGCGTCTGAACGCGGGGGGCGGTTCCGCAGCCCTTCAAATGCGGGGAAGACCGTCTCGTTCTCTTGGCTGCATCAACTCTCGTAACGGAGTCGGGTTGAACTTCCGCCCTCGGAGTGAAAGGGTGGGCTTCATGGTGCTCTCGCCTCGATTCACGGTTTCTCGAACGCTCCGCGTTTTCATGGCGTGGAGTCTTGTTTGCGCGTGCGTGGGATTCGCGCGTGCGATGGTGCCGTTTGAGATCGATGTGGTGGAGAAGGGGACCGGATGGCCGGTGCCCCAGGTCGAGTTGCGCACGGTGCATCACGTTCGGTTCATCTCGGACAACGCTGGCGTGGTGGCCTTTGATCTTCCCGAGTTGATGGGCGTGGAAACGTGGCTGTTTGTGTCGGCCCACGGATACGAGGTGCCCGCGGACGGCTTCGGCTATCGCGGCGTGCGGGTCACACCGAAGCCGGGGCAGAAGGTTCAAATCGAACTCACGCGAACCCAACCTGCGCGCCTGTTGGGGCGTCTCACCGGGGCCGGACTGTTTGCGGAAAGTCAGAAGCTCGGACGCGAAACCAACTGGGTCGAGAGCGGCGTGCTCGGCTGCGACAGTGTTCAGAACGCAGTCTGGAAGGGGCGGCTGTTCTGGGCCTGGGGGGATACGATGCTGGCGAAGTACCCGCTGGGGATTTTCGACATGACCGGGGCCACCACTCCGATTCAGCCGCTCACCTCGTTTCAACCGCCGCTTCGTCTGAAGTTTGACCATTTCCGCAACGGAACCGGCGGGGTGCGCGGGATCGCGAAAATGCCCGGATCGGGACCGACCTGGATCAGCGGCGTGGCCAGTGTTCGCGATGCCCGCGGAACGGAACGTCTGGTGGCCACCTATCAAAAGATCCAGCCGCCACTGGAGGCCTACGAGATTGGGCTTTGCGCTTGGAACGAAGAGGCCGGGGAGTTCGACCGGGAACTGGTGCTGTGGAAAAAGTCCGATGGCGTACCGCGTCCGGAACGGTTTCCCGACGGGCATCCGTTCCTCGCCACCAATGCCGCGGGGCAGGTGGCCCTGTTGTTCGGCAATCCATTCCCCACCTTGGCGTGTCCGCCCACCTTCGAGGCGTGGCGGGACACCAACCAATGGGAGGTGCTGCATCCGCCCGACCTGCTGACCAACGCGGTGGGCGGCGGTCCGATCCGTCCCCACAGCGGCAGCATGGCGTGGAATTCATTTCGTCAGCGTTGGGTGACGGTCTTCATGCAGGCGTTTGGCAAGCCCTCGGGATTTGGTGAGTTGTGGTATGCCGAAGCGTCCGCGCCCACCGGCCCGTGGGGATCTGCAGTCCGCGTGGCCACGCACGACAACTACACCTGCTACAATCCGCGGCTGCATCCGGAGTTCACCTCGACCGGCTCCCCGCTGTTGCTGTTCGAGGCCACCTTCACCAAGGAGTTCGCGGATCGCGCCACTCCGGTTCCGCGGCATGATTACAATCAGGTCCTGTACCGACTCGATCTCACGGACCCCGCACTGGCCCCGGCGCAATCGGTCCCCAAGCCCGACCGTTAACTCCTGGGCCTGTGGAGTGCGGTGGCAGAGCGGAGCGTCGACACCGCTTTTGAAACCGGCCGTCGTGTGGCCCCGACCGGTCCCATCGCACCGAGGTAAGAAAAGGGCTCCCGGCGTTGACCTGCCCGCTCCGCGTCTCCGCGCCTCCGCGGTTCCTTCATCCCGTTCCTCGGTGGGCGTTGAGCAAAGCGGCGTGGCGCTCCGCTTCCCGCCGCACTCCAAAAGGGATCGGCGACTCGGTTCGACTTTGGACCTCGAGTTCCGCCTCCGGCCAAAAAATTCCCGAAACGATCTTCCTACGCCCACTTGCCGGTCCGGGGTGCATCCACCACCTTTCGTCCGACATGAGTTTGCTGCCCTTCGGGTCCCTGCCGGCCCATTCCGCACGACGCTTCGTTCCCACGGTCATCGATCTGGGGAATTGGGATCAGATCCGTCCGCTCTTCGACCAGCTCACGCAACGGGCCGCGGAAGTGAAGACGCTCGCGGAGTTCGAGCACTGGATCCTCGACGGCGGCGAGCTGTCCGCGGCGTTGGATGAAGAGGGGGCGCTGCGCTACATCGCCATGACCTGCCACACCGACAGCCCCGAGGCGGAAAAGGCATACCTGCATTTCGTCGAGCAGATCGAACCACAGCTCAAGCCCCGCCAGTTCGAGCTTTCCAAGTTGTACCTCCAGCACCCGTTGCGGGCCTCGCTGCCCAAGGCGCGCTATGAGGTGTTCGATCGCGACACCCAGTTGCGCGTGGAATTGTACCGCGAGGAGAATGTCGCGCTGGAGACCGAGGATGCGAAGATCGGCAACGAGTACAACAAGCTGACCGGCGGACTCACCGTGGAATTCCGCGGCGAGGAAAAGACGCTGGTGGCCATGGGGCGGTTCCAGGAAGACCCCGACCGTGCCCTGCGCGAGGAAGCCTGGCGCAAGGTGGTGGAGCGCCGCCTGCGCGAGGAGAGCAAGTTTGACGACCTGATGGATCAACTGGTGGCGCTGCGCCACAAGATGGCCCTCAACGCGGGGTATGCGAACTACCGGGACTACGCGTTTCGGGCGCGTGGCCGTTTCGACTACACGCCGGCCGATTGCGAACGCTTCCACGACGCCATCGAAGCCGAGGTGATGCCGATCCTGAAGACGCTGCAGAACCGCCGTCGCACCGAGATGGGCCTGACCTCTCTGCGTCCGTGGGATCTCGCGGTCGATCCCCTGTCGCGTCCGGCGCTGAAGCCGTTCACGCAATCGGCCGATTTGGAGACCAAGACGCAGATCATTTTTGATCGCCTCGATTCCGGCCTGGCCGCGGGGTTCCGTCAAATGCGCGAGCTCCGGCTCCTCGACCTCGACAACCGCAAGGGCAAGGCTCCCGGCGGCTACCAGAGCACGCTGTCTGAGACCCGCCTGCCGTTCATTTTCATGAATGCGGTTGGACTGCAGCGCGATGTGGAAACGCTGCTCCACGAAGCCGGACATGCGTTTCACGCGCTGGCGACGCGCGATGAGGATTTGTACGCGTATCGCGGCGCTCCGATCGAGTTCTGCGAGGTGGCGTCGATGGCCATGGAGCTACTCGCGGCTCCGCATCTGGATGTCTACTACACTCCGGACGAATGCCGCCGGGCGCGTCGCGTGCACCTCGAGGGCATCGTGGGAGTCTTCCCCTGGATTGCCACCGTCGATGCCTTCCAGCACTGGATGTACACGCATCCCACCCACACGCGCGACGAGCGTCGTGCGGCCTGGAACCGTTTGATGGATCGATTTGCCGGAACGGTGGATTGGACCGGATTTGAATCCGTTCGCGCATCGCTCTGGCACAAGCAGCTGCACATTTTCCTCTATCCGTTCTACTACGTGGAATACGGCATCGCGCAGCTCGGAGCCCTGCAGGTCTGGGCCAATGCAGCGGTCGATCCCGCCAAGGCGCTCGCCGAATATCAGTCCGCGCTGGCACTGGGTGGGTCGCGTCCGCTTCCCGAGCTGTTTGCCCGCGCGGGCGGACGCTTTGATTTCAGCCGCGACTCGTTGAAGCCGCTCGCCGAGCGGGTTCGCCGCGAGTGGGAATCCCTCGCATGAGTTCGGTCCCGCCGCCCCTGGCCACTCCGGTTCCGCCGGCGTCGATCCTGCCTCCCAGCCGCAAGGTGGCGGTGACGCGCGTGATCATTGGCCTGAACATTTTGGTGTTCCTCTGGCAGCTCTCGCTGCAGGGGCCCAAGTGGCTCGCGTTCGAGCAGCGCTACGCATTGAGCCTCGACGGAATGATGGCGGGGGCGTGGTGGCAGTTTTTGACCTATCAGTTTCTTCACGGAGGCTGGGTGCATCTGCTGTTCAACCTCTTCTTCCTCAACTCGCTGGGGCCGGTGCTCGAAGACACCCTGGGGGCGCGGCGTTATCTCGCGCTTTATCTGGTAAGCGGAGTGGTGGGGGGAGCCATTCACCTTGCCGGTGCCTGGCTGTGGCCCGGTGTGTTTGGGCATCCGGTGGTCGGGGCTTCGGCCGGCCTGTGCGGCTTGCTTGCGGCGATCTGCACCATCTACGCCGAGGAGCCGCTGGAGGTGAGGCTGTTCCTCATCATTCCCGTGATCATGCGCGCCAAGTTTCTCCTCCTCGCGGTTTCGTTGATCAGCATGGCGGGAATCCTCCTGGGTTGGGGAAATGTGGCCCACCTGGCCCACTTCGGCGGTCTGCTGGGTGGGTTGCTGGTGCTGAACGTTCTCAATATCGAAACCATTCCGGTGGAGCCGCCGGTCGAGTAGGTGAATCAGAAACGGTACAATCCCGCCGCTCAAACGGCCGTTGAATTTGGTCCGTTGTGCACTAGGGTGTCTTTCAGATGATCTACGATCGGGATTACATGAGGGAGCCGGAACGGCGGCTTCCATCGGCCACCACGGGCCTCCTGATCGTGCTCGGCGTCTGCTTTCTCGCGCAGGCGATCACTTATTTCGTCGGATCCTTCCGGTTGATCGACCAGTTTGGACTGAGCCTTTCCGGCATCCGGCACGGCCACTGGTGGCAGTTGCTGACCTTTCAGTTGCTGCACTCGTTTCCCTCCCCGTGGCATGTGCTGGGCAACGCGTTGGTAATCTACTTTTTCGGCCGCACCGTGGAATCGGTGTTGGGATCGGCCCGGTTTCTGACGGCGTTCGTTCTGGGTGGCGTGGTGGGTGGGCTGCTCCAGTTGTTGATCTTTTTGACGATCCCCGGGACCAGCACCCTTCCGGTGGTCGGTGCTTCGGCCGGCGCGTCGGCGTTGGTCGCGATTTTCTGTCGGTTGTTTCCCGACCGTGAGGCCACCTTCGTGATCTACTTTTTCCCGGTGACGCTTCGGGCCCGGTATTTCCTCTGGGCGGCCTTTGCGATTTCCGGATGGGGCGCGTTGTTCGCCTGGTCGGGAGTTGCCGAGGGTGCGCACCTGGGGGGATTGCTCTTCGGTGTGGCCTGGGTTTCGTGCATGCAGGAGGACGGTGTGTTGCGCACGGCGTTGGCCCGGGTGCAGGGGTTGTTTGCGCGGCGTCCCGTGCCGATGAAGCCCAGCGAGACGGCCCGCCGCCGGAAGCTCGAGTTCGATGCCCTCGAGCGAAAGCCCACGGCCTCGTCGGCGAGTGCACCGGCGCCGGACGGGGAGTTCATTTCCAAGGAAGTGGATCCGATCCTCGACAAGATCGCGGCGCATGGAATCCACAGCCTGACCGATCGCGAGAAGCGCATCCTCGAAGCCGCGCGCGACCGCATGGGCAACCGCGGACGATAGTTGCCGCCGCCGCCGCGGGAGAAGACGAGCTGCGAAAAGGGAGTCATGCGAGGTGGGGCACCTCGGCGAACCAAGTCGCCGGTCGCTTTGGAGTGCGGCGGGAAGCGCAGCGCCACGCCGCTTTGCTCAACGCCAACCGCAGAGCAGAGCGAAAGAGCCGCAGAGGCGCGGAGATAGCGGCAATAGTGGCGCAGGAGTGATGGAGACCGGTCGGTTTAAAGGCACGTACGGTCTCAAAAGCGGTGTCGACGCTCCGCTCTGCCACCGCACTCCAAAGGCTCCAGCATCGATCCAACGCGCAAATGGGGTCTCTCATCCAGTATCTAGCATCCAACATCTCTGCCCCATCTTCGTTCTCCCATCTCCGATCCCGGTCTTTCCTTTTCCCTTTGCCGGTCCGGCCGGACCGGTACCTTCGGCGCGATGATTCAACGCTATTCGCGGCCCGAAATGCGGGCGATTTGGACGGACGAAAACCGGCTGAGCATCTGGCTCAAGATCGAACTCCTGGCCAGTGAAGCCCTGGTGAAATCCGGCGTGGTTCCCCGCGCTGATTTCACGCGCATGAAGGCCGGGGCCGATCGGTGCTTTGCCGACACCGCAGCGCTCACCGCCCGCGCCAAGGAACTCGAGAAGACGCTGAATCACGACGTCATCGGCTTCACCACCGCGGTGGCCGAACAAATCAACGACCCAGCCAGCCGCTGGCTTCATTTCGGTCTTACCAGCAGTGATATCGTGGACACCGCGTTTGCCGTGCAGATGGTGCAGTCGGCCGACTTGCTCATTGCCGACGTCACCGCGCTCCTGCCGGTGATCGCGCGCCGCGCCCGCGAGCACCAGTTCACGCCGTGCATCGGACGCAGCCACGGCATCCACGGCGAGCCGACCACCTTTGGTCTGAAGCTCGCGCTGATGCATGAGGAATTTCGCCGCGCGCTTGAACGTCTGAAGCACGTTCGCAATGTGGTCGCGGTGGGAAAACTTTCCGGCGCCGTGGGCACTCACGCCCATTTGTCGCCGACGGTGGAGGCGCACGTGTGCAAGAAGCTCGGTCTGCGTCCGGCCCCGATCGCCACCCAGGTGGTGCAGCGGGATCTGCACGCCGAGTTCATGAACACGCTGGCCTTGATCGGCGCCTCGTTTGAGCACTGGTCGGTTGAGTTCCGCCACCTTCAGCGCACCGAGGTGCTCGAAGCCGAGGAACCGTTCACCCGCGGGCAGAAGGGCAGCAGCGCCATGCCGCACAAGCGCAACCCGATCACCTGGGAACGCCTCACCGGTCTGGCCCGCGTGCTGCGCGGCAACGCGGTGGCGGCCATGGAAAACGTCGCCCTCTGGCACGAGCGCGACATCAGCCACAGCTCGGTGGAACGCATCATCTTCCCCGATTCGTGCACGCTGCTCGATTACATGTTCGGCCTGCTGACCCGACTGATGGACGGTCTGCTGGTCTATCCGGAGAACATGAAGCGCAACCTCGGCCTGAGCCTGGGCATGTGGAACAGCCAGACCGTGCTGCTCGCGCTGATCCGCAAGGGCCTGACCCGCGAGGACGCCTACGCGCTGGTGCAGCGGAACGCGATGAAGACCTGGGAAGTGAAGCACGCGGGCCGTGACGATGCGGATTTCCTCGAGGTGTTGAAGACTGATCCCGAGGTGTCCAAGCACTTCAAGAAGGGGGAACTCGAGAGCCTTTGCTCCGTGGATTTCCACCTGCGCGAGGTGAAGAACCGCTTCAAGCAACTCGGAATCTGAGCTCCGACGGGAGCTGTCCCGGGAGCGGCCACGCGGGGTCATTTTCAAGCCAACGCGTGGTCGGCTCCGGGCAAGATGCGGAATGCGGGGCGGGATCGATCGGGCAGGGTGTCGGCATTCACATTCCGACGGCCCGGGCTTTTGTCGTCCGGTCCGCGTTCTGCCATGAATGCTCCTCGACTTCCGAACCGTGGCGCGCCTGGAATCGGTCCCATGCGCCCCGGAACCCGTTGCCCGCGTCACGCGAACCCGCCCGGGGATGCGTCCAGCCGCGGGCCCGCGCGGGCGTGGATCGGATGCAAGGAGCTCTGTGGTGAGCCGTTTCGGCTCCTTTTCCCCATCGCGGTGCTCTCCGGCCTGATCGGCGTGGCCCTCTGGCCGCTTTTGCTCGGTGGATTCATGGAGGCGTATCCCGGGGTGTGGCACATCCGCATCATGATCGAAGGATTCTTCGGCGGGTTCATGTTCGGATTCCTCGGAACCTCCCTGCCCAAACTGCTCGAAGTGCGCCCCTGGGGCATGGCCGAAACGGGATCGATCGCGCTGCTTCAACTCGCCTCGACGGCGGCCCATGCCGTGGGAAGTACCGGAATTGGGGATGCCTGTTTTGCCGCGGCCTTCGCGATCATGATCACGGCGGTTTTGGTGCGGCTGCCGCAGCGGCGCGACCTGCCGCCGCCGGGCTTTGTGTTGGTGGGCCTGGGCTGGTTGACGGCCTTTGCAGGCATCGGCCTCGATCATTGGGCCGCGCGGTCGGAAGGGGATTCGGAGGCGACCTCCGCAGTCATCCTATTGTCCCGGCTCTGGCTCGGGCACGGGTTTGTTTTACTTGGAATTCTTGGCGCCGGTGGATTTCTCCTGCCCCGATTTCTCGGGTTGGGAATTCGCGAACGATTCGAATCATCACCCACACCCTCCCGGGCTTGGATGATTTCCGCGGGCGTGGGTCTGCTTGCAGGGGTGTTGTTGCTCGGAAGTTATGCGGCGGAGGCGGCCGGGTATTCCAAATCGATGGCATCGCTCCGCGCCCTCGTGGTGGTCGCGTATTGCCTGAGGGTGATGCCACTGGAGCGCCTTCGCTGGAGCTCGCTCGGCGTGCAGCCGTATTTGCTGCTGGGACTGGGATCGATTCCGATCGGCATCGCGTTGTCCGGTTGGTTGTCCGGTTGGCGAATCGCCTGGTCGCATCTGGAACTGGTCGCCGGCTTCGGCTTGATCACGCTGGGAGTCGGCACACGGGTCATCTTCGGACACAGCGGACGACGCGAGCGTCTGGATCGAGTGCACGTCCTGCTCGCCCTGGCCGGCGCGCTCATGCTCATCGGTATGGCCTCGCGCATGTCGGGCGATCTGCTCCCGAGGCTCCAGAAATCCCACTACCTCTACGGCGCGCTGAACTGGATCGCCGGATTGATCCTGTGGTCGTTCGTGGTGCTGCCGTCGGTGCTGCGTCCCGATTCGGATGCAGGAGAGACACCATCTGCCGGGGCCCCGGGATCTGGACGACCGATGCGTCCGAAATCCCAGTCCACTTAGTTAGCTGCGAGCCACTGCAGCCGGTTCCGGGGATTGCCCGGAACTTCGAACGCGGGCAGCATGGACGCATGCCCCATTCCATCCCCCGATTCGGATCCGCGATTCTCGCCGCGGGCCTGCTTGCGTCTGCGGCCCTTTCGACCGCCACCACGCAGGCTGCGGATGAAACTGCAGTTCAATCCCTCTTCAACGGACGCGACCTCTCGGGCTGGGTGAACATCAACTGCGCACCCGGAACGTTTTCGGTGACCAACGGAATGATCCACTGCACCGGCTTTCCCACGGGAATCCTGCGCACCGAACGGATGTATCAGAATTTTATCCTCGAGGTGGACTGGCGGCATTTGAAGCCCAAGGGGAACTCGGGAATCTACGTGTGGGCCGATCCCATTCCCGCCGTGGGACAGCCCTTTGTTCGCGCGGTGGAGGTGCAGGTGCTGGACGGGTTGGAGGGCGACTGGTTCACCTCCGATGGCGATGTGTTTCCGATTCACGGGGCCACGATGGTTCCCGAAAACGGACGCAAGGGCGGGGATCGCGCCTTCCCGACGGAAAAGCGGATGAAGCCCTCGCCCGAGTGGAATCACTACCGGGTGGAGTGCGTGGATGGGGAAATCTCCCTCGCGGTGAATGGCAAGGTGGTCACCCGTGGGCATCGCTCCTCGCCTCGAAAAGGGTACATCGGATTGGAGTCCGAGGGTTCGCCGACGGAGTTTCGCAACCTGCGCGTGCAGGAGCTTCCGTCCACCCCGACGCTGGAGCCGCGTCAGATTGCCGTGCCTCCCGAGGGCCTGCAGCCCGTGTACACCGGGGTGGATCTCACCGGGTGGACCGTTTCTGGTACCGCGGAGGCGTGGGCGGTTCGCGACTGGATCCTGGCCTGTCCGGGCAAGGGTGGGGCGTCGTCGCTGACCTCCACGGTTTCGTACGGCGATGCCGAGCACTGGATCGATTTCCGGTGGACGGGAAAAGCGGTGGGCGATTGGCGTCGATGCATCGCGCTGCGCGGACTCGATCTCGCCTCGATGCTCGATCCGGAAGCCGCGCCCGTGGCGTTGAAGCCCGGACAATGGAGCCGGCTTCGGGTGCAAATTCGCGGGAATCAAATTTCCGCTACGCTGAACGGCGTTTCGCTGGCGAAGGATCGTCCGGTGACGGGAATTCCCGCTGCGGGCGCGTGGGTGTTGAAGTCGCCGGCGGATGGACTGTCGATCGACTTCGCCAACCTGCTGGTCAAGCGGCTCGATTGATTCCGGACCAACCGATCAGGTACATGAGCACCAGGTCGGGCAAGTCGAGCGAGTAGCCGCCTTCGAGGATGCTGAAGGCCGGGATGCCGGTTTCCCGGACGATGTTTCCCAGCCATTCGAAGTCCTCCCGCTCCAGCGTTCCGTGGGCCAGCGGATCGCCCTTGTAGCCGTCGAATCCCGCGGAAACTGCGAGCACTTGGGGCTTGGTGGCGAGCAGTCGGTCGAGCCCTTTGCGAAACGCTGCGCGCCAGGTGTCGCGACTCGCCCCCGGGGCTACCGGATGGTTGAAGCAATTGGATCCGACATCGGCGAGTCCCGTGCCGGGGTAGGCCGGCGACTGGTGGATCGATGCAAAGGCGATGCCGTCCTGTCCCGCAAGCAGGGCCTCGGTGCCGTTGCCGTGGTGGACGTCGAAATCGAACACCGCCACGCGCAAGCCGCGCGACCGCGCTTCCAAAGCAGCGAGGGCGATCGATCCGAGATAGCAGAAGCCCATCGGGTGATCCCGGACCGCGTGGTGTCCGGGCGGACGCAGCAGGCTGAATGCGGGCTCTCCGGCAAGGGCGAGATCCAGCGCGCGAATCGCCCCGCCCACGCCGCGACGCGCGTGATTTGCAATGTCGGGATAGTGCGGCGTGTCGGCGTCGAAATCCGCCGGCGTCTCCAGCAGTGCCAGATGTTCCGCGGAATGTCCGCGAAGGAGCTGTTCGCGCGTCACCTCCGACGGTTCCGCCCAATTCAACGGCAGCGTCCGCTGCGACTTCAGCAGCTCGACGGTACGAACCACGCGGAACGGTTTTTCCGGATGACCGGGCGTGCGGTACTCGGTGCAGCGGGGATCGGTGATGATGGTCATGGAACGGGGAATTGGAGGAAGGTGCCGGGCCGATCAGGCGGCGGACGTCTTCGGGCGCGCGGCGATGTTCTTCAACAACTCCTTCACGCAAAGTTCGGCAAACGCGGGATCGTTGATTGCCCCGTCGTACTCGATCACCGGAATGCCGGGACGGAGGTTGCGCTTCCATTCTCCGAACAGCGCAGCGTCGGCCTCGGGCCAGTGGAAGGGTTGTCCTGGGGCGCTGATCACGCTGATGCCCTTCATCGGCAGCAGCACCGACACCGGCCCGGTGGAGGCGTTGCACTTCCGGGCGAGGATGCGGCCGAGTTCGGCGCATTCCTCAGGATTGGTACGCATCAACGTCACCTGCGCGTTGTGGTGGTAGAAGCGCCGGTCCTTGAACCGTTCGGGAACGCTGGCGGGTTCGCCGAAGTTGACCATGTCGAGGCAGCCCGGGGTGAGGATGGCGGGAATGCCGAGTCGGGCCGCGGCGTCGCAGCGCGTGGGTCCGGCGTTGAGCACGCCGCCCACGAGTTCATCGGCCCATTCGGTGGTGGTGATGTCGAGCACGCCGCTGGCGATGCCGGCTTCGACCAGCGATTCCAGCGTGCGGCCGCCGTTACCGGTGGCGGCGAAGATCATCACCTCGTAGCCCGCCTGTTCGAGCAGCGTGCGGGCGTGGGTGACGCACGGGGTGGTGTTGCCGAATTGCGAGGCCACGATCACCGGTTTGTCGTCCGCACCACCCGGCACCTGTGCCTCCACCATGCCGCAAATGGCCCCGGCGGCCTGGGCGAGGAGCTTGCGGGAAAGCCGGTTCAACCCCGCCACGTCCACCACGCTGGGCATCATCACGATGTCACGCACGCCCACGTAGGGGGCGGTGTTGCCGCTGGCGAGGGTGGAGACCATGAGCTTCGGGAACCCGACCGGCAGGGCGCGCATCGCGGCGGTGCAAATCGCGGTGCCGCCGCCACCGCCGAGGGAGATGATGGCATCGATGCGGCCGGCCTCCTGAAGCTGTCGTACCACAATCGGTGCACCGCGGGTCATGGCTCCCACGGCCTCGCCGCGATCGCGTCGGGCGACGATCCCGGCCAGATCCGCCCCGGCGGCGGCGGCGATTTCGGTGCGCGGGACATCCGGCAGGATGCGCGGAGCCTCGAGGGCACCGACATCGATGAGCAGCGTCTTGTGCCCGCGGGCGCGGATGAGCCCGGCGACGTAGCCGTGTTCGTCGCCCTTGGTGTCGAATGTTCCGAGTACTGCGATCGTGGCCATGGTTGGAGGCGGTCAAGCTAGGGTGCTTCCCCGGCGGGGAACAATCCCGGACTTTGACAGGAGGTGGAAGCGGGCGCGGGCGCGGGCGTGGTTTCCAGGGGCGCCAAAAAAGGGTTCGCCCCGGGGCTTGGCGGACGGGGGGAGGCGGGGGCATTCTTCGCGTTGGTCCCAGTTCATTCGACGACGTTTGCCATGCAGACTCCCTTTCGATCCCAGCCACGTGCCGTCCGCGCCCTTGGCCTGATGGCGCTCGCGGCCTCCGCCATCCACGCCGTCGCTGCGGACCGCGTGGAGTACAACCGCGACGTCCGGCCGATCTTTTCCGAGAACTGCTTTCTCTGCCACGGACCGGACAAAAACACCCGCAAGGCCGGGCTCCGGCTCGATCTTCCGGAGGAGGCGGTTCGCGCGGGCAAGTCGGGCAAGATTGCCATCGTTCCGGGAAAACCGGCGGAGAGCGAACTGGTGCGGCGGTTGGTGACATCGGATGCCGACGACCTGATGCCTCCCCCGGAAACCCACAAGCAGGTGACCGCCGAGCAGCGCGAAACGCTCCGTCGATGGATTGCCGAGGGCGCGGTGTACCAGCCGCACTGGGCCTACATCGCCCCCACGCGGCCGGCGGTTCCACAGGGGGGTACCAAAAAAGGGACGTCTGCGACCAAGGCGGGGAATCCGATTGATGCCTTCATCGATGCGCGGCTCGCGTTGCAGCGGTTGAAGCGCTCGCCCGAGGCGGATCGTGCGACGCTGTTGCGGCGGTTGAGCCTCGATTTGACCGGGCTTCCCCCGACTCCGGCGGAGGTGGACGCGTTTGTGCGGGATCGTTCTGCTGATGCGTATGAGCGTCAGGTGGACCGCCTCCTGCGTTCGCCCCATTACGGTGAGCGGATGGCGGTGCCGTGGCTCGACGTGGTGCGGTTTGCCGACACGGTGGGGTACCATGGGGACCAGAACGTGAACGTGTTTCCGTATCGCGATTACGTGATCGACGCGTTCAACCGCAACAAGCCGTTCGATCAATTCACGCGCGAGCAACTGGCCGGAGATCTTCTTCCGGGGGCTGGCGACGAGGCGCGGGTGGCGACGGCCTTCAACCGGCTGAACATGGTCACGCGCGAAGGCGGGGCGCAGCCAAAGGAGTATCTTTCCAAGTACGCCGCAGATCGTGTGCGAACGGTGTCGATGACCTGGCTCGGCTCCACGATGGGGTGCTCCGAGTGTCATGATCACAAGTACGACCCGTTCACGTCGCGCGACTTCTACTCGATGGAGGCGTTCTTCGCCGACGTGAAGCAGTGGGGCGTGTACAACGATTACGACTACACGCCCAATCCGGATCTCAAGGGCTGGAGCAATGATCATCCGTTCCCGCCGGAGATCGAGGTGGACAGTCCGTACCTGCGACGCCAGGCCTCGCAGTGGTCGCAATCGATGCGCGCCGTCGAAGCGCGCGTGGCCAAGGACGCGACGCGCGGCGCCCTGCGCGAGGCCTTTGTGAATTGGCGCGACGAAGTGCGCGCCAGCCTGGTGCGTCAGCCGGAGGGATGGTTCTCCCCGAAGCCCAGCCGGGAGACGAACTCGGTACCCATTTTGATTTCCGATTCCGCCGTGGTGAGTCCCAGCGGAACGGGCGAAGCACGAAACGGCGAGTCGGTGATCCGCATTCCGGTTTCAGAATTGGGCCAGGGTACTCTCGCTGCGCTGCGCCTCGAGTTGCTGCCCGATGGGGCCAACGCCATCACGCTGAGCGGTGGAAGCACCACGATTCGTCCGTCGTTCCAATGGGTCGATGCCCAGGGCAAGGCGACTTCGGCTCGAATCCGTTTTGCCGAGGCCAACCTGAGCGAACCGCGTTACGCGAATGGTCACGAAATGCTGGGAATTCAGGACGGGTGGAAGACCAGCTCCAAGCGGTCGAAGGAACCCCACGTGGGAGTGTGGTTGCTGCAATCGCCGCAACGTGTGACGACATCGCTGGCCCTCCGGGTCACGCTTCGGACGGATCAGATTCGGAACTTCCGCGTGTCGGTGACCCCGCTTGCCGCGGCGTATCCTCTCGCATCGGGGCAACGCGCCGACACGGCGGAGGCCCTGAGCCCGGGAAAGTCCGGAGATCTCGCCAAGGCGGCCGATGCGCTCGCGCTGCCCTTCCTGTTGGGGAGCGATGCGCCAGCGATCGTCGAGGCCCGGAAGGAATGGCAGACTGCGCACGGGCGATGGCTCGAATGCCGGGGCGGTCGGAGCCCGGTGGTGGTGACGGCTGCCTGGAAGCCGGTGCCGGTTCGCGTGCTTCCGCGCGGCAACTGGCAGGACGAAAGCGGTGAGATCGTGTCGGCCAATCCTCCCCGGTTCCTCCCGCGCGGCGAGCTGCCAAATTCCGATTCGCTCAACCGACTCGACCTCGCCAACTGGCTGGTCTCTCCCGCGAATCCGCTCACTTCGCGCGTGTTTGTAAATAGGTTGTGGAAGCAGTTTTTCGGAACCGGACTCTCCGCGCAGGTCGATGACCTCGGGGCCCAGGGCGAATGGCCCACGCATCCCGAGCTGCTCGATTGGATGGCGGTCGAGTTCCGCGAGAAGGGATGGGACGTCCGCCACATGGTCCGGCTCATCGTGACCTCCGGGACCTATCGGCAGAGTGCGAATCTTCGCCTGGAATTGAAGGATCGCGATCCGAACAACCGGTGGCTGGCGTCGCAGAACCCGCGTCGGCTCGAGGCGGAGTTCGTTCGCGACAACGCCCTCGCCATCGCCGGGATGCTGAACCTGGAGATCGGCGGGCCGAGCGCCTTCCCGTATCAGCCGGCGAATTACTACGCGAACATCCAGTTCCCGGATCGCGACTACCGCTCCAGCGCCTCCGCGGAGCAATACCGTCGGGGACTCTACAGCCACTGGCAGCGAACCTTTTTGCATCCGATGCTGGCCAACTTCGACGCCCCCTCGCGCGAGGAATGCACCGCCACGCGGACGGTGTCCAACACGCCGCAGCAGGCGTTGACGCTCCTGAACGATCCCACGTTTGTGGAAGCCGCCCGGGTGTTTGCCCGCCGGTTGTTGAGCGGTTCCGACACGACCGATGCGGCGCGGATTCGCACCGCGTTCCGCCTCGCGATTTCGCGCGAGCCGCGCGCGACTGAACTTGCCTCGCTCACGTCGTTCCTCCAACTCCAGCGCGTCGAGGCCGCGAAGCAGCCGACAGATGCGGCCCGGTTGGTGTCGGTCGGCCAGTGGCCGGCGGCGAAGCAGTCGCCCATCGAGCTCGCCGCGTGGACGCAGGTGGCCCGCGTGATCCTGAACCTGCACGAGACGGTGACCCGTTTCTGATCCAGCCCCAAATTTGATTCCCGACCGCCCGAAGCCCCGAACGTTTCGAACGCCATGAATTCCCGGCCCAATCCTCTAACCGATCCCGATGCGTTTGCCCTGTCGGTGAACCGTCGGACGTTCCTGCAACGCTCCGCCTACGGCCTGGGCGGGGCGGCGCTGGCTTCGCTCCTGGAGCGGTCCCTCGGGGTTTCCGCCGCGCAGGTCGGCACGCCGCCCTCGTGGCGGGGGGTGTTGCGCGAGCCGCATTTTCCCGTGCGGGCAAAGCGGGTGATTCATCTGTGCATGGCCGGTGGGCCGTCGCATTTGGAAACCTTCGATTGGAAACCGAAGTTGAAGGCGCTCCACGACCAGCCGTTTCCGGAGTCGTTCACGCGCGGACAGCAGCTCGCCCAGCTTCAAAACAAGGTGCTCAAGGCGCGCGGGGCGTTTTGCAAATTCACCGCCTGCGGAAAATCCGGCTTGGAGATTTCGGACCTGTTCCCGCGGATCCAGTCGATTGCCGACGAGCTCTGCGTGGTGCGGTCGATGCAGACCGAGCAGATCAATCATGATCCGGCCCACGCGTTCATGAACAGCGGGTCGATTGTGAAGGGGCGTCCGAGCATGGGTTCGTGGCTCATGTACGGACTCGGGGCGGAGACGGAGAATCTGCCGGGATTCGTGGTGCTGACCTCGGCCGGGAAATACGGCCTCCAGCCGGTGTCGGCGCGGCAATGGTCGGCGGGGTTCCTCCCCAGCAAGTTTCAAGGGATTCAGCTGCAGTCCCGCGGCGACGCCGTGCATTACGTCGGGAATCCGGAGGGCGTCTGCCAGAGCACGCAGCGTCAGGTGGTGGACGAGATCAACCGCCTCAACGGAATGCTGGCGACCGATCATGTCGATCCTGAGATTCATACGCGCATCGCGCAGTACGAACTCGCGTTTCGCATGCAGAGCTCGGTTCCCGAGCTAAGCGACTTCAGCAAGGAGCCCAAGAAGGTGCTGGAGGATTACGGCGTGAAGGAGCCGGGCGACGGGAGCTTTGCCTCGAATTGCCTGCTGGCGCGCAGACTCGCGGAGCGCGGAGTGCGAATGATCCAGTTGTACCATCGCGCCTGGGATCACCATGGTGACATCGAGAGGGCGATGCCGGCTGCCGCCTCGGACGTGGATCGTCCCACGGCAGCACTGATCCGGGATTTGCGCGAGCGTGGCATGCTCGACGACACGTTGATCCTCTGGGGCGGTGAATTCGGCCGGACCCCGATGGGGCAGGGAACCGGGCGGGATCACCACATCCTGGCATTCTCCGTGTTCATGGCCGGCGGCGGCGTGAAGCCGGGAATCAGCTATGGCGCCACCGACGAGCTGGGGTATCGGTCGGTGGACAATGTGGTCAGCGTGCACGATCTCCACGCGACGATGCTGGCGTTGATGGGCATCGACCACAAACGACTGAACTTCAAATTCCAGGGACTCGATGCGCGACTTACCGGAATTGCGGGCAATGTGGTGAAGCCGTTGATGGGGTGAGATCGCAGATCGGAGATGAAAGATCGATGGGCGTATTGCGGATGCTGAATAGGCGTCGATGGGCCGCGGCGCTTCCGAAAATAAAAAACGACCGGCGTTGGCGCGGTCGTTTCTGTGTGTGAACCGGTGGGAGGCAGAATCGCTTTGCTCTGCTCACTCGGCTGCGTAGTTCAGGTAGCCGATCATCATTTCCTCGAAGGTCTGTTCTCCAAAGGCCACGGCCTCGGTCGGATTCGGGTTCCAGGGATTCCACTGCGAATTGTCGAAGCCGCCGGTGACCCGGATCTTTGTTCCGGCGGGAACACGTTTCGGCGTCGCGAGACGGAAGAGCGTCTGCCAGGCGAACTCGTATCCGGGAACGTTGAGGATCGTCTCCTTCGAACCATCGGGATACACCGCCTCAAATCGCATGCGACGCCCGCGCAGATGCATGTGCGGGCTCATTTCGTAAACCAGGGAGTTTTTCGCGATGGTGGTTTCCGCGACCACTTCGTGATCCGGTGCGCCGGGAGGAATGAGGAACTTGGTGTCCGCGGCCGCCGAGGTGACGAGCTCCTTGGCGGGCGTGGATTTCGCGAAGTACAGACCGAGCTGGGTCTGGTCCGTCGTGGCGGTTCCGCTGGTGGTGTAGTGCATCTGGAACACCAGCAACGATCCGGCCTTGAGCAGCTTTCCAGTGCCGGCGGGGAATTCCGTATCGAACATTCCCGGAACGTAGCCGGCAAAATACCCGCCCAGACCGCCCTGGAGCTTGGTCAGATCGCTGAAGCTACCTGCGAAGACCAGCGCATGGTGAACCACCTGACGATTCCCCGGGCGAACGGCGGCGGCGCGGAGCCAGACATTGGTTTTGAGCGGATTGCTGAGAATCAAATAGCGGTAATCCACCACGCCCGTGGCCGGAATGGACTGGTTCGGAATCGGGATGACCAAGTCCGGTTTGCCCAGCGGCCACTCGACTGCGGGAGTCGGCGGGTTGGTGAACAATGGATCCGCCTCGGTGCCGCGCGGCGTTCCGGCTTCGACCCAGGCGACCAGCTTGGCCGCTTCGTCGGTGCTGAGGGATTGATCGTTGGAGAACGGTCCGGTGATCGGATCGGCATGCCACGGCGGCATGCGGCCGGTGAGCACGTCGTTGCGGATGCTTGCCGCGTAATTGGTGACCACCTCGTGGCTGGTCATCGACCACGACCCGATGTCCCCATTCCGATGGCAGGTCACGCACTTGGACTGGAGAATCGGCGCGATGTCGCGTGCGTAGGAGGGTGTGGTGATCGTCGGGAGATTGAGCGCATCACCGCGCGGTGCGGCGGATTGAATCAACACCGGCCTGTCGGCAAGGAACTGGCTGAGGGATTGATCCAGATACGCCTGCTCCACGGGGGCGCCAGGGAAGTCGCAGGTGTCGCCGACGGCGCCGCGGTAAATGATGTCCCAGGTGGCGGTGCTGATCGCGACCGCTTCCAGCGAGGCGCTGGCCCGGTAGGCGCGTGATACGACCTGTGCGCGATCGTGAAGCACCGGAGCGCTGATGCCGCCGGCAGCCACAGCCTTGGCGAGATCGGCGCGGGAATCGCGCGGATTGATGAGCCAGAATTGGACTCCCGATCCGGCGTATTTGGCCTGCAGCGGTTTCAAGGCCGCCCACCCGGTGGCGAGATGAGCGTTGTCGGTGAAGATCAGCACCACGGCCTTCGATCCACCTTCACGAAACACCTCGTGCTTCACGCCGGCGTGATCCACGAGAGCGAAATTGTCCACGGGAGGCGGTACATCTGCAGCGAGCCGGTCCACCCGGTAAAAATGGTGCGAACGGCCGTTGGCTCCGGCGTCGATCCAGGAGAGATCCTGTCCCTCGGGGCTGACTTCGAGGACGGTCTGCCAGTTCGCATTGGGGCCGACCTGATCCGAGGATTGCACGGCGTACCGGGTGCCCGGCGCCGAGCCGCGCAGAAGGAGTCGGGGAAGTCCGCAGTTCGGATCCAACGACGGAGCGAGCGATTCCGCACCCAGAACGGGCGTCGCGACGGACGCGAACATCAATCCCGCGGTGGCGGCGGCGACGGCGGCGTGGGCCCGGAGAAATTGGGAGGAATCCTTCATGAAGCTCAAGATAGATACACCGATCGGAGGAGTTTGTGAAACACCGCATTTGAATTGGCAAGCGGACGCTCGTGACGATTCGGGTGAGTAGGACTGAACGTGGTGTTGAGGTTGCGCCTCCGAACCGGGCGGGCCACGATTTCGCCATGCGACACTTTTTCACCGGGCCGGTCATCAAGACCGAATTGCTGGTGGCCTGGCTGGAAAAGCACGGCATCCCGGCGGCCCAGCACTTTGTGGATCCGAGTCTGCCCGACGATGGAGACCTCGATCGCGAGGCCGTAGTGGAGGTTCCGGAGGCCGACTATGACCGGGCGTACCAATTGTTCTTTGCCGAACGGGAGGATGAACTGTGAGTGATTTGAATTCCAAAAAAGGAACCCCGGGCAATGCCGGCGGCGATTCCGCGACCGCGCGGATTTCTGAACTCGAATCCCTGTTCGCGCATTTGGAGCGCCAGCACGAGCAGTTGAATGCAGTGGTGATCGAGCAGGGCAAGGTGATCACCCGGCTCCAGAAGAAACTCGATGATTTGAACGAATCGATGATGGGCCAGGAGATCGATCGCATCCACGCCACCCAGCAGAAACCGCCCCACTATCTGCCGTAGTTGGGCTGTTCCGAAATTGGGTCAGTGGCCGCCAAATGTGGCCGGCAGGAGCTTGGGTAGGACTCGGTAGAATCGCACCGCGTCGCCGGTTTTCGGCAAGGGGACCGAGGTGTCCTTGGAGAATCCCGAACCGGAGGCTTCCGAGGCCGGGCTCCAAGCTCCGGTCAGTTCCGAAACGGTCTCAACGGCATGGAGCCTTCCGGATTCCCCCTGAAACGTGAGGCGGAAGGCGCCTGACTCCCGATGGATTGTCACGTTCCTCGGAGCGGAAACCACGGAGAAGGATTGGGTGACGCTTTGCGCGGAAAGGTAGTTCGCATTGCCCGCCTGTTCCGCGGCGATGGTGACCGTGCCGGGCGACCGGAATTCAAGCCGGCCGTCGGTGGTAAGGGCCGCCGGTCCGGTCGCCACACGGAATATTACCGGCAATCCGGAGCTCGAGGTCGCGGAAAGGCTCATGGGGTCCTCTCCGAGAACGACGTCGCGAAGCTGTTTGAAATCGATGGCCTGCTGCGCTGGGGTGACCTGCAGGGTGAAGTTCGCAGCGGCACCGTAGTAGGTCTCATCCTCCGCTACGGTTGCGTGGAGAACCACTGTTCCTGTGCCGGTGGGATGGAGCACGTACCCGCTTCCCGCGGCGGGTGAATTGGTGGGAACGAGGGCAATGGAGGCAGGCCCGGAGGCTTTCGTGACGGTGACGGCCCGGGCGTGTCCTGTGTCGAATTGGAGGAAGGCATCCTGATCGAACGGAACGGTGGAGGCTCCAGTTTTCCGGATGGTTTGAGGAATCTTTAAGCTCTGGGTGATCGGGTCGGAGACTACCGATCCTCCCGAATTGGACACGGTGACCTGGAAGTATCCGATCGAGTTTCCGTTCGGAGGAATTGGAGTGCTCAAAGTGGATACTCCCTGAACAGAATCGGTAGTGAACCCATATCCGAACCAGTATCGGCTGAACGAGAAGGGTACAGGGCACCACCTCCATGAAAACACAAGACCTTCGCCCGCCGCTTCAACTACGAAACGCGCCGGTTCGGAGAAATCGCGGGGCGCGATGGCGTAAGGACCTTTGGTGATACGAGGAGGCGGGAGGCCGAGTTTGAGTCCCTGGAACCGATCAAGCGCGGGAGCGGAAAGATCCTCCCCTCCCAGCGGTCCTACGACGATGTTGGTGAGTGCGGCCCGAGTCGCGGTGGCGAACGTCGCGCCCGAGGTGTTATCCCACGCACGAAGGGTGAGGACGATTGAATCCCCAGGAGCAGAACCCGAAAGGGAAACCGTCGAGAAATCGAAGAGTCCCTCGGCGGTCAACGGGCCGGACCGGATGACCGTCTCTTTCCACAACAGTTCCACCTGACCGTGGTCGGCTGGTAGGCGTGCGCCGGTGGAATCGAGGATGGGGCGGGGAGTTCCCTTGATCTGATTGGACGCTTGGAAGGTTCCGTCTTGCGGAGGGACGCGATCCTTGAGGGCGAACGATTGAAATTGGGTCAGTGCGTATTTCTTCTGTCCGGGCGGTGTTGTGTCCCGATTTGTGAGCGCATCAAAATTGATCTGCGCCCGGCTTGTGGCCTCACGATAGGAATTGCCGGTGGCTGAATCCCAGGCCCGTACGGTGATGCGAACGACCTCGCCGGCGAGGTGTTCCGGCGCCAGCAGGTCGCCGAAATCGAAGGCTCCGTCCGCGGTGAGCGGCGAAGACAGGACGAGGAATCCATCGACCAGGATGTCCACACGACCAGTCCGTGAGGACAATGGCTTTCCGGTGCTGTCGAGAATCGGACGTCGGCTTCCCTGGATGAGATTGCTGGCCGGGAAGGAAGCTAGGTACTGACTCAAATAAATCGGTCCTTTCTCGAGTCGCATGCCCGGGAATTCATCCAGAGCTGCTGGCGGGGTCAGCCCGCTGGCAAGGACCTGATGAAACCGGATGGTTCCAAAATCGATGCCCTCGTTGGAGGCGGTCTCGTACGTCTGCCCCCATCGACTGTCCCAGGCCCGGAGGGTGAGGTCCGTGCTGCTGCAGCACGCTGCTGAATCAACCACCGAGCCAAGGAAGAAGAGTCCATCGGACACCAGCGGGCCACGCGCGAGCAGCACGGTGCCATCCAGGATTTCCACCATCCCATACTTGGCGCTGAGGGGATTCCCAGCGTGGTCCAGAATGAGGCGTGCCTGTCCGTTGATCACGTTCTTGGCGGAGAACGACTGGGCGAAGGCGGGGCGTGAACTAAAACCGAGAATCAACCACACCAGTAAGAGCCGGGCGCTGGTTGCAGCGATGAGATGCGGGAATCGTTTCATGGCTGGGCGGGTTGAACTCCGAAACAACGGTTGGGAAGTGAACGACCCCACGGGCACGCGGATGTGGCGATAAACCGAAGGACGGCACTCTCCTTAAAACTGAGGAACGAGAAGACAAAAGCATAAGACAGGCCGTTTCTCAAGGCTGCTGAACGTCGGACCGTGCAGCGCGGAGACTGTCGCTTCGATTCCTGCTTTCCTGCCTTCCAAATTCATTCTCTCGGTGTCCTTGGACTTTGGACTTTGGACTTTGGACTTCCCCCGTTTGTCCCCATCGTTCCCGCGTGTCCCGTCCTTCCGATGTTCGAGTCACCGGTGCCGCGCTGTACTTCCTGCCGGTGGAAACCCGCGTGCCGCTCAAATTTGGTACCGAAACCCTGACCCGCGTGACCTGCGCCCGGGTCGCACTTCGGGTGGTGGACCGCTCCGGACGCAGCGCGGTCGGCTGGGGGGAGACGCCCCTGAGTGTCCAGTGGGTCTGGCCTTCGCCGACGCCCTATGCCGTGCGACACGAGGCGCTCCGCCTGTTTACCCAGATGCTGGCGCAAAGCTGGAGTTCCGGATCGGACTGGGGGCACGCGCTGGAGGTGGGACACGGGTTCGTCGAATCCCTCCTGCCGCGCCTGCTGGAGGATTTCAACGCCAGCCAGCTGGGCGGTTCGGAATCCATGCCCTGGCTTGCCGCGCTGGTTTGCAATTCCGCGTTTGATCTGGCGCTTCACGATGCCTTTGGCCGGCTCCTCGATCGCCCGGTGTACTCCACCTACACGGAGGAATTTCTCACTCGCGACCTTGGTTCGATGCTCGAGCCTGCCGATTCGAAGGTCTCGTTTTCCGGGCGCTTTCCGGCCGAGTTTCTCGTGGCCCGGCCTCCCACTCGTCTGCTCGCCTGGCATCTGGTGGGAGGGCTCGATCCGCTCGACGACTCCGAGCTCAACGGAACCGAGCCGAGGGACGGCCATCCGGTGGTGCTGGCCGATTGGATCCGGCGCGACGGATTGACCTGCCTGAAAGTGAAACTCCGCGGAAACGATGCCGCGTGGGATTATGCGCGCATGATTCGCGTGGGGGCGATTGCGCTTCCGCTCGGGGTGACCCAGTTCTCCGCCGACTTCAACTGCACCGTCACCGACCCGGCCTATGTGTGCGAGATCCTCGACCGCATTCGCAGTTCGTATCCGGACCTGTTCGCGGCCCTGCGCTACGTGGAGCAGCCGTTCCCCTATGAGTTGGAGGAGTTGAATCTCGACGTGCATTCCGTCAGCGGTCGGAAGCCGTTGTTCCTCGATGAAAGCGCGCACGATTGGCGGAAGATCCGGCTGGGTCGGGAACTGGGCTGGACCGGTGTGGCCTTGAAGACCTGCAAGACGCAGACCGGCGCGCTGCTCTCGGCCTGTTGGGCTCGGGCGCATGGAATGGAACTCATGGTGCAGGATCTCACCAATCCGATGCTGGCCATGATTCCCCACGCACTGCTCGCGGCGCATGTGGGCACGATCGCCGGGGTCGAGACCAACGCCATGCAGTTCTACCCGGAGGCCAGTGCTCCCGAGGCCGCGGTTCATCCGGGGCTGTACCAACGTCGGAACGGCGAGATCGATCTGGGAACGCTTGGCGGGCCTGGGTTTGGATACCGGCTGGATTCCATCCGGCGTCCGCTGCCGGAGCCGGTGGTTCAGTTCGGAAGTTGAACCGGCCGGTACGGCGCTTCGATTCGCAGCGCCTCGGCCACCGCATCGGGGACCAGATGGTTCACCACCAGCCCACGGCTGGAGCGGGATCGGATTTCCGAGGATGACACGGCCAGGGGCCATCCTTTCAACGGGATCAATCGGAACGGTGCGGGAAGCGTCGGGGCCTCCACGCCGGGACGCGGGATCACCACAAACTGGACCAGCTCCGCCAGCGCGTGCGCTTCACGCCACAAGGGCAGGGTGGCCACGTGGTCGGCACCAATGAGCCAATGCAGCTCGGCTTGCGGGTGAAGCCGTTGGAATTCCCGAACGGTGTCGATGGTGTAACTGACCCCGCCGCGCTGGAGTTCCAAACTAGATACATCGCATCGGGTGTCCCCGGCGAGCGCGAGACGGAGGAGCCGGGCGCGGAGTTCGGGCGATGCGGGCTGCGTGCCGGGTTTGAACGGGGATTGAGCGGCGGGAATGAAGATCAACCGGTCGAGCCGCAGCTCCTCCAGTGCCGCCTGGGCGACGAGCAGATGACCGCGGTGAACCGGGTCGAACGATCCGCCATAAAGTCCGAGTCGCATGATGAAAAATCGGATTCAGCAGCAGCGCTGGATTCCGTCGAAACGTTGATCGGCCGCGGCCACGTAGGCCTCCTGCCGTTGGCGACGATCCACCGAGTCACGCACTTCCGGAACATCGATCAGCACGCGATTCATTCTGCCCGATTCCGGAGCAGCGCAAACGCACGCGGCGGCGCTCCGGGCGCGATCCACGTCTGCCTCGCCGGACCACTCGCGCAGCAGGGCCACCGCAATGGCCGCCGTGCCCAGCGCGTGGGAACCGCGCGGTTCGCGCAACGCGTGATCGGGCAGCCACACCGGATCAGTCTCGGTCAAGGTGGGAGGTCGTGATCCACGGAGGAGTCGGAACCATTCCCAGGCGGTGACTCCCACCAGGGCCGCTGCGAAGGTGAGGAAGATTCCGGTCACGACGAGGTCGAAGGCGGCGTTGAAATACAATCCGGTGGCAGCGCGGAGTTGCTTGCGGATCGGAGCCAGCGCGGGATCGGAATCGGAGGAGCTCGCAGCGATCTTCTGCTGCGCGTCGGCGATTCGTTTCTCCTGAGTGTTCATCTGCGCCTGGAATCCGATGCGCGGATCGGCATGAAACATTTTCTGCCATCCGGCGGTGAAGGTCACCGTGAGCAGCCACACCAGCGGAACGAGGGGGGTGAGGGGAAGCCATCGGGGCCGTTTCGGCAACCCGGCGCGAAGGCCCTGCTTGATCAGGAGCGTGGTGGCGAGGCAGAGCGCGATGGCGGCAAGCAGCTGGTTCGCGATACCAAAAATGGGCCACAACGCCTTCGTGCCGCCGTCGGGATTTCGCACGCCGCTGATCAGCACCGCGCCCCATCCGGCCACGATGAGCACGCTGGAGAGGACGTTTGCGGTGTGGGATCGGGTATCGCCCAGCGGCTTCCAGAGGTGCCCGAGGAAATCCTGCAACAGGTAGCGTCCCACCCGCGTGCCGGCATCCAGGGTGGTGAGGATGAACAGCGCCTCAAACATGATCGCGAAGTGGTACCAAAGGTCCACCCAGCGTCCCTGGGTGATCTTGGAGAACAGCGCGGCCATTCCCACCGCCAGCGTCGCGGCACCGCCGGTGCGTCCGTAGAGGGATTTTTCCCCGACATCCGCGGCGAGCTGGGTCATGGCTGCGGGATCGACTGAGAACCCGGTCGCCTTCACGCGGGCCACGGTGTCGGCCGCGATGGCTGCGGCGTCGGGCCCGGCGCCCTTGATGTTGATGGCGAGATAGATTCCCGGCTCGAGCGTGCACGCGGCGATCAGGGCCATGATGGCCACCAGCGATTCCAGGCACATTGCGCCGTAGCCGATTCCACGAGCGTGACGTTCGCGCGGGATGATTTTCGGAGTGATGCCGCTGCCGACCAACGCGTGGAATCCGCTGATCGCACCGCAGGCGATGGTGATGAAGCAGAACGGGAACAACTTCCCCGGAACGACCGGACCGGAGCCGTCAATGAACGAGGTGACCGCCGGCATCTTGAGTACCGGCAGGGCCCAGAGCACGCCGACGGCGAGGGCGAGGATCGTGCCCAGCTTCATGAACGTGCTGAGGTAATCGCGCGGCGCGAGCAGCAGCCAGACCGGCAGGACCGAGGCGGCGATGCCATACAGGATGATGGCCCAGGCGAGGGGTTCGGCCTTGAAGGTGAACATCGCGGCAAGCGAGGGATTGCTGTGAATGAACTGTCCGCCCCAGACCGCGGCGAGCAGCAGCACCACGCCGCCGATGGAAGCCTCGAGCGTGCGTCCGACCCGGGCCCAGCGCAGGTACCCGCCCATCAGGAGTGCGATGGGAATGGTTGCGCCGACGGTGAACACGCCCCACGGGCTTTCGGCCAGCGCGGTGACCACGATCACGGCGAGCACCGCGAGGAGGATGATCATGATGGCCAGGATCGCGACCAGAGCGAGGCTTCCGGCGAGGGGATTGATTTCATCCCGCACCATTTGGCCGAGGGATCTTCCGTTGCGTCGCATGGAGGCGGCGAGGATCACGAAGTCCTGCACTGCACCTCCGAGCACCACACCGATCAGGATCCACAACGCGCCGGGCAGGTAGCCGAACTGGGCGGCAAGCACCGGACCGACCAGCGGGCCGGGGCCGGAGATGGCGGCGAAGTGATGACCAAAAACGATCCACGGGTGGGTGCGGACGAAATCGCGTCCGTCCTCCGACACCTCGCACGGCGTGGCCCGTCGATCGTCAAGCATCAGCACCCGGGCGGCGATCCAGGCGGAATAGAACCGGTATCCGATGGCGTAGGTGCAGACCGCCGCGATGAGCAGGTAGGCGGACGAGACCGGCTCGCCGCGTCGGACGGCGAGGACTCCGTACGCCAGGGCGCCGAGGAGGCCGACGGTCAGCCAGACCACCGTTCGCAGGATTGGCTTCATGAACTGCGACGATACGGGAAGCCACCCCGCGCAGGGAAGGCCGCGGTTCCTTTGGGAGGCCCACAGGACTTCTCGCAATTTTTTCCCGGCCACCTAGTTTCCGCCGCGTTGGATGCGCCTGCTTGACCGCTATCTTCTGAAGGAACTGCTGTTGCCGCTCGGGGTTTGCCTCGGGGGCTTCCTCATTTTCTGGATCTCCTTCGACCTGCTGGGCGAATTGGAAAAACTGCAAAGTGACCACGCCCCGTGGCTCGGGGTGGTCCAATTGTACTGGATCCGTCTCCCCGAACTGCTCCTCACCATCCTGCCGGTGGGAGAACTCCTCGCCCTGCTTTACGCCCTCACCCAGCACTCGCGAAGTCACGAGCTCACGGCGATGCGCGCGGCCGGAATCAGCCTGTGGCGGATTTGCATGCCGTATTTCGCCGTGGGTTTGCTCATGTCGGGCGGCCTCTACGTGCTCAACGAAGTGGTGGTCCCCGATGCCCGCGAGCGCGAAAACCGGCTTCGGGCCGATTGGCGGGATCCCTCGGGCGCGGATTCCCAACGCAATTGGGTTCACAACCTCCACCTTCGAAATCCCCTTACCGGCACGGCCTGGCGTATCGGCAGCTTCAATGTTCTTTCCGGGGAACTCCGCCAGGTGCGCGTGCAAATGGACCTGCCCACCAACGCGTGGGAGGAATTGGTCGTGCCCACAGGCCGGTGGACCTCGGTGATGTGGCAGTTCACCAACGCGCTGGAGTATTTGCATCGATCGGAACACGACGACAACCCGGCGAGCCGGACGAAGCTCTCGATGACCGTCGCCGAATTTGGCGGAACGTTGGACAGCGTGATCGCTTGGCCGGGCCAGTGGGTAGTGCGGCAGGTCGGCACCAATGCCTTTACCAATCGGGTCAAACTGGAACACACCGACGCGGCATCGGGCCGTCGCTGGACGCTGGGTGAGGTGAATCCCAAGACCGGCGACTTCGCGGATCTGCGTGGCCGCGCGAACCTCCAGCCCGGGGCGCGGCGAACGCTCATTGCCGACACCGCGGTCTGGACCAATGGCATCTGGCGTTTCAAAACCGGTACATCGCCCGTTCATGACCAGGTTCACGAGATCCTGTTCCGCTCCCGGGCCGATGATTATCCGTTCGACAAAAAATGGGATGAACTGGACGCCCCGGAACTGGCGGAGACACCTGATGTATTGCGCAGCGAAGTCCGGGTTGGATCGCAGATGGGCAAGCAGGTGCAGCTGCAGAAGATAGAGCTCTCGGCGCGGGAGATTGCGATCTACAAAAACCTCCACCCGAATATCTCAGCCATGGAACGGGCGCGTCTCGACACCCAGCTCGAAGTGCGCCTCGCGGCGCCCTGGACCTGCGCCGTCGTGGTGCTGATCGCCATCCCGTTTGGTGCGCCGTCCGGACGACGCAACCTGTTCTTCGGAGTCGCCGGCAGCCTGGCCATCGGCTTCAGCTACTTTGTGCTTCAACGTCTCGGGTTCGCCCTGGGCCAGAGCGGTCAGGTGACTCCCTGGATGGCGGCGTGGCTGCCCAACCTCGTGTTTGCGGCGACAGGACTTTTCCTCACCTCACGCGTTCGATGAACCCTTCCAGCGCGAATTCCGCCGATCCGGTTGAGCTCCGCCAGCGCGTGGAGCGATTGGAAATCCTCAACGCCGTGGCCCGGGAGGTTCACTCCAGTCTCGAACTCAAGGAAGTGCTCCAAGTCGTGCTCGCCAGCGCGGTGCGTTGGATGCGTGCGCAGAGCGGATCGGTCTGCATGGTGAATCCCACCACCGGTTTCCTCGAAGTGGAGGCCGTGCTCGGGCTGCCGTCGGAGGCTGCGGCGATGCGGCTCAAGGTGGGGGAGGGCATCACCGGATGGGTCGCGCGCGCGGGCCAGCCAGCGTGTGTGGGAGACGTGCTGACGGACCGGCGTTACGTCGCGGTTCACCCCGGTGTCCGCTCGGAATTGGCCGTGCCGCTCCGGGTGATGGGACAGGTCCGTGGCGTGATCAATGTCGACGCCAACACGGAGAATGCGTTTTCCCCGGCCGATGTCGAACTGCTCTCGGAACTCGCCGCCATCGCCGCCCCGGCCATTGCCAACACCTGGTTTTACGAGCAGTCGCGGTTGAAGGCGCGCCTGTTTGAATCGTTGGTGCATGTCGGCCAGATCATCAACAACACGATCAGCGTCGACGACGCGCTCCAGGGCATCACGCGCGAAGCCCGGTCGCTGCTGAAGGCGAAGATGTGTTCGTTGACCATGCTGGATGAAACCCGCGAGTGGCTGGAGTTGCGGGCCCATTCCGGAGCCGGTGCCACCTACGTTTCCAAGCCCCGCCTGAGCGTGGCGGACAGTTTTTTGGGCATCGTGATCCGGCGTCAAAAGCCGATGCAGTTGGAGAACGTGCAGAGCTCCGCCCGGTATCAAAATGCATCGCTGGCGCGTCGTGAAGGCTTGGCGTCACTGCTCAGCGTGCCGCTGATGTACGGCGGACGCCCCACCGGCACGCTGAATCTTTACACCGGCGAGCCGCACACTTTTTCCGACGAGGAGGTGCGCGTGCTCTCCGCCTACGCAGAGTTGTCGGCGCTGGCGTTGGAAAAGGCGCGTTTGTACGACCGCATCGTCTCGGTTGAGGAGGAGCTCCGCGAGAGCGAACGCCTCTCCGCACTTGGGCTTCTCGCGGCCGAAATCGCGCACGAGATCCGAAATCCGCTGACGGTGATGAAGATGCTCCATCACTCCCTCGCGTTGGATTTTCCCGTGGGGGATCCGCGTCGAACGGACGTCCGGATCATGGGCGAGAAGATGGATCACCTGAACCGCATCGTGGACCAGGTGCTCGACTTCGCGCGCAGCACCGAACCGCAGGTGGTGGATGTGGATGTGAATCAGTTGCTCGACGATCTCGGCCTGCTCACACGGCACAAGCTTCGGGCTCACGACATCCAGCTGTTCCGGCGCCTTCAAAGCGACCTGCCGCGCGTTGCGGGGGATCCGACGCAGCTCGAGCAGGCGTTCCTGAACCTGACGTTGAATGCGGTGGAAGCGATGCCGCGCGGCGGAAAACTGTCGGTGCGTTCCCGGGCCTTGCGGGCGAAGGGGTCCACGCAGGCGAGTCGGCCAACCCATGTGGCGATCCGATTTCGCGACACCGGCGTGGGTATGACCGAGGAGCGTCGGAGCCGTGCGTTCAGCTCCATGTTGAGCACGACCAAGGCCAAGGGAACCGGCCTGGGATTGGCGATTGTCGCGCGAGTGGTGGAGCAGCACCACGGATTCGTTCGCGTGTGGTCCACGTTGGGCGAAGGCACGACCTTCCTGGTGGTGCTCCCGGTGGAGCGCTAGGCGGGCGGAAAGAGCGAGGCCGAGCTCCGATCAATCCTGGTATCCCGTCGGATTCTTCTGATGCCACGCCCATGCGGTGGCGACGATCTGTTCCAACTGCGGAAATTTGGGCTTCCATCCGAGCTCCTGGATAGCCTTGTCAGCCGCGGCCACGAGGCGCGCCGGATCGCCGGGACGACGCGGCTTCTCCACGACCGGGATCTTGCAGCCGGTCACTTTTTCGCAGGTGGCGATGACTTCCTTCACTGAGAACCCGGATCCGTTGCCCAGATTGAAGAATCCGCTCTTGCCCGGCTGGAGTGCCAGAATGTGGGCCTGCGCGAGGTCGGCAATGTGGATGTAATCGCGGATGCACGTGCCGTCCGGAGTCGGATAGTCGGTGCCGTAGAGTTCCACGTGGGTCTTCCGTCCCTGCGCGACAAACAGCACGTTGGGAATGATGTGGGACTCGATGCGGTGGTGTTCCCCGAACTGGGCGCTCGCGCCGGCGGCGTTGAAATAGCGGAACGCCACGAAGTCGAGATTGTGAAGCTGCCGATACCACAGAAGCACCTTCTCGAACATCAGCTTCGATTCGCCGTAGGGATTGATCGGACGCTGCGGAAGCGTTTCATCCATCGGCACGCGATCGGGCGGTCCGTAGGTCGCGCAGGTGGAGCTGAAGACGAATTTCTTCACCCCGGCGGCCACCGCAGCATCGGCGAGATTGATCGCGTTGCTGACGTTGTTGCGAAAGTACTTCGACGGATCGGTCATCGATTCACCGACCAATGCGAATGCAGCAAAGTGAATCACCGCCTCGGCCCCGGAACTCTTCACTGCGGCGAAAACGGCGTCGCGATCCGCAAGATCCGCGTGGACGAAAGTCGCCCGGGAATCGACGGCCGAGCGGTGTCCTTCGGTCAGGTTGTCGAGGACAGTGACCTTATGGCCTGCGTTGCAGAGTTCCTCGACGCAGACCGATCCAATATAGCCCGCGCCTCCGGTGACAAAGACATTCATGCGTGGCGCAAACTAGGGAGGTGCGGTGCCGAATGGAAATCAGAAGTTGCGGGAAACGTGCCCAAAAATGGAACCCGACGCGGACCGCCTAATGGCAGTGGGCGCAGGTCCCCGATGCGAGATCCGGGCTGATGTACGGGATGCCGAGGGACATGCCGCGGAGGATCAGCAGCACGCCCACCACGGCGGCGGAAATCGGGACCAGCTGCTGAAGACGCAGGCGCATGGCCACGGGAATGGCGGTCCCGCTCAGTGAAATGCCGAGCATCACCGGCAGCGTTCCGAGGCCGAACAGGGCCATGTACGAGATCCCCGAGAGCCAACCTCCCGTGGCCATCGCACCCGCGGCGGCAGCGTACACCATGCCGCAGGGCAGCAGTCCGTTGAGGAGCCCCAGGGTCCAGAGCGATGAAATCGAACGACGGCGGAGGACCGTGCCGAGGGCATTCTTGAGCTGTCGGACTGCGGCCGCCGTCAATCCAGCGCCGCTGGCCCGGTGGCTCAACACGAGGCCCGCGATGATCGCGATCCCGGCAGCCATCGACACCCAACGCTGCACGCCTGCGAGCGCGAGCGACCGCCCGAGCCAGCCGATCACCACGCCCAGCGCGGTGTAGGTGGTGATGCGTCCGAAATTGTAGGCAAGGCGTCCGGCGACAAATCCCACCGTACCGGATCCCGTGGCGGGAAGCGCCAAGGTTAACGGGCCACACATGCCTGCGCAGTGCAGGCTGCCCGCCAATCCCAGCATGAACGCGGTCCAGAGCATCGAATCAACGCGCCGATGAGGGAACAATCACGGTGGTGTCGCGGAAGAATTCCTCGCCCTGGAATTTCCAGGCCACGCGGACCTTCCAGAGTCCGGGTTCCAAGTCCTTCGCTGCGAGCGTCTGCTGCCCGGAAGGGTCCGGGAGCAGGTTGAGCTGGCGATCGAGCTTCGAATTGCTGGGGCGATACAGCTGGATGGTTCCTGTCACATGCTGCGCGGCGTGTTCCTTGGGGAGCGTGATGCGGATCGCATTCGCCTCGTAGGCGATGGTGACCTGGTCCCCGAGGGGACGCGTCCGGTTGACCGAATTGATACGCTGTTGGAACCGCATCTCCTGTTCGTAGTAGTCCGGGCCCACCAGCTCCAGGTTCTGGCGGAGCGACCAGGTCACGAATCCGCCGATGATAGAAACCAGGGTGATGAAAAACGCGATCAGCGCGTAGGGCCAGGGATTGAACGAAGGTTTGGGAAGTGCAGCGGTGGCGGTGGCGTTCATAGGGGCAATTAGCGTCTGGGTCCGACAAAGGCGGTTTTCACGGTCTCCATCCGCTTTCCGTCGGCAAAGACGCCGATGGAAATCTTGGTCGTGGATCCGGAGAGCGTGGCGGGGTCGAGTTCGACGATGACCGAGGTCTCGGCAAGCTTGTCCTTGGGGACCAAGAATTGTTTGGCACCCATGACCACGATGCGGCCCTCGCGTCCATCGAGCTTGAAGTCGATGGGCAGATTGCGGTGGGTTTTGTTCAGGATTTTGACCGTGTAGAGATTGCTGATCCGTCCCTCGGACGCCTGTTGGAACAGGGTGCCCGGGGCGCGCAGGAAAATGCTCTGCACGTCGGGGCGGGTGAGCACCAGGAAGACGAACAAGGAGATCAGGCCCGTCAGCACGGCCGAATAAAGCTTCATGCGCGCGGTGAAGCGCAGCGGTTGACCGTGTTCGATGCCGTTGAGCGAAGCGTAGCGAATCAGCCCTCGCGGCAATCCGACCTTGGTCATCACGGAGTCGCAGGCGTCGATGCACGCGGTGCAGTTCACACATTCCATCTGCACGCCATTGCGGATGTCGATGCCGGTGGGGCAGACCGCGACGCACTGGTGGCAGTCCACGCAGTCGCCATGGCCCGAGGAGCGGCGGAGCTCCAATCGTTGATCCCGTTTCCAGGGAGCACGGCCCTCGCCGCGCTTGTGGTCATAGGCCACCACCATGGTGTTCTCATCGAGCAGGGTGGATTGGAACCGGCCGTAGGGGCAGATGAAGGTGCAGGCTTGTTCGCGGAACCTCGCGAAAATGGCGTAGAACACCAGCGTGAACAGCAGCATGAAACCGAGTCCGAACAGGTGCTGACGGGGGTCCGCCACAATGATGTGAATCAGAGCGTCGCTGCTGATGATGTAGCTGAGCAGGGTGTTTCCAATGAGGAAGGAAAGCCCGAAAAAGACCGCCTGCTTGAAGGCCTTGATGCGGATCTTTCGAAACGTCCAAGGGGCGGCATCGAGGGCTTTCTGCGTCGCAGCGTCGCCTTCGATGGCATACTCGAGTTTTCGAAACACCAGTTCCATGAGGACCGTCTGCGGACAAGTCCATCCACACCAAAGACGCCCGAAGGCGGTGGTGAAAATCATGATGCCCGCAAAGAAGGTGAGCATCGCGACGGCAAAGATGATGCCGTCCTCGGGCCAGAAGAGGTGCCCCAGAATTGAGAATCTGCGCTCAACGACGTTGAGCATCAGCAGCGGGTTGTTCTGGATGCGGACGAACGGTCCGGCAAACATGACCCCGAGCAGCACCCAGCTCATCCAGGTGCGCCACCGGTACCACTGGCCGGACGGCTGCTTGGCGAAGATCCAGCGGCGACGACCGTCCTTGTGGGCGGTGGCCAGATGTTCGCGGAAATCCTCCCAATTCACCGGCCGGGAAGCGGTGTGCTGCCCGGCCGGTGTTTCGGTTTCTGGAAGCGGATCGCTCATTCGAAGACTTCCGTGGAAACAGGCGCCTTGTCCTCACGAATCTTCGGATTGGGCGGATGCGTGCCGCGGAGCGTGAAGATGTAGCTCGCCACGGAGTGGATGTCGGACGGCGTCAGCACGCCCTTCCAGGTGAGCATGCCTTTCTCGGGAACGCCGGTGATGATGGTCTTCAGGTTGTCGCTGAACTTGTCGCCGTGGATCCAGTAGTCGTCGCACAGGTTGGGGCCCACGAGGCCGCCACCGTCGGCGCGATGACACGGAGCGCAGTAGGTCGCGAAGACCTGTCCGCCCTTGGCGAGGATGACCGGATCCTTGGAGGGCTCGAGCGAACCGAGCGAGGATTCGAACTTGGCCTGCGCCTCATCCTTGATGGCGTTGCCGATGGCCATTTCCTTGGAATAGGCGGCGATCTGGAGATCCCCGCGCTTCAGGACGTGGTAGTACACCATGTACACGATCGCAAACAGGGTGCAGAGGTTGAACAGCCAGACCCACCAGCGGGGCAGATTGTTGTCCAGCTCCTGGATTCCATCGTATTCGTGATCCAGCAGCAGCGGGTCCTTCTTGGGGTCCTTGGGATTATTCATGGCGGGAATCTCCTGCGGCGGTTTCGGCGTTGCGGTCATCGGCGAGCGGCAAGGCGCCCATGGAATCCATCAGCGACTTTCTCTGGGCAAAGGTCCAGATCATCGCGCCGGTGAACACGGTGAAGAAGAGGCAGACCGAGATGACGCCGTAGAGGCCGACGCCACCCATGTCGCTCAGTACGTTTTTGATCATGGCTGGTTTAGTGGGTGGTGGTGAGGGTTGCGGCGACGGCGGGCGAGAGCGCGGGTTCCGCGCTCGCGGTCTTCGGTGCCGACTTGATGTCGGTGCCGAGGCGTTGGAGGTAGGCGATCAGGCCCACGATTTCCGAGTCAGCCGGCGCATTGGTCACCGCGCCGATCTTCAGGTTCGCGACGATTTTCTTGGCCTGCAGCGCCAGGTCCTTCTGGGCCTGTCCGTTTTCGTAACCCGCGGGGTAGGGCACACCGATCTTGCGCAGCGCCGAGATGCGGGCCGGCAGGGCATTGGTGGCCAGCGACTGGCTCAGCAGCCAGGGATAGGGAGGCATGATCGATCCCGGCGAGGTGGAGCGGGGATTCTCCATGTGGTTGTAATGCCAGGCATCGGGATACTTGCCGCCGACGCGATGGAGGTCCGGTCCGGTACGCTTCGAGCCCCAGAGGAACGGATGATCGAACACGAACTCACCGGCCTTGGAGTATTCGCCGTAGCGCTCGGTTTCGGAGCGGAACGGACGGATCATCTGCGAATGGCAGCCCACGCAGCCTTCGCGGATGTAAATGTCGCGACCGAGCACTTCCAGCGGGCTGTAGGGCTTCACGCTCGACAGGGTGGGAACATTGCTCTGGATCAGGAACATTGGGATGATTTCCACCAGACCGCCGACGGCGATCGCAACCACCGCCAGGATGGTGAGCAGCACCGGCTTCGATTCGAGCCAGCGGTGACCCTTTTCCGCAGGGCCGCTGTGGCTGGTCTCGGAGAGCGAGGCCGCCTGCGCTTCGGTGTCGGGTTCGAACACGCCGCTCTTCGCGGTCTTGTAGAGGTTGTACGCACCAATTGCGGTACCGATGATGTAGAGGCTGCCGCCGATCGCGCGGAGGCGGTACATCGGGACAATCTGCAGCACGGTTTCGAGGAAGTTCGGATATTGGAGGAATCCGTCCTTGGTGAATTCCTTCCACATCAGGCCCTGCGTCACGCCGGCCCAGTACATCGGCACCGCGTAGAACATGATGCCCAGCAGGCCGAGCCAGAAGTGCCAGTTGGCCAGCTTCACCGAGTACAGCGAGGTGCGGTACAGGCGGGGGAAGAGGTAGTAAAGCATCGAGAAGGTCAGGAAGCCGTTCCAACCCAGAGCGCCAGTGTGAACGTGGGCGATCGTCCAGTCGGTGTAGTGGGAGAGCGAATTCACCGACTTGATCGAGAGCATCGGGCCTTCGAGCGTGGCCATGCCGTACGCGGTGACCGCGACGACCATGAACTTCAGCATCGGATCCTGGCGGACCTTGTCCCACGCGCCGCGCAGGGTGAGGAGGCCGTTCAACATGCCGCCCCAGGAGGGAGCCACGAGCATGACCGAGAACACCATGCCGAGGGACTGCGCCCAGTCAGGCAGCGCGGTGTAGAGCAAATGGTGCGGGCCCGCCCAGATGTAGAGGAAAATCAGCGCCCAGAAGTGGATGATCGAGAGCCGGTAGCTGAACACCGGGCGATTCGCGGCCTTGGGCAGGAAGTAATACATCAGGCCCAGGTACGGCGTGGTGAGGAAGAACGCCACGGCGTTGTGGCCGTACCACCATTGGACCAGCGCGTCCTGCACGCCGGCATAGACCGAGTAGCTCTTGAACAGCCCGGCCGGCATTTCCATCGAGTTCACGATGTGCAGCACCGCGACCGTGAGGGCCGTGGCGATGTAGAACCAGAGGGCCACGTAGAGGTGTTTCTCGCGCCGGCGGATGATCGTGCCGAGCAGGTTCACCGTGAAGGCCACCCAGATCAGCGCGATGGCGATGTCGATCGGCCACTCGAGTTCCGCGTATTCCTTGCTGGTGGTGAGACCGAGCGGGAGGGTGATGGCGGCAGCGACGATGATCGCGTTCCATCCCCAGAAGTTGATCCAACTCAGGGCATCGCTGAACATGCGCGCCTTGCACAAGCGCTGCAGCGAATAGTACACGCCCATGAACATGCCGTTGCCGACGAAGGCGAAGATTACGGCGTTGGTATGGAGGGGCCGGAGCCGTCCAAAGGTCACGAACTGGAGGCTCAGGTTCGCCTCCGGCCAGAACAATTGAATGGCGGCTAGGAGACCGGCGCTCATGCCCACCAGGCCCCAGATGACCGTTGCGATCGCGAACGCTCGCACGATCCGATTGTCGTATTTGAAGGACTCTATCTTCATTTCAGGTTTTCGGTTTCGGGTTCAGAAAGATTGCTCAGGGGCGCACGCACTGCGTCGTCTTCGCCGAGGATCCGCATCGCCGGAGTGTCCGTGTCCTCGAACTGTCCGTTTCGAACGGACCAGATGAACGCGAGGAGAAATGCGCCGGCGAAGGCAAGACTCACGGGGATGAGTATGAGGATGACGTTCATGACTGCTTCTCTTCCTTTGTCGTGGTCTTAGCAGGGATTGGGTTGTTCGACTCGGCAACGGAAGGGGAAAGCGGGGCTCCGAGGCATCGGCGTCCAGCCCAGTGGGTTGCACCACAGGCCACGGCCACCACGGTGGCGGAGCTCAGCGGCATCAGGATGGCGCAGTCGATCGGCGAAAGATTTCCGCTCGCGGCAATCGCGAGTCCGATCAGGTTGTAGGCGGTCGATACCCCAAAACTGATACGCACCACGCGCACCGCGGCTGCGGAGAAATCAATCAGGTTGCGCACCTGCGGGAGTCGCGACGCCTCCAGAATCACATCGCTCGCCGGGGAGAATGCCCCCACTTCCTCCACCACGGCGACACCGACCGAGCCTTCGCGCAGCGCGCCGGCATCGTTCAAACCATCGCCGACCATCATCACGCGGCGTCCTCCGTCCTGAAGCGAGCGGACGTGCGAAAGCTTGTCCGCAGGGCTTTGATGAAAGCGCATTGATTCCAGCCCGTGAAACAAGGGCGAGAACCGATCCCGTTCCCGTTCGGAATCTCCGCTCAGAAGCTCGACGCGAAGGTCCTGCTGGAGCGACCGAATCAACGTGTCCACCTCGGGACGCAGCGGACTCGAAAGGGCGAAACCGCCCCGGAACTTGCCATTGAACGCCACCCAGACGGATTGCGAATCATCGGTCGTTTCGGGCACCGCGATGCCGGTTTGAGCCAGCCAGGCACGCGATCCGAGACGAACCTCGGTTTCGTTCCAGAATCCGCTGACGCCACGGCCCAGGGTTTCCTGAAACTTCATTCCCGCCTCGGTTGAACGTCCGCTGGAAACGGAGGAATCACTCAACGGCCGGACCAATTCCACCAGGCGCTGGGCCAGGGGATGCGTGGAATGTCGCGCCACTTCAAACAGCGCGCGGCGCTCCAAGGCACTGAGCGGTTCTCCGAGGAAACGCATCGATCCCGAGCGCGGCACCGTCAGCGTGCCGGTCTTGTCGAACACCACCGTGTCCACGCGGGCCAGCGATTCAATCACCCCGGAGTTGCGCAGGAAAATGCCCTGGCGGCCGAGCAGACGCTGCCCGGTTCCGAGCGTGATCGGCGCCGCCAGCGCGAGCGCGCAGGGGCAGGCGACGATGAGCACCGAAGTGAACGACTTCACCGCCTTGTCCGGGCTGCGCACTGCCCAGAACAGGCAGGATGCGAGCGCGATCCCAAGAATGATCCACGTGAACCGGCGGCTGTAGCGGTGCGTGAGCGTGTCGAAGGCATCCCCCTTGGGCTTGCGAAAGGCATCCTGATCCCAGAGCGAGGTGAGATGGCTCTGCGAAACCGGCTTGATGATCTCCAGATCGACCGATCCGCCCACCTGGCGGCCTCCGGCGTACACCGATTCGCCGGCGGTTTTTTGCGCCGGAATGGATTCCCCGGTGACGAAGCTGTAATCGATCACCGCGCCCTCGGACAGCACCCGTGAATCCGCCGGAACCAGTTCCCCGTTGCGAACGCGGATGCGGTCGCCGACCGCGAGACGATCCAGCGCGACCCGGTTCTCCGAGGCGTTTTGCGAATCGATGCGAAGCACCGACAGCGGAAAAAACGAGCGGTAATCGCGGTCAAACGAAAGGCGCTCGAAGGTCTTTTGTTGAAAGATTCGACCGCAAAGCAGGAAAAACAGGAGTCCTGCCAGGGAATCGAAATATCCTTCACCGCGCCCGCTGACCACCTCCCAGACGCTCTGGAGCCAGATCGCGGCGATACCGGCGGCGATCGGAATATCGATGCTCATCCGGCGCTGACGGAAGGCGAACAACGAGGCCCGCCAGTAATCGAGCGCACTGTACGCCACCACGGGCACCGACAATCCCAGGCTCAACCAGCCGAACAGCACCTTGAAGCCCGGTCCGCTGAACGAATCGAGCCCGAAATAAGCGGGCAGACTGAACAGCATCGTGTTCCCGAACACAAACCCGGCGACCGCAACCTGGAGCCAGAGTCGGCGCGAAACTGGGTCCGATTTCCGTTCGAGATCCGCGAGGTTGAGATCGGGCGCGTAGCCGAGCGAATCGAGCAGGGCGGCGACTTTCGACAGCGGGATCTGGACCGGATTGAACGAGACCGTGACCTCCTTGCGGGTGAATGCGACCGAGGATCGTCCGATACCAGGATTGAGGCGGAAGAGGTTCTCCAGCAGCCACACGCAGGCCACGCAATGAATCGCGGGCAGGCGGAAGGTGACACGAGTCACCGAGGCATCCTGAAAATGAACAAAACGCCCAAAAACCTCGGCAGAATCGAGGAATGCGTAGCGATCCACCACCGCATTCGCTCCCACCGTGACCGGCTTTCCGGAGCGCTCGGCGAGGTTGTAAAAGCCGTCGAGACCGTTCTCCGACAGCAGCTCGTACACCGTCTTGCAGCCGGCGCAGCAGAAGGATTTTCCGTCGGTCCGCGAGGCGGTTCCGAGCTCGGCTGCGGCGGCCGCAGTGCACGGGCTTCCGCAGTGGAAACACACGGTCGCCCGCTCCGAAGAGCGTGCCGTCGAATCCCGATCGATGAGTGAGTCAAAACCAGCCGTTGCCTGCATGTGATGCCACCTATTGGCGGTGGACATCCTCTTCAGACACCGGCTGGACTGCTTCCCGTCCTTTGGTCTTTGCCGGTCGCCTTTTGCGCCGGCTCAACTAATGACCCAAAGTGGTACAACTGTTCCGGGATGCCGGAACAGCGGGGATCCCGTCAGTTGTTCTTCGGCAATCCCTCGAGATGGCCGAGGTTTTTTACGGGGGCAAAAATCGACTGCACCTCGGCCAGGAGCTCCAAATCCATCGGCTCTGCGGCCCACTTGGCCCAGTTGCGGATGTTCTCCGGATTGGCGCTGCCGGCGACCGTCGTGGTGATGTCCGGATTGGCCACGCTGAACTGGAGGGCCAGCTTGGCGATGTCCACCCCGCGGCTGGAGCAGAGTTCCGCAGCGGCGCGGGCGGCGGCCTTCACGGATTCGGGCTCCTTGAGCCAGGCGGGAAGGGGGGCGCGGGTCAGCAGGCGGGCGCTGAACGGACCGGCGTTCATCGCACCAATGCCCCTGGACTTCAGGTAGGGAACCGTCTCGTCCGCAAACCGCGTGTTCTGCAGCGTGTACTGGTTGTAGCTCAGCACGCAGTCCACCGGGGTCTGGTCGGCGATGAACTTGAAGATCTTCTGCGGATATCCGCTGAACCCGATGTACTTCACCTTGCCGGCGGCCTGCGCCTTGCGGAGCGCGGGCAGGGTTTCATCGACGATCTGCTGCATCTCCACGAACTCAATGTCGTGGCAGAGCACGACGTCGAGATGCCCGGTGCCGAGGCGATGCAGGGAGACGTCGATCGACTCCGCCACCCGTTTCGCCGAGAAATCGAAGTGCTGCAGGTCGTAGCGCCCAAGTTTGGTGCAGATCTTGTAGCTGTCGCGCGGCACGCCCTTCAACGCCACGCCGAGGAGCACCTCGCTCATGCCGCGTCCGTAGAACGGGGAGGTGTCGATGAAATTGAGCCCGCAATCGAGCGCCACCCGCACGCTCTGAAGCGCCTCATCCAGGGTGACCGAACGGAATTCCTGACCGAGGGAACTCGCACCAAAACTGAGAATCGGGAGCAACATTCCCGTCTGCCCCAACACACGTGTTTGCATCGGGGCAACCAAACCGCCTGCGGCCCGGGAAGGGGAGAAAAAAGTGGCGCGTCCGTCGTGCAAAAATCCCGGCGAGAACCCGGTCTAGAGTTTGAAAAAGATCCTGCGTCGATGGAGCCAGGCGAGCACTCCCCACGCGGCGAGCGCGAAGGCCAGGTGCTGGAACACCGGAAACCACTCCGCTCCGAGCATGGGCTTGAGCGGCGCAAACCACGCCGTGGTGGCACTACGGAACCATCCGCCGAAGCAGTTGCCCATCACGTAGGCCGCCGTGGAGTTCATGCCCACGATCTGCAACGGCACGCTCCAAGCACGCCAGTTGCGGATCTCGATCGCTCCATAGAACGCCGCGAGAATCAGCGTGGTCCATCCGCCGGCATACACCGCAAAGCTGGGAGTCCAGATGCGCTTGATCAGCGGAAACACCGGGCTCATCGCGAGTCCCGCGATCACTGCTCCGAGCCCCGCAATCCCGAGCTGACGCAGCACGGTGCGGCGTTGTTCCTCGGTGTTGGCGGCGCGGATCAGCGTCCCGGCCATCACGCCGAAAATCAGCGTGGCCGTGGAGGGAATCGCATTCAGCCCCACATAGTATCCCGAGTAATTACGCCCGATCAGCCACTGGTCCACCGCGCTGCCGAGATTGTCGTGGCTCATCGCCCAGGGGCCTCCGGGGCCGTTGAACGGGTTGAACATCCACGTAAGTTGATACGCGGTGAGAATGACCCCGGCCGCGATGGCCTGGGTGCGAATCGGCCGTCCCACTGCGAAGAAGGCGAAGACATACGCGATCGCGATTTGCTGCAACACGCGGATGAACCCGATCTGAATCCGGTCCGCGCCGAAATGATCGAGCGCAATGCCAAGGGCCGTCAGTCCCAGGGCACGCAGGACCACGTGGCCGAAGCGGCTCATCCAGGAATCCCCACGTTCGGCGCGACGCCCAAAGGCAAACGGCATCGACACCCCGACCATGAACATGAACGAGGGCTGGATCAGGTCCCAGAACACGCATCCCTTCCACTCCACGTGCTCATTCTGCACCGCCAGCCAGTGCCAGCCCGGAAATGAGCGCAATGACTGAAAAATCCCGCCGCAGAGCAGGAGGAACATGATCGCGCCGCGGTAGGCATCCAGCGACTGGAGGCGCGCGGGTGTACCAAGTTCAGCCCTGCTCTGGGGCGTTGTAGGGTTCGGCGGGTTCATGACCAGGTGAGGGAGGAGATGCCCTTGGGTAGCGCGGCACAGACGGTCAGGGTGTCCCCGCTGCGATGGAAGGTGCCTTCGACCAAATCGCCGGGCCGCGAGACTTCGCGCAATTCCGCCGGACGGGTGCCGGCGGACATCGGCCCCCAGCGAAGCGCTCCCACCCCCGGCGCTTGAAACCGCCAGGTGAATTCCGGGCACGCAAACGGCGCGTTGAAATGGATCTGCTTCCCGCCCCGGGTGATTCGCGTGAGTTCGCGTGCGGCCCAGTAGTTGGCGATCGCGCTTTGTTTCATCCACACCAGGTTTTCGAAGCGTTGATGCAGCCGCTTCACGACCTTTTGCAGGATCTGGAATCCAAGCTCCTGACCGTTCCAGTAAATGCCGGTCCAGTGGCCGAGCATGAGGGCGGGTTCTCCGCGCTGGATGATTTCCACCATGCGGCCGGATTGCAGGTCCTCGGTGATGAATCGATCCGCGCCCTCCGGCTTGGAGCAATCCCATCCGCCGGTCCAGTCGCCGGTGCATCCAATGATGCTCACCACGCAGCGCGGATCCGGGCCGTCGAGCCCCGAGGCGTACTCAACCCGGGGGGCGACGCTCTGCGGTCCGGAGTCATACAGATGCCGGAAATAATGCGGCACCGGCGTGCCGAAGACGTCGCGCACGGCGCTCAACGTGGCCTGCGCGAGCTGGGGCAGGGCCTTGTTCCCAAAGCTTCCCGGAGTCGTGATCCCGTCGCAGTGCAGGCCCACGTTCTTCAGGATCGTCAGTGCATAACGCATGTAATCGGCGATCTCCTCCGCACTCCGCCCGGTGGTCCATTCCCAGTTCTCCATCCAGCGCGTCGAAATCTCCGGATACGGATGGCCGGTCTTCAAATCGAGGATCCGGGTGTGGGTGGCCATCTCGGGATGAATGTCCCAGTTCGGCATCATCACCTCCTGCACGCATCGAATCGACGACGCGAGCTCCGCTCCGGACCAGCCGGGGAGCAGCCGGTCGATCCGCCCCACACACGCAGGCTGGGGAACGATGCTGTACTTGCCCTTCACCCCGTTCTCCGCGGCCCAGGTGCCGAAGCGTCGAACGAAGGAATCCGGAATCTCCGAGGGCCACTCGCGCCAGTTCTTTTTGTACGAGGGATTGGCCCCTGCAAAAGCTTCGTCGAATTGCGGCATCGCGAACTTGTTCAGGTTCACGAGGCAGGTGGAGTCGTCGATGATGACGCTCACCGGAACGCGATCCCGCGGATTCAGGACCGAAATCGAGGCATCCCGCTCGGGGCGTTTTCCCGGGATCTGACCGCTCACCCACTCCGCGGAAAGAGCCGCAGCTGCGGAGCCTGCGGCCAGGGAGAGGAATTGGCGCCGATCAAGGTCGAGTGACGCGCGGGGCCGGGAAATCATGCCCCCAAGCAAACGCCCGGAGGCCCGTACTTGGGAGGAGAAAATGCGGCGGCGAGGCGAACCAATGCCGCTACTTCGCGAATTCCACGCAGCGCATCTCGCGAATCACCGTGATGCGGATCTGCCCGGGATAAAGCAGTTCCTCCTCGATGCGGCGCGCGATTTGTCGGGCCATCAGCAGCGAGGCGCTGTCGTCCACGGTCTCCGGGCGGACCACCACGCGGAGTTCGCGTCCGGCCTGGACCGCAAACGCCTTTTCCACCCCGGGGAAGCTCGCAGCAATCTGCTCCAGATTCTCCAACCGCTTGAGGTAGGTGGTCATGCTCTCGCTGCGCGAACCTGGACGCGAGGCGCTGATCGCATCGGCCGCCGCCACCAGCACGCCGAGAATGTTCTCATGCGGCACTTCCTGGTGATGACTGGCGACGCCGTTGATGATGTTCGGAGCCTCACCGTGGCGCTTGAGGAAATCGGCACCCACGATCGCATGGGGTCCCTCGATTTCGTGGGTCATGGCCTTGCCCACGTCGTGAAGCAATCCGGCCCGTTTCGCCGCGGCAATGTCGTCCCCGAGCTCCGCCGCCATCAGCCCCGCGACATGTGCGACCTCGATGGAATGCTCGAGGACATTCTGGGAGAAGCTGCGACGGAAATGCAGTTTTCCGAGCATTCGTGCGACTTCGGAATGCACCGGCGCAAGACCGGTGCGGAACACCGCGTCGTCACCCTTGCGCTGGATGAACGTCTCCATTTCGGCGGAGACCGCAGCCACCACTTCCTCGATGCGCGTGGGGTGGATACGACCGTCGAGAATCAACCGCTCCATGGCCTGTCGGGCCACTTCGCGTCGAACTGGGTCGAATCCGGAGAGCACCACCGCGTTCGGCGTGTCATCGACCAACACGGTGACTCCCGTGGCGTTTTCGAAGGCGCGGATGTTGCGTCCTTCGCGGCCGATGATCCGGCCCTTCATGTCGTCGCCGGTCAACGCCACGGTCGCCGTGGTTGTTTCGAAGGTGTACGTCGCCGAGTAGCGCTGGATCGCCGTGGCCAGGATCCTTCGAGCCTGCTCCTCGGCGTGAAGACGCGCCTCGTCGAGAATGTGACGCGACAAATCTGCGGCATCGCGGGTGGACTCTCGCTCGACTTCCTTAAGCAGAAGGGTTCGCGCGGCGGTGCTGTCGAGCTGGGAAGTGGTTTCGAGCCGGGTCTTCCACTCGTCGGCCAGGCGCTTGGTGACTTGCGAGGCGCGTTCGAGATCCGCCCGGGCAAGATCGAGCTGTTCGCCCCGCTGACGCAGATCCTGTTCCTGAGCTCCGAGACGGTCGAGCTGACGGCTGACCAGCGCCTCGCGCTCGGCGATTCGCTTTTCGCCGCTCGTCACGGCCTCGCGTTTCTCGGCGAGGGCCCGCTCCAGCTCGGAACGTTCCTTGGTGATCAGCTCCTGGGCGGCGACTTTGGCGCTGAGCTGCGCGGCTTCGGTATCGCGACGAAACGTGTCGCTCAGTTCCCGTTCGCGATTGGTCAACTCGGCACGGAGGGCCCGCTCACGAAGGTGGGATATGGCGAACGAGATGCCGTATCCGGCACCCAGACTCACCAAGGCAGCGACAAGGGTTTCAGTCTGCATCAGGCATCAAACCGGAGTGCGGCAATCGAATTCGCAAGCCGGGGTCAGGACGTAATCCATCGCGACATCGTGGGACTCCGTCGGAATCAAGGGAACCATCTGACAGTCGAATCCGATTCCGCAGGTCACCGCCGATGAAGCTCGCAGGAGGAGGCGGTCGAAATATCCTTTTCCCCGACCCAACCTCATCCCCGATGAAGTGAACGCTACACCCGGAACGAGAATGAAGTCCAGATCCGGGAATGGTACGTCACCGCAGGATTTGCCCGGCTCGCGCACGCCGTAGGCTCCGGGAATCAACTCGGCCACCGGACGGTTCCACTCGCGCACACCGTATTCCTGGGTCGCTGAATTGAAATAGGGGAGGGCACAGCGTTTGCCCAAAGCCTGCGCCCGCTCAATCAGCGGCGTCAGGTCCACCTCGTCGGCGAGCGACGCCGTGAGCAGCACGGTGCGCGCCTGAAGGAACACCGGCCAGGCACTGATCCTATCCACCAGCCGCGTCGACGCCTCCGCTCGCTCCTGAACCAACAGGGCAGCGACCGCCGAACGCACTTCCCGACGCAACCGTGCCTTGTGCTCCACCGGAGTCATGCGGTCAGGTTGCGGACGGAGCCGGAGGTGTACCGGAATTGGAACGCAGTGCGTTGGCCTGCGCTTCCTGCGACTGTTGGGCGCGCCATCGTTCCACGCGTTCGCGGATCTTTTTCTCCACGCCGAGATCCCCCGGTTCGTAGTAGCGGCGCGGCTCGGGCAGGTACTGCTGCGGCACGAAATGGCCTTCGAAGTCGTGCGGATATTTGTACCCGATGCCGTTGCCGAGCTTCTCCGCGCCGGCGTAGTGGCCGTCCCGCAAGGCCGCGGGGACGGGCAGGGTTCGACCCGATTTCACGTCCTCCAGGGCGGCATCGATCGCCTTGATCACCGAGTTGCTCTTGGGGGCGGTTGCCAGATAGATGGCGGCCTCGGCGATCGGAATCCGCGCCTCCGGCCATCCGATGAATTCCGCGGCCTCGGCAGCAGCGCGCGCGAGGACCAGGGCCATCGGATCCGCGAGGCCGACGTCCTCGGCGGCCTGGATCACGATGCGTCGCGCAATGAACCGCGGGTCTTCACCCGCGTGGATCATCTTGGCCAGCCAGTACAAGGTCGCGTCGGGATCGGATCCGCGCATCGACTTGATGAACGCACTGATCGTGTCGTAGTGCGCATCACCGTCGCCGTCGTACACCACGGCCTTTTTCTGGATGCATTCCTGCGCGACGTTGAGATCGATGCGGATGAATCCATCCGCCCCGGGCGGAGTGGTGAGTGCGGCGATTTCCAGCGAGTTCAGCGCCTTGCGTGCATCGCCATCCGAGACCCGCGACAAATGCTCCAGCGCGTCGTCATCGGCCCGCAGACTCAAATGCCCCAGGCCGCGTTCCGCATCGGTGATCGCGCGGCGCAGCAGCGACAGGATTTCCCCTTCGCCGATCGGCCGCAGCTCGAACACCTGCGAGCGCGACACCAGCGGGGAATTGACGAAGAAAAACGGATTGTGAGTGGTGGCCCCGATCAACCGCACCACGCCGCTCTCCACCTCGGGAAGGAGCACGTCCTGCTGGGCCTTGTTGAATCGGTGGATTTCATCGACGAACAACAACGTGGGTTGGCCCGTGTTCACCAGTCGGTTCGACGCCGCGGAAAGCACCCGTCGCATGTCGGCGACGTTGGACTCCACGCCGTTCAACCGTTCGAACCGGGAACGCGTGCGCGCCGCAATGATGTGGGCGAGTGAGGTTTTGCCGGTGCCCGGTGGACCAAAAAAGATCAACGACTGAATCCGGTCGGCCTCGATGGCGCGTCGGAGAAGGAGCCCCGGGGCGAGCAGATGTGACTGTCCGACGTACTCATCGAGCGTTCGCGGGCGCATGCGTGCCGCGAGCGGGGCACTGGTGACTGGGGAAGCGGGAGGAGGCTCCTCCATGGGCCCGGCGTTCGCCCGGGATCCTGCGGAAGGATCGGGCGCGGAACGCGAAAACAAATCGGACTCAGGGGCAGCCACGGAGTTGAAAAAAAGAGGACCCGGCCGAAACCGGGTCCAGAAGGAAATCCCCACCATGGCCGTGCAAGACAGGTCCATCTACCGGATGAACCAGGTGGGGGCAACGGACCACGTTCGCCTTCCTGTTAAGGCCTGGCGGCGGTGAATTGGTAACCGTCTTATAGCTCCCATGTTTTGTTACAAGGTCGAAGGACGTTGTCTCGAAACACGAACCGGGCAGGGAAAAGGGAAAGAGCGTTGCGGACAATCCGCAGGGCAACCATCGGTCAACCCGGCGAAAACTCAAGCGATGAGTTGAAGGGAAATTGGGGGGGCAAAGCGCAGTTGAAGAGTTGAAAAGTTGAAGCGTTGAAGGGGATTTCACGCACGCCGGCGCAGCAACGCCGTTCTTCCTTTCTGGGGTAGGGAGGAGTTGCTGCTTCTCCCTCGTTGCAAAACGACCAGCGCGAGCGAGGTCGTTGTCGGATTGGAAGCCTGCCGTCGGAACCGTCAAACCTTCCGACCGCAAGTCAGCGCGGACCGGGGCCGCCAGGCCCGCCGCGTCGGCCACCGGCCCAGTCGCGTTCCATGCCGCGCTTCAACGCCACCTCGTCCAACTCTCCCGAGTGCGCCGCGTCCCAGGCCCCAAACCAGCGGGCGAACGCGGCCATGAATTCATCGTGCGAGATGGCGCGGTCCCGATTCGCATCCATCGCTCCGGACCAAATGGGCGCAAGCCCCGCCGCCTGCGCAGAATCCACTGCGGGGGTTCCCGGCGGGAGTTTGTTGAATGCCGACCCCAGGCCCTTGCTGAGCTGCGATTGACGAATCTCGCCTTCCTGATCGTTGTCCCAAGCCTTGAACCACCGCTCAGCCAGTGCGGTGAGTTCGGCGGACGACACCTTTCCATCATGATCGGCATCGGCGAGAACCAGAATCGGCTTGGCGAGGAACGCGTTGTTGGGGCGCCCGCCGAACGCGCCATCATTGGACATTTCGAGCCCGGCGGACTTGCCGCTCAATTGGTCGGCCACTGCGGCGTGACGCGCCACAACAAAGGCACGCGCCGGCTTCGAGGCTCCGAATCCTGGTCCGCCTCCGCGACGTCCGCCCCCCGGCCCACCGCCGGACACCGATTCACCCGCGACCACCTTGTCAAACCGCTCCAGCGCGCTGGTGCCCTCCTCCGCAACGGCGGGTCGAATGACGGCGGCGACCTCCGAGATCTGGCGTCCGATGCGCTCCGGTTGACCAATGCCCGCCTGGATTTTTTCCAGATTCGCCCGGTAGCGCTGCTTGAAATCCTCCACGGCAAAGATGCGCTCCAACAGCCGGTTCGAACCGGACCACGGACGCTGCAGGCTCAGCTGCTCGCGGGTTTGCTGCGATCCGCGCATGCCGAAGCTTCCGAACGAATGATCCAGATCCCACGGAATGAAGGCGAAGCGGTTCGATTTGGGATCCAGGTGAACGTAGTAGTTCTGCCCCATGTCCAGGAGGCTGTCGAAATTCGAAAGCCACACCGTCGCCGCCATGAAGCGCGCGAATTCCTCCACGTCGAGATATTCGCCGAGCCGTTTCGCGAACTCCGCGTCGGTGGCGTTTGAAACAAAACGGGCGAACTCCATCACGCGCGCCTTCTGCGCATCCGAAGCCTTGGTTTTCGGATCGTATGGACCGGCGTACTTCGACCAATTCGTGCCCAGATCGGTGAACGGACGCGACGTCACCGGCTTCAGAACCAGGCCGTCCTTCGTGCCAAAGTGGTCCTTCGCGAAATGCGAATCCACATTTTGCGGCGTCGTGTACAGGCCCACGTAGGTGTTGGTGTGAAGACCCGGCACCGACACGTACACCTTCGCATACGCCGTGCGCGGGGCGGGGACTCCGGCATCCCGGAAGAACCGGTACGCCAGCGTGTCATTCATCATCCCTACGTCAGTCACGTTGTTCTGGAAATCGAGCGTGGTGGCTCCGCCGACCTTTCGGCCCTTCACGAACTTGTTCAGATCCACCTTCAGCGGACGCTTCATCCCGCCTTGGGATTCCATGTAGGTGCCGTTGCCCTTGTACCGGACTCCGACGTCGGGGAATTTGACTCCGCCGATTTCCAGGTCGGCATGGACGTACTTGAACTCCCATCCCATCGCCGACGCCAACCCGTTTCGCTTGCCCGGCGCGCCCTGCAGGAAGGAATCCCGGCCATCGTCCCCACCTTGACCCGGCGGACGAAACCCGCCGCCCCCTTCCGACTGCGCGGGCTCCATCGCCGCCCACTGCTCGGGGGTGAACCGCAAATGAACCGTCCACACATTCGTGGCCACGTAAAACTCAGCCGGCGAGTCCGGCAACGTCGCCGCAATGGTTGAATTTGTTGCCCACAACGCAACGACGCCAGCGCTCAGGACAGCAAGGAAACGGTTCATCCCCCCATTGACCATGCCGTTACGGGGAGGTTACAGCAGGAAATGGGGCAGGTCCGAAAACCGTCGGAGGTGGATTTCGGAGATTCCGGGATTGCATGGAATCCACAGCTGACGGAAACAACGTCATGCACTTCCCCGGCGCGTCCTTTTTCAAGCGTTTGCTCCGTTCCACCCACTCCACCGCACTGGTTGCGCCGGTGACGATCGCCCTGGGAATCGCTGCACAGGCCGCGGACCTTCGGGTGGGCATGATCGGCCTGGATACTTCGCACGCCACGGCCTTTACCGAAATCCTCAACAACCCGTCCGCCAAGGATCACGTCGCGGGGGCCCGGGTTGTGGCCGCGTTCAAGGGAGGCAGCCCGGACATCGAATCCAGCTGGTCGCGCGTCGAGGAATACACCCGCGTGCTCCGGGAGAAGCACGGCGTGAAGATCGTCGATACGATCGAGGAGCTGTGCAAACAGGTGGACGTGGTGTTTCTGGAGAGCGTCGATGGACGCCCGCATCTGGCGCAGGCGCGTCCGGTCATCGCCGCACACAAGCCGCTGTTCATCGACAAGCCGGTGGCCGGTTCCCTTGCCGATGCGATGGAGATTTTCCGCCTCGCCAAGGCCGCGGGCGTCCCGGTGTTCACGTCTTCCTCCCTTCGTTACGGATCCAACACGCTGGCGGTTCGCGCTGGGGTGATCGGGACCGTCACCAACGCCTGGTGCAGCTCGCCGGCCCATCTCGAACCGCACCACCCCGACCTTTTTTGGTACGGAGTTCACGGCTGTGAATCCCTCTACACGGTCATGGGAATCGGATGCGAACGCGTTCGTCGCGGCAAGATCGCCACCGGCGGCATCGAAGTCACCGGCTACTGGCCCAACGGCCGTGTGGGTGTGTTCCGGGAAGGGGAAGGGTATTCCGGCCAGGCCCAGGGAACCAAGGGCTCGCGGGCTGTGGGGGCTTACGAAGGCTATGCGCCGCTCGTGGCTGCGGCGGTTCGATTCTTTCAGACCGGAATTTCCCCAGTCAGTGCGGAGGAGACCCTTGAGTTGTTCGCCTTCATGCAGGCAGCCGATGAAAGCAAGCGCAGGAATGGCGCTGAAGTGTCTGTTCAGGAAGTTCTGAAGATGGCCTCCGAGCCAAAGAAACCTTGAGTGGGCCGGGGCTGAGCCCGGCACGTCCCATCCTTGCATTCAACTCCATCACCCCAGCAGGGGAGTTGAGTTGGAACTGCGGAATGCGGGGAACGCGATTCCGTCCCTGTGTGTTGGGTCCTGAGAAGGACGCGCCCGATTATTCGCCGCTCGGGGCGGAAGGATTCCAGTCGCCGATCAGAGGCATCAGGACGAAGTAAACGATCAACCCGACAATCGCCATCGCGGCCACCTGGTACAGGTTCAGTTTCCGATCCACAAGATGGTCGGGCAACTTCTCAAGCCAGCGACGAACGCCGCCGGGACGGCCTCGGCGTTTCGAGGAATTTTTCCCTCCGAAAAAACGAAAACCTTTCTTGCGCTTGGGAGCCGCCGCCTTGGGCTGTTGTAGTTCGCTCATCGGACGATTTAATGCGTTACGGGACGGCGACAATGGCGGAGGACTTCGCCGGACTCAAGCCCGCGTTGCAATGCGGCTGGGTTAATTTCCTCCGGCGCAGGCGGAAGGGGGGCTTCTTTTGCCGATCTTGGTTTTGACGGCGCCCAGGGATCGCCCCATAAATGATCCATGATCTCACGCCTTACCAGATTTGTGCTTCCAGCGCTGCTGTGCGTCGGAGCATTGATCGCCGAAGTTCCAAAGTCGGGCCAAGCCGCGCCGTTCGTCGCCGGACTGAATCAAGACGGCGAAAAATGGAGTCTGACCGACGAGCACGGCAAGAGCGCGGTGCTCCTTTACTTCTATCCCAAGGACGACACCCCGGGCTGCACCAAGGAGGCCTGCGGTCTTCGCGATCGCATGGGCGACCTGCAAAAGGACGGCGTCAAAGTGGTGGGTGTCAGTTTTGATACCGCCGAAAGCCACCGGAAATTCCGCGCGAAGTACAACCTGAACTTCCCCCTGCTGGTGGATACCGAAGGCAAGATTGCCGACGCCTTTGGGGTTCGCATGCCGGACAAACCCATGGCCCGTCGCGTGAGCTTTCTGATCAACAAGTCGGGAAAGATTGTCCACGTGACCGACACGCGGGATGCGCAGGTGCACCTCGACGAGATGAAGGAAGCAATCGGCAAGCTGCATTGATTCGCAGTAGATCCGATCCTGAATTGTTTTCCCCGGTTCCGATGCCGGTGTCGCGTCTCCCGCGTCACCGGCCTCTTTTTTGGAACAGTGCAACGCCATGGGAATTCCGGTCAGGCCGGTTCCTTGACTCCCCAAGGCCTCTCCCTATCCTCCGACCATTGCTGCAAGCAGGGGAGCCGCGAGGCTGAGAGGTCCGATTCACCGTTTCGGACGACCCTTTGAACCTGATGCGGGTCATGCCGTCGCAGGGAGCCGAGCGGAACTGGGTTTTGTTGGAAATCCGTTCTTCCCTGTGCGTGGCCGCAGAGAATTGACGTTTTTCCCATGATTGCCTCCAAGACCGCCTTCGAACCGCACAGCCGCGAACCCCTTCCCAACAGCCGTCGGGTGTACGTTCCCGGTCTGCTGCATCCCGAGCTCCGCGTGCCCATGCGGGAGGTATCCGTCGGCGCCACGCAATCCCGCAACGGCACCTCCACCGCCAACGCTCCGGTTCGCGTTTACGACTGTTCCGGCCCCTGGGGTGATCCCGAATTTCAGGGAACCGTGGAAGAAGGCCTCCCGGCCCTCCGCGCCTCCTGGGTTCGCGCCCGGAAGGACGTCGAGGAGTACGACGGCCGTGAAGTGAAGCCCCAGGACAACGGCTACCTCTCCGGAAAACACGCCGAGTACGCCAGCAAGGCGGAGAAGAACCGACTGGTCGAATTCCCCGGCCTCAGCGGACAGCGCCGCCGCCCGCTTCGCGCCTCCGCCGGCCATCCGGTGACCCAACTTTGGTACGCCCGGCAGGGCATCATCACGCCGGAGATGGAGTTCATCGCCATCCGCGAGAACATGGGACGCGCCCGCATCGCCGACCTCGCCGGAAAGACGCTTCGCAGCGATTTGAACCAGCAGCACTCGGGTTCCAGCCAGCGCGTCGAGAGCGAGTTTACCCCGTCGATCTTCCGTCGATTCCCGCAGCGCATTCCCTCTGAAATCACCGCCGAATTTGTCCGGGCGGAAGTGGCGGCCGGCCGCGCCATCATCCCTGCGAACATCAACCACCCGGAGTCCGAACCGATGATCATCGGCCGGAACTTCCTCGTGAAAATCAACGCCAACATCGGCAACAGCGCCGTGGCGTCGTCGATCGAGGAGGAAGTGGAAAAGATGCGTTGGGCCACCAAGTGGGGCGCCGACACCGTGATGGATCTCTCCACCGGAAAGAACATCCACGCCACGCGGGAGTGGATCCTTCGCAATTCGGCTGTGCCGATTGGAACCGTGCCGATCTACCAAGCCCTCGAGAAGGTGGGCGGCAAGGCGGAAGACCTCACCTGGGAAATCTTCCGCGACACCCTCATCGAACAGGCAGAGCAGGGGGTTGATTACTTCACCATTCACGCGGGCGTTTTGCTCCGGTTCATCCCCATGACCGCCGGACGCATGACCGGCATTGTCTCCCGCGGCGGCAGCATCATGGCCAAATGGTGCCTTGCGCATCACAAGGAGAACTTCCTCTACACCCACTGGGACGACATCTGCGACATCATGGCCGCCTACGATGTCAGTTTCAGCATTGGAGACGGTTTGCGCCCCGGCTCCGTCGCCGATGCCAACGACCCCGCACAATTCGGCGAACTCCAGGTCCAGGGCGAACTCACCACCCGCGCGTGGGCCAAGGGCGTTCAGGTGATGAACGAAGGACCCGGTCATGTTCCCATGCATTTGATCGAGGAAAACATGGCCAAGCAGCTCGAGTGGTGCCACGAGGCTCCGTTCTACACCCTTGGACCTCTGACGACGGACATCGCGCCGGGCTACGACCACCTGACCAGCGGGATCGGTGCCGCGATGATCGGATGGTACGGATGCGCCATGCTCTGCTACGTCACCCCGAAGGAGCACCTCGGTCTTCCGAACAAGAAGGACGTCAAAGACGGTGTTATTGCCTACAAGATCGCCGCCCACGCCGCCGACCTCGCCAAGGGGCATCCCGGTGCCCAATACCGCGACAATGCGCTCAGCAAGGCGCGGTTTGAGTTCCGCTGGGAGGATCAGTTCAACTTGAGCCTCGATCCGGTCACCGCTCGTGAGTTCCACGACGAAACCCTTCCCCAGGACGGTGCAAAGACCGCCCATTTCTGCTCCATGTGCGGTCCCCACTTCTGCTCCATGAAGATCACGGAAGATGTCCGCAAGTACGCGGAAGAGCAGGGGTTGAGCGAACAGGAAGCCCTTGCCAAGGGGCTTGAGGCGAAGTCCAAGGAGTTCGTCGAGCAGGGCGCGGAAGTGTACCACAAGGCCTGAAGCCCATCTCTCAACGAAAAACGCCCCACGGGAATGACTCCTCGTGGGGCGTTTTCTTTTGGCTAGAAACCGGCGTCAGGCCTTCTTGACGAAACACGCCTTCAACCCAATGGAAATGCCCTCCATTTTGCAGGAAATCTCGTGATCCCCGTCCACGAGCTTGATCGGTTTCGATTTGGTGCCGCCTTTAAGCACCTGGGATGAACCTTTGAGGGGCAGATCCTTGATCAGCATCACCACGTCCCCGTCTGCCAGCACGTTCCCGTGGGCATCCTTGACCACGCGGGGCCCCTCGGGAGCCTCCGTCTCTGCGGCCCGATCCCACTCGTGTCCACAGGTCACGCATTCCCAACGAGTTGGGTGTTTCAAGACGTCGGTCATTTCACACATCGGACACGCTGGAGTGGATTCGGATTCGCTCATGAAGGAGGCATTCTCCCAATCCAATGGCCCTCGATTCAATCGCAAATCGGCAGCTCATTCGCAAACGGGGCATTCAGAAGAGGAAGGGAGCTCCAAAACACCCTCGCTAGGGATCGGGCGGTACAACTTTTTTTGATCAAAAACCCCAACAAAACCGACCGTTACGTGGAATCCTAAAAGTTTATTCCAAAAAGGTATTGTCAAAGCGCTCCCGGCGGGTAAATTGATCTCGTTCTTAATGAACGCTGTTGCTGAGCGTTACTTGTGAAAGGGTGACGCAAGGCAAATCGTCGTCTCTAGTATCGGTAAATTGAGAAATCAATGAGCTGAGAA
>CANGKZ010000035.1 GCA_947454705.1 Verrucomicrobiota bacterium
GTCGGGCAACCCCAATGAAACGGCGTAGGCCTTTCCACGTCCGGATGATCCGCCTCGTCCCCTCGGCGGCTACGGGGAGTGGGGATCCGATCCCATGCATCGGTGGAGGGCGGGGTTCCACCCACGCCCTATATTCGTTTGCGGACCCCGTGTGAGGTTGCAGGGTTTAGAACCAGACCTCCCGTCGCCGGAGGATGGTCTCGTTCCGTCCAATCGGGTTGAGCGGGACGCGTTAAGGGGGCGGGAGCCGTTCTCGAATGAGGCGCGCGATTGATTGGGGCGCGGGTGGATCCGCGCCCTCCACTCGATCGCAAGTTCCGGGCGTGCTTGGGTCAGGGGTTTTTCCCAGGGGCGCGGGATGCGAGTTCGGCGCAGAGGCGCTTTTTGTCGAATTTGCCCACGCTGGTTCGCGCAATCTGCGGCACCACGCGGATCTCCGTCAGAATCGCCCGCTTGTGCAGTGTGCCGTCGTCGATGAACCGGTGCAGAAACTTCGACAGCACCCGCTCGTTCACCGCTTCGGCAAAACCGTCGCGCAACACCACGTCGGCGTGCGGACGTTCATCCCATTTCGGATCGGGCACGCCCACCACCACGACTTCCTTCACGGCCTCGTGCTGGCTTAGTGCGTTTTCCAGTTCGAGGGTGGAGATCCATTCGCCTCCGATTTTGACCACGTCCTTGAGTCGGTCGGTGATCCGCAGGTACCCGTCGGCGTCGCGGTAGGCGATGTCGCCCGTGTGCAACCATCCGCCGCGCCAGAGGGCCGCGCTGGCTTCGGGATTGGCGTGGTATCCGGAGGTGAGCCACGGGGTGCGGAGGACGAGTTCGCCGACTTGATCGCGTCCGGGCGGAAGGAGGTTTCCCTCGGAATCCATGATGCCGGCATCGACCAGCGGCATGGGGAATCCGGTGCGCGTGACCACATCCAGGGCATCGGCCGGCGTCTGCCCTTCCGCGAGCTCCCGGGCCGGGTTTACGTGCGACACGGCAATGAGCGGGCCGGTTTCCGACATGCCGTATCCGCCCACGATCCGAATCCCGCGCTCGCGTGCGGCGCGGGCGAGTCCTGCGGGAAGCGGCGCACCGCCGATGACCAGTTTCAGGCGCGTCCAATCGACACGGGCCGATTCCGCATGATGCAGCAGGATCTGCAACAGCGTGGGAACGCAGTGTGAAATGGTGACCCGGTGGTGTTCGAGCAGGCGGAGAATCAGCGCGGGTTCGAATTTTCCGGCGTAGATTTGTTTCAGTCCCAGCAGGGTGGCGATGTACGGGAAACCCCACGCCTGGACGTGGAACATCGGCGTGAGCGGGAGATAGATGTCGTCATCCTGCAGCGCGAACGGCTGCGAGTGCGCGGCAAAGGTCACGGCCCCGGCGAGGGCGTGGAGCACGATCTGCCGGTGGGTGAAATACACGCCCTTGGGCTCGCCGGTGGTGCCGGTGGTGTAGAACAGCGTGGCGACGGTGTTCTCATCCAGATCCGGATACTGGAATCCCGCGGGGGCGCCATCGAGGAGCGATTCGTAATCTCCATGCAGCGGAAGCGAGGTGGCCGGGGCCTTGCCATCGTCGGACAGCGTGATCCAGGTGCGAACCTCGGGGAGTTGCGGCGCGAGTTCCTCGGCGATGGGGAGGAAGTCGGGATGGGTGAGCACCACGGTGTCGCCGGCGTGGCGGATGGTGTACCCGATTTGGTCCGGGGTGAGCCGCACGTTGACGGTGTGAAGCACGGCGCCAATCAGCGGGATGGCGAAGAACAGTTCGAGGTAGCGGTGGCTGTCCCAATCCATCACGCCCACGCGCGTGCCGGGGCGCACGCCGGCCTGCGTGAGCACGTGCGCGAGGCGTTCGACGCGGAGCATCCACTCGGCGTAGCTGAAATCGCGGAGTTCACGATACACGATCCGCTGTCCCGGAGCCCACGTGCGGGCTCGCGTGAGGAGATCGCGGATCAGCAACGGCTGCGATTGGGGAGCAATCCAGGCGGATGCAGGGGTGGGCATGCGAATTCGGAGATCGGAGATCGGAGATGGGAGACCGGGGAATTGGAGACTGGGGTGCGGGTTCGTGGCGAACCAAAAACACCAGGGCGGACCCGATCGGCTGCGAGACTCAGTTGGACGGGGCGTCGAGTTCGCCGTCGGCGCGGGGCTTGGGCGGCGCGGGATTGGGGCGACGCTGATGGAGTCGCTCCAGAAGTTCCGGGACGGCGTCGCGAATCGGCGATTCAGCGAGGTAGGCTTCCGCGAGTTCCTTGCGTCCACGGGTGCGCAGCGTGACGTACACGTGGAGCTCGAAGTGGAGGCGAAGCTGCGTTTCGACGTCCTTCAGGCCCAACTCGCCAAGCAATCCCAGCAACGCCTCGATGGTGGAGTGTCGGCCGTCGCCCTGCTGTTCGCGGAGCGCGTAGCGGCTCGGGCCGGTGAGGCCGAGTCGGACGGTGCGTCCCCAGGATTCCACGCCGCGGAGCATGTCGCCCGATTCCCGCCAGCTGCCGTCGAGCAGCAACACCTGGATTCGGCTGGGATCAATGGGAGTCTCGCCCGGCCCGGCGGTGGGGATGGGTTCGCCGCGCGGATGCAGAATCCAGAGCTCCCGGTTCGGGACCACGATGTCGCCGTGCACCGGCGGCACGCCGCGGGTGTGAAGATGAATGCGCGAGCCGGGGATCACGCGTTCGATCAGTTTGCCCGTGCTGGTGGGACGCCACTGCTCCCGCGGGTGCATGAGGAGGTCCACCTGCAGCGGACAGCTCACCGGCGGCAAACCACCGCAAATGCACCAGCGCGGCGGAATCCGACACCCGGGGCAACGCTCGGTGCCGGCGAGGACGACGCTTCGTGACATGGATCAGAAATGGTACGTGCGTCACTGCGGCTCAGCGGGCGGCAGGAGCGCCGGGCTTGGACTCGGCGATGCAGTACAGGTTGCCGAAAGTGCGGATGAAGAGTTGCCGACCCGCGATCGCCGGCGTGGCCATGCACAATTCCCCGAGCGAATTGATGCGTTCGACCGAGTAGGAATCGCCGGCTGGAATCACGTAGGTGTCGCCATCTTCGCTGAGGCAGAACACGCGGTCGCGGTAGGCCCACGGGGAGGTGGTGAATCCGGCGGTGCCGTCGGTCTTGATCCGTTGCTTGGGGTACAATTCGGTTCCGCTCCGGGCATCGCGGCAGTTGAAGAATCCGAAGTCCCACAGGACGTACAGCCGATCCTTGTACACCAGGGGCGACGGATTGTAGGGGGAGGCGTTGGGCTGCATCCAGGCGATGGAGGCGCTCTGGAACACGCCGTCGGGGAGCGTGAGATCGCCTGTGGCTCCGGGGCGGACGGCGTACACCGGCTTGTTGGGCTTGAGGTTGTCGCCCACGTAGCCGGCGGCGAGGTAGAGCAGTCCGCCGGACTCGAACGGCGTCGGGATGGCGAGCGAGGACATGCCGCGCAGGGTCCAGAGTTCGCGTCCGTTCAGGTCGTAGCTGCGGACGCGATTGCGACCCGAGATCACCAGCTCGGTGCGGGTAGCGGTTTTCCAGACGTACGGGGTGGCGTAGTTGGTGGGTTCGTCGCGATCCACCTGCCAGATCAGCTTTCCGGTGCGTTTGTCGTAGGCGGCGAGGGTGGAGTGTTCCTCGTTGTCGGCGACCACGTACACGCGGTCTTCATGCACCACGGGCGATGCGGAGGTGCCCCAGCCGTGGGCGGTCTTGCGGACATCGAGCGGCACGCTCCATAGGATCCTGCCCTTGAAATCGAGGCAGTAGAGCCCGATTTGTCCGAAGAGGACGAACAGGTGTTTGCCGTCGGTCACCGGTGTTTCCGAGGCGTAGGTGTTTTTGACGTGGATGGAGCTGGCCGGGGTGGCGGCGGCGAGTTCGGTGGTCCATTCCACCAAGCCGGTTCGGCGGTCGAGGCTGGTGGCGATCCAGCGGTGGCGGTTTCGCGAGGCAGGCCGTTCGCCTCCGAAGTAGAGTCCCTTTTTTGGTGCTTCCTCTTCGCCGTCGCTCACGGCGCTGGTGACGAACACGTGGTTGCCCGAGACGATTGGGGACGACCAGCCGCGTCCGGGAATCGGAGTTTTCCACGCGATGTTGGTGCCGGGGCCCCAGACGATCGGGAGTCGATCCGAGGTGCCAATGCCGCGGGAATCAGCGCCCCGGAATTGGGGCCAGGCGTCCTGAGCCGCGAGGGGAAGGATCGCGACCGCGGCCAGCATCAGGGCGGATGCGGATCGACGGAGTCGGAGGATGGGATGGGACGCGCGCGGCATGCCGCATGGCGTAACTGACGACGGCGCGCGGGGCAATGCTTCATCCCGCGGGCCGCATGCGCGATGCACTCCGGCTAGGCCAGGATTTCCTGGATCACGTTGCCGTGGTCGAGCTCGAGGCGTTTGCGTCCGGGGACTTCGAGCCGGTGGGAATCGAGTCCGAGCTGACGCAGGACGGTGGCGTGGATGTCGGTCACGTAGCGACGGTTGTCCGCGGCGTGGAAGCCGAGTTCATCTGTTTGTCCGTACTGCACGCCGCCCTTCACGCCGCCGCCGGCGAGCCAGGCGGAGAAGGCCTGCGGGTGGTGGTCGCGTCCGCTGCCCTCGGCCCCGGGGGAGCGACCAAATTCGGTACCGAACACGACCAGGGTGTCGTCCAGCAGACCGCGTTGACGCAGGTCCTTCAACAATCCGGCGACCGGTTTGTCGACCTGGCGGGCGAGGGTGGTGTGGTTGGATTTGATTTCGCTGTGGGCATCCCAGGCGCCGCCGCCGCCTCCACCGTGGAAGATCTGCACGAAGCGCACGCCGCGTTCGACCAAGCGTCGTGCCACGAGGCACTGTTCGCCGAAGGCCCGGGTGGCGTCGTCATCGAGTCCGTACATCCGGCGGATGTGTTCCGGCTCGCGTTCGAGCTGGAGCGTTTCCGGCACGCTGGCCTGCATCTGGAAGGCGAGCTCGTAGGACTTGATGCGCGCACGGAGGTTCGCGTCGTCCGGGTAGTCGATCCCGGCGAGCCGGTTGAGCTTTCCGAGCAGGCTCAGGTTGGAGGCCTGCTGTTCGGCGGAGAGGGAGCCGGCCGGGGGCTGGATGAAGGGCAGGGGATTCTTCGGATCGGTGTTCAACCGGACACCGCCGTTCTCAGGTCCGAGGTAAGAGGCGCCGTAGGTGAAGGTGCCGCCGCAGCAATCGCCCGTCGGGGTGCCGAGCACCACATACTCGGGCAGGTTCTCATTCAAGGTGCCGAGTCCGTAGGCGGTCCAGGCTCCGAGGGTGGGATGCTCGAGCTCGCGCGGGTGGCGTCCCGTTTGCCAGGTGAGCTGGGCCCCGTGGTCGTTGTGAATGGTCCACAGGGAACGCACCACCGCGATTTCGTCGGCGCATTCGCCGATGTTTTTGAACCAATCGCCCACGGGCAGACCGCACTGTCCGTAGCGGCGAAATCCGGTCTGGAGCGGCAGGATGACCTTGCGGTTGCCGTGCGCAGGGTTGGCTCCGATGACGTCCTTGCCTTCGGTGGCGAGGACGCCTGCGTACGGGGTTTCAGAAATGGATTTGCCGGCGTAGCGGTTGAGCTCGGTCTTGATGTCGAAGCTTTCGACATGGCTGACGCCGCCGCAGAGAAACACCCAGATGACGGACTTGGCGCGCGGCGCGAAATGCGGTTTTCCGGTGGGCGGGGCCCAGCCTTCGGAATCGGCGCGGACGCCGTCGCGAAACAGCATCGCCCCGAGCGCCAGCCCGGTGAACCCCATGCCGGTGTCCGCGAGAAAGGTGCGCCGTGACACGCCGGTGCAGCCCGGAGGGCGCTGCGAATGCTGGGAGGGATTCATCGGAGAAGAAGGAGATTAGACACGGATTTCACGGATTTACACGGATGGGAGAAGGGGGGGCTTTGCGTTCGTTAATCTGTGAGAATCCGTGCAATCCGTGTCTTAAAAACAGGGTGCGTTTGGCAGTGAGGAAAATGAAGGAAATGGAAACGGATTTCACGGATTTACACGGATGGGAGAAGCGGGGCTTTGCGTTCGTTAATCTGTGAGAATCCGTGCAATCCGTGTCTCGAAAAGGGGGTTAGCGGACGGTGATGAAGTCGTTGTGGTTGAAGAGCACCAGCACGAGGTTTTCGGCGTCGTGTTGAAGGTGGGTGCGGGCGATGGATTCGCTGACCGCGGCCGGAGTGAAGGCCTCAAGGCAGGATTGGAGCTCCGCAGCAGTGGGGCGCCGGGCCAGGATGCGTTCAAAGGCGCGGGTGATCAGAATTGAGGCATCGCCACGGCTTTCCTCGACCAGCTGCGTGCCGAGCTTTCGAGAGAGGGTGATGGCGAGTTCGCTGTTGCCGAGGGCCAGTGCCTGCTGGGGAATTACACTCGGGCGACGCACGTAGCATTCGGTCACGCTCGGGCCGTCGAAGATCTGCAGGAATTCCGACTGCTTCTCCGCGGCGTGCCGCAGGTAGAGGGAACGCCGCGGCGAGGTGAGGGCGAGCTTCTGGTCGATGTCGGGTCCGCCGCGGACGAGGTCGAGTCCGTCCGCGACCTGCAGCAGGGTGTCGCGCACGGCCTCGGCTTCGAGGCGACGGGCGTTCATGCGCCAGAGGTAGAGGTTGTCGGGATCGGCAGCGAGGTCGGCGGCATCGGGAGTGGCGGCGCGTCGATACGCCGCGCTGGTGAGCATGAGACGATGCAGCGTCTTGAAGCTCCAAGCCTGCTGGGATGCGGTGCCCGAGCCGGAGGCGGTCGAGGTCGAGGTCGAGGCCGCAGCGGAGGGCTGCATGAATTCCGCGGCCAGCCAGTCGAGGAGTTCCGGATGGCTCGGAGGACGGCCGTTGCGTCCGAAATCCGCCGGGGTGGGAACGAGGCCGCGTCCGAAATGTCGCAGCCAGACATGATTCACCGCCACGCGTGCGGTGAGCGGATTGCGCGTCTGCGTGAGCCACTGTGCGAGGGCCGTTCTCCGCCCCGTGCTGGTGGCCGGGAAGGTCTCGGCGGGCCTCGGGGTGTAGGCGGCGGTCAGCGGCTTGGCCGCGGCTTCGCGCGCGGCGGCGAGTTGCTGATCGGCCTCGGTCGATTTCTTCCGGGCCTCGGCCACGGCATTGGTGGCGGCGGTATCCAATTTGATACGTGCCTGGTGTGACTTCAGTTCGGCTTCGAACACGGCGAGGGCGCGTTGGAATCGGACCGCGTTGGTGGCGGCGCCGGAGTCGCCCGCTTCGGCCTTCAGGATGGACCGCAGGGCTGCGTGTTTGATTTCGGCGATGTCGAGTGCGAGCTGGGCTTCGGTGCGCTGGGCCCGGGTGGATTTGGCATCGGAGCGGAGGCGTTCCAGTTCGGACCGGGCGGTCGTGACGCTTTGTTCGCTGGCGGAAAGGGTATCGCGGATGACGAACGGACGGCGGTCGGGCTGGCTGGCAGATGCGGGCAGGTTGACCGGTTGGATTTCGAGTCGTCCGCCAAACGCGGCAGGAACGCCGGGGGAGAGGATGTCGTTGGTGCGCGGATGGCGTTCGTCGCCGCGGACGAGGAAATAGGTGGGGGCGTTGGTGCTGTCGAAGGCCCGGGGGAGTCCGTCCTTGGTGGTGTCGAGCTGGCCGGGGAGTCGGTCGGTGCGGACCTGGTGCGGCTCAAAAATGGCACGGAATGCATAGTACTCGCGCTGGGAGATCGGATCGACCATGTGGTCGTGGCATTTGGCGCATCCCATGGTGACGCCGAGGAAGGCCTGCGCGGTGTGCTTGACGGTGTCCTCGAGCCACTGCTCGCGGGAGAGCATCTTGTAATTGCGAACGAGGAATCCGGTGGCGCGCAGGGCGTCGGGATCGGCCGGGGCGAGTTCATCGGCCGCCAGCATTTCCCGGATCATTTGATCGTAGGGCTTGTCGGCGTTGAGGGATTCCACGATCCAGTCGCGCCAGCGCCAGATGTGGGGCTTGGAGTCGCGGACCTGTCCGCCATCGGCCCAGCCCGCCCAATCGCTGTACCGCCAGACGTCCATCCAATGGCGGCCCCAGCGTTCGCCGTAGCGCGGATCGTCGAGCAGACGGTTCACCACGCGTTCGTAGGCGTCGGGCGAGGAATCCGCGAGGAAGGCGTGGAGTTCCCCGGGCGATGGATTCAGTCCGATCAAATCGACATACACGCGACGAAGCAGGACTTCGCGTGAGGCTTCGGGGCGCGGTGTGAGTCCGCGACGTTGCCATTCGGCGGCGAGGAAGAGGTCGATCGGATTTCGTGCGGCAGTCCCGGAATCTGCAGAAGGCACAGCGGGACGCACGACCGGGGCAAAGGGCTGCCATCGATACGAGGCGAGGAACTTGGCGAATTCCGACTGACGCGCGGACAAGGTGGCCAATTCTTGGCGGTTCGGGGTGTCGCTGGCGTTGCCCGGATTGTGGCCGAGGAGCAGTTCGGCTTCGTTGGGCACGCCATCGCCGTCGGAATCCTCCGCCGCGATGCGCTTCAGGCGGGTGATCAACTCTGGTTTTTCACCGGCTGCGTTGCGGTCGCGTCCGAGTTCGCGGAGGCGGTTGCCGAAGGGATTGTGCGGGAATTCGTCGAGGGATTCGGGCGCCTGGATCGAACTGGGCTTGTGGCAGGTGGTGCAGGCGGCGAGTGGGTGCGCGAGGAAACGGTCGTAATGACGATCCAGCGCGGCCCGGTGCGCCGGGATCGCACCCGCGCGGAGACACGACATCAGCACTGCGAGGCAGAGCAGGGGCATCCAGCCGGGGGAATTGGCGCGGGGTGAGGGCATTCGGGCGATCGACAGTGGATACCACGCGCCACGTCGATGGGCCAAGCGCGGAGGTGGGTTCCGGGGCACCAAAATCGAAGGAGAATTCCTGCTGAATTTCCCGGGCCTCCGCCGCATCGTATTTCCCAACATCCCGTGTCCGACCCTTTGTCCTTTCGCATGCGAGCCCAGTCCAGTCCTCGAATTCCCTCCGCCCTGCGCGCCGCAGCGGTGTGGGTGGTCGCCTCCGCCTGGGGGGCCACCGTCGCCTCGGCCGCGCCCCGCGTGGATTTCAACCGCGACGTGCGCCCGGTGCTGTCCGACAATTGCTTCGCCTGCCACGGACCGGATTCGCAAAAGGTCAAAGGCGGGCTGCGCCTGGACGTGCGGGACAAGGCGGTCGCCCCGGCCAAGTCGGGCAAGAGCGCGCTGGTGCCGGGCAAGCCGGAGGAGAGTGAATTGGTGCGTCGACTGGACACGACGGATGCCGATGACCACATGCCGCCGGCGGATTCGCACAAGACGATCACGCCGGCGCAGCGGGAGATGCTGGTTCGCTGGATCCGCGAGGGTGCGGAGTATCAGGGACATTGGGCGTATCAACCGTTGGTTCGTCCGGCCGCACCCGCGGGGCCCGCAGCCATCGATTTCCTGATCCAGAAGCGCCTGTCCACGACGGGACTCAAGCCCGCGCCGGAGGCCGACCGCCGAACGCTTGCGCGTCGCTTGCACTGGGATTTGCTCGGGCTTCCGGCCACGGCCGAGCAGGTGGAGGAATTCGTCCGCGACAACGCCCCGGGGGCCTACGAACGGCTGGTGGAACGCCTGCTCGCTTCGCCGCACTACGGGGAGCGTATGGCCATTGGGTGGCTCGATGTGGTGCGGTTTGCCGACACCATCGGGTACCATTCCGACACTCCGCGGAACATCTGGCCTTACCGCGACTACGTCATTCGTTCGTTCAATCGCAACAAGCCCTTCGACGTGTTCACGCGGGAGCAACTCGCGGGCGACCTGCTTCCGAACCCGGGAATCGAGCAGAAGGTGGGCTCCGCCTTCAATCGATTGCTGCTCACCACCGAAGAGGGCGGCGCGCAGGCCAAGGATTATGAGTCGCGGTATCTCACCGATCGCGTGCGGGCCGTGGGGGCTGTCTGGATGGGGCAGACCATCGGATGCGCGCAATGCCACGATCACAAGTTTGATCCGATCAGCACGCGCGACTTCTACTCGATGGGCGCATTCTTCGCCGATGTGAAGGAGACCATCATCGGACGTCGCGAGGACGGCATGCTGGTGACCGACGAGGCGCAGGCGAAGGAATTGGAACACCGCCGGGCCGCACTCGCCTCGTTGGAACAACGGTTCGAAGGGCCGCTGCCGGAATTTGAGTCGGCGTACCAAAAATGGGAATCGCAGCTCACGCAGGCGGTGACCGGGGACCGTCGATGGACCACGGTGAAGCCGGAGTCGGCGGTGTCGGCCGGCGGGGCGACGTTGAAGATTCGCGACGATCGGTCGGTGCTGGCCTCGGGTTCGAAGCCGGACACAGACACCTACACGGTTCGGCTCGCGCGTTCGGCCGAGACGGCTTCGTTGACCGGCATTCGACTGGAAGTGCTGCCCGACGACTCGCTTCCTTCGAAGGGACCCGGCCGCGCCGGAAACGGGAATTTCGTGGTGACCGAAGTGGTGGCCCGATTGGAGAGCGCCGGCGGAGCCGCGCGTCCGCTGCATTTCCGCGGAGCCCGCGCCACGCATGAGCAGACCACTCTGGCGGAGAACAATCCGTACAAGGCCTGGACCGCGGCCTCGGCGATCGATGCCGATGCCAAGGGGACGAATCCCGGATGGGCGATCCTTCCCCACGTGGGCCGGACGCATCAGTTGCAGCTCGCACTCGATGGAGCGGTGGAGTGGAAGGCGGATGAGACCCTGGTGGTGGAGATTCAGCAGCGTCATGGCGACGGGCACCATACCGTGGGGCGTTTCCGGTTGGCCGTGGCTTCGGATCCTGCGGCGGTGGAATCGGCCCCGGTGCTTCCGCCCGCGCCGGAACTCGCAGCCCTGGTTGCCAAGCCTGCGGATCAGCGGGATGCCGACCAACGCACGAAGTTGAAGAAGGCGTTTCGAGCCGAAGCGCCGGAGCTGGCGGCGTTGCGCGGGCAGGTGGAGTCGGCCCGGAAGTCGGTGACGGAATACGAAGGCACGATTCCGCGCTGCCTCATCACCGAACGGGGCGATCCCCGCACCGTGCGCGTGCTGCCGCGCGGCAATTGGATGGTGGAAACCGGCGACGTGATGGAGCCCGCGCTTCCGGCAACGTTGAGCCGCGGATTCGCCAAGCCTTCGCGGCGGCTGACCCGGCTCGATCTAGCGGACTGGATCGTGTCCCCGGAAAACCCGCTCACCGCCCGCGTGGTGATGAACCGCATGTGGAAGCAGTTCTTCGGAATCGGGCTTTCGAAGGTGGTGGACGATCTCGGCGCGCAGGGCGAGACGCCGCTGCATCAGCCCGTGCTCGACTGGCTGGCCTGTGAGTTCCGCAGCAGCGGGTGGGATGTGAAGCACATGGTTCGCACGCTGGTGTTGAGCGAGGCGTACCGGCGTTCGTCGTCGGTTCCGCGCGAGGAGCTGGTGAAGGATCCCGACAACCGCGAACTGGCCCGGCAGGGACGCTGGCGCGTGGAGGCGGAATTGGTGCGGGATCTCGCGCTGTCGTTCTCCGGAATGCTGGTGCCCGCAATCGGCGGACCGAGCGTGCTTCCGTATCAGCCGGATGGGTATTGGGAGAACCTGAATTTCCCGGTGCGGACCTATCCGGCCAGCGTCGGAGCGGATCAATATCGACGCGGCCTCTACACCTGGTGGCAGCGGTCGTACGTGCATCCGGCCATGCTGGCGTTTGATGCTCCGACGCGTGAGGAATGCGCTGCCGAACGTTCCCGCTCGAACATCCCGCAGCAGGCCCTCGTGCTGCTGAATGATCCTTCATACGTCGAAGCCGCCCGCGCGCTCGCGGTGCGCATCCTGCGTGAAGCGCCGAAGTCAGACGATCAACGTCTCGATTGGGCGTGGCGGCTTGCCCTTGCGCGTCATGCAGCACCGGATGAGCTGATGACACTGCGCGGGCTGTTGGAAAAACAATCGGCCGAGTACCGGAATGATCCGGGAGCGGTGAAGGCCTATCTCAGCACGGGCGTGTCTCCCGCGCCGGCGGATCTGGACCCGGCGGAACTCGCTGCGTGGACCGACATCGCGCGTGCGATCCTCAACCTGCACGAGACGATCACCCGGTCTTGAACGGAGTCCAAAGTTGAAAGCCCAAAGCCCAAAGTCGATGGCTTCCAGTTTGAAGTTTTAATTCAGCATTTTTCATCTTTCGTCCGCTTTTTGTCTTATGTCGCCTTTTGAAGAGATCCGCCAATTCCGGGGCCAGCAGCAAACGCGTCGCGTGTTTCTCGGGCGCGCCTCGCAGGGCCTTGGCGCGCTGGCATTGGCTTCGTTGTTGAAGCCCGGGTTGCTGGGCTCTGCCTCCGCGGCCACCGGTCCGGCGAAGGATCGCTGGCCCGGCGTGGTCCGGCCGCTGCACTTCCCGGCCAGGGCCAAGCGCGTGATCTGGCTCACCCAGGCGGGCGGACCGTCGCATCTCGAAACCTTCGACCCGAAGCCCAAGCTCGCGGCCATGCACGGGCAGCCGATGCCGGAGTCATTCACGAAGGGAAAACAGATCGCGCAGCTGCAGGGACAGAAGCTCACGTGCTTTGGTCCGCAGGTGAAATTCCAGCGGTTCGGCAAGGCGGGAACGGAAATCAGCGACCTCTTTCCGCAGATCGGATCGGTGCTCGACCGCATCTGCATGATTCGTTCGATGACCAGTGAGGCGATCAATCATGATCCGGCCCACATGTTCATGAACACCGGATCCCAGATCGCGGGTCGGCCATCGATGGGCGCATGGCTCACCTACGGGCTCGGTTCGGAATCCGAGGATCTGCCGGGATTCGTGGTGCTCACCTCGCTGGGGCGGGGCGGACAGAATCAGCCGATCGCCGCACGCCAGTGGGCCGCGGGGTTCCTGCCCAGCCGATTCCAGGGCGTGCACCTGCGCGGCAAGGGCGATCCGGTGTTGTACCTCGGGAACCCGCCGGGCGTGACGCGGGATCGTCAGCACCGCGTGGTGGAGACGATCAACCAATTGAATGCGCGTCATGATTCCGTGGTGGATGATCCGGAGATCTCCACGCGCATCGCGCAATACGAGATGGCGTTCCAAATGCAGGCGAGTGTTCCAGAATTGATGGACGTCTCGAAGGAGCCGGTTCGCGTGCTGGAGCAGTACGGATGCAAACCCGGAGACGGATCCTTTGCGTCGAACTGCCTTCTGGCGCGTCGTCTCGCCGAGCGCGGCGTGCGATTCATTCAGTTGTATCACAAGGATTGGGACCACCACGGCGGGGTGAAGGAAGGCGTGGCGTTGAAGGCCCAGGAAGTGGATCGCGCCTGCATGGCGTTGATCACCGACCTGGAGCAGCGCGACATGCTCAAGGACACGCTGATCGTCTGGGCCGGCGAGTTTGGTCGCACGCCGATGAGCCAGGGCGACGGCCGGGACCATCACAACGCCGGCTTCACGGTCTGGATGGCTGGCGGCGGAGTCCGTGCCGGAACGGTGTATGGAGCGACGGATGAACTGGGCTATTCCGCGGTCGAGAATCCGATCGATGTCCACGATCTCCACGCGACCATGCTGCGGGCTCTCGGCATCGAGCACACGCGTCTCGCGGTGAAGTTCCAGGGCCTCGATGCGCGCCTCACCGGAATCGCGGGGAAGGTGATCCCGGAGCTTTTGGCGTAGAGGCCGCAACAGCGGCGGTTGAAGGGTTGAAAAGTTGAAGCGTTGAAGGGGAGTGCTGTGCTCTGCTGACTCGTATGGAGTGCCGCGTTTACGCGGCTCTGCTGTTGGACGCGGGGCCATCGAGCGGTTGGAAATCAACCCGCTGCATCCCTCGGGACGCGCCTCCCCGAACCGTCTGAAGACGGGACTCCAAACGAGTGAGTAAACCCTCGCAGCAGCGTCGAATTCCCCTTCAACCCTTCAACTTTTTTACCCCTTCAACTTCCGCTTCCAAGTCACACGCTTACCCAACTGCAAACGGAGTTCTACCGCTCCCGAAGCAGGTGGTAGGTGTGGCAGGTGGAGCAGTTCGACGGGCCGCCGCCGCCGGGACGGTGGCAGGTGACGCAGGTGGTTTGGGACGGGAGATTGATGTCACCCGCGGCGTGGCTGGTGCGAACACCGTGGCAGCTTTCGCAGTCCTGCTGGGAGTGTCGCGCGTGGTTGAAGCGGCCTTTGAGCATCCATCGATCCGGCATCACCGGGTGGGTTACCACGGCGAGGCGTTCGCGATCGGGCGTGACTTCATGGCAATACGCGCATCCGGCGTAGTGCGCGCGACGTTCGGCGCTCAGGCTGGGTTGCTCGCGTCGGGGATCGGTGGTGAAGACGACGAGCTTCTCCAGGTTTTCTCCGCTGCCGAAGGTCTGCCTCATTCTTGAGACGTTCTCGCGCGTGAAGGCATCGAGCTCGGCCTTGCGGGCTGGTTTCCCCTGCGATGCGAGTTCGCGGCTCCGCAGATCCGCATACGCTGCGGGAAGCCCGCGCAGCATGCCCCGGACGGCGGCGACATCGCCGTGCGGGAGTTTCAATTCTGGATGAACCGGATCGAACTGGAGGTCGTGACACGAGGCGCAATGGACGGCGTAACGAACCGGCGTCATTCCAACGCCGGTGGCATTGGGCGTGTGGCAATCGGAACAGGCGAGGGCCTTGCCGCCCAGGCGCACGGTGTCGCCGAGGTGGAGAGCGTGATCAAATTTGAGCGAATTGGGATCCTTCAATCCCGCGGTGCGGACCCCGAACTCGGGATGTCCCTCCCAGAAGGCGGTGAAGAGATTGGTGCGTCCTCCAGGTGGGCGAGGGGTGCGGAACACGACCTGTCCGGCGGGGACCGGTGGATCGAATTGAATCGAGGGGATGGTGCGTCCGCGCTCGGAGGAAGCAGCCATGACCGCGGCATCGGCATGGCAGTGGGCGCATTCGAGGTCCGACGGCGTGGGCATGCGCAGTCCGCGATGTTCGCGGTGACAGACGGAGCAGGAGTGGGCTTCCACCACGTTGGGTTGGTGGAGTTCGTGTCGGTCGTGGCAGATGGCGCACGATTCGCGATCGATCGCGGTCATCGGCGTCACGCCCGGTTGGACGCGACGGAATTGATGCCGGCTGAGCATCCCGGGATTGGCGTCCATCGCGGTCTGCACCCAGGCCGAGAGGCTGGTGTTCGCCGCCTCGTGGCAGGCACCGCATTCATTGGCCGCCTGGAGATTTTGCGAAGCGAGGCGTCCAAAGGCCGCACCCTGATGCGGCTGCGAGACGGTGGCGGGGGTGATGAATTTCCATCGCCACGATCCGCCGAGGGCCAGCAGCAGAACTGCGATGGAGAGGGCGACGACTCCGAGCGTCACGCGTCCGCGGATATTGCGAAGGCTTCGCTGTGGGGCGCAGACGATTCCCGGGCATCCGCACGCCCCGGTGGGCGACGGGCCATCGGCACACGGTCCGCCGTGCTCCTTGGGGCGGGTGCATTTCCAACGGCCCTTTTCTTCCCCTGCGACTTTCTCCAGAACCGGCTGGCAGTCCGGCGCGGCGGGGCAACCGCCCGATGGCGTGGGGCCGGAGCGGCACGGCTTGCCCTGGCAGGCATGTCCACACACCCAACCGTCGTTCGGACGCACGTAGGGCGTGCGCTCGGGACCGGACGATGGGGAAGGGGAAGACATGGGCGGGGGGCCAATTAGAAATTAAAAATTAAAAATTAAAAATGAGGGAGCGGGGTGACTTGGTGCGTTGGACTTTGGACTTACTTCGTTCCGACTCCGGCCGAGAATCCGAAGACGAGGACGATGTGAAACGCGGTGAACACAAGGAGGCTGTAGGTGAGCGGAATGTGGACGAACAGCCAGAGTCTCAGGCTGAGTTGAAGGGCGTGTTGTTCGTCGATGCTGTCCTTGCGTCGGACGAGCAGAACGAGTTCATCGAGGACTTTTTTCTGGTCGGCGTTGAGGAAGCGCTGGAGGTCTTCGAGTTTGTCGAGGAGACGCCGGGCGGTCCGATGCGTTCCCACCCAGTGCTGCCACAGGCTGCCGGGATCGACGAAATATCCGGCGAGGTGAAGATTGTAGAAATCGGCGATGGCCGCGGATTGCGTGGACACCACGGAATCGAGCGCAAGCTGCTCGGCACGTTCCGCGAGTTGGCGTCGGACGATCGGAATGCGTTCGAACACCACTTCATCGCCGCACGCGGTGAGGCGGCGGGGCACCACACGCGACCAGAACAATCCGAGCACTCCGCTGAGAGCCACCGCGGTGTAGAGGACGGCAAGAATCCCTTCAAACCAGCCCGAGGGCCAGCGCCACCCGGTGTGGACCATGAACAGTCCGACCGAGAAATAGCCCACGTAGGCGTGGAGCTGGAGCCAGGTGCGGGAGTTGCCCAGCGGGAGGAAGGGGAGCTTTTTGCGCGCGTTGTACGCGGTGAGAAAGAGGCAGACGGCCAGCAGGGCCCATCCGGTGAGGGCCGCCATGTGGCGCAGCGAAGGGGCCAGCTGCGCGTGTCCAAACACCAACGCCACCAGGGCGGCGATCAGCAGGATGAGGCCGGCGAAGCGGCGTTGGACGAAGGGGCGCATCAGCGGGCTAGCGTTCCAACCATTGGGCGAGCCGGTCGAGGTGGGTGAGGTCCATGCGGGTCAACGCATCGTGCGGACACGCCCGCTCGCACGCGGGGCCACCGTACTGGTCGAGGCACAGATCACATTTGGTCGCCTTCACGATCGGCCGCATTTCGGCATCGATGACAAATCCGCCGCGTTCGTTCCGCGCTTCGACCATTCGGATGGCTTCGTACGGGCAGTTGTTGGCGCAACTCGTGCAGCCGATGCAGGTGGACTGGTTGATCACCACGTTGCCGCCCGAGGCGTCGCGGTGGATGGCTCCGGTGGGACAGCCGATCATGCACACCGGATCGACGCAGTGCATGCAGGCCTGCGCGACCTGAATGCCGGAGCTGATCGGTCCGTGGCGCAGGAAGCGCGGGTTGTTGTCATGCGTGGACGCGCACGCGCGGACGCAATCATCGCAGCGCGTGCAGCGGTCCAGGTTGATCACCATGGTCGCCGTGCCGTTGAAGAAGCGACGGCTGGTGAGGAATTCCATCAGCTCGGGGCCGATGCGTTCGGCGAACCCGCCCTGCTCGTGCAGGGGATCGACTTCCTCCGCGGTTTCCACGTTGGCCGGCATGGGTTCCGGCAGTGCGGACGCGGGTGCTCCGGGGAGGACGATTTCCTCCATCACGTGCGTGGGCACGAAGAGCGTGTGGGTGTAGCCAATGACGCGAAGCGACGCTTGAAAAGGAACGGTGCGGTCGGGATGGCGCCAGTTGTGGGCGATCTCGCGCAGACCGAAGGAGCGTCCGGCTCCGAGGTAATTCAGGGTGCGCTGCCCGTTGGCAAAGCGCTTGGTGAGGCGGGCGAATCCGGACCGGACGAACACCACGCCATCGGGATAGTCACCTTCCTGCGCAATCGGAGTTTCGCGCTCCGGGGCGTTGGAACCGGACTGCGCGAGCTTCTTGTAATCGCCCGACCAGTCGTAGTCGCCAAAGGTGCCGAACTGGGTCTGTGCCGCGACGCGCTGGAGCTGTTCCTCGTTCAGATGCTGGAACAGCGGGAACGACCGGAGTGCGTTGGAAAGCGTGTTTTTCCGGTACAGGGCATCGATGTGCGCGCGGAGGGTGGGATCGTACTTGAGAAGATCGCGCAGGCCCTGCCAGCGGATCTCGAGGAGCTCGGTGTCGTCGGTGTCCGCCAGAATGGTGGCGGTTCGCGGCATGCGGCTCAGCGCGGCAATTTCACCGAAGAATTCGCCGGCGCCCACGGTGACGGTCTTGTTCTGCTCGATCAGCCGGGGGACGTCCTGAAGAAACACGCGGGCCTCGGCGCCTTCACCGACCAGATTACCAGTTTTGGAACCGAGCTCCTCCGGGGTGCGGACCTCGGGGTGACGGTGGTTGTTCCAAAGTTGGGCGACGATTTTGAAGAGCGACTTGCGGCCCGGGGCGCGACGGCCGAGGACCTCGTCGGGAAGCCCCGGTGGCAGCACGACGCGGACGGAGCCGCCGAGGATCATGAAGGCCGACGATCCGAAGTCGCCCGCGCGGACGATCAATTCGCCGCGTTGGAAACGGCGGATTCGGCAGTCGTTTTGCAGGATCGCGCGGAGCGGCTGGCGGCGGGGAAAGCTCTCCGGGTTCATTTCCCGGAACGGCGCGATTCCGAGCAGGCGGTCGAGATCCGCCTCCACAAAGCCGGGGTCCAGCGGGCTGTCCCACCGTCCCGGTCGCTCCCCCTTCAGAATCGTGTCGTCCATGTCGGTGCGATCGATCAGGCGTCAGGCGTCGAGAACCAGATCCGTCTTGGGACGGCAGATGCAGGTGAGGCAGGAGCCGGCTTCGCCCACGTTGGTTTCGCCGCCGAGGTATTCCACTTCGCCCTGTTTCACCGCGACGGAACACGATCCGCAGCTGCCGGCGCGGCATCCGCTGTCGATACGAACCTCATTGGCCAGGGCGAAATCGAGGAGATTGAGCGTGGCTGGATCCCAGGCGACGACCTTGCCTGATTTGCCGAAGGTGACCTGAACCGCCTTCGCGCCCGCCCCAGTTGCTGTGGTGGCTGGCGGAGTGGCGTTGGTCTTCTTGATGGTCGCGGGACCGAAGGCTTCGTAGTGGATCTTGGCGTCCGGGACGCCCCACTCGGTGAGGCCCTCGTACATGGTCTTCATGAACGAGCCGTTGCCGCACAGATAGTAGTCGTAGTTGTTGGAGGGCAGGACCGACTTGAGAACGTCGGGCGTCAGTCGTCCGGCCGTGTGGTAGTCGCGGCCCTGGACGTCATTGGGGCCGGGCTTGGAGTAGCAGACCACGACTCGAATGTTTTCGGCGCGGGCGGCCAGTTGATCCAGCTCGGCCTTGAGCATGTGATCGCTTCGGTTCCGGCAGACGAAGAAGAACCAGGTCTCGCGTCGCGAACCGGTCGCGGCGATGTCGAGGGCCATCGACAGCACCGGGGTGATGCCCACACCGGCGCTGATCAGGACGACAGGGGACTGCTTGGCGGTCTCGAGGTGGAAGTGTCCGGTCGGGGCCTTCACGTTGAGCAGGTCGCCCTCACGCACGGAATCGACGAAGAAGCTGGATCCCACGCCATCCGGAACACCGGGTTTGTCGGGCGGGGCTTTCTCTTTTTTGATCGTGACGCGGTAGGATGAAGCGTCGCTCGGCGGTGAACTCAGCGAGTAGCAGCGGACCACCTGCTTGTCGCGTCCGGGAATATCGAGGCCGAAGGTGAGATACTGCCCGGGCTTGAAGGCGGGAATGGATTTGCCGTCGTGCGGTTGAAGGACGAACGAAAAGACGTCGGCGCACTCCGCGGCTTTTTTCACCACGCGAAATTTGCGCCAGCCGTTCCAGGACGACTTTTCATGCTCGATCTGGGTCCAGCGGCTTTTAGCCAGCCGGACTTCGTAGGCGAGACGTTCGCGCTCGAGCTGGAACTGATGACGGGCCTGGGCCTGACGACGGAGGGATCCAATGACGGCGAGGGCCGTTTGAACCATGACCGCGGCCAGGAGGCCAAAGCCGATCAGGATGCCCGGACCGGCGTGCCAGGAGTCCGGGAGAAACGAGAGAAGGCTTTGCATCGGACTTGCCCAGTGACTATCAATCGACGCATGCGAAGTAAACCTCTTTGGCCGTCCAACGGAGGGTTTTTCGCGTCCATCGCCGGAGTGAGGGCTTTTGTGGGTGTTTTGGGCGGCATCTCGCTGGCTGTATCAACTCTGGTCGCGCAGGAGGGAATCACCCCGCGGTATGTCGGAAGCCTGTCCTGCGCCGCCTCGTCGTGCCACGGAGGCGCGGGCGAGCTGCGGGATCAATGGGTGCAGTGGAACTCGAAGGATGTGCATCGTCGCGCGGCGTCGACGCTCACGCTGGCCCGATCGACCCAGATCGCTCAGGCCGCGGGGATATCGGATCCGGCCAATCACGCCCGGTGCACGACCTGCCACGCGCCGAATGCGGTGGTTCCCGAGGTGGCGCGACTGGCCACGCTTGATCGAACCGATGGGGTGTCGTGTGAGAGTTGTCATGCTCCGGCGGAAAGCTGGATCCGCACCCACACGCGCACATCGAAGGAAGGATTCACCTACGCCAACAAACTCGCGGCTGGGCTCCGGGATCTCCAGAACCCGTATGTCCGCGCGAATACCTGCGTGGCGTGTCACCAGCATGTGGACCGGGATCTGATCCAGGCGGGGCATCCGGAATTGATTTTCGAACTCGATGGGCAGTCGGTGGCGGAACCGAGGCACTGGAAGGAACCAGCGGGGGCTTCAGGCGCGCGGAACTGGTGGGTGGGACAAGCGGTGGCTCTGCGGGAAATCGCCTGGCAGATGTCGCGTCCCGGAGTGTCCGACGACAAGAGCGCCGCGCGTCAGGCCGGATTGCAGTGGATGCTGGACCGGACGGCCTCGGCGGTGCTAGGGGACACGACAAAGCTTGGATTTATCACGGACGCAACCGGACCGCAGGCATTGGCGGATCAGCGCGCGCGAGCCGCATCGGCTGTAGAGTGGCCGGTGGCGAAGACAATGGCTGTGTTGCGGATTTTGGCTGGAACGGCTGTGGATTTCCGCGATGCGAAAGTCGCGCGTGACGTGCAGGCGCGTCGTGCGGAACGGCTGGTGCTGGGGCTGGATCGTTTGATGTCAGCTCTCGAACCGAAGGTGGAAGCGAAAGCCGAGAAGGAGCTGAAGGAACTGTTCCGCCTCGCTCAATCACTGCCCGATTTTGATCCGCCCGCCTTCGCTTCCGCGCTGGAACGGTTCGAATCCCGCGTGAAAGCGCTGTAAGTCGCGGGATTGATTTCGGTGCGCGCGGATTGGACTCAGGGAACGAGACTAACCTGGTACCAGCGGTGCGGGGAGGGGCCGGGGGCCGAGTCAGTCCAATCGGTCGTGATGCCGGATGCTGTGAGTGGTGTCCCAAGAATGGTCCATGGCGCATCCAGCGCGTCCCGCGTGAACACTTGGTAACGTGCCCCGGGTTGGCTTTCCCAGTGAAGAAGTGTTCCGGCCTCCGCCTTGAGACTCACCGTCAATGCGAACGGTGCGTGGAGTTCGCGCAGGGTTTGATTGAAGGTGTCGGTCATCACCAGCGATCCACGCGGGGTGATCACCAGTCCGTACGGATTGAAAAATCGGGCCGCGGTGTAGTTCCCATCGCCGCTGCCTTCGGCTCCCGCCAGACCCGCCACGGTGGAGACCTGTCCGCCGGGGGTGATGCGTCGCAGGGTGTGGAACCAGGCGTCGGTCACGTAGAGATTGCCCCGGGCATCGAAGGCCAGTTCGGCTGGTGTACCAAATCTGGAATCCTTCGTGGGTCCGTCGGCGCTGCCGTCCTCGCCCGGTTTTCCGGCGAGCAGGGTGACGGTGCCGTCGGGACTGACCCTGCGCAGGGTATGATTCAGGGAATCGGCCACCACCAGATTGCCGGACCGATCGAGGGCCAGGCCCACCGGTCCATTGAATCGGGCAACATTCCCGGGGCCGTTCTCGTCGCCCCAGGATTCCGCGACGCCTGCGAACGAGGTGACCTGTCCTCGGGCGTCCATCCGGCGAATGAGGTGATTGCCGGAGTCGGCAACGAAGACATCGCCCGAGGCGGTCACGGCGAGACCCAGCGGCGCATTGAAGCGGACCTGACTGCCGATGCCATTGGTCGCACCGGTCACTCCGGCGAGACCTGCGGGGGTGGTGATCCGCCCGTTGCGATCGAGACGGCGCAGGGTGTGGTTGCCGATGTCGCTGATGTAAACCGTCCCGTCGGGAGCGACTGCCAGTGCTGACGGAGAATCAAATCGGGCCGCAGTTCCGACGCCATCCGCTGAGCCTGCCAGACCGGGGCCGCCGGCGATGGTGCTCACGATTCCTGCGGGGGTGATTCTGCGGACGCAGTGATTCCCGGAGTCGGCGAGGAGGAGGTTGCCGTCGGCATCGATCGCGAGGCCGACCGGATCGGCGAACCGGGCTGCGGTTCCCACGCCGTCCGAATGTCCCGAGATTCCCGCGCCTCCAGCGAGCGTTGCGACGGCATCGGCAGCTTTCGTCTGGATGCCTGTCAACAGCGCGAATGCGAATCCTATGCTGAGCAGGCGGAGGGCTCCGGAGCGGTTCATCGTCCCCTCCGTTGAAGACGTTCGCCGGCCGATGCGGGAACCGAAGGCGTTTCAGGTTCGCCGCGGAATTCGCGGGTGGGAGTGAGTTCGGTACCCGATTTGGTACGTGCGGCGGTGCCCTTGCGGCTGAGGTCCTCGACGCGGTATTCGGCGCCGGTGTGTTTGCCGGTGGCGGGATCGAGGTGGCGGAGCAGGAGGCCGAATTCCTCCTCGGTGAAGGGACGGCTTCCGCGTCGGCCGAACACCACGGTCTGCCCGCCGCTCTCGTCCACCACGCGGTCGCGGTCGAGTCCGCGGCTCACCGCCACGGCGGGGGAATGCGTGGGGAAGGTGGCGATCAATTTCGGTTCAGGCAGCGGACTGAAGCCGTAGTGGTCGGGCACGTTTTCCGGCGAAATCATCTGGAGCATGCGCAGGCCGTTTCGTCCGTCGGCCACCAGCGCGTACATGGAGGCGGCGATGCTGCCGATCTGCACGGCGCGCGCATCGTTGATCACTCCACCGGCATTGTAGTGGCGTACGAGCGCGGGTTTCTCGGGGTTCTGGATGTCCACCAGGGCGAGGCCTTCGGGGCCGTTCGGGACGTAGAGATAGGTGCGCGCAACGTAGAGGCGTCCGGCGTGGGACAGCGGGAGGGTGGCCACCAGCCGCGGGGTGGTGGGGTGCTCGATGTTGATGACCTTGAGTCCGTCGGCATCGCTCACGAAGGCGTACCGGAATTGGATCGCGATGGCGCGCGGGTGATTCAGCCCGGTGGTGAGTTCGCCGATGAGTTCCGGCGCGGGCTTGCCTTCTTTGAGAATTCGAACGCTGAACAGGCCGTTTTTTCCCACGACGTAGAGATGACTTCCGGCGAACGCGCTGTGTTCGGCACCGGTGAGTTTTCCTTCGGGGTTGAATCGGATGACCGGGTTTTTGCCGTCGAAGAAATTGTTGTCGGGGTTGCCATCCACCAGCGTGCCGACCACCGGCATGACGAGTCCTTCTTCACGATCGGTGACGTACACAAAGGCGTAGTTGAGGCCGATGGGTTGCTCTTCGTTGCCGGTGTAGATCTCGCCCGAGGTGGGATGTGTCTCGGTTTTGGGATAGGGCTGGCGGAGCGGATCCACGCCGAGGGTGGTGGGCAGGGTGACGCTGGTGGCGTAGCGCGTTTTCACCCACAGGCGCTGTCCGAGCGGGCTCACCGGGGCGCTGGTGATGCGTTCGCTGAAGCCCTTGTTATCCACGTTGGCGACGTCGAACACCTGGAAGCCTTCGGGTCCGTTGGCGGTGTAGAGGTATTCGCCGCGGAGGGTGAGATCGAGGATGTCGGCCCCTTCGTGATGATGGGATTCACGCAGGAGGGCGTGGTTGGTCTCGGTGTGGTTGCGGAAGGAGTCCGGATAGGCGAGGCGGTGCAGATGACTGCCGTAGGCGGCCTGGGGCTCCTCACGTTCGGTCCACACGACGGCATCGAGTCCGCCCTTCCCGGAGCCGACGTAGGCGTGGCGGCCGAAGAAGTTCACGGTGCCTGTTCCAAATCCGAGCAACGAGGTGATCCAGGCGTTGTTGCTGTTGTCGGCCGCAAGGTGGCAGTCGGTGCAGTTCTTGGTGGTGCCGACGGAGCTGGTGGTGTGGGGGAAGTGCGGGTTGTAGGCCTGTCCGCTGTAGCCCTCGGAGCTGACGGTCTGCTGCTGCGAATAGGTCCATTCGCGGTTGGAGTTCTGCGAGCTGACGATGACCGCGCTGGAGGAACGCAGCACGCCGAGCCGGTGGCCCTTGTAGGTGGCGTCGATGCCGAGTTGGAAGACGTCGTCGCGCACCACCTGCGGATTGTAGGTGGTGTAGTTGCGGGTGGTGACGCCCTCGAACTTGTTGTTGGCCACGCGCTGGTTGGCGCGCATGGGGAGGTGGCATCCGAAACAACTGGTGGCCCAGGAGGTGTGGCAGACCTGGCAGCTGACGTTGGAATTGTCATGCGCGAGATCGCGCGCGCATTCGCTGGCGTGGTCTTCCTTCAACGGGGCGCGGTTCGACGCGTTCATCGGCTGGACGCCGCCCGGGACATCGCCCCAGTCGCGTCCGTTGCGGCGAAGCGTTTTGGCATAGGCGCTCTTCGCGTTGTAGCGGGGGGACTTGGGATCGATCGTGTCCACGACCTGCGGGACTTCCCATTCGCGGTCGGGAGCGAGCGAGCTGCGCTGGATGAGTTTCTTGCCTTCCCAGCGGAAGCGCGGGCCCCACGCGGTGTTGCTGGTTTTGAGGAGGTCGATGCCCGACTGCTTTTTCGTCGCCGCATCGTAGGGGCCGCCGGAGCCGCTGGTGATGAGGCTCGGGCGCGAGTTCACGGTGCCGTGGCAGTCCACGCATTCAATCGAGGTGACGGCGCGGGGCTCGGCGTAGAGGAGTCCGTTGCCGTGCATGTCGTGCAGGAAATGGCAGTCCACGCAGTGCATGCCGCGGGCGAGGTGGACGTCCTTCAGGTGGACGGCCTTGTCCCATTTGTGGTCGTCGTCGTGCGGGATGACGTTGTCCTCGAGGTCGAGCAGCTTGCCCTGGCGGTCGCGTTTGAAGATGGCGCGGAAGATCCAGCCGTGGCCGTGGTAGTCGGCGAACTGGGTGTGTTTCAGCTGCGGGTTGAGTTCGGCGACCTTTTCGAGGAAGTCGCGGTCGCCCCACAATCCGCGGGCCGCGGCGGCCTCGGGGTTCTCGCGATTCGCGGCGGCGATTTCTGCTTCGGTCGGGTTCTTCTGCTTCGCGGGATACATGAACTCGCCATCGGTTTCCTGATCCCACCAGGTGTAGCCGAGGAACGGATTCACAAAGAGGTTCCCCTGGTGCATGTGGCAGTTCATGCACTGCGAGGTGGGAATGGCGCGGGTGAAGACGTGGCGGATGGGGTGTCCGCGCTCATTTTTGGGAATGGTGGGATCGACGCTGTACGACAGCCCCTGGTGGCCGTATTTGGCGTAGTAGTCCGAGTGAGTGGGGGAGCGGTCGTTCGCGTACACGACATGGCAGGCGGAGCATCCACTCGACCGGTAATCGCCGGGATGGTTGTTGCTGCCCATGAAGTCGAGCAGCGGGTCGTGCAGGCGGGTCTTCTGCAGGTTGAGGAACACGGGGTCGGTGCGGAGCTGGGTGCCGAGTCCGCGTTCGCTCAGGCGTCGCGCAGGTTTGCCCGGGGCTTCGGCGATGTTGGGAAGGCCGAGGGAATTGGGCCGTTCGCCGCCCTTTTCGAAAATGCGCAGGATGTTGCTGGGCTGGCTGACGGTGAAGCGCGGCAGGGGATCGAGGTAGGGCAGGATACCGTAAAGGCGTGTGGACTCGGGATCGACAGGCACGGGGCTCTCGAGTCGCAAGGGCACGCCGTCGAGCCCGTAGGCCTGGCCGTAACGGTAATTGCGCTGGGAAAACGCACCGTTGTTGTACAGCGCGGCGCCCCAGAGCATGGCGCCGTGGCGCATGATGCTTTGTCGGACGTGCGCGACGCTGTCGCCGTGGCAGAGGCCGCAGGCGCGGTCGGCCACGCGGAGATCGCCCGGGTTCACAAACTGGATGAACTCGGCTGACTCGTGGTTGAGCAGCACGGAGGATTCATTTGGATTGGCCGAGGATTCCCAAAAGGCCGGATTGCGCGGGGCCACGTGGGCCTTGTGCTGGGTCAATCCGGGCGCGGGATTTCCGCCGTGGCAGTCCGTGCATCCGAGCACCACGAAGGGCGAGGAATGCATGGAATGCGAGTCGGTGGTGCGATGGCATTCCAGGCAGCCGCGGGACTTGGCGTGGGCTTCCTCGCGGGTCTGATCGATGCGATTTCGCGGCGGGCGTGCGGAGGCTTCGGCCGGGAGCGGAAGATCGGTGGGGACGGAAATGGCGGGGCCGTTGGCGGCGAGATAGCGGGTGAGCGCGGATTCCGCGCGGGCGGGGCGCGCCGCGAATCCGAGCATCGCGAGCAAGAACAGCAGGCCGGTCCAGTGCGGACCGGTTCCGCGGGACCAACGATGGGGGGATGGGGCGGTCACGGATTGCTGGTTCAGTAGGTGAGATTGAGTGCCAGGACACCACTGTAAAGAAAGGCATCGGGCTGGCCGGTGCGCCGTAATTCGAGGTCGTCGAATCCAGGAACCGGGTCGGTGCTGCGCCGGTACAAATCGCGATACCCGCCGCCGGGGATCAACACGCCGATTCCCGCGGTGAAGATGAGGTTGTCGGTGAGAAGGGGCCGGTATTGGAAGCCGAGGCTGAGATCGAACCCGAGTTCGGATCGGACGTTGTCCTGCAGGATGGCGGTCTGCAGCGCGTCGGTTTCGGCGAAGCGGAGGTAGTTGAAATTGAGAAACGTCCTGAGCTTGGGCGTGGTGTCGATGTCCACGCCGACGGAATAGATGAAAATGCCCGGATTGACGAAGTTCGCCTGACCCTGGGTTTTGCTCGTTCGCAAATTGGGGAACAGCGAGTTCGGCTGCTTCAGCGCCACGGCGGTTCCTCCGAGGTTCAGTCCTTGGTGCACGTAATAGCTGAACGCGCCGCCGGTGAAGTTGGGATTGTCGAGGATGCCGTCGAACCCGCCCGCGGTGGAGTCCGTGGCATCGTGATCACCGCTGGCGTAGAAGAACGAGGCCTTGTAGCGAAGCCAGTCGCGATCGTAGCTCAGTTCGAGCGCGGCCATCTGCGCGTTGAGATCCACGCGATGTCCGGCCAGCGGGTTGAAATCATCGCGTCCCACGGCCTGATAGAACTGGTGGCTGACGTTCCATCGGCCGATATGTCCATCGCCGGCCCATCCGAAATAGAACGCCTGAAGTCCGTGCGACACCGGGGTCCCGAACGGCGCGGGACGCACCAGCGAACCGGTGCGGTCGTAGTGGATTCCCGGTTCATCGAGATTCGCGGCGAAGGAAAGTTGCGAGGTGTAGCCGGGCCAAAAGAGGTCCTGACGATACGCGTTGGCGAAAAACACCTTCTGGTTCCGCTGATCGAAGCTGTTCAGCCCGGAGAAGGTGTCCTTCTCGCGCAGGTCGAATCCGGCGAGGTTGTACTGCCAGCGGTTGTTGTCCCAGTTGCCGAAGAGGCGTCCACCGAGGTTGACATCATTGAACAGGAATCCGCGGAAATCGTGATTGTATCCCTGGCTTCCGGCCTTCACGGCGAAGAAGTCGTAGTTGTCCGACAAATCACCCAGATGGTACTCGGCGCTGTATTCCTGCAACGCGAAGTAGGTCCGCGTGCGATCGACATAACGAGCCCCGAGTTCGCCATCGCCGGCCTGTCCGAGCTGGCCATTGAGCAGGGTGCCGATGTCGCCCGGGTGCGAGACCCAGCCGTTGGGCGGTGGGGGTGTGTTGGGGCCGCGGTCGATTCCGCGCGGGTCGGGCGAGAGCAGGTTGTTCTCCTGCACCCGGGCGTAGTTCACGTTGAACACCGGGAGCAGTTTCACCGACCAGTGGGGCGGCTTGAAGGAGGTTTCGCCCTCAAAGAGGTCGAAGGCGACGCCGAAGGTCTGCTGGATGCTGTACGACTCGCCGCGTCCGAAGAACTCCGCGGAGTCGGCGCGTGCGGTGCTGACCGCCGACGGTGTGGGGACGCGTCGAAATTCCACCGCGGTGTCGCTGGTGGCGATGATGTTGAGAAACTTGTCCTGACCCCAGATCGGCAGGTCGCCCTTCAGACGCGATTGCTCATACGGATGCCAGAGTCGGGGTCCCGGTTTGTCGTACGGCTGCTCGCTGAGTCCGCTGGTGTAGCGTCGCCACGGGGTGAAGCCGAATCCGATCTCGTATCGATTCGGAACCGCGGTGGAAAACGGATGCGCCGCTTCGCCGCGTTCCGTGAGGGGATACTCCGGGGTGCCTTCGACGTGAAGCTCGAGCTTGCCGTTGATGCGGACATTCCGGCGTGGCAGTCGAAATTCCGGCGGCAGCGGGTCGATCCCGTAGCCCGGTTCGCCGGGCAGGGCGGCGGGACGGCGCGGGGGTTGTGGAGCGAGGACGCTTTCCTGCTGCGCGGTTCGCGGGCCCTTCAATGAATCGGGAATGGCATCGCCCTCGAACTTCGCCGCCGGTGCCGGCTCGGATTGATACAGCGGTTCCTCGGGCAGCGGCGTGGAGCGTCGCCCGCCGGGATCGGGATTGAACTGGGAACCCTGGGGAGTGGCCGTCGAAGGGTTGCGCACGATGCGCTGCCGCCGCCAGATGGGCAGTTCGGGAATCACGCGCCGGGGCGGGGCGGGGGCGGCACCAGAATCGATACGCACCTCGGCGGGGGATTTGGGCGGAGTTCCGGTGCTGACGGTCTGGTTCGGGCGTGGTTGGTCCGGTGGAAGGGGCGTCGATTCGGGAGCCGGCTTGGTCGGGCGGATGGCGGTGCCCCGATGTTGGAACGGGTCTTCGGCGCTGAATGCGGACGAGGAAATCAATGCGGCAACGGAGGCGATCCGGGACAACGCGGCGGACCGCCCCAGAAATGAAACCTCGGGTTCCAGCCGGCGGCGCCGCGCGTGGGGAGGCTCCGCGGCGGTGGGCCCACTACCTTCCTGTCGATCGCGGGTGGGCATTTTCTACTGGTTGTCCTAACAAGGAGCTCACTACGGTGCGAGCGTGAAACGCGGAGTTCTCGCAATTCTCTTGGCCGTGGTGTCGCAGGCCGCGTTTTCAATCGCGCTGGCGGAGGCGCTCACGGCGTCGGAAATCCGTCAGATCCTCGCGCAGGCCGCGAGCAAGGCGCTCGAGCAGGTATCAAATCCGATCCACACCAATGCGGTGATCGCCGTGGCGGACCGCGAGGGCTACGTGGTGGGGGTGTGGACGGTGGACTCGAATTACCCGGCCAATCCCAAGTTTCCCGCATTTCTCCGCAACGCCATGGCCCGCGCCGGGACTGCCTCATTCCTGAGTAGCTCGCAGCACGCATTCTCGACCCGCACGGCAGGGTTCATCGTGCAGCAGCACTTCCCCCCGGGCATCGACAACACCCCGCCCGGACCGCTGGTGGGGGTGAATTTTTCCAATCTTGGAACGAGCGACGTCAATCGCTTCAAGGATCCGGCGGGGTACGATCCCTCAATCATCAGCGGCACCAACGGCGGAGTGCTTCCCGCGCTGATCACCGGCGGGCTCACCGGAGCCGCAGGCGGAGTGCCGCTTTACAAAAACGGCCAACTGGTGGGCGGCATCGGCGTGGCGGGCGATGAGGAAGCGGGTCAGCCGCTCGGAACGCAGCAGATCCGGGTGGGGACAAATCTCGTCTCCGTGGCGTCGCTCATCACTGGGTCGTTCTTCTACGAGCTGGCGATTTCCCCGGAACTCGCCCGCGTGCCCGACGTGGACGAGGTGGTGGCGCTGGCGGGGCAGGTCGGGTTTGCCCCGGATCCACGATTGTGGGGCAGCCACGTGTTCGTCGGGGGCATCGCGCTGACTTATATCGCCACGCCTCCGGCTCCTGCGGGGACGGTGCTCCCGCTCGCCAGCACCGGTGTGGCGGTGGCGGCATATCCTGTGGTTGCTCCGCCTCCGGTGGTGTATCCGGCAGCGACGCTTGGCGGGGTGACGGGCGAGATTCGCCAGCCGATCCGGGATGACCCGATGCTGCACGATCTCTCGCTGGCGAATGACACGATCGAGGGACAGGCGCGTCTGACGGCGGCGGAGGTAAAATCCATTTTGGAACTCGGCGCAAGGCGTGCGCGGACGACGCGTGCGGGCATCCGGCTTCCCCGGGGACGTCCGATGCAGTGCTTCATCGCGGTGGTGGGAAATCCGGATCGGGATGATGTCTCGCCGCCGGTGCTGGGTGCGTTCTGCACGTCTCCCGATGCCACGCGCTTTTCCTGGGATGTGTCGGTGCAGAAGGCGCGCACGGCGGTGTTCTTTTCGGATGCGACGCGCGCGTTCAGTTCGAGGACGGTCGGTTTCCTGGCGCAGCGGTTTTTCCCGCCTGGAATCCAGGACACGGCGCCCGGAATCTTTGCGGGCCTGCAGGAGCAGTTCAGTGGCTTTCTGTACGAGGTTCAGAATCCGCTGAACGAAGTGGTGGTTTCCGTGCCTGCGGGGCATCCGGCGCTGGCAGTGACACCGGTGCCGATGAATCCGAATCTACCCAATGGGATCACGATTTTTCCCGGCGGATTCCCGCTGTATCGAAACGGAGTTTTGATCGGAGCGGTTGGCGTGTCGGGCGATGGAATCGACCAGGACGATTTGGTTGCCGCGAGCGCTGCGCGGGATTTCCCGGCACCGCGATTGATCCGTGCCGATCGCTCCACCTACCGCGGAGCGCGTTTGCCCTACGCCAAATTCCCCCGCAATCCGGCGCTTTGAGCCGGGTGGATCCTTCCAGCCGTTTTTCCCGCCTGCTGGCTTTTTTTCTGCCGATCATTAGGGTTTTCTCAACCTTTTCAGAGCTGATGTTGACCTACCGAAATCACGCGGGACGCCTCCTTGTCGCGTCGCTGCTTGGGCTGTTGGCGGATTCCATTGCGACAGCGAAGGAGCCGCCAGCGCCGCTGGTTGAGATCAGCCCCGGCATTTCCTATGTGAACCGCCGAATTCCGTCGGGGCCGTGGTCGATCCACATCGTTCAGGTAGATCGCCGACGCGCGGACCTGCGACTGGAGTCGCGTCACGCGGGCACGGGCGCCGTGGGATTGAACACTCTGACGGAACAGATCACCGCCGTGCCTGCCGCGCTGGGAAAAGTGGAAGTGGCGATCAATGGCGATTTTTATCAACGGGACCGCGCCTACGCCGGCGATTCGCGAGGGTTGCAGGTTGTAAACGGCGAGTTGATGAGTGCGCCGACCGGCGGGGTGGCGTTCTGGGTTGATGCCGCAGGAGCACCGCACGCCGGACCGGTGGCGTCGAAACTCTCCGTCACCTGGCCGGATGGCACCACCCAGCCGATGGGGCTCAACGAGGACCGCAAGGTGACCGAGGTTGTGCTTTACACGCAGTCCATCGGCGGCGCCACGCGCACCACCGGTGGACGCGAATGGGTGCTGGAACCGGCCGAGCCCGCGGCGTCGATGATTCCCACGGCCGGGGCGGCAGTCCGGGTTCGCATTCGTGAAGCGCGCGACGCCGGCAACACCCCGGTGGGAACCAACACCTGGGTGCTTTCCATGGGTCCCGCGCTCGCACGCAAAACGGCACCGCTTGCCCCGGGAGCCCTGCTGACGGTTCAACTCGCAACCGTTCCCGCGTTGCCGGGAGTGAACGCCGCCATCGGGGGTGGCCCAATCCTGGTGCACAACGGAAAGCGGCAGAAGGTGCAGGTGCCGTCCGGCGAGTCATATGAATTCAGTTCCATGGTGGAGCGGCATCCGCGGTCGGCCGTGGGGTGGAATGCAACGTCATTGTTCTTCGTGGAGGTCGACGGTCGCCAGAAGGATCTCTCCGTGGGAATGACCCTGGATGAGCTCGGGGAGCATCTGGCATCGATCGGATGCGACGAGGCGATGAATCTCGATGGGGGCGGGTCCTCGACTCTGTGGGTGAACGGCGCGGTTCGGAACAGTCCGTGCGACGGCAAGGAGCGTCCAATTTCCAACGCATTGATGGTGGTTCGCAGATCCGGATCGGCCGCAGCGAAATAGTTTCGCTCCGGACCTGCAATTGGCATCGCTGCTGCTGAAATTCTAAGACCATGAATTCAAGTTTCACCCCACTGCCCGATCCTCGCGATCATCGCGACGGGGGCAGGAGGTGGAGAACGGGATGGGTCTTCGTTCGCCTGGTGGTGGGTTTGATTCTTTCCCTCGTTCAAGGGATTGCGGGAGCGGGTGAGGTCGGAGCGCACGTCGAGCGGGGGTATGCGTACGTGCACGACGAAGTGAGCGAAATTCCGTGGTCGATCCACGTGTTCAAGCTTGCGAGGTCCCATCCGGAGTTTTCGTTTTCGACCACTCTCGGAGCCACCAATCACATCGGAATGAGCACGTTGTCGGATCAGCTTCGCGCCCTCGATCCGGATCTGGGACAACCGATCGCCGCGGTGAACGGGGACTTTTACACCAACGAATCGAATGCCCCGGGCGACCCCCGGGATCTTCAGATTCATCAGGGCGAACTGGTCAGCGCCCCCGCCGGTCATGCGTGCTTTTGGCTGGATGCCGCAGGCCGCCCGAATTCAACCAACGTGGTCTCACTGCTCAGCTGCGTTTTTCCCAACGGGGTGCGTCGGTCGATGGGCTTGAACGAAGCGCGGGAGGCGGATGCGGTGGTGCTTTACACCCAACGGATGGGGACCAGCACGCGCACGCAGGGGGGCGTGGAACTGGTCGTTGAGCCCATCGGTCCCAATGCGGGTCTGCCGTTGCGCGCGGAGTTGGAGATCATGGTGAAGGTCCGGTCGGTGCGGCGAGCGGGGGATTCGCCGATCCCGTCGGATGCCTGGATTCTCTCCATCGGTCCTTCCGTGGCGGCCAAGGTGTCGGAGCTTCGCGAAGGGATGATCCTTCAGCTTGAGACCCGCACGCTGCCGTCCATGGCGGGAGTCCAAACGGCGATCGGAGGCGGACCTACTTTGGTACGCGGTGGTCGTGCGATGGAATGGTCGGGCATTCTCATGCGACACCCGAGAACGGCGGTCGGGTGGAACAAGGAGTTCATCTACCTGGTCGAGGTGGACGGGCGGCAAAGCAAACTCTCGGTGGGAATGACCTTTCCCGAACTCGCGGCGTACCTGGTGAAATTGGGATGCGAGGAGGCGATGAATCTCGATGGCGGCGGATCCGCCACGCTGTGGGTGCGCGGTAACGTGATGAACAGTCCGTCGGAAGGGAAAGAGCGTCCTGGTGCCAATTCGCTGGTGGTGTTGCAGCCGCGCCTTCGTCACGCGCGAAACCCTTGAATCTGAACTCAGCAGCTCAGAGATCGAAGATCCGCAGCGTTGGATGGCTGGCGTGGATCGCGTTTGCGCCGGTGCTTTGGGCGTCGGAGTTGTCCTCGGTGCCGGTTCACACGATTCGAATTACCGCCGATGCCGCGTCGGTGGCGCAGTTGCGGGCATCGCCCCGCGTGGATGTTTCGGCACGCGTGTCGATCGATGATCGCCCCGAGCAGTCGGTTCGGATTCATCTCAAAGGTTCCACGGGGAGTTTTCGTCCCGTGGACGATCGGCCCGGTCTGACGGTTCGGTTTGATCGCGAGGATTCGGGTCAACGCGGCCTCGGATACCGCACGTTGCATCTCAACAATTCGGTCGAGGATCCGAGCCTGCTGCAGGAAGCGTTCGCGGCTTCGGTATTTCGCGACGCCGGAATCCCTTCTCCAGAATTGGGACATGCTCGCGTGCTTTGGAACGGGGGCGAACGCGGCCTCTACGTGGTGGTCGCGGGGTGGGATCCGGAGTTTTTCGCCACAGCATTTCCAGGCCGGAACGCGCGATTGGTGAAGGACGGAGAGGCGCTGCCGGAGGTGGATGCACTCCTGAAGCAACCCGCCTCGGATGCGGGGCAAAATTGGGAGCAGATCCAGCGCGTTCTGGAGGTGGATTCCTGCGTTCGGTATTTCGCCGTGGAGGGAATCTTCGGGCATCGCGATGGATCCCTTGCCGCTGGGAACAACCATCGATTGGTGAGGGTGGGCGATCCGGCGCGACTGATGATTCTTCCGCACGGGATGGATCAATTCGTGGGTACGGCAGAGTTTCCGTGGCGTCCTGCGGCGTCGGGTTCGATTGCTCGCGCGATCCTCTCCACCGCGGAGGGCAGGGCGGGGTATGCGCATGCGGTGGCCGAGCTTCTGGGCCGTTTCGGGGACGAAGCGGCGTGGGTTTCCCGAGTGAACGCGCTCGCGGCGGGGCTTGAATCGGGACTGAGACCCGCCGAAGCGGATCGGGTGAGGCCCGCTGTGGACGCTTTGCGGCAACGGTTGCGGGACCGGCATCGGGGGCTGATCCGACAACGCGTCGCAGAGGAGGCATCGGTGAAATCGGGAGCGCCCGGGGTTGGACAGAGCCAACCCCTCGGCCCGTGGAGTGAACCCACGATGGTGGATGAAGTGGTGGCCTATCGGGTCGCCGCGAACGGAACGGAGCCGCCCAGCCTGTACGCGCGGCTTCCCCATGGCGGGGCGGTGGTGTGGCGCTGCACCCAGCGTCTGGAGCCCGGAAGGTACCAAATTCGGGGCCGTATTCGCACGGCCGGACTCGCCCGGTTGGCGTTTGGAAAGAACCACGGCGCCGTGTTGCGGCTCGCCGGACGCGATGAGCGGTCTGTCTCATTCCTGGGGAACCAGCCATGGACGGACACCGTGTTGGACTTCGAGGTTCGTGGAGCCGGGCCGCAGGAAATCACGGTTTTGTGCGAGGTACGTGGGTCCGCAGGGGAGGCGTGGTTCGATCAATCCGCCCTTCGATTGGAACGCCTTCCTTGAATTGGGGCGTCTGCCACGTTCTCGACCAGAAATGGAATCTTCCTAGGTGGCGCGGCATCTGCTACCAAAACTCATCTTATCAAGGCCCTGTGACCCGTTTTGTCGGGGCCATTTTAACATGTTTGACCTTTCCAGAATGGCATCGCGTGCGTGGACCGAGGGTTCGGGCGCGCAGGGCGGAACCTCCATTTTCCGGCGTCCCCAGCGGGCCTTCACGCTGATCGAGTTGCTGGTGGTGATTGCCATCATCGCCATCCTGGCCGGATTGCTCCTGCCATCGCTCTCCCGCGCCAAGGCCAAGGCGAATTCGACGCTTTGCCTCAACAACCTTCGGCAGACCTCGCTCGCGCTTCGGCTTTGGGCCAACGACAACAAGGAGAAGTATCCCTGGAACCTGTCGTACACCAACGGCGGCAGCCTGGATTCGCCGGATTGGACCGACCACCTGCGCATTGCGTCCAACGAGCTCGGGTCGATGCGCATTCTGGTTTGCCCCAATGACAAACTCCGCAAGCCGGGAACCAATTGGTCGTTCCTCGTCGGCGATCTGAACGTCAGCTACTTCCTCGGCACCACGTCCACCGAGACGCGTCCTCAAACGATTGTCGCCGGCGACGCCAACGTGCTCGGCGGCGGCGGTGGGCTCGATCCTTCGTGGAGCATCTTTCTCGGATCCTCGATCGATGCGGCCTGGGATCCCACCCTGCACGTGCGCAACGGCAATCTCGCCCTGGCGGATGGCAGCGTGAAGAACACCAAGACCCAGGGACTGCGCGAACAAATCAGCAGCTGCATCGCGATTGGCCAGACCAACGTGGTGTTTTCCAAACCCCGGGGGGTCTTTTGATCTGCGTTTCTTTTTTGGTACGCAACGGGAGCCGATGGTGACCTCATGAATCGCGCCCGGGTCAAACTTCTGGTGTCGGTACTGGTGATTCTCGCCGCCGCCGCTGCGGTGTGGCGTTCGCTTCACGATGCCCCGCCGTCGTTCTCCGCTTCGGTTCCGTCCGAGATCGGACGCGTACTCGCCTTGGAAGCCGGCAAGCTGCTCAAGCCCGGCGGCAGAGTAATCGTGATCGCGCGCGACACCGAGGCGTTCACCCAACCGGCGTTCGATGCCGTGCTGCGTTCGCTCAATCAGACGTTGCGGGAGGCGGGAACGCCGCCGGTGGCGGTTCGATCGATTCAGCTGGATCCGCAGCGACCGCTCCAGGTGCCGCCCGGGGATTTCGTCGAGCTGCTGCGCAAGGCCGGAACCTCCGATGTAATCGTCTCCCTGCTGGGGCCGCCGTTTCTATCTGAAGAGCAGCGCGCGTCGGTCGGCGTGGTGAAGCCGCGCGTGGTCGCCTTCTGGCCCGGCACGCTGGCGGAATATGCGAACCTCCGTCCCCTGTTCGAACAACGGCTGCTTTCCTCCGCGGTGATTCATCGACCCGAGGGCCTGGGGCTCGGGTTGGGGGGTAAAACGTCGACGCCTCCCGCGGAAAAGTTTGAAGCCCTGTATCAAATTGTGAACGGCAACGGGATTCCTCCCACACCATTGCCGGGACTGCCATGAGAACCAGGAATCTCTTGCATCCCTCGGCGCGAACCGGATTGGGCGGATTTACCGCGCCGGATCTGATGGCGTTGATTGCAATTCTTTCGGTACTGGGCGCGGTGGTGGCGGTGCCGCTGATTCGCTCGAAGCGATCGGCCGGCGAGGCGGTCTGCGTGAACAACCTTCGCCAGATCGCGCAGGCGGTGAACCTCTACGCCGAGGACCACGGCAAAACGCTTCCCGGTCCGGTGGCGGGGCAGGCCGGGGATTTCTGGTGGTGGTACAAGGAGCAGATCCGTCCGTACCCCAAACCCAAGGGCGATCGCGCCGCGCAGGACGCACAATTCGTGTGTCCAAGTGATCGTGGATATTCCGATCCCGCACCGTTTTCCAAGACCCAGCGGTTCGATTTCAGCAGCTACGTCTTCAACGGCGTGACGCTTCCCGGCATGCCTCAGATCGCCGGTTGGAAGCAATCGGCCCTCGTTGAGCCTGCAAAGACGCTGGTGGTGATGGAATGGGCTGCTCATGCGCCGATTTCGTGGCACCGCAGCCGCACGGGATTGAAGAACACGCCGTTCTACAACAATGCCGCCTGCGCGGTGTCCTTCACCGACGGGCACGCCGCGGTGATTCCGATCTATTACGACGGCTTCAACGCGGCCTACACCCGCGACCCGATCGCCGGATACGCCTACCGGTACTCGGGCAACTGATCCGGTCGATCGCTGCGAGTTCATTCGTCCTTTTTCTATGTCTCGAATTTGGTTCACACGTTTCCCAGTCAGCCGGGCAATTCCCGCAGCGGGTTTCACCGGGATCGCCGCGTGCGTGGTCGCCGGGGTGCTGTCGATGGTGTCGCTCCATGCCGCGCCGGTGCTGGGACCGTGGGTGCCGCTCTTCAAGGGCATTGACCACGCCCGCGGCACCAATGCGCCCGACGCTTCAAATCCCGATCGGACGGTGGTCAACGTCGCGCGTGTGGATCTGACCGACCCGGACATCCGGCTCAAGCCCACGCCGCGGATTGCCACGGGCTACAACGACGGCTTCCGCGAAACCGGCGGCATGACCGTCAGCCGCTACCTGCAAACCCAAAAGGCTCAGCTCGCGATCAACGCGAATTTTTTCGATCAGGGGCAATACTACCTGCCGGAGGGAACGCCGATGGATCTTGGCGGTTTGTCGATCCGCGAAGGCGAGGTGGTGTCTTCGCAGGACAGCGCGGTGGATTCCTCGGTGATTGCGTTCGATTCATCCAATCGGCCGTCGGTGATCTATACGAACTGGCCCGCCCAATCCACGGCCGGGGTTTTCACCGCCGTGGCCGGCGTGTATCCGGTGGTGGTGAAAGGGGCGAATGTGGCGCACAGCTATGCGAATTTGCCGGGAAATCTCCACGATGCCCAACCCCGCACCTTGTACGGAATTTCGGCGGACCGGCGGTATCTTTATCTGATGACGATCGATGGTCGTCAGCCCGGCTACAGTGTCGGTGCCCTCGATTATGAATCGGCGAATTGGATGCTGGCGGCGGGAGCGGCCGATGCGATCAACATGGACGGTGGCGGATCGACCACGCTGGTGATCGAAAACTCTCTGGGACTGCCGGAGCGACTCAACAGTTCCAGCGCGGTCGCGGACAGCGGCAAGGAACGCACCGTGGGCAGTCACCTGGCCGTTTTTGCGAAACCGCTGGCGGGGTTCTTCTCGGAGGTGAAGGTGATGGCCGATGACGAAGCCGCTTCGATTTCATGGAAAACGGGAGAATCTTCAGTGTCCTGGATCGAGTACGGTCCCACCGCGGACTTGGGTTCAAAGACCACCGTCCCCGCGATTTCTGGAACCAACCATTCGGCGCTCCTCACCGGACTGACCGCCGGCACCGCCTACACGTATCGATTCGTGGCGACTCCGGCCTCCGGCACGCAGACTTCGCCGCTCTATGCGTTCACGACGACGAATTACAATGCGTTCCAATCACTGATCGAACTGACCAACACGTGGAAATTTTCCACCGCAGCCCAGTCGGGCACAGCCTGGGCCGGAAAGTCCCACAATGACGCCGCCTGGGCCGGTCCATCGCCGGGCGTGCTATGGGTCGATGTCCGGGTGGCAGGTGGCAACGCCTTGATTCCCTCGAAGTCAACCCAGCTTCAGGCGGATCCGGCCAATGCGGGCTATCCCTACACCACCTACTACTTTCGAACCCACGTTCAAGTGGCCAGCGCGGCGTTCAGCCGGGTGTTGATCGGGGAGGGATATATTGATGATGGCGCGGTGTTCTACCTCAACGGAGTTGAGGTCTCGCGCCTTCGCATGGATCCCACGGCCGACATCACCAGCTCGACTCTGGCGCTTTCCTATCCGTGTTCGGGTGACGCCACGTGTGCGGATTCCCTGCAGTTGGATGGCACGCCGCTGGTGGACGGCGACAATGTCATCGCGGTCGAGGTTCATAACTACAATCTGCGGAGTGCCGACATGACCTTTGGCATGACCCTTCAGGCGGTCCGTTCGGCACCGCCCGCGCCCTTGGTGGGTATCGCCAACGGTGCCACGGGAGCACTCGAACTTACCTGGGATCGTGGAGGCTTTGTGCTGCAGCAGGCCGACTCTCCGACGGGGCCTTGGATAGAAGTTCCGGGGCCCGTGGTGATGTCGCCCCATGTCACAACGGCTTCGGCTTTGGCGCGGTACTATCGGTTGAATCGATAGGGGGATCGGAACCGACCCGTATCATTCTTTTCCAAGGAACCGCATTGCACCGAACCGACTCCCGTCATAATTTTTCTACCGTGAATCTCGCATCTCTCTCTGCATCGGACTTTGTTAGAATCGCGCGTCTTTTGAAGGTGAAGGAATCCCTTCTCGCGAAGGTGGCCGCCATTGACGCGGAATTGTCTTCATTTGAATCCGGCGGCGCTCCCGCCCCCCGCCGTGGGCGTCCCGCCAAGGCCGCCTCCTCCGCTCCGAAGGCTGGCCGGGCCAAGCGCGGCGCCTTGAAGGACACGATTATTTCCCTGCTCAAGGAAGCCGGTAAGGACGGTCTGAGCGTGAAGGACATCGCGGCCAAGACCGGGGTGAAAGGCGCGAACATTCACGCTTGGTTCTTCAACACCGGAAAGAAGATCAAGGAAATCCAGAAGGTGGGTAAGTCCACCCACGCCTGGGTGGCGTGAGTGACACCGGCCCATCGCCGGAGTCGAAAACGTTGACGCTCGACCCGATCGGATTCGTCCGGTCGGGTCAGCGTTTAAAGTTCGATGCGCGGCATCAGCCCCGCGAGACCGAGACCGAATCCCACATCCTCGAGCTCGTTCCCGGACGTGACCTCGAACTCGCGCTCCGCGACCTCGCCGGGTTTTCGCGCATCTGGCTGATCTGGTGGTTTGATCGCAATCCCACCTGGCGTCCGCTCGTCCTTCCTCCCCAGGGGCCTGCGACCCGTCGTGGCGTGTTCAGCACCCGTTCGCCGCATCGCCCCAATCCGATTGGCATTACGCCTGTCCGACTCCTGGCGGTGGAGCGTCGTCGGCTGATTTTGGGCCCGTGCGACCTCGTGGATGGAACACCGGTGTTTGATATTAAACCCTACATCCCGGCCTACGATTCGTTTCCTGGGGAACAGGCTGGTTGGTGGGATGAAGTGCAGGCGGAGCTCGCGCAGCCTCCCGCGTTTCGGGTCGTCTTTTCCGCCAATGCGGCGACGCAGCTTCAATGGCTTCGCGAGCACTGGCAGATTGAATTTGAATCCCGGGTGGTGGAGCGGCTTGAACGTGATCCAACGCCGCACCGGACGCGTCGGATCCGGAGAACGCTGGCTGGACGCATGGAGCTTGGCTGTGGGGGATGGCGCGCGATCTTTGAAGTGTCGGGAAGCGAGGTCAACGTGACCTCGATCGAACCCGGGTATCCGCGCCGGTTTTTGGAAAATCTCCACCTGACCCGTGTGCCGGACCGCGAAGCTCAGCTGGCGTATCTGGAACGCTTCCCTGAAACGGCGATGCCTCCGGAGCCTGGTCTGGAAGCGTAAACTCCTGCGCCCTTAACGCCGAAGGGCAGGGATGAATTTGGAAAGCATGAAAGCAGGAAGGGGAGATCGCAGATGGGAGATGGGAGATGGGGGGCCGGATACTGGATGCTGGATTTTGGGGCCACCTTGGGCCGCGGGTCTTTGGAGTGCGGTGGCAGAGCGCAGCGTCGACACCGCTTTCGAATACGTTCGCAGAATCAAACCGACCGGTCCGGTTGCGGTGGTTTACGCAAGGATACGCTCTCTGCGGTTTCGTGGTTCTCTAGTGCTGGATCCAAGTCTTATTCAAACCCTTCAACGCGCCAGAGGACAGGCGCACTCCACGACGTAGTCGCGATCTCGTCCCACCCGCAGCGAACTCCGCCAGGTCTTGGACTGCGGTAGTCCTCTACCGCTTTCGTCGCGTGACATGGTCCGTTGAACTTTGGACTTTGGACTTTGGACTTTGGACTTTGGACTTTGTTCGTCCTACCTCCAAACCTCGCCCTTCACCACATTGCCCGGCACATCGAGCCGATGGATCTGATTGATCGTCTTGAAATGCGCGTCGTCGCGGAATGACCACACCAGCCGCTTGTCCCGCGTGATCTCAAACACGCACGGCTGGGTGCCCACATGACCGTGCCCGAGGTAATTGCAGATGACCGTGTTCCCATTGGGCAGGCGCTCGCATCCTGCAGTGAGCCGAAGCGGGTTGCCCGCGATGTCGAACTCGTTCACTTCCCAGATCGTTTGGCCCGCCGCGTTCACTTCGATGACATTGTGCCCGTCGCCGCAGGTGATGAGCAAGCGGCCGTTCGGCAGCGGCACCGCCGCATGCGGGTCGCCCGCCACCGGGATTGACCGGACCTCGACCCCGGTAGCATCGACTTCCACCACGCGATTCTCACCCTTGAAGCAAACCAGATAGTGCCCGTTCGGCAGCTTGCGCGTGCCGCGGTATTGATTGTGGGCATGGATGCCGGGCTTCGATTTGAGTGGCACGACCAGCACGATCTTTCCCTTCGAATCGAGTTCCACAATGCGGCTCGTTCCCCCCTCAACCACCAAGGTTCGTCCATGGGGCAGGGGCTGACACGAGTGCACCTCGCACTCCTTCGGGGCGTGGTATTCCCAGATCACCTGATGGTCGAGTGTCACCTCCAGCGCGCCCGCGACGTGGCAGAGCAGGATGTGTCCGTTGGGCAGACGCCAGCAGTCCTGCGGCGCTTTGCAGGGATGGCTCCACTCGATTTTCCCCTCGGCCGAGACCAGTTTCACCGCGCCATCGTTGTAGTCGCAGCACAGGAATGAAGGCGCGCCGGCCTGGAGTGCGAAGACGGCGGAGGACACCAGGGCCGTGGCAATCAGCCCGAGGCGGCGGATGTGGCGGAGCAGGGGAGGCATTTGGAAAATCTGAAACGAGCGCTTCGGAATTGCACGCGGTTTGACGTTTCGGGGTTCACTTTGGGTTTTTCGGGAGACGTTTCAAAATCGGGGCCGTCTCTGCGCACAAATCCGCGCGGAAACGGATTTTCGGCTTTGATTTCGTTTGCCGGGGCGTAAACCGGGATTGCTCTATGAAGCCCAAACAAGATTCCGATTCCACACTGGCCGTGTTTCTCGATCTTGAAAACATGGTGCTGGGGGCACGCGATGCGCGGTTCCCGCCGTTCGATGTTCGCAAGGTCCTCGAGAAACTTCTCCTCAAGGGACACATCGTCGTGAAGAAGGCCTACTGCGACTACGAGCGGTACAAGGACTTCAAGAAGGGTCTCCACGAGGCGGCCTTTGAGTTGATCGAAATCCCCCACGTCCGCCAGTCGGGCAAGAACTCCGCCGACATCCGCATGGTCGTGGACGCCCTGGACCTCTGCTACACCAAGGGGCACGTCGATACGTTTGTCATCATCAGTGGCGACTCCGATTTCTCCCCGCTAGTCAGCAAGCTCCGGGAGAACGACAAGACGGTGATCGGTGTTGGAGTTCGCAATTCCACTTCAGATCTCTTCCTGAACAACTGCGACGAATTCCTCTACTACGACGAGTTGGTCAGCCGGCCGCCGGCGCAGCGCGGGCGTCGGTCTGCCGAGGGCGGAAAGAGCGGCGGCTCCTCCACCCGCACCGCACCGGCTGTGACCGAGGGCGTGGATTTGGAGAAGGCCTTCGACCTCGTGGTGGAAACCCTCGAAGCGATCGAAGAGGAACGCGAAGACGAAGATCCCGTGTGGGCCTCGATGATCAAGCAGGCGATCAAGCGTCGCCATCCGGGCTTCTCGGAGCGCGCCAACGGCTTCCGGTCGTTCAATGACTTGCTGCTCGAAGCGCAAAAGCGGGGACTCCTCCGCATGCAGCCCGATGAAAAATCCGGCGGCTACATCGTTCGCTCGAACGAATGATCCGTCCGTAGCGACGCACCGAACACCCTTTGGAGCAATGGTGGCAGAGCGCAGCGTCGACACCGCTTTCGAAACCGCGTGCTGCGGAAGGCCGACCGACACCCATCGCGCCCGTCCGGTTCGACTTTGAATTTCGCCTCCCCTTTTGTAGCAGCCGCCGGGAGAAGGCGGATCACCCCAAGCTACGGAGTGGTCGTCGCTGGATTGGGCGCTGTCGGCGTGGTGGAGCGAAGTTCTAGAAGCCAACGCGAGGGGACTCGACCTCCGCACGTCCGGCCCAATGGAAATCCGGGTGAGTTTCCTGTCCCCCGGTCTGATCCGCCTCGTCCCCTCGGCGGCTACGAAAACCCAAGCCCGCCGCGGTCAGCGTTCACGTACTCCTCTCCCTCAGAAACCTGCTTTCCTGCGTTCCAAATTCATCCCCTCTGGCGCCTTGGACTTTTTGCCTTTGGACCAAATCCGGGCACGAGAAAACGGCACCCCGCCGGAGGCAGGATGCCGCGTTGGTAAAACTGGGGGAAAACCCGGTGGAAGATTCAGGTCGGGGCCGCGAACGGCTTGGAACCCTCGTCTCCGATCGACCGGGTCAATTCCTCACTTCTTGGCAGCGGGAGCAGCAGCAGCAGCAGCAGCCGTCGCGTTCAAGCGGAGCTGGAGCCGGCTGCGCTTGCGGCTGGCGCTCTCCTTCTTGATCACGCCGCCCTTGGCCGCCTTGTCATAGGCAGAGGCCACGTCAGCGTACGCCTTCTTGGCGTCTTCGACTTTCCCGGCGCCCACGAGCGTCAGGTACTTCTTCTCCAGCGTCTTGACGCGGGACTTGATGGACTTGTTGCGGGCGGCCTTCTTCGCATTGCTGCGGGCGCGCTTACCTGCGGACTTCGTATTCGGCATAAAGCGGACTTAAAATGAGCCGCGACGGTATCGGGCAAGACGGGCTTGTCAACGGGTTGTTGAGGCTCTCTTGAGCCTATCAGCCCTTTTTGCCAGCGGACCAGTCGGGTTCGGGACGGTGATACACGGTCTGAGTCGGGAATGCGAACTCGATCCTTTCGGCGTCAAAACGGCGTTTTACTTCGAGATTCAGCGACTGAAGGTCCGCCAGCTGCGCCGCGGCATCGGTTCCGTTCCAAAAATGGACCACCTGGATGTTCAGGGCCGAATCCAGGAATTTGTTGAAGGTCACCGTCGCCTCCTTGGTGCGCGGATGCTTCTTGAAAATGTCCTCCAGGATCTGCACCGCGCGCTCCACCCGGTCGGCCGACGTGTCGTAGGTGATGCCGAAGTTCAGCTCCGTCTTGATCGTCGGACGACGCGTGATGTTGGTGATCGTGGTGTTGCCGATCGTCTTGTTCGGAACCGTGATCAGAAACCCGTCGAGCGCCCGCACGCGGGTCGAACGCAGGCCCATCTCCTCGACCGTGCCATCCACGTCGCCCACGCGAATGCGATCGCCAATCTGGAAGGGTTTGTCCACGAACACCGACACCGCGCCGAACAGATTCGACACCGTGTCCTGCGCCGCGAGACCGAGGGCCAATCCCACCACGGACACCGAGGCCAGCGCCGTCTTGATGTCGAAGTGCAGGTTGTCGAGCGTGGTCAACACCGACACCACCACCACCACGCCCTTGATCAGCTTTCCAATCAGGATCAGGAACTGGTCGTTGAAGGCCCGTTCATTCGTGGTCCCGGAATGGCGGCGCTTCCAGATATCCACCATCGCATCGACCGCCCGCAGCAACACCACCAGGACGGCGAATCCCACGATCAAAATGGTGAGCTTGGAAACCCAGATCTGCAGCGTATCCGGCCATTCGAACAGGGCGAGACCGATGTGAAGCAGCACCACGAACAGCACCACTTTCACGGGCCCGTCCAGCAACCGGACCACCAGATCGTCCCAGGGTGTGTTGGTTCGCGAGGCCCAGCTCTTGAGCCGGTTTTGGATCACCCAGTCCACGGCCTTCGACACGCTGAAGGCCAGACCGAGGTAGATCAGCATCGAAAGATACTGCCAGCGCGGCCGTCGAAAGAGCTCCTCGCGAAGGAACGGAATCTGGTTCAGGCCGAACGACAGGGTGTCGCTGTATTGCGTTACCTGCGCGGTGAGTTTGTCCGCCTGCGCGGTGAGGGCGGGGGGAGATGAGGCGGCCGCGGAGTTGGTGCTGTCCGCCGCGCTCGCGGCACTGGGCCACACCGACCAGATCAGCATCCCGGCAAGCAGGAGCATCGCACAACGAACCACGAGTTCCGCAGAAAGTATCCTTCGCATGGAGCTGGCCATTTAGCCGGGGAATCTCCCGCTGGCAAGATCGCTCGCGGAGGATGTGCGGATCGTCATTTTGTTTGCCCGACTGCGCACACCGGGCGAGCGTTTTGCCATGGCTTCCGTTTCAGCCCGTTCCGGTCAGTCCCATTTTTGGAAATCAACTTCTGCCTCCGCTTCGGAGTCTCCCGCACGGATTGATCCGCGTCGCGCTGCCCGCATGCGCAAGCTGCTGCAATCGCTTGCCGACTCCCTCGCCCCGGGCGAGGTGGTGTTCGATGACGCCACCCTGAAGGCGCATGCCGGCGACAAATGGTTTGCCAGCCACATGCCCGAGGCGGTCGCGCTGCCCAAGTCCACCGCGTCGGTGTCCGCCATTCTCGCCTACGCCAATCGCCACGGAATCCCCGTCACGCCACGCGGCGCCGGGCACGGCTATGTGGGCGGATGCGTCCCGCTGCACGGCGGCATCGCCCTCTCGCTCCGGCAGATGGATCGCATTGTGGACATTTCGCGCGATGACTTCGTGGCCGTGGTCCAGCCCGGCGTAATCACCGCAAAGCTTCAGGAAGCGGTGGAGAAGAAGGGGCTCTATTATCCGCCCGATCCGGCCAGCCGGGCCGAGTGTTCGATCGGCGGCAACATCGCCACCAACGCTGGCGGACCGCGCTGCCTCAAGTACGGCGTCACACGCGATTACGTGCTGGGACTCGAAGTGGTGCTCAACGACGGCACGGTCACGCGTCTCGGTTCTCGCACGCACAAGAACAAGACCGGATTCGACCTGCACCGGATTTTCGTCGGCAGCGAGGGCCTGCTCGGCGTGGTGACCGAAGCCACGCTGAAACTCATTCCGCTCCCGCCGTTCCGGGCCTGCCTCGGTGTGGGTTTCTCGGGAATGCCCACTGCCATTCGTGCGCTGCGGGCGGTATTTGCCGCGGGGTTTCTGCCCAGCGCCATGGAGCTGGCCGATGAATTCACGCTCCGCGCCGCGCACCGTCGCACCGGATCCAAACGCCTCATCGGATGCGCCGCCCACATGATCGTGGAACTCGACGGACAGGAGCGCAGCGTCCGAGGCGAGATCCGGGAACTCACGCGGGTGCTCAAGGAATTCGATCCGCTGTTTGTCGATCGCGGGTTCGGCCCCGAGGGATGCGAGAGCCTGTGGCAGTTGCGACGCCAGTTCAGTTACGCACTGCGGGACACCGGGCTGACCAAGCTGAATGAGGACATCGTGGTGCCGCGCGGAAAGCTTCAGGATCTCTTCCGCCTCGCAGGGGGACTCCAGCGCAAGCACGGGATCCAAGTCGCGTGCTTCGGTCATGCCGGCGACGGCAACATCCACGTAAACCTCATGGTGGATGAAACCAGCACCGCGCAGAAGGAGTCGTCCGAGCGCGCGCTCGATGAACTCTTTCAAGGCGTCATCGCGCTGGGGGGCACGATCACGGGCGAACACGGGATCGGCATCGCCAAGCAGCCCTGGTGGCCGCTCGCCGCGAACGCCGAAGTCCGCGGACTGCATCAGCGAATCAAAACCGCCCTCGATCCCAAGGGCATCCTCAACCCGGGCAAATTCCTCGACACTCCCTGACGCCGTTCCGTCCCAACCTCGTTCGTCCGGTTGGGAGCATTTTGTAGTTTGAATGGATCCGTCTGAATCTCCCTCATGGTCACCGCGCTGTTGGTGGCGGCCCGCATTGTCGCCAATCCGGTTTCCAACCTGTTTCAAAAACAGCTCACCGCGCGCGCGGTCCATCCTATTGCGGTCATCGCGGTCACGCATTTTCTGCTGTCGTTGATCGCGGTGCCGCTGATGGCCTTTCCCTCGTTTCGTGCGATCGGACCGGGGTTCTGGCCGAATCTGGTGGGATGCGCCGCTCTGGCCGTCGCGAGCAATGTGCTGCTGGTGTACGCGCTTCGGTCGGCCGATCTGTCGATTCTCGGCCCGGTGAATGCCTACAAAGCCGTGATCAGCCTCGCGCTGGGGACCGTCGTGCTCGGTGAATTTCCCACTGCGTGGGGACTGGCCGGAGTGGGGCTGATCTTGTTGGGAAGTTACGGCGTGACCGATCGCGAACCCGGCGCGGCGCGTTCGGGCGGATTCCGCCGCTTCTTTGCCCAACGCGGCGTCCAGCTTCGCCTCGCAGCGCTGTTGCTCTCGGCCACCGAGGCGGTGTTTCTCAAGCGCACCCTGCAGGCGAGCGCGCCGGGAGCGACCTTCGTTTGGTGGTGTCTCGTGGGATTCCCACTCGCCCTGATTGCCGGATGGATCACACTCCGCGTCGGCAGAACTTCGATTCCCGCCCAGATCGTTGCGCTGCGGCTCCAACGCCGCACCTGCTGCTGGCTCGCCCTGACCACGGGAATCATGCAGGCCACCACGCTGTTCACCTTCGATCGACTCCCGGTGGGCTACTCCCTCGCACTGTTCCAAACCTCCTCGCTCATCAGCGTGCTGCTCGGGCACCGATTCCTGCGCGAAGGTCATGTGGGCCGCCGCATCACCGGATCGCTGGTGATGATCGCCGGTGCCGTGCTGATCGTCCTCCGCGGACGTGCGGGCCCGGGCTGAGGAGGCGGGTTGAATCTGAAAACGGCAGTTGAAGGGTTAAAAAAGTTGAAGCGTTGAAGCGGGAATCCAACGTTGCTGCGAGGGTTTTCTCATTCGTTTGGAATCCCGTCTTCAGACGGTTCGGGGAGGCGCGTCTCGAGGGCTGCAGCGGGTTGATTTCCAACCGTTCGATGGTCCCGCGTCCAACAGCAGAGCCGCGTAAACGCGGTACTCCATACGTGTGAGGAACCCCGTCGCCTAAATCCGGCGCTGCGAGAGAAAATCAACGCGGGGCAGAGACCGTTGAGACGTACCCAGCCGATGAATGGATTGAAGGCGCATCCAACGATTCATCTCCCTCTCCATCTGCGTTCATCCGCGTCCATCTGCGGTTTGAACTGCCGTTTTTGGGTTGAAAAGTTGAAGCGTTGAAGAGGCAGAAGGCGAATCTGCGAGGAAGACACGGATTTCACGGACCCACACAGATTCCGAAGCTCCGCCTCCGGCCTCTGGACTTTGGACTTTGGACTTCTTCTCCCATTTCTAATTTTTAATTGGTCCGCCTTTCGCCGCGAACAATCCGCTTGCCACTCGCACCGTTCCTCGCGCATTTCGGCGGGGATGTTTCCCCTCTTTCCCGGCCGCGGGCGTCGCACCCTGCTGGGCGTTGCTGCGTCTTTCGTGATGGCCGGTGCCGTACTTGCTCCAGCACCCACTCACGCCGCCGCCACTGCTCCCACGTTCGAGGCGTTGAATCAGGGGCCCTTGCGCCTGCGCCCCATGCCGGGAACGCAGGGATTCTCCTTCAGCCTCTACGGTGCGCCGGGCGATCTGAATTCCGTGCGCGAACTCACCGGAGTCCTCCAGCGCGAGCACCTCGCCAACGCCTGGGATCCCGGCCCGGGGCCCGGACCCGGTTCCGAGGCCGTCATGGAGTTCCTCGCCCGACTCCGCTGGCCCGTGGTGTTCTACTCCGGCGGGGAAATGCAGATTATGGGCGGCCGCGCCGTCTTCGGAGAGGAACAACGGAAACGTGTGCGTCCCCTCGACGACGCCGGCGTGTTCAACGCCTACCAGCTCGGCGAATGGGGTTATTATTTTCACAACCTCGCCGCTACCGAATCCTGGTGGCGATCCGTTTACGGTGCCGAATTTGAGACCTACCGGCATCTCATGAAGCCCAAGGGGTTGGCCGGGTACTACCGTTTCCCCAAGGACCGACGCGAGTGCTACGACACCCTCCGGAATTATTTTCTCAGCCGCAGCCACGACCTGCTGGGCCGCGTCATCAGCGTCACCGGCCACTCCCACTACGAAGCCTACGCCGGCGAATGGGGCGCCCGGTGCATCGGACTCGAGGTCGGCGAGAACATCGCCTTCACCCAGTCCAAGCTCGCCTTTGCTCGCGGGGCCTCGCGCCGCTGGGACAAACCCTGGTCCGTGCAGGTGAGTCCGTGGTTCCACGGATCCTGTACCACAAGTGGTCCACTCCGGGCCGAAGGAGGCGTGACCCGCGGGCTCGATGCCGGACACTCATTGAGTTTCTACGAACGCATGTGGCTGCACGGATGGTTTGCCGGGGCCTCGATGGTCACGCCGGAGAACAACATCGCGATTTTCTTCGAAAAGGCGGAAGCCCCCTGGACCCTGACCTCGCACGGACGCAAGGCGGCCGAGGTCTTCCAGTTCGTTCAATCACACGATCGCGGCATTCCCTTCATGCCCGTGGCCGTGGTGCTCGATCACCTCGCGGGTTACAACGGGTACATGGACAAGCCCTGGGGCATTCTGCCTCCCACTCCGGGCGATCGCGAGGTGCGCGACCTGTTCGATGCCCAGCTTTTCCCCGGGGCGGATCACATCCACGCCCGGCCCGATCCGGCGAACCCCGAGCAAAGCTACCTGCGTCCCACGCCGGTCGGAGAATGCGTGGACGTCCTGCTCAGCGACGCGCCGGCGGATCTTCTGCGCCGATACCCGATCGTGCTGCTGGCTGGGGACATCGAGTTCACCCCCGAAACCATCCAGACCCTCGACGCCGTCCTTCGCTCAGGCAGCCGGGTGATGATCTCCGCGCGTCATCGCGACGCCCTCGGGAGCCGCTTTGCCACCCTCTCCCGGCGCGGATCCCTCGAGGTGCTTCCCGCATGGACCAATCCTGATACAGGCCGTCCCGCCGCGGTTCCCAATGAGCGACTGCGCGAGGTGGTTCGCAGCGTGATGCCGGTGGAAGTCGAGGCTGAAGGGCAGGGGGTGCAGTATCAGGTCAACCGCACGTCAACCGGCTGGGTGGTGGAGCTCATTCGCAACCGGGGCGTGGCCAAGAAGCCGGGCGAGCCGGCGGTTGTTGATCCCGCGGTCACCACGCGCGTGCGGCTGCATGCGCGGAAAAAATTTGGAGTGATCCGCGAATGGCGATCCGGAACGGAACAGCGCAACGCCCGCGACCACGAACTCACCCTCGGTCCCGGAGCCGTGGAATATGTCGAATTCCGGGAAACCAACCGCTGAGCGAGGCAGACGGGCGGAGGGAGTTAACAATGTTCAATTCAAAATAAAAAATGGGATTCGGCAGAAGCTGTGGAACTATTTTTTTGAAGATCGAAAATCGAATTCCAATCCGAGTTTCGCCACTTGGCTTTCGAAGTTCGACCGACCCTATGGAGTGCGGTGGCAGAGCGTAGCGTCGACACCGCTTTTGAACCCGCGTGCAGAAGAAAACCGACCGTCAACCCTCGTGTCCCTTCGGTTCGACCTTGGACCTTGGACTTTGGACTTTGGACTTTGGACTTTGGACTTTGCCTTCCTCCCCAATTCTTAATTTTTCATTCACAATTTTTAATTGATCCCCCCCCTCCATGCTTCTTCCCTCGTTCCGCCTCGCGATGGCTGGGCTTCTCCTTGGACTTGTCGGGCTGGTGCCGGTCCTCGCCGCCGCGCCGAGTTCCGCCGCCAACCGGTTTTCCTACCTCGACGAGTCCGATCCATTCCACCCCACGCGCGCCTCGGCCAGGTTCACCACGCCGCAGTGGATCGGAGAGCCGGGCGTCGAGGCCGTGGTCATCCTTTCCATCGATGACCTCCGCGCGACCGATAAGTACGAGGCCTACCTGCGCCCGATTCTGGAACGGTTGAAGCAGATCGATGGACGCGCCCCGTTCGGTATTTTCTGCAACGCATGCCAGGTCGATGACCCGCGCTTCCAGCAGTGGAAAAAGGAGGGCGTTTCACTGGAGGTCCACACGCTCGCGCATCCGTGCCCGCTGCTTTCCACCAACGGATTCAGCGCTGCGTCCAACAACGTACTGGGCGGACTCGACCTGATCTCGCGCATCCCCGGGAATCAACCGGTCGCTTACCGGATGCCGTGCTGCGACTCCATGAATTCCGCGAGCCCGCGCTTCTTTGCCGAGCTGTTCCCGCGCCGGTCGCCCGATGGACACCGTCTGGCCATCGACTCCTCCGCGATGATGCGCTTCACGACCAACGATCCCGCGCTGCCCCGGTCGATCGTCACCGCGTCGGGCCAGGACCGGTTCGCCAAGTATTTCCCGGTTCCCGCTCCGGGATCCAAGCCGGTGTCGCTCGGTGCGTTCGCCGGATTCATTGAGGATTATCCGTATCCCTATGTGATCGGACGCGGATGCTGGGAATTCCCCTGCGCGGTGCCCAGCGATTGGGAGGCCTTCAACATCCAGGGCGCCACCAACGCCATCACGCTGGCCGATTGGAAGGCCGCACTCGATGCCACCGTGGTGAAACAGGGGGTGATGACCATGATCCTGCACCCCTACGGATGGAGCGCCCCGCAGCAGATCATCGAACTCATCGATCACGCAGTCGCCACCTACGGCACCCGCGTGAAGTTCCTCACCTTTCCCGAGGCGTTGGCGCGGATTGAGCGGAACGCCCTCGCCGGTGAATCCCTCCTCGATCTACCCGGTCCGACGCGGGCAGGGGAGATCGGAGGAGATCCCGGCGTGCGACTGTTGGATGTGGACGGCGACGGCTTTCTGGACGTTGTGATTGGCAACGCGCGGAAACAGGTGACCCGAATTTGGAACCCCTCCACGCGCTCCTGGCGCGAGACGCCCACGCCGGCTGCCTTCGCGCGCGGCGGTGAGACTCCGACGGAAATTCGCTTCGGCGTCGTGCGGGCGGGAGTCACCGCCATGATGATTCCGGGATCGGACGGCGGCGTCTGGGAATTCGTCTCCGGCGCGTGGCAGAAGCGGGTCGAACTCGCGCGCGGCCTCGAATCTATTCTCACCGCCCCGGCCCGCGCGGATCGCGGACTCCGCCTTCGCGACTTCGATCACGATGGCTCCTGCGAATTGCTGGTCAGCAATCCCGGTCAAAACGCCATCTACGGCTGGGTCGAATCCGAGCAGCGGTGGAAGTTGCTTCCCTACAAGTTGCCCGACGGCGTGTCGCTCGTGGACGCCGCAGGACGCGACAACGGACTCCGCTTCGTGGATTTGAACGGCGACGGATTCGAAGACGTAATCGCCTCGAATGAGACTGCCGTCTCGATCCATCTGTGGGCCTCCGTGGTGCAGGATCATCTCGGGTGGAAGCGCGGATGGTCCCACGAAGTCGCGCGATACACCCGCGGATCCGCCGCGTCACCGCGCAACCCCATTCCACCCTTCACCGTTCGCGGCGAGAACCAGGGCGCATGGTTTCACCGGGGGCATCTCGTCGTGCAGAACGAATCCACCTCGCCGCTGCCGGACAAGGTGTGGCGACGCTCCTTCCCGGACCTGATCGCGTTTCCCATGCCCGAGGCCAAGTCGCCCGAGGCCTCGCGCGCCAGCATCCGCGTGCGCCCGGGATTTCACGTCGAACTCGTCGCCGCCGAACCCACGGTCGTCAGCCCCATGGCCTTCGAATGGGATGCGTCGGGACGCCTCTGGGTCGTGGAAATGCGCGATTACCCGCTCGGCCTCGATGGCCACGGCAAGCCGGGCGGTGTGATCAAGGTGCTCACCGACATCAACGGCGACGGACTCCCCGACACCGCCACCGTGTTTCTCGAAGGCGTTCCGTTTCCCACCGGACTCATTCCCTGGCGCAAGGGAGTCCTCATTGCGTCGGCCCCCGACATTCTCTACGCCGAAGACACCGACGGCGACGGCCGGGCCGATGTCCGCAAGGTTCTCTTCACCGGGTTTAATCCCGGCAACCAACAGCACCGCCTCAATGGATTCGACTGGGGCCTCGACGGCTGGATCTACGGCGCCAATGGCGACAGCGGCGGCAAGGTGAAGTCGATCGCCACCGGCAAAACGGTCGACATCAGCGGACGCGACTTCCGCTTCCGTCCCGACACCGGGGAATTCGAAACCGTCTCCGGCGGATCCCAATTCGGCCGCCACCGCGACGACTTCGGTGAATGGTTCGGCGACGCGAATCCGATCTGGCTCTGGCACATTTCCATCCCCGAGCACTACCTCCGTCGGAACCCCGCGCTCGCCGTGAAGAGCGTTCGACACATGCTCGCCGATCGCGCCGACTCCACGCGGCTCTACCCCATCAGCACTCCGCTGCCCCGGTTCAACCAGCCCGAAACCTTCGGCCACGCCACCAGCGCCAACAGCCCCACGCCCTATCGCGACACCCTGTTTGGCCCGGAGTTTGAGCGCAGCGTCTTCATCAGCGACCCCGTGTACAACCTCGTGCACCGCGAAGTGCTCGAACCCGATGGCGCCACCTTCACCAGCCATCGCGCCGCCGATGAACAAGACCGCGAATTCCTCGCCAGCACCGACGACTGGTTCCGCCCCACCATGCTCAAGACCGGTCCCGATGGAGCCCTGTACCTCGCCGATTTCTACCGCGCCGTGCTTGAACATCCCGAATGGATCGCCCCCGAAACCCAGAGCCGCCTCCAACTCCGCGCCGGGGATGACCGTGGCCGGCTCTACCGCATCGTGCCCGATGGCGTCCGCCTGCGGCCTGTTCCAAATTTGGAACGCCTCAACGGAGCCGCGCTGGTGGCGGCGATGGAAAGTCCCAACGGCTGGCAGCGCGACACCGTGCAGCGTCTGCTGGTGGAGCGGGGCGACACCGCATCCGACACCGCGCCCGCGATCCGCCGGCTCGCCCTGACCTCGGCCAGTCCGAAGGTTCGAGTCCAGGCCCTCGCCACCCTGGGGCTGCTTCACCACGCCACACCCGATCTCCTCGTCGCGGCCCTTCACGATCTTCACCCGCGCGTCCGCATCCAGGCCCTTCAACTCAGCGAGACCCTCGCGTCGCAGCAGCCATCGACGGCGTTATTTGCTGCGGTTCTTGAGTTGGAATCCGATCCGGAATTCGCCGTCCGCCGCCAGCTTGCCTTCACCCTCGGTGCGTGGAAGCAGCCCGAAGCCGAGCGGGCGCTCGAACGCCTGGCGCAACGCGAAGGGGACCACGCGCAGATGCGTCCGGCGATTCTCTCTTCGGTGAGTCCCGGGCATCCCCTGATGAAACGGCTGGCCGATCAGCCCACCCGGACGGGGCCTGTCCCAACGCTCCCGCGGCTCGCGTCCAAGCCCAATCCCGACCGGGCGCGCATCGCGGCCCAGTACCTTTCCGGGACCAATCCTGATCCAACCCATCCCGCCGATGCCAAACGCGGACGCGAGATCTTCCGCGAATCCTGCGCCGTCTGCCATCGACTGAAGGGCGAGGGCAACCCGGTGGGGCCGGACCTCGACATGGTCGCGGACAAGCCCGTGGACTGGCTCCTCACGGCAATCTTTGATCCCAACGCGGCGGTGGAAGCGCGCTACCAGGCGCAGCGAATTGTGACCCGGGGCAATGCCGAGTACATCGGACTGCTCGTCACGGAAACCGCGAACAACATCACCCTCCGAATGCCGGGCAACGTGGAGCAAGTGGTGCTGCGATCCGAGCTGCGCGAGACGGGGCCGTTGGGTCGGTCCCTCATGCCCGAAGGCCTCGAAGCCGCCCTCGAACCCCGCGACGTACGCGACCTCCTGGAATGGATCAAAGCCGCGAGGAAATGAGCAATCGGGAAGCACTGCGCCGGAACGCCCCTTCGTTTTTAATTTCCGCCCAACGTTTTGGAGTGCGGTGGCAGAGCGCAGCGTCGACACCGCTTTCGAACCCGCGCGTATCAGAAAATCGACCGGAAGCCTTCGCATCCTCGTTCAACCCTGTTTTTCGGCTTCATTCCCCGTCTTCGTAGCCGCCGCCGGGAGAAGGCTGATCACCCCAAGCTACGAAGTGGTCGTCGCTCGATTGGGCGAGCTCGGCTGGGCGGAACTGGGGCAGTTCTCGAAGATCGCAGATCGGTTCGACGCAGAAGCTGGATCTCGGCCATTGGCTTTTGGACTTTGGACTTTGGACTTTGGACCTTGGCCTTTGGACCTTGGACCTTGGACCTTGGACCTTGGACCTTGGACCTTGGACCTTGGACCTTGGACCTTGGACCTTGGACCTTGGACCTTGGACCTTGGACCTTTGTAAAACCGCAGCTGGTTCGAGCAGACTTTGCAGAGGTTTGAGCAACTCAACCGCTTTTGGCTCGTTTTGACCAGCCGTTAAGCCGGTCTTAAAGCCTCCTCAAGGCGGCGGTAATCGCACCGCTTCGGCAAACTCCACCAAAGGCAC